>CAZAFR010000007.1:14418-57691 GCA_964484665.1 uncultured Proteiniphilum sp. | reverse complement strand
ATGAAAGCACTAAATCATGAAAGCACTAAATTATGAAAATTAAAACTAAATTTAAGCTAAGCGACGATTATTTCTAATAGAAATTGCATAGAGTCCTAAACCGGTTATTAATCCATTAAGTAACAGTAGCTCATATCCTACACGATAATTGAAAAATTGCAGCATAACCACCTCTATTATAAAACAGATTACCGGAGCTGCAATTGCAACATAAGGAACATACCTGTCCGTAGGTTTAACTTTCGTATAAAGGCCAAATAAGTAGAGACCCAGCAATGGTCCGTATGTATAAGATGCAAGTTTATATATAGCACTTATTATACTATCAGATCCAATAGCCTCAATAAGCATAATAATAAGCACAAACACAGCACTTATTGCAATATGCACAATACGGCGCGTTTTAATATCATTCTTCTCCTGCTCTTTATTCTGTGATACTGCTTTCATATTAAGAATGTCCACACAGAAAGAAGTTGTGAGGGCAGTCAGTGCTGAGTCGGCACTCGAAAAAGCAGCTGCAACGATACCTATTACAAAAACACCTAAAACCACAGGTCCCAGATACTGGCTTGCAATAACTGGCAAGATCTCATCAGAAATTTCAGGCAACATTATTGCATTTTGTTCAGCAAATATCATCAACAATACACCCAAACAAAGAAATAAAAAGTTAATAGGAGCAAACGCAAATCCATACGAAACAACATTCTTCTGAGCATCTTTCAGAGTGCCTATAGTAAGGTTTTTCTGCATCTGATCCTGATCGAGTCCGGTCATCACAATCGTGATAAACATTCCGCTGAAGAACTGTTTAAAAAAGTTCTGAGTGCTAGTCCAGTCATCAAAAACAAATATTCTCGAATGAGAGCTCTCACGTATTGCGGTTACCATACCTCCAAAATCAAGATTAAGCCTAGTACTAACCTCCCAGACAATAAGAATCAGCGCAGTTATAAAAAGTACAGTCTGTAGCAAGTCGGTCCATATAATTGTCTTTATTCCACTCTTATTACTATAAAGCCAGATTACCAATATTATACCGATAACAGTAGCTACAAATGGAACACCCAAAGAATCAAATACTAATCGCTGTAAAATAAAAACAACAAGATACAACCTTGCCGCAGCACCCACAATTTTTGAAATTAAAAAGAACCATGCCCCCGTCTTATAGGATTTAGGTCCGTAACGCTGATCAAGATAACCATAAATTGTTGTTAGATTCAACCTATAATAAAGAGGTAATAATACATAAGCAATTACGAGGTACCCAAAGAAAAAGCCTAACACCATCTGCATATACGACATATCCAAATTTCGGACCATGCCGGGAACAGATACAAAAGTCACCCCCGAGATTGATGTACCTATCATAGCCACTGCTACAACATACCACTTAGAAGATTTATTAGCACGAAAAAATTCATTGTTTCCTGAGCCCTTACGACTTGTTAGATGCGATATTAACATCAGCAACCCAAAATACACTCCAATGACTATTAAAACATATACTGACTGCATGTGATTTATTTATGATTATTGGCTAAGTTTATATAATACTGAACTAAATCAGAGAATTTATCGAATTTCAAATAATAATTTTCTGTATAACCAAATCCGTATGTCATATACACAAAATGAATACCTGCTTTAGCAGACTCAACACTATCAGAATCGGTATCTCCTATATAAACAGGATATTTAAGATTATATTTGTCAACAAGTAATTGCATATTGTAATGTTTAGGTTTCAGGTTCATTCCATGTTCCATATAATCTGTAATCAGATGCTTTGTTTTGGTATAACTCATGAACTTTACCAAACCATCTTTTTCGCAGTTACTCAAAAGAAACAGCTTATAACTTTTAGAAAGAAGCTCCATCCCTTCCAACACCCCATCATAAATAATTGGATTCATAACTGCCTCCAGCTCATGATATGAATCGATAACGGCTTTAAACAAAGCATTATGCATCTCTTCATTCCATTCTGGCACAAGAGTATTAAGCATAACTTTCGGCTCTTTTCCCATCAGACCTATTATATCATTTCTGGAGATAATCTTATTGTGACCTAATCTTTCAAAACCTGCAGTCCATGCTTTAGCGTAAATATCTATATTATCCCATAGAGTGCCGTCCATATCTAAGATCAAGCCATCAGGCTTTTTCATAATTTCCATATTTTTTGTCAACAAAAGTACTCAACTAAGGCTTAAAGGGCAAATAATTCTGTCTAAAAAACAAAATAGTGATATGTTTGTTTAAATTGCAACCCCTTTATACTTGCTAAAAACTTTAAAATATATGACCAAAGACAAAGTGTGCCTAATAATTAACCCTATTTCGGGGACAGAGTCCAAAAAGAACATTCCCGAAGAGGTAGCTGCTGCAATAGATCAGAAGAAACAAGACCTAATAATCCGTATAACAGGCTATCCTAAACATGCAACAGAGATTGCGCGACAAGCTGCAAAAGACAAATACAAATATGTAATTGCCGCAGGAGGAGATGGCACTGTCAATGAGATTGCCAGAGAACTAGTTAACACTAACACCACATTAGGTATTTTACCATTAGGATCAGGAAACGGCCTTGCCAGAGATTTGGGTATACCAATTGATATCGAAAAAGCTCTTAAAATAATACTAAATGAATATATACGCAAAATTGATTATGGAATTGCTAATGAACGTATCTTTTTCTGTACCTGCGGTTTAGGCTTTGATGCTTTTGTAAGCGGTAAGTTTGCAGAAGAACGAAAGCGTGGGCCATTAGGATATGTGAGAAACGTTTTGGAAAGTGTTGTAGATTTCAATGCGGAGGAGTTTGTTATAACTTATGATGAAGGCACACTTACAGAGAAAGCTTTCATTCTAACCTGTGCCAACGCATCACAATATGGCAATGATGCATATATTGCACCAACTGCAAGCATGGACGACGGACTGATGAATGTGTCTATCCTTAAACCACTGAATGCTTTGGAAATACCACAAACAACCTTACAACTATTCACTAAGAATATTGAAAAAAACAGTAAGATGACCTCACTGCTTACAAACAAGCTACATATTAAACGAGCCAAACCAGGATTAATTCATATCGATGGTGAGCCTGTATATGCAGGTAGTGAAGTAGATGTGCGCATTGTTCATAAAGGGCTACAGGTATTTGCTCCTACCCCTTCCGAAATCGATGAGAGAAATCGTAAAGAAAATGAAAATATCTTTAATGCACTTACAAGATGGTTCAACTAAACCTAATTTTCAGTTTAATGCTACCTTATTTTTTCTTCCAGACTGTTACCTGAGGAATTCTTTTTTTCTGTAAGTCTAGATGATTTTTTCCTCATCTGTATAACATTTTGTGGAGTAGAATGCAAGAGAAGTTTTCTGAGCATCCCATTCATAATCCGACACAATAATTAAATAACCATCCTAGTTAAGCCTGAGATAAAAATGCTTTTGGATTGCTTAATTCTTATAGTAAAGCAGGTACAACAATCAGATCATAACCCGCATAACTTTCTCTCAAATTCATCACATCAACCTGCATAAAGAAGTACATTATCCCTTACCCCTGTAAGTTCGAAATCATCAAGCACAATATCGCGATAAAACAAAAGTTCACCACCCTCCAACACTTCCGCCGCCGCCACCCATACCCGAGAAGCCGCCGCCAAAGGAACCACTGCTCCAGTTGCCACCGCCAGAAGAAGAGGGAGCAGCAGCAGCATGACTTACAGTATTTGACAATGTACTGTTCAGCGTGTGACCAAACAAAGCTGCATTAACATATGTGCCCGTGTACCAGGTTGGTTTATACGCCTCAGGTTGCATTGAAGAAGACAGTACTGTTTTTTCAAATTTTTCTCCCCATACTTCTTCCATTCCCAATGCTATGGCATAAGGTAGCAACTCTTCAAATTTTTCAGGAGTGACATTAGGAGGATTAAAAAATTGCATGCGTTTTTCTTCTGCAATATCGAGATACATTTTAAGACCTTCAATATTCGACTTATAATGTAGTTTTCTTTCGCCGGGGCGAACTATTTGTATTGCATAAATTATATATAAGATAGCAAGTAGGGGTACAGTAATAAGCAAAGCAAATTTGTTTACTTCAAAATGCATCAGATTATTATTGATAAAATAAAACAGAATAAAAACATACAAAACCAAAGAAAGCCAAGGAACTATATGAAATTTAATGTTTTGCCCTTCACTAATTACAGGCATATATTGTTTGTTAAGACTCTTCCTGTAATTCTGCATCATTTCAGACACATCCTTATTATATTTACCATTCAAAAGTATGTTGTCCTTAGAGTAAAAAAGGTCTCTCAAAACCACAGCCTCCTCAGCTGGTAGATTACTATAATCATTTTTCAGTCGCAACAGAGAAAATGCTTTATCTTTACGCATTCCAAACAATCCTTTTTTTTCTATTATCTCTTCAATGGTAAGGTAACCTTTAACCGACAGGTTTACAATTGAAGCTGTAATTAGATCATCCATAAACTGTCCCTTATGCAACATTCCTACAGCAGCCGGTGACAATCCATCGGGTGGTGAGAACTGAGGAATTACAACCGGTTTAGGGGGATCTTTGCCGAACTTTTTCCAGGTAATACGATAATATATTATAAGTAAAATGACAAAAAATGCACTTATTACTACAAGCCCGTTTTTGTCAAACCATGAAAGCACTTTAGGTTCTAATCCTGCCGGCTGAAAAACTACACCTTTCGTGAAGCTCACCGCAACCGTGAGCATCTCATTTGGTGGTAGGTTTATTGTTAAAGTTTTCAGAAAACCATCATCAAGTGTTTCAGAAAAGCAATCACTTTTAGATGAACCTCTACTACCTGTATAACAATGTGAACTAATAATATCTGCTCCTTCCGGTAATCGAACAACTAAACTCACGCTGTCCATCATTTTGTCGGACACGCCATTCACATTCCAGCTCAACTCATCATACTCCTCAAAAAAACCCACCTGACCGGCAGTCTCGTATTTTATTTCATAAGTATAGAATCCAGGTTCAAGTAAAATATTTCTGTCACCAACATAAATAACCATATTTTCACCCTCATTTTTTGTGAAGAAATTTACAGGCTGACCATTCATAAGCACTTCGCTTACACTATAGTTCATCCGTATACGGTTATTTTGGATGTCTGTTCTACCAAGCGGCAGCGCTCTTGTGATTCCACGTTTAAAGATATCACCTTTTGAATATATACGAATTTTCTCCCTTATCTTAATCACCCCTGATCTCTCAACTTCAATATCAGAATGAAACGAGTAAATCTTCTCCTCTTGAGCCATTAAAGACAAAGAAGATAAAAGTAGAATTATTGAGAGATAAATATATCGCATTAGAATTGTACCGAGGGAACTGCTTTTTCGGACTCGTTCTCAAGTTCGAAAAATAACGATTTTGTAAATTTAAACATGCCTGCAATAATATTGCTCGGGAAAGTATCTACAAGAATATTATTCTCACGTACAGTGCCATTATAATAGCGTCTCGACTTTTCAATATCCGATTCTATCAGACTCAGTTGATCCTGCAGTTGCAAGAAACTTTGATTTGCCTTAAGCTCAGGATATCGCTCAGCAACTGCAAGAAGTCGTATCAGTGCATTATTCAAATTATTCTCAGCAACCTCCTGCGATTTCACATCATGTGCCTGCATAGCACCCGCTCTTGCGCTAGTTACGCTATCGAATGTTTCTCTTTCATGAGAGGCATATCCCTTAACTGTTTCAACAAGATTAGGAACCAAATCATGACGTTTTTTTAACTGAACATTAATACCACTCCAAGCTTCCTCAACCATTGTACGAAGTCTCACAAGTTTGTTATAAATGGAAACTCCATACAGAATAAAGATCAAAATAAGAATAAGTAAAATAAGAAGTGCAGTACCCATAGATTTAATTTTTAAATTAATATTTTATTTTAAACAGTTATACTACCATTAAAGTTGTCATAATATTAGCAATCAGATTATATGTATAAAACTACAAAATAGTTTGTTATGTTTATTCAAATATGAATATTTATTTTAAAATCATATTTATTTTATTTTAATAAATTAATGAACAAGTATGACATTAAACCGTTTAATCATCAAAATATCGTGATGCAAAGATAATTAAGAATATATGAGGAGTCTTATTTTTCATAACCCTACAAAATTGATTTTTAGACAGGGACAAATTGAAAAACTCCCTGAACTATTATCACCAAACGCAAATATTTATAACTTACGGGTATGAAAGAAATTGTTTCTGAAGCAGATGCATGGGATATTGTTCTAAGCAGAGAAGCTGGCAAGAAGATTCTTTTTCATCAGTGATGACTGTTTCTGCAACGGGTTGCAAAAGAAATATTAATTGAATATCTTTTAATCATTAATGTTTATTAGGACAAACATTCAACCGTTTTTCAAATGCAACTAATATAAATCCCCTTTTTTTTGTATATTTGCGTTTCAATTTATCAGTATGAGCACAATTTTACTTAGCATAGGGTCCAATACGTTTGCAAAAACAAATATAGATAAAGCAAAACGTATGCTTTCTTACATCTTTCCTGAAATCATTTTTAGTGAACCGATTCTTTCTGAACCTGAGGATGATAATTTTAAATATCTGTTCCGAAATATTCTTGCAAGCTTTGAAACCGATATGCGGCAAGATGAAATAATTTACAAGATAAAACAGACTGAGAGAGCGGTTGGTCGTACACCCAAAGATAAATATCAGGGTAAGGTTGTCATCGATATCGACCTTCTAAAGTATGACGATGAGATTATCAGACCGCTCGATTTTGAAAAGGAATATATACAGCAATTGTTGGCTAATTTTAATATACCTGAACGGACACCTACAGACACTTTGCCTGAAGTACCAGAAGATCAGGAAGAAGCTGAGCAATAATTTTTATTAATTAAGTCTTGTAATTGATTTAACCCCTTTTACAGCTTTCAGTTTTTTTATTAATTGCTCCAACATGGCAGTATTTGCAAGCATTACAGCAATATTCCCCTGGAATAGTCCGTCATTTGAATCAATAGATATAGACCTCATCTGAACTCCCTCTTCTTTTGATATGATAGACATCAAATTAGCAACAATATTGATCTGATCGTTTCCAATAACTCGTAGTATAATGGTATAGCTTGAAGAACTGGTTTTACCCGACCAGCGAGCTTTTAACACCCTGTACCCAAAACGTGAAAAAAGGTCATGTGCATTAGGACAATTTATTCTATGAATTTTTATACCCTGAGAAGATACAAAACCAAAAATATCATCCCCATATATTGGATTGCAACATTTAGCCAGCTTATAATCGACTCCCGTAAGGTTTTGATCAATAATCAGTTCATCCCCACTTGTGTGCTCAATCTCAGACTTTTTTAAGGTAAACTCCCCTGCACTAACGGTTGAATGTGAGTCCTTAACCTCGTTGCTCTTGCTTTCAATCTCAAGATACCGGTCAATCACCCAGTTGATATCATTTTTACCATTTGCAATATCTATATAAAAATCCGTAACCGTCTTATATCTAAGCTTTTTTATCAATTGCATCAGATAAGAATCTTCCAGCTCAATCTTCCGGTTTTTCATCCTACGCGAAAGAGTTTCCTTGGCTATATCAACCTGTTTACTTGCCTCCTCTTTGAGTAACTGACGTATCTTTGTCTTTGCTTTAGATGTCACCACACTATTAAGCCAATCTTGTTTGGGCGTTTGATGCGATGATGTATTAATTTCAACCTGATCGCCACTTTTGAGCACATGTTTTATGGGTACATTTTTACCATTTACCCTTCCTGACATACAAGTAGCTCCAAGCTTTGAATGTATCGAAAATGCGAAGTCTAATACTGTTGCCCCTTTTGGCAGCTTAAACAGATCGCCTTTTGGTGTAAAAACAAAAATCTCCTCATCATACAAATCGAGTTTAAAATCAGACAATTTCTGAGACAGGTTTGTCTCTTTATCATCAAGCGATTCTCTAAGTGATTTAAGCCAACCTTCGAGACCCGATTCTCCCTTTAAACCTTTATATTTCCAGTGAGCCGCCAGTCCACGCTCAGCAATATCATCCATCCGCTTAGAACGTATCTGAACTTCAACCCATTTAGACTCCGGTCCCATAACAGTTATATGAAGCGACTCATAACCATTGCTTTTTGGTATTGATAGCCAGTCCTTAAGCCTCTTAGGATTAGGTTGATACATATCTGTTATTATGGAATAAACCTGCCAACACTGAGCTTTTTCTAACTCTAAAGGAGCATCCAGTATTATACGAATTGCGAAAAGATCATATATGTTTTCGAACTCAATTTTTTGTTTTTTAAGTTTATTAAAAATTGAATTGATAGATTTTGTGCGACCCTTTATATCATATTTAAACTCTGTGTTATTCAACCGCTCTTTTACAGGCTCAATAAATTCCTGAATATATTTATCTCTCGATCGTTTTGTTTCATTAAGTTTTCCCGCAATAAAATCATAAGTTTCTCTGTCGGTATATTTTAATGATAGATCTTCGAGCTCCGATTTTATTGTATAAAAACCTAATCTGTGTGCCAGTGGTGCATAAAGGTAGGTTGATTCTACCGACAAATCAAGCTTCTCTGAACTTGTTGACGACTTTACCTCTCTCATCATCCTAAGATGCTGAGCTATCATTATAAATACAACCCTAATGTCTTCTGCAATTGATAGCAATAGTTTTACATAATTTTCCGACTCAACAGCTGATTTTTTATCACTGAATTCACTGATTTTTAGTAGTCCATTGAGTATTACAGAAGTATCATTACCAAAGTCGGTTTTAGCTTTTTCAACAGAATAACCACCATTTAACACAGGATGAACAAGCAACACAGCGCATACAGACGACTGTTTAAGTCCAATCTCATCAATAACTATCAGAATAGTTCTAATATCCGCCCAAAGTTCATTTATAATATCTTCACGAGTGTCTTTATCATAGGAGTTTACATAATTCAAAAGAACCTTTTTAAGCAATCCTGTTTTTTTAGTATCCCACTCATCCCGAAGAATTGAATATATTTTTTTATAATGAACTAAAAATTCGACTTCCTTTTTATCCTGAATTTTGGTCATACACGTTTCTGGTAAAAAAATCTTCAACTTAATTTCATCTATCGCAAAAATGAATTAACTTTAAGACATAAATAAATATAGCATAGCAAATTTAATAATTAAAAAATTAAAAAAGTGCTTATTAATATGATTTTAGATAAGTCATTGTCTGTACATGGTTCGTACTTCGTTCTAAGCCTCTTCAATATATACTTATATCTCCTTTATACCCAGCTCAATTTTTATTGAAGAAGGTCTGGATTATGTAATACTCATGTTATATAAAGATTACATTAAAGAATTGACTGTAAAACACTATATATCAACAATAATATATCACAAAACTATTTAAAACATATCAGAATATGCGTAAAGTAATAATTTTGCTGTTAATTTTAGTGCCTTCACTTTTAATGGCTCAACAAAGCGAAGTATTGCAATTAAATGACGGTTGGCAATTTTCTCATAATAACTTATGGTACGATGCAGAAGTACCGGGGTCTGTTCAACGCGATTTAATTCGCCATGAAGTACTCTCCGACCCTTATTACGGGACCAATGAAAAATTGGTTCAATGGGTTGAAAATGAAAACTGGGATTTTAAGAAAACATTTATAATTACAGCAGAACAGATGCAGTATGATGATGCGGTAATTTTTTTCGAGGGATTGGATACTCATGCTGATGTGTTTTTGAATGGTTCTAGAATATTACAAACCGATAATATGTTTATTGGCCATAAAGTATCTGTAAAAAATATGCTTCATGAAGGTGAGAACAAATTGTATATAAGATTTTTTTCTCCTATTGAGCATATGATGCCGGCACGTGAGACTTTTGGGTATGAGTATCCCGCCGACAATGATCACAAAGATGAAAAACTAAGTATTTATAACCGCAAGGCTCCGTATCATTTTGGATGGGACTGGGGGATTCGTATTGTGCAGATGGGTATATGGAAACCGGTTTCTCTACTTTTTTATAACGATGCGAGCATTGAGGATTATTATGTGAAACAGACTTCAATTGATAGTGATATAGCAATAACAGAGCATATGTTGGAACTGTTTTCTTATAATAGTAATCAGATTGAGGCAACATTATCTATCGAGTATAATGTTGATGGTGTTGCTAATATAGTTGAGCAGCAAGTGGGACTTATGCCCGGATGGAATAATTTTAATATTCCTATTGAAATAACCGATCCTGAATTATGGATGCCGATTAACTGGGGTGAACAGAATATGTATGATTTCACAGCAAAGTTAATTATTGAAAATGAGGTTGTTACTAAAAAAACGGTGAGAACGGGACTGAGGTCTATTCGCCATATTTTTGAAGAGGATGAACATGGGAAATCATATTTCTTTGAGGTAAATGGTATTCCGATATTTGCTAAAGGTTCAAATTATATACCCGGAGAAATATTAACTACCCAGCAAGATTCTGCTTTTTACGAGAGATTCTTTGATAATGTTACAGGTGCAAACATGAATTTTGTGCGTGTTTGGGGAGGTGGCATTTACGAAAATGAGGAGTTTTATCGCCAGGCTGACGAGAGAGGTATTTTGATTTGGCAGGATTTTATTTTTGGTTGTGTGCCCTACCCTTCCGATGATAGTTTTCTTGCAAATGTAGAAGATGAAGCTATATATAATATAAAGAGACTTCGCAATCATCCTTCACTGGCATATTGGTGCGGGAATAATGAAGTTTGGGAAGGTCTGAATTTCTGGGGCTGGGAACAAACTGTACCAAAAAAGATTATGGATGGTTGGTTTGAAGGGTATGATAAAACATTCAACAAACTATTGCCTTCTCTTGTAGAAGAATTTGATGGAACACGTGATTATGTTCATGGGTCTCCTTATATTTCAAACTGGGGAAGACCTGATCTTTTTAATATTGGAGATGTTCACGATTGGGGGTTATGGTATGGTGAGCTTCCTTTTGAGGCTATGGCAGACAGATTGCCTCGTTTTGCAAGTGAATTTGGCTTTCAGTCGTTTCCGGAAATGAAAACTATAAAAACTTTTGCTGAACCCGATCAGTGGTTTTTGGAAAGTGAGGTTATGACAGCTCATCAGAAAGCTTCAACCGGCAACTCTCTCATAAAAAAATATATGAATATGTATTATCATGAACCGACTACCTTTGAGGATTTTGTATACATTGGACTGATAATGCAGGGTAATGGAATGGAGGAATCGGTTGAAGCAATGCGCAGAGGACGTCCATATTGCATGGGTGCGCTTTACTGGCAGATAAACGACAGCTGGCCGGTGGTATCATGGTCAAGCATCGATTATTACAATAATTGGAAAGCTCAACATTACCGTATGAGGGATGTTTTTGCTCCTCTTGCTTTGGGCGTGGAAAATAAAGATGGTAATTTAAATTACTACACTATGTCGGATTATCTTAATGATTATAATGATTTACTGCTTACAGTGCAAGTTGTGGATTTTTCAGAAGGTGTTAAAAATGAATTCAAAGAAAATGTAAATGCTCAAGCTAATAACAGCAACATCGTGAAGACTTTCAATATCTCTGACCTCGTGAGTGAGAATGAAAAAACGCATACTATGATTCACGCTTACCTTAGTGATAGTAATGGAGATATTATCTCTACAAAAAATTATTTCTTCTATTGGCCAAATAAGCTTGATTTACCTGAGACAAAAGTAGATACCAGAGTTTCATATAAAGACGGCGAATACACTGTAACATTAACCAGCGAAAAACTGGCTAAAGATGTTTTTTTAGAAATTCCAATTTTAGGTGCTCAGTTTAGTGATAATTTTATAGATTTGCTGCCGGGCGAAGAAAGGACAATAATAATCACCTCTCCGGAGCTCAAAAGTGCAAACAAAACTCCCGTTACTGTTAAACATGTAAGGGAAACATATTAAGTTTACACACTATAAATTTCAATTTTAATACTAACAGATAAAACTTATTCATACGATATTTAGTTTAAGTCGTATGAATAACAAATTTTTATGACTGAAAAAAGAAAAAACTTCTCTATACTTTCTGTTGTTGCAATTACCTCTTTTATGGGTACCTTTCTTGTGTCAGCGGTAAATATAGCACTACCTACTATTGAAAATGATCTGTCGCTAACAGCTATTGAGCTAAGTTGGATAATTACCTCCTTTATCCTTGGAATGGCCATGTTTATGATACCAGCGGGAAGTTGGGGTGATAGAACAGATAACAGAAAACTTTTTAAACTTGGGCTTATAATATTTATAATTGCCTCCACAATCTGCTATGTTGCTCCCAACGGACATTGGCTGATAGGTGCTCGCTTTATTCAGGGAATAGGCTCCGCTTTCACAGGAACTACCGGGCAAGCTATCTTGGTATCTTCATTTCCTGCTAATAAAAGAGGACAGGTACTTGGGATTTCAGTTTCATCTGTTTATATCGGACTCGCATTAGGACCGGCAGTAGGTGGAATTATAACAGAACTGTTTGGATGGCGTATAATTTTTAGCATCGCAGTTATATTAGGTATCGCCTCTTTAATTGTCTCACTTGTTTTTCTGAAAAGTAGAAAAGGTGTTAAATATGACTCAAATAAAAGAGATCCATATGGCCTAATTTTATTTATGTCGGGTTTAATTGCTCTCGTATATGGTTCTTCACAAATTCCCTCAACAAAAGGTTGGATTATAATGGCACTGTCGCTTATACTACTGGCTGTTTTCTGGAGAGTAGAAAGTAAAGTTGACTTTCCTATACTCGACACCCGATTATTTGCACATAATCGCTTATTTACTTTTTCAAGTATGGCTGCTCTGATAAATTATACATCAACATTTGCAATTGGTTTTTTTATTAGTCTGTACTTGCAAAAAATATTGAATCTTTCACCCCGAGATGCAGGTGCCATAATCATTGCACAACCAATAATGATGGCAATATTTTCACCTATAGTGGGCAGAGCGTCTGACAAGATACAACCACGCTATCTGGCTACTATCGGTATGGCAATGTGTACGGCAGGGTTAGGTATGCTAGCTTTCATAGGTGCTGATACACAAATATGGATGATCATTGCAATTCTTATTTGGGTGGGATTAGGTTTTGCTCTATTCTCATCTCCCAATATGAATACCATCATGAGCTCTGTAGAACGCACACAATATGGTCAGGCTTCAGGACTTGCAGCTTCAATGAGAGTGTTTGGACAAATTATCAGCATGAGTATCATAACCTTACTCATCTCGTTTAATTTAGGAAGTCAATCTATAGAGGCAGTATCAGACCAAATGTTTCTTACTGCTATGCAATGGGGATTTATAATATTTGCAATTATTGGTATCCCGGGAATCTTTTTTTCTCACTTCAGAGGTAATGTAATGAAACAGTGACAGAATCTTTAAACGATAGTCCAAAAAAAGGGATTTTCAAAAATTGGTGTTATCTTTGCACCTTCAATTACAAATAGTATAAAGAGTAATGGCAAAAGAATTGAAGGAGCTAACTCCAAGAAGTAAAGATTTTTCTCAATGGTACCAGGATTTAGTTATTAAAGCCGACTTAGCAGAAAACTCAGCAGTCCGTGGTTGTATGGTAATTAAACCTTATGGTTATGCTATATGGGAAAAAATGCAGCGACAGTTGGATGATATGTTTAAAGAAACAGGACATTTAAATGCATACTTTCCGCTGTTTATTCCAAAATCTTATTTAAGTCGGGAAGCCGACCATGTGGAAGGTTTTGCCAAAGAGTGTGCAGTAGTAACTCATTATAGATTAAAAAATGATCCGAATGGAAGTGGTGTAATCGTGGATCCTGAAGCCAAGCTTGAGGAGGAATTAGTAGTGCGACCAACTTCTGAAACAATCATATGGAGTACTTTTAAAAACTGGATTCAATCATATCGGGATCTGCCATTATTAATTAATCAATGGGCTAATGTAGTTCGATGGGAAATGAGAACCAGACTATTCCTGAGAACTACCGAATTTCTGTGGCAGGAAGGTCACACTGCTCATGCTACTAAAAAGGAAGCTATAGAAGAAGCCGAGCGGATGATAGATATTTATGCAGATTTTGCAGAAAAATATATGGCAATGCCGGTTATAAAAGGTTTTAAGTCTGAATCTGAAAGATTTGCCGGAGCAATTGACACTTATACTATTGAAGCTCTAATGCAAGATGGCAAAGCCCTACAATCAGGAACGTCGCATTTTCTGGGACAAAACTTTGCTAAAGCGTTTGATGTTCAGTTTGCTGATCAAACAGGTAAACTTGAATATGTTTGGGCCACTTCTTGGGGAGTTTCTACACGATTGATTGGTGCTCTAATTATGTCGCACTCAGATGATAATGGTTTAGTATTGCCTCCTAAACTTGCACCACATCAAGTAGTGATTGTTCCGATTTACAAAAACGCTGAGCAACTTCAGCTTATTAATGAGAAGGTTGAAGGCATCGTACAAAAATTAAAAGCGCTTGGGATAAGCGTTAAATACGACAATTCTGATAATAAAAAACCGGGTTGGAAATTTTCGGAATATGAACTAAAAGGTGTGCCAATCAGATTAGCAATAGGTGCTCGCGATCTTGAAAATAATACAATTGAGGTGGCCAGGCGTGATACTTTATCAAAAGAGACTTTATCTTGTGATGGCATTGAAGATCATATTAAGAATTTATTGGATGAAATTCAGGAAAACATCTATAAGAAGGCCTTAGATTTTCGTGTATCACAAACACGTGTGGTAGATAGCTATGATGATTTTAAAAAAGAGATTGAAAAAGGTGGATTTCTATTATGTCACTGGGATGGCTCTACTGAAACAGAAGAATTAATCAAAAACGAAACCAAAGCTACAATCCGTTGTATACCTATAGAAGGTGATAAAACACCCGGCAAATGTATTGTAACAGGTAAACCATCGCAACAAAGGGTAATTTTTGCCAGATCATATTAAATCCTTTTGTTGGTTTATGTCTGCTTTTAAACATTGGATTTCTGCTTTCCGACTTCGCACACTTTTTCTTGCAGCTGCTGCGGTAATACTCGGGAGTGGATTAGCTATCTATGAAGGCAAATTCAATATTTTTGTTTTCTTCATTGCGCTTTTGCTCGCATTGTCTATCCAGATACTTGCAAACCTTGCAAATGACATGGGAGACTATCTAAAAGGTACCGATACAACAGGTAAAAGAGAGGGACCGACCCGATCTTTACAAGGTGGAATTATTTCTTTAAGGGAGATGAAAAATGCAATAGGTGTTTTTGTTGTTATTTGCATAATAACAGGCATTGCGCTAGTTGTCAGCGTTTATCCCTATATAAACAGATTTCACGCAATAATCCTTTTGGTAATAGGTGCTTTATGCATAATAGCTGCACTATTTTATACTATTGGAAAAAATGCCTATGGATACAGAGGATGGGGCGATTTGTTCGCTTTTATTTTTTTTGGTCCCGTACCGGTAATTGGTACATATTTCTTACACACACATATTCTTGATTTCAAGCCCGTACTACCTGCAATCGGACTAGGAATTGTGAGTACTATGATACTAAATATCAACAATATGCGCGATCTTGACAATGACATAGTATCAGGAAAACTCACCGTTGCTGCAAGACTCGGTTTACCAAAAGCAAAAATGTATCATGCACTTTTAACTTTCGCCACTTTTTTCTGTTTCCTAAATTTCAACTATCTGTATGAACAATCACATTGGTACAGATATCTTTACCTGCTTCTATTTCTGCTCCTGTTCAGAATTCTAAGTAAAATAAAGAGAAAAAAAGGGTCAGAACTTGACCCTTTTTTAAAGGCTACATCAATGTCCGGTTTTCTTATTGCTATTGCTTTCGCAATATGCATTAATCTATAAATAGCTTACCGTAATTTTATTTCCAGAACATAGTCGATATCTTCGGGGACTTCGTTTAAATTAAGTAGAACCCCCTTCTCTGCCGGAGTATATTGTATAGGTTTATTGTCTATAAAGCGTTTAACAGAGATTATATCTTTATCCAATATAGGCAAATAAAGCGTTTCATCATCTTTATTAAGTATATGCACATAAAGTATGTTACCTTTTTGTGTTGTTACTCCCCAATCGCATGGTTCAACAAAACCACCACGCGTTTCGTAGATAGTTTCGCCATATTCCTTCAACCATTCACCCATTGCAATATATCTTTGAATTGCAATATCGGGAAATTCTCCATTAGGACGCGGACCTACATTCATTAAAAGATTAGCATTATTACCTGCAGCCTTTATCAAATAATGAATCAGCTCTTTTTCTGATTTATAATCCTTATCGGTAATGCTGTAGCCCCATGTGTGGTTCATTGTTTCACAAGTTTCAAGCGGTAGCTGTCCAACAGTTGATGTTGAAGAGAAACCCGATTGATTCTGACCGGGGAGATCTTTTTCGAATGTTTGACCATCCTCACCTTCAAGAGGTGCAATATGGTGATTATTTATAATCATACACCCAGGCTGTATTGCGTGGATGTGATCATAAATTTCTCTTAATCTCCAGTTAAAATCCTCAGGTTGATCCCACATACCATCAAACCAAATTGCACCAATTTCACCGTAGTTTGTCAACAATTCAGTTAATTGATTCATCATAAAATTGTGATAAGTCTCCCACTCCCCATGTACAGTACGCCCAACTCCCTGTCCTGTTCTACCAATTGGATAATAATCAGCCCTGTTCCAATCCAGAATAGAATAATAAAAGTGAAGTTTAATATCCTGTTTATGGCACTCTTCGGCCAGCTCTTTTATAATATCGCGTTTGAAGGGAGTAGCATCCACAATGTTATATTGCGACTGTTTTGTTCCGAACATCGAAAAGCCGTCATGATGACGCGTTGTAATACAGATATATTTTGCACCAGACGCTTTTACATCTGAAACCCATTTGGCTGCACTAAATTTTGAGGGATAAAAACCTTGAGCCAATAGTTCATACTCTTCATGATTAAGGTTTTTATTGTTCATAATCCATTCACCGTCTGCCATCATGCTATATATACCCCAGTGAATAAAAACACCAAATTTCATATCTTGAAATTCTTCCCTATTTTTAAGATTTTCCACTGTGGGCTCGTAAGGTTGCTGAGCCAATGCTCCAATGGATACTAAAAGCATTGTAATAAGTATAGTACTAATGTGTTTCATATAATATAGTTTTAATTTGAATTTGATGCCATAAAATGAACTAATTCTTTAACAGACTCATAATCATCAAAGTCTAATGTATTATTTTTTGTGTAACTGTTGTATAAATCTTTGTCTTTGTTATAAAAACGCTTCAGTTGTCTTACAGACCTAATCTCTTTTAATCCCGAACCATTATCTATCCAATAAACATTAAAAGGCTTTACTGTATAATCATCAGGTATCTCTAATTTATACCACATACCACTATTATATAAACTTGCATAGATATCCACCGCTGATGTTTGCGAAGTGCCTCCGTAACCCGCAGGTTTACCGGGAGATAATAATCTGCATTTATGCTCGATGTAAAATTCATAATTGTCACTATTAGCGACCTCTATGAATTTTTTTTTGCTGTTTAGAACAAATTTCCTATCAGAAACAAGAACAGAATCAAGGTTATTCAGTACTGCATCAGCAAGTGCTAAAATCTGATCTCCCTGATAGAAAACCATTTCTTCGGTAACCAGATTGTAGTTGATAATGACCTCATTCATCACTCCGTTCTTCATGAGAACTATTCCCGGTTTAAACTCCGGCAATAGATAATGTACTAGCTTAGTCTGAGGCAGGGCAAAAAAAGTTGTTATGAATATTAGAGTAATTAATAATGCTATTTTTTTCATATATTGTTAAAATATTTATGTCTAAAGAACTTTATTAATATTATGTAACAAATTGAAAATAAAGAATGAATGATGTAAAGGTAAACGATTATTTTGTAAAAATAAAAGAATTAACATACCTCAGTATACAACATTGATGTTTTAAATTATTTAATTAACTTTGCCCAATTAACAAACCTAAATTACTTTAAGTATGTTTGACAACAGCAATCGAGCTTTTATAGCCACAAACGATGAAGCCGAAGTGTGTATAATACCAAAAATGGCAAACCGTCACGGACTAATAACAGGTGCTACCGGTACAGGTAAGACAGTCACTTTACAAACTTTATCTGAAACGTTTAGTGAAATGGGAGTACCCGTTTTTGCTGCTGATATGAAAGGTGATCTTTCAGGTGTAGCCAAAACAGGTGGAAATAAAGAGAGCATAAGAAAAAGAATTGACGACTATAATCTTAAAGATAAAGGGTTTGAGTACAAATCTTTTCCTGTGCGTTTTTGGGATGTATTTGGAGAACAGGGTCATCCTGTAAGAACTACCGTTACATCAATGGGACCACTTTTGCTAGAGCGACTTTTGGGACTTAATGAAACACAAGGGGCTATTCTTACAATGGCTTTTAGAATTGCTGATGACAACAATTTACTTCTACTTGATCTTAAGGATCTGCAAAAAATGCTACAGCATATAGGTGATAACCGTAAGGATTTCACAACTAAATATGGTAATATCTCACCTGCTAGTATTGGCGCTATTCAACGTGGTTTAATGAGGCTTGAAAGTGAAGGTGCCATAAAATTTTTCGGGGAACCTAACTTAGAGATAACCGATTTTATACAAACAGAACAAGGAAAAGGAGTAATTAATATTCTTGCAGCTGACAAGCTTATGAACTCACCAAGAGTATATACTACTTTTCTCTTGTGGTTGCTCGACGATTTATATGAAACACTTCCCGAAGTGGGCGACTTAGAAAAGCCAAAGCTTGTTTTCTTTTTCGATGAAGCTCATCTGCTGTTTAACGATATGCCCAATTCACTTCTGGAGAAAGTGGAGCAAATAGTAAGATTGATACGGTCAAAAGGAGTGGGCATTTATTTTTGCACTCAGAATCCTGCAGATATACCGCAAACAATTTTGGGTCAACTAGGTAACCGCGTTCAACATGCATTAAGGGCATATACACCCAATGATTTAAAAGCGGTAAAAGTAGCAGCAAATACATTTCGTCCCAATCCTATGTTTGATACTCAAGAAGCGATTACACAACTTAACACGGGTGAAGCTCTTGTCTCTTTTTTGGATGAAAAAGGTGCACCTCAAATGGTTGAAAGAGCCAACATACTGCCTCCGCAAGGACAAGTGGGACCAATTACAGTGGGCGAACGAGATCAAATTATAAGAAGTTCGTTAATTTATGGTGTCTATGAAAATATAATCGACAGAGAATCTGCTTACGAAATACTTTCTCACAGACAGGAACTACTGGAGGAAGAACGACGATTGGCTATTGAAGAAAAAGAAAGAGTTTTAAAAAAGAAAGAGGAAGAAAAAGCAGCAAGGGAAGCTGAAAAAGCAGCAAGGGCAGCAGCAAAAAAAAGGAAAGAAGAACTAGGCATTTTAGGTGATTTGATAGAACAGGTAGGCAAAAGCACTACTCGCCAAATTAGTTATCAGCTTGGGAAATCGATAACCCGTGGATTGTTTGGTGGTCTGTTTGGCAAGAAATAAATTTTATAAACCTATTTTTTAAAATTAAACTTTCAATCTATCAAAACAAGAAAATAATGACTGAGTTAAATAATGAAGATACGCCAGAGCTAAATCCAAAGGAAGCTCCGGAAGTAAAACATATTAACCCGATTGCTGACTGGTTTATAAGGTTATTAAAAGGTGCACTCATTGGAATTGGTTTTATACTTCCCGGACTATCCGGAGGCGTCTTAGCGGTGATTTTTGGTATATACAATCCGCTTATTAGATTTCTTGCTAATCTAAAACATAAATTTATACATAATGTTATCTTTTTTCTTCCCGTTGCAATTGGTGCTGCTATAGGTATAGTTCTTTTTGCAATAGTTGTAGAAAAAGCCTTTGGCATATATGCAGCACAATTTGTATGTTTGTTTGTTGGGTTTGTAGCGGGTACTTTCCCTTCGTTATATAAGACAGCAGGTAAAGAGGGACGAAAATCGTCTGACATGTTGATTCTGATTGCATCAACACTAGCAATCTTCACACTTATGCTGGTTGGAGGTAAACAATTAACTGAAGTAACTCCAAATATTATGATATGGCTAGGCTCGGGGTTATTAATGGGCTTTGGGTTAATTATCCCGGGTATGAGTCCTTCAAATTTTCTTATCTATTTTGGATTGTACGACAAAATGGCAATAGGAATAAAAGATTTTGACTTTGCCGTAATAATTCCGCTACTAATTGGATTTGCGGTTTGTGTTTTACTTTTTGCAAAAGTAGCCGCATGGCTCTTCCGAAAATATTACTCAAGTATGTATCATTTTATACTTGGAATGGTTGTAGGCTCGTCACTTGCAATCTTCCCAACCGTAGTCTTTCCCGCTTTTACAACAGAACAATTAGCAATAACAGGATTAAGTTTTAGTAGTTCGTTTTTGTATTGCCTAATTCTGTTGTTAGTCGGTACTTTATTATCATATCTGTTCAGTAAAGTTGAAGAAAAGTACCCAAGGGAAGAAATCTTTTAAAGAAAAAGTTAATCTACTTCTTTAACTACAATAATTCTGGGGTTACGTTCTTTAAGCTCGGTAATCATTGCATCGATATCTGACTCTTTAACCCTTAAAACTTCAAAACCTCTTACCAAATCTATACGTAGTTGGTTTTTTTTCTGTTTTTTTAGACCTAAAATATCGCCAATTGGTATTCGTTTATTTTTAGAAAAAAGTTTTAATACAAAACGAATCTCAAAAAAGTTTAGTTCTGTTATTGCATACTCTTTAATTGTGGTACTCAATATAAATATTATAATAAAGGCAAAATATAGTACGTATGACCAAAAGCTTGACCTTTCAGAAAAATTGAGAACAATTGCGACAAGTAAAATCAAAGCAAGAGTTGCCCAGAATAAATTGCCTATTCCATTATCTGCTTTAAATCTTTTCTCCACTTCACCAAAATATTTTATATTAATAAATTGCGACAAGTAAAACAAAGATATAATTTTTTTCTGAGGGTCTGTTAAATAATTTGAATTTTATAATTATAGACCAACGTAGTCAATTTATCGACGAATAGGTCTTTAAATTCTTTAAAGACGTCGTTTATATCTTTAAAATGTTGGATATATGTAATCTATGCAATGTAAATCAAGTTAAAACAGTTTCTTATGTTTAAACATTTTCATACTTTTGATTGTCATAACATCGAATTAGTTAATTACTCATTTTTAAAATATCTGTAATATGAAAAAAATAACACTAATACTCTTCGTAGGAATGTTTATGTTGAGTAGCGCAATTTTTGCCCAAAACATTAACAACAGTAGAAGAAATGTAAGACGTCAGAGTATAGAGAACAGATGGACTCCCGTAGAACGTGCTGAAATAATGGCCGAACAATTAAAACTCACTGATGCAGAAAAAGCACAAGTGAAGACATTACTCGAAAAAAATGAAAAAGAGAGAATTGCCCAAGTTGAAGAGCAAAGAGCAAAAAGGGGGTATTCAAGAACAGATCGCGAAACACATCGCGCTGAAATGCAGGAATTACGTGATAAAGCTATTTTAGAAAACGATGCTGAGCTGGAAAAAATCATTGGAAAAGAAAAACTAGATCAGTGGAAGATTTATCGTGCTGAAGTTCGCATGAACAGACCTGCTTACACAAGAAGACGATAATCAGGAGATTATCATTAAATAACCAAACAGAAATAATTAAAAGGGTGTATCACATTGTGATTTCACCCTTATTTTATTTGTACTCCTATCAGAAACCCTCTTCTAATTTTCAAATCTCAACGACTTATTATCATTCTAATACAGCCTCTTTTTTTATTTAGGATAGTATTTGTTGTAAATTTCTTTGAACTTGCTACTATTCTTAAATATATCAAGCCAATTGTTTAAACTATCAAGTAAAACAGGTGAATCCCTTCTAATCACCCATGATTCAATTTGGGTAAAACTTATATCAGTTTTAATATCAATTTCAGGCAATATTTCGGAAAACTTCAAAGCTGTTCTTTCATCACATATAGTGAAATCTATATTGCCAGAAGCAACCATCATTACAAGTTGCTCTGTTTCATAAGTTGGATCTTGAATAATAAAGATAGTATCACCTATTTCATTAGAAAGGTTGGTTAGCCTCAAAATTGAAGGGGAATCTTCAGGTACATAAATATGCTTTTTTGCAAGATCAAGATGTTGTCTAACTGGCTCAATACCATCATTATATTCAGCTTTACGCTGAACTAATACTAGTTTGTTTAAATTGATTGGTTCTGTAAAATAAAATGACTCTCTCAACTCTAAATTAACCGGCACATTGCGAGCCACCATATCATATTTTTGAGACTGTAAACCATTTAAATTGTCATCAAGACTATTCTCAAGAAAAATATTGACTTTTACGTTCCAATTATCTTCCAGCATTTTCAACATCTCATATTGAAAACCAACTACCGAATCACCGGATATAAAATAACCGATGGTATTGTAATCGGTAACTACATTAAACATACCCGAATCGATTATCTCACGGTAGTCCCTGGTTTTAAGTTCATCCACCGATTTTTTGATATTCACAACAATTATCAATGCTATAACAATGAACAACAATGATAATAAATAAGTTATGAGATGTTTTCTAATATGTATGTATACGGAATCTCTCAATTGTAATGAAATTAGTTGTGAAGATTAACCGAAAGACCCATTTTAAAAATAAAAGGATTTACAGGATACCCGGGTAAAGAAAAATACTCCTGAGGTTTGATTACTTTAGAAGCGACATTATAAAGCATCACGAAGAAACGTGTTTGCTTCAAGTGCATATTTATATAGACAGTTGAAATAGGATAATTCCCAATTTCTTTTTCTTGTTGATTGTAGAATTGCAGCAAAGCAGGCTCGTAACCCTGTACAAAATATTTAGTATGATAATGGGCATCAATTCCAAATTGAACAGTCAGCTCATTCACAATCTTTGTTTTCAGATACATATTAGAGTACAAACTTAAAGTTGGCAAGGGAATTACCTCTTGGTTACTGGAAGTCTGATAAACAACTTGGTTATCCCAATTAAATATACCTAAAGTAATGTTTTGATCTAAACGAGCTGTCAACACCTGAATGTTTGCAGTTTCTTGCGCAATATCTTTATTCTGATTAAAATAAATCCAGTTCTGAAGATTTTCCACTCCGACACTCAACTTGGTATTAGTAAACGGAATAAACAGACTCCCTCCTAAATATACTCTGCGTATATCTCCAAAGTCATGATTCCATTTGAAATATTTTGAATAATAGTTATTCTGTAAATACTTAGGTTTCAGGTTCTTAATGTAAGCATCCGCAGACAAGCTTACACGCCGTCCCGCTAAATCAAAGCCGGTTTCAACATCTCCTATTGCTTTAAATTCACCTAAGTTTACACCAAGTACACCAAGATCAGCTCTAATATTAAAAAGCAAATTTTCTCCCTGTTGCTTATTAAGTACACCGCCTAATGTTACTGCACTCTCCTTATGTTTAGGATAACTATTTCTGTTTGTGCTCACAGTATCTCTCATTGAATAATTCCGCAAGTCGTATTCCAAAAAAGCTGTTAGCCCAAACTTTACCCACTCTTTGAATCCTTCTCGTAAACTAAGTGACACTGTGTTTTTAAACGAAGTATAACGTATACTGTCATCTACTGCTTCATTATAAAATCTGTTGTCATAAAAACGATCAATACTCTGCATCTGAACACCATCAACATTAACATAGGCCGTATCATGTGATAAAAAATGACGGAATTGTTGAGTGTATTGTGATGAAAGCCCCAAACTGGCTACAGGAATAAACCCACCCTTAGCACGATTTAAGCTATCAGTAGGTGTGCTTTTATAACCCAAGTTGTATCTTCCTGAAACAAAAAATCGATTGTTGCCAACAGTATTCCAGGTTTTTGTGAACTTTGTTGGAATATCTCTCGCTGTAAAACTTTGTTGAATTGATTCCGGATCAGTAATGAATGTTTCATCAGTTATACCTCCATTTTCAAAATTGCTTATCTTACCATAGTTCATAAAAGCATGACCTTCGAATTTGTCAGACAAGTAATTCCCAAATAATGAAAAATTATTTTGCTTTACAGACTGTGCACTATAAAAACCTTTTGTATTTATTAAATCTACATCAAGCCCTACATTCAAACTTTTTCCGAAATTTGTTGTAAACCTTGCATCTAATCGCTCTTCCCTTGTTTGTTTATCTCCACTTCGATAATAATCAAGTTTTGAATAAGGTACTCGTGTGTTAGCAAACAAAAGTTTTTCCGTCTTTTTGAGATAAGAAAGATAGGGGTTATTAAATACAAACTGTTCTGTTTCAGGTCTATCATTGAATATTTTTGAAATAGCAGGTGAACCTAAAGGTCCTAAAAAACCCATAGCAACTGACTCGCCATCAGGAAGTGTTGTATGCTGGAAATTATAAAGTAGCGTATCGGAAATTGCAGGCAGACGATCTCCCGTTCTGACGTCTATTGTCCAAAGAGTCATTTGTGCAGGTTTTTGCAATGAATCAGATTCGGCTCCTTGATCATTAATAAGTTGGTCGAATTGACTATTTTGATCTAAAGACAGTTCGGTCGGCACCTCATTTTTAACAGAATCAGGCATAATTATACGTGCTTGTGAGTATAGAATTGCTATACAAAAAACCCATATAAATAAAGATATTAACAGCTTTTGCTTCATCGAATGCAAACTTACATAAAAAAACATCAAGCTCAGTTAGCAGGATTCTTTTTTCTATAGTTTTTGATGAATTTTAGGATGTTAGTGTGAACTATATATAACTTTTTAGTCCTCTTATAATTTTTAATTGGAAATGTACAGAAATAAATAATTTCAAAAAATAATTACATTTTATGCGCTTAATAAAATAATTACATTAACTTTGTGGCAATATAACATCAAAATGAAAGTAAAAGGACTCCATCATCATCATTTTCAAACTTGCAATCAGGCGAGATGAGATAGATATGTACGAATCCTTTTAAAAATATTTATACACCCGTCTGAATCAATTCAGGCGGGTTTTTTGTTAATTATCCAATAAGCAGAAATAAACAAATATAAAAAGAAGTGGAAAAGATTAAAATTGCTATCCAAAAAAGTGGCAGACTCAGTGAAAACTCAATTGAACTACTAAAAGAGTGTGGAATAAAGATTTCTAACGGGGATAGAAAATTGAAAACCGATGCAACTAACTTCCCCTTGGAAGTGCTTTTTCTGAGAGATGATGATATACCACAATATGTTGAACAAGGTGTAGCAGATATTGGTATTCTGGGAGAAAACGAAGTCTGGGAAAAAGATAGGGACGTAGATATTATTGAACAACTTGGTTTTGGT
Organism: uncultured Proteiniphilum sp.; assembly: GCA_964484665.1. Lineage (GTDB taxonomy): Bacteria > Bacteroidota > Bacteroidia > Bacteroidales > Dysgonomonadaceae > Proteiniphilum. Next base: position 32,088 of record CAZAFR010000007.1, on the reverse strand, counting down.
CATTGCCGCCTATCACTTGCCATTCCTAAGGACGATGTATATAATGGGCTTAATTATTTTAATAACAAGCGTGTTGCTACAAGTTATCCTAATATCCTTAAAAAATTTTTCAACGTTAAGGGGATAAATGTAGATATTGAAGCTTTGGGAGGGAGTGTTGAAATTGCCACCGGAATAGGACTTGCTGATGGTATTTTTGACATTGTTAGCACTGGCAGTACTCTCATCATGAATGGATTAAAAGAGGTAGAAATCGTAATTAAAAGCCAGGCAGTACTTATTGGTAATAAAAACCTGTCTGCTGCAAAAAAACAACTTCTTGAAGAAATGCTATTTCGAATAAAGGCATATACAAACGGAATAGGTAAGAAATATATTTTAATGAATGTTCCTAACGAGGTTATTCCTAATATTGTAAAACTATTACCGGGTATGCGTTCACCAAGCATTTTACCTTTGGCTGATAAAGGATGGAGCAGCGTACACTCTGTAATAAATGATGATGATTTCTGGGAAATAATTGATGAACTTAAGCGGCATGGTGCAGAAGGTATTCTTGTAATTCCTATTGAAAAAATGATATTATAGAACTATTTCTGAATATAAATAATATGAAAATCATTTCAAATCCATCTCCGGCAAAATGGAGGAAACTTTCAGAGAGACCATTGATTAAGCAGCATAAGCTTATGAGTACGGTTGAAAAAATATTTTATGATATACATCGGAAAGGTGATAAAGCTGTTCTTGCGTACAGTAGAAAATTTGACTTCCCAAATCAAGAATCATTACTTGTTAGCAGTGAAACAATTGATAAGTCGGCTGATTTTGTATCTGAGCGTCTGAAACAGTCTATTGAACTCGCCAAAAAAAATATAGAGACATTCCACAGATCACAAATTGAAGATGTTGTTAAGGTAGAAACAGCTCCCGGCGTAGTTTGTTGGCGAGAATCGCGACCCATTGAGCGCATTGGAATTTATATTCCCGGTGGCTCTGCCCCGCTTTTCTCTACTGTTTTAATGCTTGCAATACCTGCTATGATTGCCGGTTGTAACGAAGTTATTCTTTGTACCCCACCTGATAAGGATGGAAATATTGATCCTGCTATACTTTATTCTGCAAAGCAATCAGGAGTAACAAAAATATTTGCTATAGGAGGAATTCAAGCCATAGGTGCAATGACCTTCGGGACAGAAACTGTTCCTAAGGTTGATAAAATATTCGGTCCTGGCAATCAATATGTGATGGCTGCAAAACGTTCAGCTCAATATTATGGCGTGGCAATAGATATGCCTGCCGGTCCAAGTGAAGTGCTGGTAATTGCAGATCACACATGCAACACTTCATTTGTAGCAGCCGACCTACTCTCTCAGGCGGAACATGGATCGGATAGTCAGGTAATGCTTTTATCATGCGATAAAAAAATCATTAAGGATGTAAACAAGGAAATTGACAAGCAGCTTGAGGCACTCCCTAGACAGGAAATTGCTGCAGAGACACTTAAAAACAGTAAAGCTATTCTTTTTGAAGATATTGACGAATGTATGGCATTTAGTAATATGTATGCTCCCGAACATTTGATTCTGGCTGTTGAAAACCCGACTCTATTGAGTAGAGATGTTATAAATGCCGGCTCTGTATTTCTCGGAAACTGGAGTTGTGAAAGTGCCGGAGATTACGCAAGTGGAACAAACCATACACTTCCAACAAATGGATTTGCTAAATCATTTAGTGGTGTATCACTTGATAGTTTTATAAAAAAAATAACCTTCCAGCATATCAGTGAGAAGGGAATCATAAGTATAGGTAATGCAGTAGAAATCATGGCAGAAGCTGAACAACTCTATGCTCATAAGAATGCTATGACCTTACGTCAGGGTGTAGTTGCCGATATACGTTTACAAAATAAAGAAGAGCTAAATGAAGAAGTTTAACTTGCAATCAATGGTACGTCCCAATATTTGGGCATTAAAACCTTACTCCAGTGCACGTGATGAGTTCTGGAGTGAAGAGGGTATTTTTCTTGATGCTAACGAGAATCCATTTGGTAAGAATAATAGATATCCTGATCCTCATCAGCGCAAATTAAAAGAAGCTCTGTCAGAAACTAAATCTGTTTCGGTTGAAAACATTTTTATAGGAAATGGTAGCGACGAGGTTATTGATCTAATTTATCGCATTTTTTGTGAACCGCAGAAAGACAATGTAATCATTTGTCCCCCAACTTATGGTATGTATGAGGTATCTGCTAACATTAATAATGTAAATATTATAAGAGTACCGCTAAATCAAGATTTTGAATTAAATATTGATGAGATTCTCTCGCATGATGCAAAATGCCTTTTTGTATGCTCCCCTAACAATCCAACAGGGAATAGTCTAAAAAATATTGATAGGTTATTAAATGAATTTAATGGAATAATTATATTGGATGAGGCATATATAGATTTTAGCGACAATAGAAGTTTTGTAAACAGATTATCTGAATTTCCCAATCTTATCATAATGCAAACATTCAGCAAAGCATGGGCTTTGGCAAGTGCACGTGTTGGGATTGCTTATGCCGGTTCAGAAATAATTAAGTTGATGGATAAAACAAAATCACCATACAACGTTAGCAAATTCAATCAGGAAGAAGCATTAAAGACTTTATCAAAACCGGTTAAGTATCAAGAACGCCTCAAAGTAATATTAGAGCAACGGACCCGTCTTCTTAAGGAGTTTAAATTACTTTCTGTAATCCATCATGTATATCCTACTGATGCTAATTTTATTTTGGTAAAAGTTAAAGACGCTAACAAATTATACAACTATCTAATATCTAAAGATCTTATTGTTAGAAACAGAAATTCTGTAGTTGCAGATTGTATTCGCATTACTGTTGGCACTCCAAAAGAAAATGATTCTCTGCTTGATGCACTTAAAAATTATAAAGAAGATTGATTAATTCATAGATGACTTAAAATGAAGAAAGTACTTTTTATTGACCGTGACGGTACGCTCATTATTGAGCCTGAGGATGAACAAATAGATAGTCTGGAGAAATTAGAATTTTATCCGGGAGTATTTCAATATCTATCACGGATAGCTAGTGAACTAGATTATGAACTTGTTATGGTTAGTAATCAAGATGGTTTAGGAACTTCATCATTTCCCGAAGAAACATTCTGGCCTACACAGAATAAGATATTACAAGCATTTGAAAATGAGGGTATAGTATTTAGTGATATTCTCATTGACAGGTCTTTTCCACATGATAATCTACCTACAAGAAAGCCAGGTACTGCTATGCTCACCCATTATCTTAAAGGTGATTATGACCTTGAAAACTCTTATGTGATTGGAGATAGATTAACTGATGTTCAACTTGCTAAAAACATGAAATGTAAATCAATCCTATTGAGTAATGCTTTTGATTCAGATGCTACTATCTCTACTACGCATTGGGAAGAAATATACCGTTTCCTAAAATCTCAACCAAGAGAGGGGAGAATTTACCGTAAGACTTCAGAAACTGAAATTACCGTAAAGATTAATATTGACGGAAAAGGAAAAAGTGTAATTTCTACAGGACTTGGTTTTTTTGATCATATGCTTGAACAGATTGCACGGCATGCTAATGTGGATCTTACTATTATTGTAAAAGGAGATTTGAATGTAGATGAGCATCATACGATAGAAGATGTAGGAATTGCATTAGGTGATGCTTTTGTACAAGCACTGGGTAAAAAGAAAGGCATTGAAAGATATGGTTTTATGCTACCTATGGACGATTGTTTAGCTCAGGTTGCTATTGATTTTGGCGGACGTCCCTGGCTGGTATGGGAAGCTGATTTCAACCGTGAATTTATTGGTGATGTCCCTACTGAAATGTTTATGCATTTTTTTAAATCATTCAGCGATAATGCAAAATGCAATCTAAATATTAAAGCAGAGGGCGAAAATGAGCATCATAAAATTGAAGCTATTTTCAAGGCATTTGCCAGAGCCATTAGAATGGCAGTGCGTAAGGGAGAAGGCATTGGAATACCGAGCACTAAGGGAACATTATAAATCTCGCATCTACAATAAATTTACATTACAAATGTTTTTATGAGAATTATTCCAGCTATTGATATTATCGATGGAAAGTGTGTCAGATTAACTAAAGGTAATTACAACACACAAAAAACTTATAACGAAAATCCTCTTGAGGTTGCAAAAGAATTTGAAGCTAACGGCATTAAATATCTTCATCTGGTAGATCTTGATGGTGCCAAATCAAATAATATCGTGAATCATATGGTTTTAAATAAAATAGCTACAAATACTTCTCTACATATAGATTTTGGAGGTGGAATTAAATCAGATAAGGATATACAAATAGCCTTTGAAAATGGTGCTGAAAAAGTAACCGGAGGCAGTATAGCCATACAGAATCCAGAACTTTTCAACAAATGGCTTTCGGAATATGGACCGGAAAAAATTATCCTTGGAGCTGACAGTAACAACCGGAAAATTGCTACTCATGGATGGCAAAAAGAATCACATGTTGATGTTGTAGACTTTATATACGAGCACGAGAAGAAGGGTATTAAAATGGTTGTATGTACAGATATTTCAAAAGATGGCATGCTTCAAGGTCCTTCAACTGAGCTATATCATGAGATACTCTCCAAGACCTCAATTTCATTAATTGCTAGCGGGGGTGTAACCACTATCGCCGATTTACATTTACTTCGGCAAATAGGTTGTGAAGGTGCCATAATTGGTAAAGCTATCTATGAAGGCTACATTAGTCTTAAAGAACTCAGCAGTTTTAATATAAATCAAAATAATTAACACTGCAGAAAGCACAAAACAAAAAATTATAAACTAAATAATATATGAAATGCAAAAAAAGAGAATTATATCCTGTCTCGATATAAAAAATGGCCGAACTGTAAAAGGAGTAAATTTTGTTGGACTCCGTGATGCAGGTGATGCTGTTGAACTCGCCAAAAGATACGTAACTGAAGGTGCCGATGAGTTAGTTTTTCTTGATATAACAGCAACCATTGAAAAAAGAAAAACACTCACAGAGCTCGTTAAAAGAGTAGCGAATGAAATTAATATACCTTTTACTGTTGGTGGCGGCATAAGATCTGTAGACGATGCTCGTGAAATATTAAAAGCGGGTGCTGATAAAGTGAGCATCAGCAGTTCTGCAGTGGAGAGACCTGAACTTATAACGGAAATTGCCGATCAGTTTGGAAGTCACTGCGTAGTTCTCGCCATAGACACAAAAAAGGAAAAAAATGGAGAATGGATTGTATATGTTCATGGCGGCAGAACTCCCACCTCTTTGTCAACAATCGATTGGGCTCGAGAGGGCGAAAGATTAGGTGCAGGTCAAATATTACTAACTTCAATGGATAATGACGGTACAAAAAATGGTTTTGATATTGAAATCACCGGTGCTGTTAGTGAAGCTGTTAATATCCCGGTAATTGCTTCCGGAGGCGCAGGAACAATGAAACATTTTGCTGATGTTTTTAAACAAACAAAAGCAAGCGCTGCACTCGGTGCATCGGTCTTCCATTTTGGAGAGATTCATATTCCTGAATTAAAACAATATTTAAAAAAACAAAATATAGAAATATAATGATAATAGATTTTAAAAAGAATGATGGTTTAGTGCCTGTAATAGTGCAACACACCAATACCTTGCAGGTACTTATGTTGGGTTACATGAATAAAGAGGCGTTTGAGAAGACGAATAAAGAAGGAAAGGTTACATTCTTCAGCAGAAGTAAAAACAGATTATGGACAAAAGGTGAAACATCTGGTAATTATTTGATTGTTGATGAAATACTGGTTGATTGTGATAATGACACACTACTGATTAAGGCTTTACCACTAGGACCTACTTGTCACACCGGCAAGAAGTCATGTTTTGATGGTGAATTTGCAACTTCAAAAGGGTTTTTATATGAACTTGAGAAAGTTATTGAACAGCGAATATCTGATAAATCAGAAGGTTCATACACATCACAACTTTTCAGTAAGGGGGTTAATAAAGTAGCTCAGAAAGTTGGGGAAGAAGCTGTAGAATTGGTTATTGAGTCTAAGGATAACAATATCGATCTGTTTAAAAATGAAGCTGCCGACCTGCTGTATCATTTTCTAATATTACTAAAGACAAAAAGTCTGAGATTAGAAGATATCGAAGAGGTATTATCTGAAAGGCATAAGTAACTTAAATTCCTGTTTCTGCATGAACTTCAACTCAATAGCGTTAAGTTAAAATCGAAAAAGGGTGATATCATATAAAGAAATCACCCTTTTTGATTATTAACTAAAAAATATTATATTATGGTTCAAGCCACATTTAACTGTATAAGAACAGAAACTCTTAAGCTTCTGTCTTTTCCATAGGCTGAACAGATACGTACGAACGATTGTTCCTTTTCTTCCGGAATATCACAACCCCGTCGATTAAAGCAAACAGTGTGTGATCTTTCCCCATACCTACATTGTCACCGGGGTGATGAGAAGTTCCACGCTGACGAACAAGAATATTTCCTGCTTTTGCTACTTCACCACCAAATAATTTAACGCCCAATCGTTTACTTTCCGATTCGCGACCATTCTTTGAGCTACCGACTCCTTTTTTATGTGCCATTTTCTTCTGATTTTAACTGATTAAGCTATTATTTCTTTTACTCTCACTTCTGAAAACTGTTGGCGATGTCCGTTTAGTTTTCTATAACCTTTTCTTCTTTTCTTTTTAAAAACGAATACTTTGTCACCTTTTACATGAGAAAGAACTTCTAGTACAACTTTTGCTCCGTCCACCACAGGAGTTCCAACAGTGATTTCTCCATCATTATCAATTAGCATCACTTTTTCGAACTCTACCTCGCTACCCTTATCGGCATTGATTCTGTGAACAAATAATTTCTGATCTTGTTCAACTTTAAATTGTTGACCTTGAATATCTACTATTACGTACATATATAAAATAACTTTACGTTACGTGCCTGAGGCGAGCCACATTAATGCGACTTCTTTTTTGGCCTATTGGCAAAATGAGGTGCAAAATTAGATAATTTAATTGTTAATTACAAACGTTTCACATGCTTTTTTCTAAGCTTTTATATGCATTCCCAATATTTCCTATAATATCGGAAGCTATAAATGATCGCGGATGTATATTTTGTATTGTAAGATCAGATGTCATACCATGTAAATATACACCAATTCTAGCAGCATCAAGTGGATCGTATCCCTGTGCAAGCAAACTTGTTATCATTCCCGTTAAAACATCACCACTCCCAGCCGTTGCCAGAGCAGGAGTACCTGTATTATTAACATAAATATTTTCTGAATCAATAATTAACGAATAAGCACCTTTAACAACAATAATCAAATTAAACTTCTGTGCAAATAACTGGGTCTTTTGTATTTTATCATAATCGTCACTCCACTCTCCTACTAATCTCAAAAGCTCACCCGGATGTGGTGTTAATATAGTTTTTGGCTGAAGTAATTTCAACCATTCAGGATTATCTGCAAGTATGTTTAATCCATCTGCATCAATAACTAGTGGCAAATTGTTCTTCTCCAAAAAATCGTGCAGTGCCATTTGAGTTTTGCTATTTTGCCCCATTCCAATTCCTAAACCAATTGCATCGGGTTTCATATCAAAATTAATAGAGGTAATATAATTCTCACCCTTATCCTCAATAGCCATTGCTTCAGGAAAATTTATCTGGATAACCTGAACAGCACATTTAGGAACATATGCTGTTACTAATCCACATCCTGTTTTCAATGCAGCTCGCGATGAAAGACAAACAGAGCCACTTTTACCTATACTTCCACCAATAATCAGAGTATGGCCTTGAGTTCCTTTATGGGAAAATTTTGAAAGAGGTTTCAGTAAACTTCTAATATCCTGTTTTTCTGTAAAGTAAATGTTACTTTTAGTTTCGGAAATAACCTGTTCATTCAATCCAATATCAATAATTGTAACATTACCTGTATATTTATTATTTTCCGGAAGAAACAGAGCAAGCTTTGGAATTTGAAATGTAACGGTTTCAGTAGCTTTAACTGCAAATGTTGTTTTTCTTTCAAGAAAAAGACCACTTGGAACATCAATACTAAAAATTGCAACGCCACTCTCGTTCATTCTTCTAATAACCAGTTCAGCAATGCCACTGATTTCTCTCGAAAGACCCGTTCCAAATATTCCATCTAAAACCACATCATATTTACTGATATCCGGTATCTGACGTTCATTTGTGACTTTACTAAAATCAATATTTTCTGCTTTAGCACGACGGATATTGTAGGCACAATCGTCACTATAATAGTCGTTATATTCAACCACACATACCTTTACTTTGTAACCTGATTTGTGAAGTAAACGCGCTATTACAAGTCCGTCGCCACCGTTATTCCCCACACCGGAAAAGATCAATACAGATGTATTTTTATTTGAATATTTTTCAATAAGCCAGTTATAAAAGGCCGTTGAAGCCCGTTTCATTAACTCAAGCGAAGATATAGCTTCTCGTTTAATCGTTTCAGCATCTACGTCCCGAATTTGTGTAGAGGTTAATATTTTCATTCAAATTGATATAATTTTATTCTCTAATGCGAAGTTAATTGTTTTTGCTTTGTTTCATATTAATCTAATAAAAAGAACACATATGAGATTCTCCAAATATTTGACACCTCATTATATCGGACTCATTTATGATACACATTTAATCAAGTTCTCTAACTCTTATATTTCTGAATTTTACTACCGAATTATGTCCCAAGAATGCTATATGTCCTTTCTTATATAATAAAGTTTTTGGAATTTTGTTCTCAGGCACATCCTTAAGTACTTCATTAATATCTGTATCAAGAATAGTAGTTCCATTCAAATTAATCTTTATTTTACTTCCATCTGCAATTACTTCCTGATAGTTCCATTCACCGACAGGTTTTAAATAGCCTCTTTTTGCCGGAACCCATCCATATAACGATCCATGATATTGATACTGCTCTAAATTCTCATAAATCAGTGCATCATTATCCAGTATCTGTAATTCCATTCCGTCATAACCACTTTTAGCAGTTATCAATTTATGCCTTAAACCTAGTCCGTTGTTAGCTTCCGGTGTAAGTAAAAATTCAAATCTAAGGATAAAGTTATCATATTCTTTTTTAGTATATAAATTACCATACCCTTCATTTGGTTGCATTATAATACATTCATCTTTAACAATGTATTCATTGGTATTACTTGTCCATTTAGACAAATCTTTACCATCAAAAAGTATCTCATAGCCTTCTTTTTTTTCTTCTGATGATAATTTAAATTGTCCTTTATTTACATTAATGCCCATAGAGGAACAGCTTGCGAAAACTACAAGCAGCATAGTTATTAAATATTGTTTCATATAATGAATTAGTTTTTTAAATATAATGTGGATAAATTTATTTCAATACCATATCCTCTGCATTCCAGTGAAGAGCCTGGTTGCGAACACAACTCTCATAACTTAATAAAGCCGGTGCACTGGATCTCACTCCAAAAAGCACGTCAGCAGTCAAAGGTTGATTATTTCTTATGCCGTTGAAAAAATTTTGGAAGTGACGATAATGTCCACCTTTGTGTCCTTCAACTACCTGATATATATATTCTCGTGGCGATATTTTTCGAACTTTTTGAAGTTCATTACCCACTTCTTCCTGAATGTCTGCTATCTTTTCGTCTAGATCATACGTTGTCTGAAGCCTTACTTCATTCCATCCAACCTCAAGCGAACCAAGTGATCCATTAATTCTGAAATTTGTACTTCCCCATTTTTTTGATATCCCATCTACATAATTGGCTCCTAAGGAAAGTGTAAATGCTCCCAAACCTTTTCTGTCGGGATAATCAAAATACCCTAGCATAATGTCAGGTGTATCCCTAGAACCATCAGTATAGTGATGAATACCACCTGTTGTATAAATCTTATTTGGCCCAATTGAATCCATGATATAATGAACACTTGAAATAACATGCACGAATAAATCTCCGGCAATTGTAGTACCGTAATCTTTCCAGTTGCGCCAAGCAAGAAATCGCTGAGCATCAAAAGGTATCTCTGGAGCATTTCCAAGGAAACGCTCCCACCAAATTGTTTGCGGATTAGCTTCTTCAGGTGCTTTGTATGGAACAAGTGCACTTGGAGCAGCCGTAAATTGCCCATCTATAAAATTCACTTTTCCGATGACTCCATTATTAACAAGAATCTTTGCCACCATATTACCAATTGAAGCCATACCCTGGCTTCCTATTTGAAAATAGGTATTATTCTTTTGCTGTGACTCAATCAATTTTTTGCCTTCATTCAATTTATGAATAACTGGTTTTTCACAATAAATATGTTTACCGGCATTCATAGCCTCAATAGCTATAGGCTGATGCCAATGATCCGGAGTAGCAATAATAACTACATCAACATCTTTCAAAGCTAAAATTTCACGATAATCCTTAGTAAAAAACAAATCATTACCCCATTGAGATTTAGCCTCTTCCAAACGCTTATCATATAAATCACAAACAGCCACTAATTTTACTCCATCTACGGATAAGGCTGTTCTGGTATCTGAAGTCCCCATTCCACCTTTTCCTATCAAAGCTATCTGTATTAAAGAATTGGTGTTAATTGAGGAATGTAAAGAATTGACAAAAGTTCCGGAAGATGCAATAATCTTTGATGAATATAAAGTAGCAGAACCTAATGCCATGTTTTTGATAAAACTCCTTCTAGTTGTGTTTTTGCTCATAAGATATTTATTTATAAATTATTGAATTTTATTGTGTATGATATTTTACAAAGTTAAAGATATAAAAAAAAGAATAAGATGAAGGTAGCCACATCCTATTCTTTTTTTTCTATTACTTAGTATCCTGGATTTTGAACAAGTCCCGGCTCAACTTTTAAGCTATTCTCATGGAAAGGCCATAAATAATTATTAGATTTAAACGAACGATCTTCAATTTTTAGAGTCTCTTTTTTTCCATCAACCATTCTTGTATGACCTTCTGCAGGTGCATTTAATACGTCCTCGGCAATTTTCCATCTGATAATGTCATCATATCTCAGACCTTCAGCCGCAAACTCTAGCCTTCGTTCATTTTGAATTAACTCAAGCCATTGTTGCTGAGTGTATGAAGAATATTCTGGAAGAGTGACATCTGCAAAAGTCATATCTAGACCGGCTCTACTTCTTATATCATTAATACATTTCTTAGTTAAATCATCAACTTGATTCAACATTATCTTTGCTTCAGCATATGTTAACAACACTTCTGCATAACGCAATAAAGGGAAATCCATGTTGCCACCTGTTTTGAAAGCATCTGTTTCATCTACGAATTTTCTAAACCAATAACCAGTTCTACTAGCCCTAAGATTTTGATAAAACATAGGCGAATTTTCATTATAAATATCAATTTCCTCACCATAAAATGTATCACCATGTCCCATTATCGAAACTGTATATCTAGGATCTCTGTTTAAAGAAGGATTAAGTTCATATTCTTCCTTAGTATGTAAAGGACATTTATCAATAGCTCTTCCCTGAGCAGTCCAATATGCATCTACCAATGCTTTTGTAGGAACGAGATATGATTGTCCAGACCCTGTTCTATAATGTGGCCCTAAATGCTGGAATGATTGTGTAGCACTGTTGTCATGACTAGGCATATCAAACCACATAATAAATTCATTATTAGTTTTAGCTCCTTTATAGTTAAACAAATCCTCATAAACTGGATATAAAGAATACTTTTGGCTATCAATAATTTCTTTTGCTAACTTTGCAGCAAGTTCATATCTGCCGTTATATAAAGCATACCGCATAGTAAGTGCTTTGAATGAATATCTATTGAACATATACTTATCAGAAGTATATTCGTCAGGAGGCAATTTAGCAGCAATTTCCTCAGCTAGTGGGAAAAGTGTATTTAATATTTCTTCCTTAGGAGTAGCCGGTTGACGTGCAGTTTCAAGGTCAGCAGGTTCCAATACAAAAGGTACATTTCCCCATCGCGTTGTAAGTCTGAAGTAATGCCATACTCGCAAAGCTTCTAATATCCCCTTATATTTTTCACGTACACTTTCATCCTCAACATAAGGTACATCTGTATTGGCAATAAACGTATTAAGACGTCCAAGATGTTTCATGTATAATTCATAATAATACAAAAAATCCGATGTATTACTATTGAAGTTACCATTTGCAATATTCTGATGTCTATCTCCTTCTAATCTACTGTATGCGTTATCCGATTTACCCTCATCCATATAAAAGATAATTTGTCTTGTGGTAGGATTAGTAAAAACATCCAAATAACTACTATACACAACTCTTCGTAAATCTTCTTCATCATTAAAAAACTCAACGAATGATGTTGCTGTAGGATCTTTCTTATCTAGAAAATCGCTACATCCATTTACAATGAATAATATCAAAAATAAATATATAAATTTTTTCATCTTTTTTATAGTTTAATTAAATTAGAATAATGTAACCTGGAAGCCGATACTATATGTAGCAGTTCTAGGATATGCTCCGTTACCACCATCACGTTCGGGCTCTAATCCTTCCCAATTAGTAAATGTCAAAAAATCCTGTGCATTGAAGTAAATTCGAAGATTTCTGATACTATTATTAACTTTTGGTATTGAATAACCTAATTGTAAAGATTTTACACGAAAAAAAGATGCATCACTTAGCCAAACATCACTTAGATAAGTATTAGTACTTGAACCTGTCCATACACGTGGAAAACGACTATTTGGAGTTTCAGGAGTCCAACGGTTGTCTGCGTAATATTGACGAGGAGCTCCTAAGTTATTACTTCCCCCGTCTACAAAGACAGGATAACCTTCCTGACCTCCAAGCCTACCAACTCTTTTTCCTACACCTTGTCCAAGCATACTAAAATCCCAGTTTTTATATTGCATATCAAAACTAATAGAATAATTATAATGTGGAGCAGTATCACCTAGAAATACCCTATCCTCATCATTTAATATTCCATCTCCGTTTTGATCTACATATTTAATGTCTCCGGGAATTGTATTGGGAAATACTGCTTCAGTAGCATCAATTTCATCTTGATTTTGAAAATAACCATCGGTCTCATAACCATAATAATTATTTATGGAAATACCTCTATACCAAATCTCATCATTAGTACCCTTAAAGATCAAAGTATCAGTAGCGTTATATCCTGCTTTTAACACCTGATTCTTATTATCGAACAACATGCCACCTATACTATATGAAAAATCATTTATTTTATCTGCCCATTTTGCTGAAATTTCCCATCCTTTATTTTCAACTTCACCGATATTTACGGAAGATGTCAAATAATGTGAACCTGTTAATGGGGGAACAGGAAAATCTGAATAAATCAAGTCAAAAGAATGTTTTTTGTAAACATCTGTTGTAATGCTTAATCGATTATTCAACATACCCAAATCAAGCCCAAGATTCCATTGATTCTGTTTTTCCCACGTAAACTCAGGATTAGGCACACGCATTGTCCAACCCCATGTATTTACCACTTCCTGCCACAGATATGGATCTACATTCTCATTTCCAATTCTTCCCCATGATGCTCTAAATTTTAAGTTAGAAATAGTTCCTGACTCTTTTAATGATCTCATGAAAAATTCGTTATGCGCATTCCAGCCAATTGAAGCAGAAGGAAAAAATCCCCACTGACGTCCCGGCGCAAATTTGCTGCTACCATCAGTTCTTAATGTTGTCTCAAGTAAATATTTATCATTAAGAGAATAATTAACTTTAGTAAAAAACGACGACTTCGTTATTTCACGATAATCAGTGAAAATATAAGACATAGCTTCTGTACCAACTACGGCATACAATTTATCTTTTTCTGCTCTTAAATTCTTCTCAAAGTTCAATAAAACTCTACCTGTCAATTGGCTCTGGCTAACATTCTGTTCTGAACCGATATCATTTCCCCATGTTGTGACTGGCTTACCATCTCCATCAAAAAACTTATAAGTAAGTCTTCTCCATTTACTAGCAGATTTATCTATCATATAAGAAACATTACCTTCTAAATTTAGGTAGTCTGTTATATAATAACGAGGGCGTAAGTTTATAGTACTCTTATCATACATATAGTTCCAGGTACCCCCTTTATCAATAAAAGCAACAGGATTCATGTCATTATGAAGCATATAATGTTCTGGTATATCAGTATCTTCATAAAACACACCTTGAGTTGGATTCATTCTCCAGGCAATTTGATATAAACCATGACCATCATTATTTCTGCGCAATCTATCAACTTTTAATCTATGTGCATAGAAATCAGCTAATAGAATAAACTTATCTGCAATATTTATATTTGTATTAAAACGAGCACTGAACTTATCAGAACCCTCAGTATTGTTAAGTCCATTTTCTTCAATATAGTTTAACATAAGGTTAAATGTGCCAACTCCCCCACCACCGGAAATACTTGCAGAAGTATTATATGAAGTAGCAGTCCTTTCCATTATCTCTTTTAGCCAGTCTGTATTTGGCGTTAAACCTTGCTCAGCCTTTTGAATATCTTCTTGAGTATATAAAAGAGGCTGTTTTTGCAAAGTATGAGTTTCATTTCTTAGCCTCATAAAATCTGCAGAATTAACAAAATCCGGAAGATTAAGTGGTTGATGAACAGCCATCCAAGAATTCACATTAACCCTGAACTGACCTGTTGATCCTCTATTAGTTTCAATAACAATTACGCCATTTGCACCTCTAGATCCATACATAGAAGCAGCAGCAGCATCTTTCAGAATATTAATACTCTTAATTTGATTAGGGTCCACATCTGTTAAAGGTTGTTCCATTCCATCAACAATTACTAATGGCTGAGCATTTTGAAGTGTACCTATACCCCTAATAGAAATACTTCCAGGTACAGATCCAGGTAGATTACTACCTTGTAACATAGTTACGCCGGGAATAGTACCTGCGAAAGCCTGCTCAAG
The DNA here is from genome assembly GCA_964484665.1 of uncultured Proteiniphilum sp. Lineage (GTDB taxonomy): Bacteria > Bacteroidota > Bacteroidia > Bacteroidales > Dysgonomonadaceae > Proteiniphilum. Next base: position 17,050 of record CAZAFR010000007.1, on the reverse strand, counting down.
TTTCACTATCGGGCGAGTTACAATCTTATCCAAATCGACTGATTCAATTGAAGAAGCCAAGTGCCTCCTTTCAACAGTATTATAACCAGTTACTACAATCTCCTCTAACGCCACGTTACTCTCTAACAATACGACATCTATTTTTGTCTTTCCTTCAGTTGATGTTTCGTAGTCTCTGAAACCCATATAACTAAATATCAAGGTAACATCTCCATTTACATTAATCTCGTAAATACCATTTTCATCAGTAGTTGTACCAATGTTAGTCCCTTTAACAATAACAGTAACATACGGCAATGTTTCCCCTTCCTGATCTGTAATGGTACCATACACTCTTTTTTGCAGTTGTTGTTGAGTTGTTTCTGATTTGACCATACTAAAACCTGTTCTCTTCTCTTCAGCTCCTTTAGCTGGAAAACATAATAGAAGTGAATAGAGAACAAAAATCACAATTAAAACGTTAAATTTTCTCATTAACTAAAATTTTAAATTAAACTTAAGCACTAATACTAATTTATAAATAACAACAAGTAACAGCTATTATTTTTAAATAAAACGGATATTTTATTAATATTTTTATTAATCCAAATGTAATATTTTGTGAATAAAACCGGCTGAATATCTTCAGTTTAAAAGAATTTTTATTAAAATATTTTTAGCCCTATCAAAAAAAATAAAATAATTCTGAGTAAGACATATTTTTTATTAAAGTGATTATAAAAGCTCAGGAGCTACTATATATGATATAATAATAGTAAAATAAGTCCTTTGATGTAGTTGCAAAAATTGTGTGTAATGTTTTTATTTTCATTTAGTCGAAATAATAAAATACATATATTTTATCATGCATTATAGTAATATTACAAATTTAGAGAATTTATTTGAAAAAACAAACCACCTAAGAAAATAAAAAAACATATAGTATTTTTTAAATATGTTTAACATGATATGTTGCAAATTAATTTACTGAAGATATGAATTATAAAGATGGGAAAAAAGATTTGAAAAGGTTTACTTAGTTTTGGTATTACTTTTTCTCATAGTAGTAAGACTTATCACGTAAGGGAGAGATCCTCTGCCTACCTATTTAGGTTTAGACGTTATAGATTTTGTTTCCATACAGCTCAATTTTTATATACTGTTTTATGTACTGTTTTAGTACTGTTTGAAAACTGAATTGGAGAGTCACTGAGAACAGGACACTTCTATATGTATTTTTTCTATGTGCGCAGGATGAGAGTCGAACTCACACGCCGTTGCCGGCACTACCCCCTCAAAGTAGCGTGTATACCAATTTCACCACCTGCGCTTATAAGGTGCCCGGAACAGGGGTCGAACCTGCACGTCGTTGCCAACACTAGTCCCTGAAACTAGCGCGTCTACCAATTCCGCCATCCGGGCATTTAATTTGCAATAAAAAAGAACGTTTTTGAAATATTATTCTAATTTGAGGATGCAAAGATACAGGTTTTTCAAACTGTAACCAATATTTTCAGAATTTTATTTACGCGTGTGCTATCAAAAAAAAGAAAGCCATCTTCAACAGACAGCTTCCCTTATTCACAATGAAAGTTATAATGAAAAGTATAATATACTGTTAAAAAGCGACCGGAGTATATGAATTAGAAAAACTTCTGATTCTTTTCCTTGCGACTGCAGGTGGCTCTTTATCCCTGTAATTTCGTAAACCATCACTCACCTCAATGGATTTACCTGCAGGTACTGATATTTCTATAGTTACGGTTTGATTGCGAAAGCCCTGTTTTATAGGAACAGTAAAAAACTCCGGTAGTAAAATAACAGAATCTTTTTGAACGATATCATAACGGAATTCTCCTGTATTTTTTTTTGTCTCACGAAGATCACGTCCATAAGACCCGGCAATTTTTCTTATATGAAAAAGTGAGTCAGAACTTTGTTTTATTTGCAAATTAATGGAATTAAAGAGTAGAGAATCTTCATTTATATTAGTATATGGCAGTTTATCAATTTCAGAGCCATAACCAAATCCAAATTTAAATTCTGCATAATCATTTCTGTATGGATCCATTTCTAAATACAATTTATCTGTAGAAGAAGGAGCTGTTACCGTAGTTTCTTCACTTGAACCTTCTACACTGAATTTATCAACAATTCCAGACGCCAGTATTCCAATCATTATAATACCTGAAAACCACAATACAGAAGAAATAACGCCAATTACAGGACGAGATTTTGCCTTTATAACACGACGAATAATCCATATAATAATTGCTATAATAGGCACCGCTATAAGTGCAATTAGTGAAGCAGTTAACAGATTGCTTTCATAGCCAGGATCAATAAAAAGTGATTTGAGAGGAATAAGCTGAGTACCAGCAAAAAACAATCCGGCAAAAACTGCCAATAAAGCTAGAGCGAAAATTCCTGCAAAGGTAAAAAACACAATTTTCAACAAGATCAACAATGCGTTCAAACAACCAGATCGCTCTGATTTTACTGTTTCTGTATAACGAGTATAATTTCTTGGAGGTTCAGGAGGCATTTGCATGAAATCGTTTCTGCTACTATTCTCAGGAGATGCACTATCTGCGTTCGTTCTATTCTTAGAACTTGCAACATTATCATTTACTTTATCCCTAATTGTTTTTAT
>CAZAFR010000007.1:0-14318 GCA_964484665.1 uncultured Proteiniphilum sp. | reverse complement strand
ATTCCGCCACAAACGCCACCTATATATTTGTCATTAGGATTTCTATACAGTCTCTTGGAAACATTAGACTCAAGTGGTTTTGACTTAAGCACTATCCAAAGAATTATATAAACCCAAAAAAGGATACCAAAGAAAAACACAAATATCAATCGTATCCATGCCGGATCAGTTCTAAAATAATGTGCAAGTCCACTACAAACGCCACCAATAATTGAATCACTGGAGTTTCTAAACAGTGAACGTGATCCTTTTTCTGATTCCTGCTTCGTATTATTTGATGCATCATTGAGTGTTGTTTTAGATTTAGATTTAGATTCAAATTCAATATTTTCGTCGTAATCTGCATCAAAGTCCTCAGGTCTTCCAATACTGCTTATAATTGTCTCAACATCCTCATCAGTAATACAATTAATACCTAACTTCAATCTATTTCCGAACAACTCGGCAATACGGTTTTCAATGTCATTTACTATCTCGTCAGCACCCTCTTCACGAGAAAAATATTTTTTAAGACTTTCGATATATTGTTTCAATATTTCGTAAGCTGTTTCTTCAATTGCAATAACTTGTCCCTGAAAATTAATATTAATTACCTTTTTCATACGATTATAAAATTTTTTTGCAAGTATTCCGATCTATTTATCACCATAATTATCAGATTCACTCTCTCCTATTTGTTCTTCCTGAGTAACATCTTCAGATAACTGAGTCAAACGTGTTAAAGTCTCAACACCTGCAGCCAACTCATTCCACGTAGTTTCAAGAAGTGAATAAAAAACTTTCCCTTTTTCGGTGAGACTAAAATATTTTCTAGGAGGTCCCGAAGGACTTTCAACCCAATGATAACTTAATATTTCGGCATTCTTCAACCTATTAAGAAGTGGATATAATGTACCCTCAAGAAGCTGTAAACCGGCATTTTTCATCTCTTCAATTATATCACCGGGATATGCTTCTTCTCTTTTTATTATTGAAAGAATACAGTACTCCAAAACTCCCTTTCGCATTTGACTTTGTGTATTCTCTATATTCATATATTTAAAACTTCATTTTTTATGATGCAAATATACTTTAAACAAGGTATTATGCAATGCAAAGTACCAAATGATTTTAATATTTTAGGTATGTTTAACATCAAGTCTCTAAAACCTGTTTGAATTTAACTACTCTGCAATCCGTTTGTTGTAGCAAAATATTTAATCTATATTTGTGATACTTAAAATATGCAGTCATGTCACTTAATGGTAAACATATAGTTTTGGGCATAACCGGTAGTATTGCAGCATATAAATCTGCAATACTTACCCGGTTGCTTGTAAAGAAGGGCGCAGAGGTTCAAATTGTTATCACTAATGCCGGAAAAAAATTTATAACCCCCGTCACATTATCTGCATTGTCGGGGAAACCGGTAATAAGCGAATTCTTTGCATCAGATGACGGCACATGGCACAGTCACGTTGACCTGGGGTTGTGGGCCGATCTAATGATTATTGCTCCTGCTACTGCATCTACTCTTGGAAAAATGGCCAATGGTATAGCTGACAACATGCTTATAACCACCTATCTTTCTATGAAAGCCCCTGTTTTTGTTGCTCCTGCAATGGATCTTGACATGTTTAAACATGTTACAACTCAGCGAAATATTCAAAGGCTGATTGATGACGGTGTACATATTATTGATCCTGTCTCAGGAGAACTGGCAAGTCACCTTGAAGGCAAGGGAAGAATGGAAGAACCTGAAAATATTGTTGCAATCTTGGAAGAGTACTTCAATTCGAAAAATACAACCTTACAAAAAGATGACTTGAAAGGGAAAAAAATCCTGATAACGGCAGGTCCTACATATGAACGACTCGACCCTGTGAGATTTATTGGTAATTTTTCAACAGGAAAAATGGGAATAGCATTGGCTGAAGAGTGCGCTTCACGAGGAGCTGAAGTAAAATTAGTTATTGGTCCGGTCAACATCCTCGCTTCGCATAAAAACATCCAAACAATTAATATAGAATCTGCCGAAGAGATGTACGAAGCTTCCATGAATCTATTTCCACAGATGGATGCTGCAATATTATCAGCTGCTGTTGCCGATTATCGCCCATTACATAAAGAAGATAAAAAAATTAAGCGAAACGAAAAAGGTAACCTCACAGTTGAACTTACACCCAATCCTGATATTGCCGCTTCCCTTGGAAAAATAAAAAATCCTAATCAAATTCTAGTAGGGTTTGCTCTAGAAACCAACAACGCTGAAGATAATGCTAAGAAAAAATTGGATAAGAAAAACCTCGATTTTATCGTGCTTAACACTTTAGAAGATGAAGGCGCCGGCTTTGGTAAGAATACAAATAAGGTTACAATCATTTCTCGTGAAGGTAATAAAAAATCATTTGCACTAAAACCTAAAAAGGAAGTCGCCAAGGATATTATAAATTCTGTTTTTTTAAATAAAAAGTAATTCTCACTTAAACAAGTTTTTTAAACAAATATTCTTCATTTTAATTACACAATAAAAAAGTCAGTTCAAATAATACTGAGTAAAAATTTTAATTAGCAAAACCACAAATAATGACTCTTAAAAATTTACGTTACATATCTATTTTATTATTTCTACTATCCACATCCACCTTATATTCACAGACTTACCCCTATCCACTATCCATTCCTCCTGCTCTTAGCGGAGGTTTTGGTGAATTAAGAAATAATCACTTCCATTCAGGCACCGATTTTAAAACTCAACAGGCAGTAAACAAGCCTGTTTATGCCATTGAAGATGGATATGTTTCAAAAATAAGCGTTTCGCCCGGAGGATACGGATTAGCGCTTTATCTTAACCACCCTTCAACAGGTCATACAAGTGTTTATGCCCACCTCAATAGTTTTTCAAAAGAGATCGCAGATTATGTAAAAGAAAAACAATATGAACTAGAAAGTTTTAACGTCAATCTATATCCAAAAATCAATGAATTTCCTGTAAAGCGAGGACAACAAATAGCATTAAGTGGTAATACAGGAAGCTCGGGTGGTCCACATCTCCATTTTGAAATACGCGACTCCAAAACCGAGGAAACACTTGATGCTCTTGAATATATACCTGCAATTCCAGATACTCAAAAACCCGATTTAAGAGGAATTGCCTTTTATCCAATTAAAGGCAAAGGTATTATTAATGAAAATGACAGCCCAATACGCCTCAATATAAGTAAGGATAGCAATGGCAACCCCATGGGATTAGGTAGAACCATCAATGCCTGGGGACGCATTGGCATTGGAGTAAAAGCATACGACAAGATGAATGGGCAAAATAACATTTACGCCGTGAAGCACATCAGGCTGTTTGTTGACGGAGACCCTGTATTCAGCAGCACGATAGGCCGTTTTTCCTTTTCAGATACAAGAATGATAAACTCATTAATAGATTTTGAAGACTGGAGAGAGCGTAATTCTTTTTTCATAAAGTCGTTTATTGAACCAGGCAACACACTACCATTCTACAAATCTTTTAACAACGGATATATTGATATTAATGAAGAAAGAGAATATACCCTTTTATATGAACTTGAAGATCATTATGGTAACACTCTAAGTTATCAGTTCAAGGTTAACGGAAAACCCCAACCTCTTAAAGAAACTGTTAATTGTGAAAACTGGATGGGATGGAATATGAATAATTCATATATCGAGATGGGCTTTAATATTTATATCCCAACCGGCAACTTGTATACCGACTTATGTTTCAAATACGACAAACAAAAAAGCAATAACTACTTTTCTGATATTCATAAATTACACGACAAACCTGTTCCTCTTCACAACAATGCCAATATCTGGATTAAACTTAACACCGACACACTTGTCAACAAAAACAATTACGGTATTGTCAAGGTCAACAACAACGGCTCTGATAACTGGATTGGCGGCAAATATGTTAAAGGAGGAGTTTCTGCATCTATTAGAGAATTGGGTAATAATTATGCAATCTCAAGTGATACTCAACCACCTACAATCACTCCATTATCTCCTGAAAACTGGACAAGCCAGCGACGCATCCGAATCAGAATTACAGATAATAAAAGTGGAATTGCCTCTTTTAGGGGTGAAATCAATGGCAAATTTATACTGTTTACTCACGACTCAAAATCGTCAGTCTATACTTATAATTTCGATAATTCGAGAATGCCTAAAGGAGAAAACCTGATCTTTACATTCACCGCCACCGATGGTGCTGGTAACAAAAGTGAGTACAGCAAAGAGTTATAAGTAACATTATTTTAATTAGCCATCTTATATCCATAAATCGATCCGTGAAACTGTATCCATTCGTGCGGATGCGTACCCGAAACGCTCAGGTTATGCTTATAAGCCATATAAACATTGCTCGTGCCATATAAATTATCTCCTGCATACTGTTTAAGCAATTGAGTAACCTTATAAAGTAATCCAGTTGTTTGATATGCAGCTTTTTATCTACAAGTCGGATATCTACTTCCGAAGGGTTAAACTTAAACCCTTTCAGGATATTCGCAATTACTCCTATCCACAAACTCAAACTCACCAAACGCCCGGGGAAAAAGTTTAGAGTAGGTGTAGCTTGTAGTAAACTTATAAAGATCGGTATCCAATATACTTCGTATCACACCGATATTTCTATAATTTTGATTACTAACTAAATAGTTAAAACATTTAAAAGTTCGTTTCGTTCAAAATTAAAAAATAAGACCACTCCAAATTGAATTTTGAGACATTTATAAATATATAATCAAAATTGAATCACATCATATCTTCAATATTCCAAACAAAAGCTTTCAGACCGAGGTTAGGTGATTCTTCATCTAGTTCTTTCAGATATTTCAATAAGATTGTCACTCTATCATCTTCTACAATTGTAAGGATAGCATTATTGACAGAGGGCCAAGCGTGTGATCCATAATGAGGAATTCCATCTTTACTGCCTCGACCATAAACCTCTTTCCATGAAGTAAATCCACGTATATTTAGTGAGTTAAGATCATTAACAATCTCATTGTAGTGAGCTTGGTCTAACAAAATCATTACTGCTTTCATGAATCTCTTTTTTTAATTTATTAGTTTTTAATTAACTCTTTCTATAATGACTTCGCGATGTTTTTTACGTTTGCGTCGCACACCATAACCAGCCATCATTGAGTAAAGTGCCGGAATGAGTATGAGCGTTATAACTGCTGAGAATGTCATACCGCCAATAATTGCTATACCCAATGCTCGCCACATTTCAGATCCTTGCCCTGTGCCAATAGCCAGAGGAACCATACCCAGAATGGTAGTAAGTGTAGTCATCAATACCGGCCTCAATCTCGAACGTCCACCATGGACTACGGATGTAATAATCGACATTCCTCTCTCACGGTTTAAGTTGATATAGTCGATGAGGACAATGGCATTTTTAACAACCATACCCACCAGCATAATCAACCCAACATAGCCCATTAAACCAAGAGGTTCACCCGTTACTGCCAGCAATAGAAGTCCTCCTGTAAAAGCAAACGGAATGGTAAGGATTATCATAAATGGATAAGTTAACGACTCAAATTGAGATGCTAATACAATATAAACAAGTATTGATACTATAAGTAATAATAGAGCAAGTTCTGAGAATGCTTCTTGTTGATCTTCCAATGTACCACCAATTTCAACTTGAACACCTGATGGGATTTTAGTCTCTAACAAAATAGCATTAACATCATTCACAACCTCACTTAAAGCTCTGCCGTATATTGTTCCGGTGACTGTTACTATACGTTCACGATCTTGTCTCTCAATCTGTGGAAGTGAAGATGTCTCCACAACATAACCCAGATCTCGCACTCTAACACCGGCACCCATTGGGTTATAAATAAGAATATTTTCGATATCCTCTATAGATTGACGATATTGTTCTTCAAAACGTACACGGATATCATACTCCTCACCATCCTCACGAAAACGAGACATAACGAGACCGTTAATTCGGTTACGAACAACAGTTGCAGCCGTTGCCATATTTAATCCATTCAGTGACAGCTTTTCACGATCAAACTGAATCTGATACTCCATTCGGTAGTCCTTTCGAGAAATAACAATATCTCTCAAACCATTCACGCCAGCCAGTTTACTACTCATTTCTTTAGCAAGTTGGTCTGTTTCAGTCAAATCATATCCATAAATCTCTAAAGATACATTATTACCTCCTGCCATTCCCATATTACCACCGCCCGGTATAACCTGAAAACGGTGTAACACCGGCATAATTGCTAAATCTTGACGAATTTCATCTGAAATATCATAAATGGTTTTGCTCCTATTTTTTGCTTCAGTAAGACGTATTATATATGTCATAATATTAGAAGCATTATCTTGCATAGCTGCAAATGTATCATCTTCACCAGCCATTCCAACCGAAAATGATATAATCTTAATCTCAGGATACTTATCCCTCAGATTCTGTGCTATAGTGTGTCCAACATCACGTGCAACTTCCATACGTGTACCAGTTGGCATCTCAACCGTTAAAGCTATATTATTATTATCAGACTCCGGCATAAATCCTGTTTTCAGAGTAATTGCGCTAATGATAACGCTGATAATAAATATTATAATCACACTAAAAACTGTAGTTCTTCTTCTTCGAGAGACCCAATTGACGAGTTTCCCATAACCTGTATCGAGTTTATCAAGCATCGGAAGTATCCTCTTATTATACCACCTGTCGAAATTATTCACTTTAGTTTTTTCCTTTGAACGCATCATGTGTGCACTCATCATTGGTGTGAGAGTAAGAGAAATAATCAACGAAAGAGAAATAATTATTGTCACCATCCAACCAAGCTGTTTAAACATCACACCTGCAAAACCACCAACCATTGTCATTGGTAAGAATACTGCAATAATTGTGAGCGTAGATGCAATTACAGAAAGTGAGACTTCTTCGGTGCCATATACAGCTGCCTGTTTGGGTCTACTGCCTCGTTCGATATGTGAAGTGATATTCTCAAGTACCACAATGGCATCATCAACCACCATACCAATTGTAATTGATAACGCTGAAAGGGATATAATATTTATCGTATTACCCGTTATATATAGATAAATAAATGAGCCAATAAGAGATATTGGTATTGTGACCATAATAATAATGGTTGCACGCCACCTGCCAAGGAACAACAGAACTACAATACCCACAATAATTAACGCTATCAGGATTGTCTCTAACAGACTGTTAATTGAGGTTTTAATATATTCTGATGTGTCCATTACTGTTTCTATCTTTATGTCAGGCGGAAGAGTTTTCTGCAATCCGGGTAATTCTGCCTTAACAGCATCAGCTATAGCAACAGTGTTTGCGCCTGATTGCTTTTGAACAATAATTCTTGCGCTACGCCTACCATTTGTGTAGTTCTCTTGTACACGCGACTCAAGAGTATCACTCACAATGGCAACATCCTTTAAGTAAACTGGATGTCCCATGCTGTTCCCAACTATAATATCATTAAGGTCATTACTATTTTTAAACTCACCTTCAAGACGTAACATATAAGTTTGAGAACCTATGTCAAAATTACCTGCCGGCACGTTTACGTTTTCTGCGGATATAACCTGAGCAATTTGTTCGAGTGACATGTTGTATGCCTCAAGCTTTGAAGGTACAACATTCACCTGTATCTCTCTTTTAGGAGCTCCCCCAACGGAGACCGTCCCAACACCTGAAATACGGTTTAATGGATTAGCAACTTGTTCATCCAAAATTTTATACAGTGCACCGGAGCTTTCTTCAGCTGTAGCTGATAACACTACCACAGGAATCATATCTGAACTAAATTTCAAGATCATGGGGTCTTCTGTACCGTTAGGAAGGAATCCGGATATAAGTGATACCTTATCTCTCACATCATTCATCACAGCATCCATGTTAGTTCCGAAATCAAATTCAAGCATTATCATCGACAATCCGTCTCTAGATTGTGATGTAATCTTTTTTAACTTCTCAGTAGTGTTAAGTACGTCCTCGAGTGGTCGTGTAACGTTTGCTTCCACATCCTGTGCTCCGGCACCTGAATAGGTAGTAATAACCGATACAATATTGAGATCAATATTCGGATATAGGTCAATTGGTAGTTGTCTGTAGAACAGTATTCCAATTAAGACCACCCCAATAAATATTAATGATGTTCCTACGGGATTTTTTACCGCAGTTTCATAAATCTTCATATAATTATTCTATTTAAATTCTAATCAACCACTTCAACTTGAGTACCGTCGATTAGGTTAGTGTTTCCCTGAACTATCACTCTGTCTCCTTCATTTAAACCTGACAAAATCTCATATTTATCATCAATACGAACACCAAGTTTAACTAAAGTATACACCGCGATACCATTTTTCTCAACAAAAACATAGCGGTCATTTGAACCAACCTGCTTAAGTACTGCCATATCGCTTAAGAGAGGGCGTTCATTAGAACCAAAATTCATTTTCACTCTAGCAAACATTCCGGGACGCAATCTCTGATCGCTGTTTGAAACTGTTACTTCTACCACAAAAGTGTGAGAAACCGGATCCAGTGTGGGATAAATAAGTGATACAGTCCCCTCAAAAACCTCATTACTAATAGCATCAGCCTGCACTTCAACGGTCATTCCTTTTATAACCTGACTGTAATATGATTCAGACACATTAATCTTCACCTTTACAGGATTGATACTCTCTATAGTGAGTATTGGAAGTTGCATGGCTACATCACCCGGATCGTAATTGCGAGCTGTTACTACACCGTTTACCGGACTTTGTAGAGAAGTGTTTTCACCCAGATTACCCATGGCTGTTTCGGCTACATCAAGCTGAGTTTTAGCCAGATCAAGTTGTTGTTTAGAAATACCACCAACTTCATAAAGTTCCCTATATCGTTCGTAATCTCTTTTAAGAGTTGCAACTTGGGTCTGTTGTTGTGTAAGATTTGCTTGATCCATTATTACTAATGTTTGACCTTTTCTAACGTTTGCCCCAACATCAACTTTGATATCTCTTATACGGCCACCCATAGCGGGTGCAATATTATTTATCTTATCTGCTTCAACTGATGCAGTGAAGGTTGAGATCTGATCCACTGAAACCAACTTCACTTCTTCAACATGAACTCTTGTCTTTTGAGATTCTTCGTTATCAGATGCAGACTGGTTGGTGCCTCCACATGAAATGAAGAACATTGCTGCAATTAAAGGAATAAACCTCAGTAAGTTATACATTTTCATATTATATTATTATTTAATTTTTTTGTTCACTGTTAATTGTTTCTATCAATCTACATCTATAGGTGCAATTTCATATCCAATCACTTTTTCCAAATCCGTTTTTGCAGCAAGGTAGTCGTATATGGCATTCCTATTTTGAAGCTCCGCATTAAGAACGGCAAGTGCTGCAGCATTTACATCTACAATTGTGCCCATCCCTGTTTCGTATCTTTTCATAGTTATATCGTATCCTTTGCGTGCCAATTCAACGGATGACTGAGTAGCAATAACCTGTTCAATATTTTTGTTTATCAGATCGAAATTGTTTTTAATAGACATCCTTAATCCTCTTTCCAGGTTTTTACGTTGTTCGCTTAATTGATAAAGTTGAATTTGGGATTGTTTTACATTATGATATCGCTGTCCACCATTGAATAACGGGATTTGAAGAGTTAAACCCAACATAGAGTAAGGATCCCATCGATAATTACTGAATTTAAAATCGTTATTCTGACTCATATAAGTCCAGTTGAAAGAAGTTACGAGCGATGGAGCAAACTGTAGTTTTTGCAACTCGTAAGCATTCTTTGCCTGTTTTGCCTGAAGATCAAACTGTTTTATATCACTATTTTGCATTAATGAAGTATCTACCGGAATAATAACATCTGATATTGTTGCCTCATATTCGTTGAGTGACCCATCTACTTTAAGAGGTATATCACCATCAATACCCATTAGCATATTCAATTGCATCTCTGCAATCTTTCTCATATTATCGGCCTGAAGTATACTGGGTATCAAACTCTTGAGTCGGACTTCAGCAGTTATAACATCATATTCAGCTACAACACCCTGTTTAAATCTGTTGCGAATATTTTCGAGGTTTATGGAATCAGTTTTATAAGTCATATTTAGCACATCATGACTATCTTGGGCTAACAAAAGACTAAAATATGCTTTTTTCACCTGGTTAATCAGATCTATTCGTGAAGCTCGGGACTGTTCCATTGCAAGAATGATATCTACTTCGCTCATTTGGATATTTTTCCATAACGAGGGAACCACTAAAGGTAAGTTCACATTAAGTCCGGCAGACCAAACGTTAAAACGCCCCATTTGAATACCATCTGCAGAAGTTTCAGGATCAGGAGTCATCATTTTATCCAAAACTTTTAAAACAGTGAGTTCTTCAGGTGAATAATCAGATGGATCTATATCACCCCCAAAACCAAATCCCTCATCAAAATATACTGTTTGTCTTTTTATGGCACGCTGATATGATCCTATAATATCCATCTGAGGCAATAATGCACCATATGCAGTTTTTCTAGCATACTGCTTCTTGGTGATTTCCATATCAGCCACCTTAACAGTGGGGTTTTCACTCAATGCTATATCCAATGCGCTGTTTAAGTCGATTTGTAGACTATCGGTCTGCTGTACATTTGCAATGGACAGTCTATTAAAACTAAGCAACATCACGAAAAGCACGATAAATATTTTTGGATTCATAATTAGTTTTTTCATCTTACTGTTTTAATTCTTTTTTATTTTTTTAATTGCGTGATAATTCATCTAATTAAAATTGTTCCTTCAACTTATTAATTAAATCTAATTATCCTTTTTTTTCTCCAGGTAAGTGTCAATAATTTTAATGCCTTTTCCAGTTGATATACCTCGAACGAAATTAATCATCATTGTATAGAAAAGTTCATTAAATAAGAAACGTGGCTTTTCGATATATGAAGCACGAATATAAGTATGAGTACTCTCTTCTACCAGAAATGCTGCTATTTCAACATTCAGATCTTCACGTATATATCCTTGTTTTATACCTTTTTGGAGAAACTCCTGCAAAAATATATTGTTCTTTTCCATATCTTTTTGCATCATTTTTGCCATTCTGGGATAATACTTGTAAATGTCCTGAAAAAACTTAGCGTTACAAACAGGCATTTGTGTCTGTTCCTCTATCACTTTAATAAATACTTCCACCACATTGTATTTATTAGTAAGATGTTCTTTGAAAGATTCGTCACGCTCATTTCTTAATTTGATCAACAGAGAATTGAGAATATCTTCTTTATCTTTGAAATTCTCATAAATGGTTCTTTTAGATATACCAAGAGAAAAAGCAAGTTCGTCCATAGACACGCTTTTGATACCATACATGAAAAATAAATCTCTTGCTTTATTTATTATTCGGTCTTTAATCTCCATTTAATACGTTTTATAAAACGCACAAAGGTAATAGGTAAAACTCTAAAACTCAAAACAGTTTTCTAAGTTTAACATAGTTTACGTAAAGTATTTTATACGTTTTTACAATTTGAATGTATGACTTAGCGTTTTATATCCTAAAACATAATTTTTTTATAAAAACTGATTACAGATAACACAATAAATATCTTAGGTCATAAAATAATGGTTATCTTTGAAACTAGCGTTTTAATAAAAAAATAGGCATTCAAGCGTTTTACTTATGATCTCTTTTAAAACAAATAATTTTAATCTTATGAAAAGCAAAGGTTCTATTTTATTTTCAATCCTGATTGTTCCCATAATTTTTATTGTCGGGTGCACGGGTAATAACAAAAATTTAACTGAGATAGGTGATATTATTCTCAATGCAGAGTCGATGATTGACCAACATGTAATTGTTGAAGGTTTATGTACTCACGTATGTGAAAAAGGTGGAATGAAACTTTTTCTTAAGGATGCAGAAAGTGAACAAACAATACGTGCTGAGTCAGGTGCTTTTCTTGGCAAATTTGACCCTAATTGTGTGGATAAATATGTTAGAGTAAGAGGTACTATTGTTAAGGATAATCAATTAACTGATAGTACTAAGGTACATCATACTGAGGTTTGCGAGGGAGAAGCAACTCAAATTCAGTTCCATATTGAAGCTGAACAATATCAGATAATCAATAAGAAAAAATTATAAACTATCGCTTTATTTTTATAATTTTGTGCATATTATTATTTTTACTGCACAAAAACAATCAAAATGACAAATAAGAAGTTGCGTGAAGATGCCCTTAATTATCATTCTCAGGGGCGTCCGGGAAAAATTGAGGTATTACCTACTAAACCTTATAATTCTCAACATGATTTATCTCTTGCATATACACCCGGGGTTGCCGAGCCTTGTCTTGAAATAGAGAAGAATCCGAGTGCTGCATACAGTTACACGGATAAGGGTAACTTAGTTGCGGTGATATCAAATGGTACAGCTGTATTAGGACTTGGTGATATTGGTGCAGTGGCGGGAAAACCTGTAATGGAGGGCAAGGGCTTACTATTTAAAATATTTGCAGGCATTGACGTTTTTGACATTGAAGTTAATGAGAAAGATCCTGAAAAATTTATACAAATAGTAAAAGCAATTTCTCCAACTTTTGGTGGTATTAATCTCGAGGACATTAAAGCACCTGAGTGTTTTGAAATCGAGGAACGTCTGAAAAATGAACTCGATATTCCCATCATGCATGATGATCAACATGGAACAGCTATTATATCAGCATGCGGTCTACTTAACGCTTTGGAACTTAATGGCAAAAAGATAGAGGACATAAAAATAGTAGTAAATGGTGCCGGTGCTGCCGCTAATTCCTGCACTAAACTATACATCGCATTGGGTGCTAAGATTGAGAATATTGTGATGGTTGATTCAAAAGGGGTTATAAATAAATCGAGAACTGACCTTAACGAACGAAAAAAGCCTTTTGCTACAGATAGAAACATCACAACGCTTGCAGAAGCTATTAAGGGTGCTGATATGTTTCTGGGACTGTCAGTTGCGGATGTACTGACTGCAGAAATGGTGAAATCGATGAATAAAGATCCCATAGTATTTGCACTTGCTAATCCTAATCCCGAAATATCTTATGAGCTTGCGATGAGTGCCAGAGAGGATATTATATTCGCAACAGGTCGCTCTGATCATCCCAATCAAATAAACAATGTACTTGGATTTCCTTATATTTTTCGTGGCGCTCTGGATGTGCAGGCAACGTGTATAAATGAGGAGATGAAAATTGCAACAGTATATGCGTTGGCAGAACTTACAAAAAAGGCTGTTCCTGATGTAGTTAATACAGCTTACAGTATTAAAAAACTTCGTTTTGGCAGAGAGTACATTATCCCTAAACCATTGGATCCCAGACTGCTTACATCGGTAGCTCCTGCAGTTGCAAAAGCTGCCATTAAATCGGGGGTTGCTCGTAAACCGATTGAGGATTGGGAGTCATATGATAATAAACTACGCGATCTTATGGGCCTTGACAACAAGATGGTACGTCGGTTATATGAAATGGCACGTCAGAATCCTAAACGTGTTGTATTTTCTGAAACTAACCACTTGAATATGCTTAAAGCAGCTGAAGCAGCTTTCGCTGAGGGTATCTGTTATCCA
Source organism: uncultured Proteiniphilum sp. (assembly GCA_964484665.1). GTDB lineage: Bacteria > Bacteroidota > Bacteroidia > Bacteroidales > Dysgonomonadaceae > Proteiniphilum. The sequence goes on along the minus strand of CAZAFR010000007.1, from coordinate 662 downwards.
ATTTTACTTGGAAATGAAGAAAAGATTGCTAATGTTGCTAAGGACAACCAAATAAATCTTAATGGAATTGAGATAGTAAATCTGCGTAATGATCGTGAGGAGGAACGCAGATTGCGTTATGCAAAGATTCTTTCTGAAAAAAGAGCACGCCAGGGTATGACTTTTGAAGAAGCCGCAGAGAGAATGTTCGAGCGTAATTATTTTGGCATGATGATGGTGGAAACCGGTGAAGCTGATGCCATGATAACCGGTGTTTTCAGTAAATATGCCGACACAACTGAAATAGCAAAAGAGGTAATTGGTATACGCGATGGGCTAGGCCATATTGGCGCAATGCACATAGTAAATACCAAAAAGGGTATGCTATTTCTTGCTGATACTCTTTTCAACCGTCATCCTGATACTGAGACGTTGATTGATATTGCACGACTTGCTGATGCAACCGTTAAATTCTTTAATCATGATCCTGTAATTGCTATGGTTTCATATTCCAATTTTGGAGCTGACTCAGTAGGTAGCCCTGCCAGCGTACATCAGGTAGTTAAAACACTTCACGAAAATTATCCTGATATAGTTGTTGATGGCGAAATACAGGTTAACTATGCACTGAACAGAGAGTTGAGAGATAAGAAATATCCATTCACACGTTTACGTGATAAAGA
>CAZAFR010000006.1:0-70824 GCA_964484665.1 uncultured Proteiniphilum sp. | reverse complement strand
CCATCCAATTATCTCTACTTCTTTGCAATCTTCGTCACTCATCCCTTCGTAAACATCGGTTACAATGCTGAAGGGTGACGTAAGATCATCAGGAAGCAGGAGTTCTGTATAGTCATCTATTCGTTCAAAAAGAAATGGAAAGAGGTTGCTTAAATGATTACAGGCGGCAACAAGCAGTACACGATACGCTACGTTGTCAGGGTTGTTTGCTGGTTGAGTTCCATTTAAAATGTTCATTACCCCCGACCTGTCAACTTTAAGTTCAGGTGAAATGTTGCCTCTGTGGGCTTCACTAAGTATTTCAGGACTAACATTTCCTATAGTTCCGGGTGATACTACCGACATGCCTATAGGTTGATATTCGTTGGCATCCATAAATCTTAAAGCAACAAGCCTGTTGAACCATGTGTAGGCTACTTTATCTATAACAGCATCTTCCCCATGTTTGCTGATTTCGCTATTCAACTTATTCAGAGTGTCGGTTTTACCTCTTAACTCAGAAGTATCTGCTTTCTTTACAAAGTTAAGCTTGCCTGCTACTTGCTCCAATAGTTTTCTGCGCGCATCCTGTGCAAATCGTTTAAGTTGTGTGGTATTCATTTAGTTTAGTCTAATCTTGTAGTTGTCATTTATCTTATCCTCCAATGCATCTCTTAATTTCTGTAGGTAACTATCGACATCCGACATGCTTTCAAGTTGAGGTTTCGACGCTTTCACCTGTCTCTCGATGGCTTTTAAAGTGGTGTATTTTTTTACTATTGGTTCTGTAATAACATCTCCTTCTTTACTCTCTTCTTGAGTTTTATTTTTAACAAGTGAGTTAAGCTGATCTATATAAATATCACTAAGTCGCGATTGCTCTACTTTCATATTACCTATATACCTCTGGGTATCGGCACGTTTTAAAATATTCTCAAATGGATCGAGAACTGATTTCTGTATTTCTTTATCTGCCTCGTAATACTCTGAGCTCTCTTGTAATTCTTCAATTTTTTGTTTAGTAGCTTCTTTAAGCTTGCTTCTTTCTTCTGCTATTGTTTGATTAACCCTTTCGGATAGATTATCCATTGCATCTTTTGCCTCTTTCATCATGCTGCCTTTATAAGGTGCTTTATCCACAAGAACCTGCTTCAGAAATGCTCTTTCGGGTGCTTCCACGTAATCAAAGTTGGCTTGGTTGCCGTTTTGGAAAACGAGAATACGGTCATATATCTTTTTCTGTTCTCCATTCCAGAATTGGAGTATGGGGTCATAGAGATCTTCTTTTAAATAGAGGAGCTCATCTTGATACTGTCTGACATCTGTGATTAATTTGCCATATTCCATTTTGCTTAGTTTATGCAACAGGTCTGCCAGTTGCTCAAGGTCTTGCAGGAAAGGATATTCATGTTTAAGTGATAATATTTCTCTTACTTTTCTTTCCTCATCTTCAGCTCTTCTTTTAAACTGTATTGCTACTGATTTTGCTTCAACATGGGGGTTTGATTCATTAAATGCCTCCTGATAAACTTGCTTTAAAAGGGTTACATCTCTTTGGTCAAACTGAATTTGAGGAGTAACAAGGGTTCTGTCCCATTCGCGGTTGTTATTCAGAGCATTATACATTCCTTTATCATCCAAGGAGTTTGATGATAGAGTGGCTTCTATTTTGCCTCGCTTGAACAGACGAGCTGTGATGCACCACGTTGCCATTGTAGACCACCCGTAGGGTTTGCGAGAGAAGGTGTTCCTGATATCACTGAGCGTTGTTCTGTCGTATGAGTCCTTTCGTCGCTCAAGGTAATTAATGATTTCCTGTTCAGGAAGGGATATTGCATCATTAGAGAACAATTCCGGAGTGTTGCCGCTCATTATAAGATCAAGCTGTGCTTCATCTAAGGTTGTACTACCAAGAAGTCTTAGTTTCGGATACGCGATAAGTATAAGGTCCTGTGCAGATTCTATAATACGCGAGCGTCCATCACTGCTCGTGGATCTTCTGTTTTCACTACCACCCATGTAAATGGTTGATTGTCCAATAAGATGATTAAGGGTGTTTGTAAGTTGGGTGTTTCGCTGTACGTTTTGTTTCCCTTTTTCATAGAGAATCCTTGATTTAGATTCTTTCATTGCCCCGGCACTTGACTGACGAATATATCTGTCTGTCTGCAGGTAGAGCCTTACTTCTTGAATTAGTCTTTTTTCAGGGGGGAGTACTACATACATCAGTGTATTGTCGGCCATAGAGTTACCCTGATAGTATGATACTTGTTCATAATCTCGGAAATTTGGAGTTATAATTTCAATTTTCAGCTCTTTCTCTTTTTGAAACATAATTCCATCTACCCGGCGTGTGAACTCAAAGTCCTGCTTGTTGTCAGCAAATCTTATCTTGTTATCCTTTAATATTCCATCGAATACAACCCTGTTTATATAATCGGGGATACTGTTTTCATCAATATTAACTCCTTTAATCTCTATCTCGACTTCCTTTTCGTCATCTGTAAGAAATTCATATTCATCTCCGTTTACCTGAATGTAGTTTTGTTGCTCAAGCAGAGTCAGCGACTTCTCAATTGTTTTATGATATGCTGTAAGGTCTGTTTTGAAATTTCTTAGGAGCAAGACATTTATATTGTGAAATGTTCCTTTAAATCCATCGTAGTACTTAATCATAAAAAGCACCTTTAATACTCTGACAGAGTTCTCATCAAGATTGTTCTCTGCCAGTATTATTGTATTTCTTACTTCTGAACGGATAGTACCTGCTATGCCGTCATAGAGCATATCGAAACTAACCGGATCATATGGGTCGTTACTCTTCATTTGCTTTAACACAAACTGAAATACACCAAGCATTGATCTCTCGCCTACTGATTGATGCTGTCCCTGAAACACGTTATACCTTGATAGTGACTTCAGGCATTGCTGAAACAAATCAAACTGATATGGCAGAAACGGGTATTTGTTCACAAAATCATTTTCATCGCTGTAACCCCTGAATTGTACGCTACCGCTGGAAAATGTTATCAACGTCTTTATATTTTCCTTTTGCTCGTTATATAGCTTGGGCAACAAAGTTTTTCCCTCTTCACTTTTTTCGAGTAGTCGTTTTTCTATCACTTCATCCACGTTGGCGGAGGTTAACGGCAAACGGGCTTTAAAGCGTGCCTGAATTCTCGAGAAGTCGTCTGTTTGAATCTTGCTGTCATCGCCAACTATGCTTTCCAAATCCTCTTGTGAAGTAACTATCACCCAGCTGTCACCATTACATTTGGTAAACAACGTTTCGGCTATAGTTTGCAGGTTGAGCATAAGCTTGGTATTACCTGCAATAAACTGCCCAACCTCATCAACATAGAAATTCAATCTGAAGTTGTTGCCTTTGGATTTTATGTAGGTACTTACCTTCATGGCAAAATCCTCTACCGACTGTTTTAAATCTCTCTGGAACTTCTGCAGGTAGTTTTTGTAATCTTCAGGATTCCTGTTGTAAATTGTTCCGCAAGCTTCGGCAATTGCACTGCTTATCTGAGGCTTTATGTAGTCTTTACGGGCATCTGTCCAGTCAGTACCATAAATTTTATAAAACTCCTCTTTAAATGCATCATACATATTGTCACTGCTGACACTCTCTTCAAATGCTGCTACATGTGGCTGGAACCCATAAAATCCCAGATGGTCATAAAACACTTTGTAGAACACTTTAAGTATTGCATTTACATCGGACTTAGAGGTTATTTGTGCATGCTGATCTATATTAAACAGGATACTCTCGGAAGGTATGTTTCTTATACACTTCAGAATGTCACCCTTTAGCTTGAAATCATCTGTAATCTTTTCTGCAAAAATATCGCCAACGCGTTTGCCATCGCATTCTTTGTTTTCAAGTACATAGCTTAGTATCTTTAGCAGGTGAGATTTACCCGACCCGAAGAAGCCTGATATCCATGCTCCATTTGCAAGAAAGCCTTTGTTGTTGTAATACTCGAAGAAATCGCCAAGTTGATTGGTTATCTCTCTTGTAATAACGTATTCATTTACTTCCTGAGAGATATTTGATCGATCATCAGCCTTAACAACTGTCTCAATAGGTCTGTTGATATCCTTTAAAAAAAGGTTTACAGGGAGTTTCATATTGATTGATTTTAAATGATTTTGCTATTTATAGTTTATATGTATAGATATTAAATGCCCGGTAATAGTTGTCATCTTCAAGCAGGTTAAAAAGTCTTAAAGAACGTCCTGAATATTCACCGGGGTAAAACATAAGAGTCGGTATGTCTTTAATTTCACTCTGCAGGTTGTTTAACACGATGTGTGAACGGATAAATGGATAAACTTTGCCCACTCCTTTAAGGAATAACATCTGTGGGTTGGTTTCCTTTACCTTTTTCCCGATTGCAGGAATGAATCTGTCATGTATGTTGATCGTTGATTGCAGAGCGTCAAGGAAGAATGATTTGTCTAAATCCAGTTCTATCTGTTTGAGCTCTTCCATACCTATATTCTCTTCGATAATTTCGCAACTCAACTCAAACAGGTCTATGCACAAAGGTTTAAGCCCGTTTGTTTTAAGTTTTCTGACCAAGTATTTAATCTCAGTCTCCACTTCGCGTTCTTCGCTTATGTCGTAAGGTGCTACCCAAAATGGTATTTCACCGGATAAGCCTTCCATATTTATGAATCGTGGATTACTAACGATTTCGAAAATATGATTTATCGTGTTGTCTACAGGCATCTTAATTTATTTAAAAAACCAACTTCAAATTATATATAATGACAAATAACTCACGACAGCAGGTAAGTGAATTATTAATTCAAAAAAAATCAAAATTAATTAAGCAGAAGTTTTAAATCCTGCTTTTTATCTGCAAGTAGTGTACTTAATCTTTCGCTTAAAATAGGAACTATTATTTTTCTCTCCTTTACATTATTAATCATGCCACCCTGTTCAAGTACTTTAAAACAGACTTGCTTAATCTTAGCTTTTGTGCTATCTGCCAGATTATCGGCTTCGGGATGATCTATTGCTTTCCTGTTAAAGAACACGTTATAATCCATATCGGTAAGATAAAAATCATAAACTACTACTTTTTCAGCGATAACTTCTATAACAAAGTCTCTGAAGAACTGGTATGTTCTGGCAAACGCTATCAATGAAATATAACGTTTTTCATCTGCATCGCCATATGCCAGGAGTTCTGTTTCTTCTTTCGAGAGTGTATTTAAACGCGCTTTCATTTCGGTTAAACCTCGCTTATTTGTCTTTGAGCGTTCTTTGCCAATATCTTCCGGTATTAGTTGATTAGGTGTAATTTCTCGTTGGATGATTTTCATGGCAAGCTCAATCATCAAAAACACCTGCAAAGATGCTGCAGTGAATGAAAATCTATATCTATTAGACATGTGTCTCTTTAAAATTAAAACTAATGGACTTCTTATGAATTCTAAATTGCTTTAAATTTCAAATATACGATTTTTATATAAAAAAAGGGCGTGTTTTTTAGGAATACTATATTTGTTTGCACCTTGCAAGTGGAGGAAGTTTTGTTTTGTACAGTAGCATAGCTATGACTCTGCTAATCGCATTACTGAATATCATTTTTAATAATCTTAACAGATAAAGTCAAGTTTTAGTCAAGATATTTATTTATAACATCTTCTTTTATATTTCGATCTATGTCTCTATAACGTACAATATGCTTTATAAGCGTTATACCTCCTTGTCGTGTCAGTACTTCACACATACATCACTCGCTATCTCCTTATATACTCTTCATTATTTCTTCATAATCTATTCATTTTTTATTAAAGAGATAACATCTAATGTATTTATATGACATAATATGATCTACCGGTTAATTCAAAAAGATTCTTATACCGTGATATTAAAATAAACTACAACAGTTTAGATGACAAATGCAAACACTAAACTATAGCTTTACTTTAATACACAGTTTTATTTTGATTAATTTGGAAGTGCTTTTCTACTTTATTTCAAAACAACTATTTCCTCTTTACATTTTGTGATGTTTTCTAATCTTTTTTCGTGTACGATGTAGGTATTTTCTATTCCAACAGGACCTATACCAGGAAGTACAAATTTTGGCTCTAAGGCAAAAGCCATTCCCGATTGGAGGGGTTCGTTTGATCGTGGAGTAATAACCGGAGGTTCGTTGATTTCGAGTCCTACTCCATGTCCAATGAATTTGGCTTGTTGAACTGTACCCATGAAATAAGACTGTAACCCATTTGAGTTAACAATATCTTCTGCTAAAAAATAAATATCTGAACATAGGGTTCCTGCTTTGGCTAGTTTTTTAACGGCATTGTGTATTTCAATTGAAACCTCATGAGCTTTATATGCAATATCAGGTGCATGTTCTATAACAAAAGATCTGCTCATGTCATCCATATATGGATTGTAATTGCCAGCCATGTCCACCATTAATGTTGTTCCTTGTTTTAATAGAGTGCCGTTTGCACCTAATGGTAGTATAGGAGTAATACCTTTTCCGCCTAAAGCATAATCATAAGGTGAAGCAGCTTGTGCATTGTCACCGGCAAGCATACTACCCATAAATATATCCATATTCTCACCAAAAGATCTGAAAATGCCAATAGAGCCATGAAGTCGCATTTCTCGTTCTATCTCAATTTGCAATTGCAAATCAGTCATTCCTTTTTTATAAAGAGCTGGAATGAGCTGGTATACTTGGGTGTGTATCTCTGCACACTCACGCATTTGATTTAGTTCATACTCAGTTTTAACAGATCGTATTTTACGAATCTCGGCAGAAATATTTACTAATTCAGGCATATTTAATGCTGACTGAAGTCTATTAGCGGCGTTTAAAGTAAGTTGATCTGCTTCAATTAATATCGATTTTGGTGTAGGTAACCCAACATCCTGCAACAGGTTGGGAATCTGTTCGGGTTTTCGAATAATAATTATTCTATCATCATTAAGGTCAGATGGACGTCTTACAAAAAAGATAGGCTCTCGGTCGGTTGTTATATATAAATAACCATCAAATATAAACCCACAAAGCCAATATTGATTAACTGAAGACGTTATTATACATGAATCGATATTTTTATTTCTAAGTATATTTTTAATAATATCAAACTTAAGGTTTGATTCTTCTTTAGTAATTTTACTCATCTTTAGCTCTACTTTTAAATTCAAATATACTACATTATGCGATGAAAAACTTCGATAAGTTAGTTTTATTAATTCAATTTTTCTCTAAAAAAACCTTAATCGTGTACGACATATGTTTGATTCAGAATAAAATACTATATCTTTACGAGAAGATAATTGAGGTGTAGAATATAACTAAAGTGCACGGAAAAATATTAATAGTAGAAGATGACCGCTCATTTGGTTCTATGTTGTTGAAATGGTTCGAAAGAAAAGGTATTTCAGCAACATTGTGTAACGGTATGTTATCTGCCCAAGAAAAATTGTCCGAATCAGAATCATTTGATATTGTTTTGTCTGATCTTCGATTGCCTGATGGAGATGGGATTATGTTGTTGTCATGGTTAAAGGAAGAAAATAAATCAATACCGGTAATAATCATGACAGGGTATGGAGAAATACAAACAGCAGTAGCTGCAATTAAACTTGGTGCATTTGATTTCTTGGAGAAGCCAATCAATCCATCAGTTTTAACACAAAAAATAGAATCAGCTTTTGAATCAATTAGAACAGAACAAACCTCAAAGTCGATTAATATTAATAAACCTCAAACAAAAGGAATATCCGGTAAAAAACAACTCAATGAGAATGGAGTAAATATTGTTGAGGGAAAAAGTTTATTATCAAGGCAAATGTATTCGTATATCGACCTTGTTGCACCAACGCAAATGTCGGTTATGATTGTGGGCGAAAGTGGTACCGGAAAAGAACATGTGGCCAAAATGATACACAAAAGGAGCACAAGAGTCGATGCCCCTTTTGTTGCTGTCGACTGTGGGAGCCTTTCAACTGAGCTTGCACCCAGTGAATTATTTGGACATAAAAAAGGATCATTTACTTCTGCTATTGAGGATAAAACCGGCTTTTTTCAAGATGCAAATGGAGGAACGCTTTTTCTCGATGAAGTTGGGAATCTACCATATGGCGTTCAGATGCAGATGTTAAGGTCACTTCAAGAGAAAAGAATTCGTTCAATAGGAACATCTTTGGATATTGATGTTGATGTGCGAATAATTACAGCAACAAACGAAAATCTGGAACAAGCAATAGCAGAAGGAAAATTCAGAGAGGATCTTTATCACCGTCTCAATGAATTTAAAATACAAGTTCCATCGCTACGTGAATGTGTGGAAGATATTAAACTTTATGCTGAACATTTCAGAGAAGAAGCAAATGAAGAGCTGGACAAAAATGTTACCTATATTACCGAAGAAGCACTGGAAAAACTTGAAAACTATGACTGGCCCGGAAATCTCAGAGAACTTCGTAATGTAATACGACGATCTGTTTTATTCAGTTTAGATGACGCAATTTCACCTGAAAATCTTCCAATTCTCATCAAGTCAATTCATGAGATTAAAAATAATGCTGACATTGCACTTTTCCCAAATCCTGAAAGTGAGAAAGAAAAAATCATTAATGCACTTAAAAAGACCAATGGAAATAAATCCAAAGCAGCTATTTTACTAAATATAGATAGGAAAACATTATACAACAAAATCCACCTGTATAATATAGAGTTATAAATAATCTCTTTTGACACTCTCCGTAAATTCCTTTATCATCTTCACGCTTTCTGTCAATTCATCTTTCCAGTTGGGATAAGCCGACTCATCTCGATTTCTTAATTTATCCATTTTTTTCAAGTTTGTACACAAATAATCTGCATCAAGCTGACTCAAAAAAGGATGTATTTTATGACACATTTTCTGAACCTCATTAAAATCTCCTTTTTTTATAAGTTGATTAAGGTTTTCTATTTCTATTGACGATGATTGCACAAATACCGAAAGCACATATTTTATATATTCAGTATCATTACCAAACATTGAAACAAGTCCCGGAAACATTTGCTCTAAAGATTTTTTATTTAAATTGTTCTCAGGATCTAAACCATCAGTGCTTTTCTTTTTCAACTCACCTTTACTTGGATCTGCCGACAGTATTTTCAAGAGCAAGCTCATTTGAACCGGTTTTTTAACGAAACCACTGAAGCCTTCAGACTCAGCTTTTTCTCTGGAATACTCATCGTTAGCTGTCATCAACCAAACAGGTATTTCTTCATCTCGCACTCTAATATCTTTTAGTATTTCCGTTCCGGTTACATTTACCATTTGCATATCTGTAAATACGATATCGAAAGTCGAAATCAACCGCATAAATCCTATTATATCACGCGTGTTACTGCACAATTTCACCTTAAATCCTTTCTGAATAAGAAATTCTTTAATCATATTCCCTAATGAGATGTCATCTTCAAAAATTAAAATCTTATCGTATATACTGTCTTTAACATAAGTACTGATTTCACTGCCTGATGCTTCCGGAATAAACTCAGTTACATGTTTCAGAGGTAATTTGATGGTTACAACTGTGCCACTCCCTTTTTCTGAAGTAATATTTATTTCACCCTGCAGCGAATCAATCAAACCTTTAGTAACATAAAGACCAAAACCAGTCCCTTCTGTTTTTAGCGGATTATTTGTTCTTGAGAAAGGCTTAAAAATCTTCTTGAGATCTTCGTTGTCGATACCTATACCTGTATCCGATACTACAAACTTTAAAACGCCACTTTTGTGAAGAAAAAGATTAAGATCGATATCTACACTCCCATTAAAAGTATATTTAACAGAGTTTGAAATTACATTCACCAAAATCTGTTTAAGAACAGTATAATCAGTCTCAATAAAATAAGGAGACTCTAAGTTATTGTTAAAATCTAATTGCAAGCCCTTGTCGTCTGTAAGCGGACGAAACATGCTTAATATATCTTCTATGAGCTCAATTAAATCGAAAGTACTTTTTTGCAGAGAAGCAGTTTTTTGTTCAATACGTGAAAACTCCAGTAGATTCGTAAGCATGCTCAAAATATGTCTTACGGAGTTTTGAGCAGATTTTAGTTGTTTTTTTCTTAATTCCTGTTTCTCCTCAGAATCCCATATCTCCATGTATCCCATTATGGAACTCAAAGGTGTTTTTATATCATGAGAAACTGATAAAAGTAATTTATGACGACTATCTATAAGCTCTTCAGTAAGCTTCTTTTCTTTCGAAAGCTCAATTCTTGCTCTTTTTCCTTTCTTTAAATCATCAATAATAAAGAATATAATAATCAGTATTAAAAATATCGAGATTGCTCCCACAGTAATTGCAAAAGAAAAAATTCGTTGAGTAAGCATTTCGCTATTTCCCGTTCCCTGCTGTGTTGTCTGAATAGCCTCATTATAGAATTGTGTTATCAGCTTGGATATATTCAAAGAAATGCTTTGTTCCGCCAAAACCAATTCTCGAACCTGACTTTCTATCCTTTGCATTTGTGATGAATAAGTTTTTGAAGCCTCTTCAGTAATACCTTTCAAATCAGAATACATTAGAGTATCTACTCTTGATTCGGCTCTTGTTTCTTTTTCGGTATGAGTTATATTAATTGTTGTATCAGGTTCAAATTTAGGATCAAAAAGATGCACAAGACGACTCCAGAAATCTCTTCGCTCACGGTGAACAATTATTGTATCGCTATTAGTGGTAACTACAACGCTGTCTTTTATCACGGGCTCGATTGTCTCTATCTTTCTATCCAGTTCAAACAGTGGACTCTGAGATCTAAACTGCACCAGTAATCTGTTCACTATTAATTTTTTTTCATTCAAAAGGGAGTCGATAGCTCCAAGCAGGGCACTTTGCTCTTTCTCAGGCGAAATACTCTTTATTATCTCTATTTGTTCTAAAATATCCTGAGATATAGAATCGTATTGCTGCTGATAAATTCTTCGAGGTGAAACCAGATATCTATTTAATATATCTTGGGCATTTTGTATTGATACAATTAATTGATTACTATAAAGCAAAACTCTGTATGAATTGTTCATCTCCTGCTTTTGAGCATCAATATTCTTTTTCAGTATTGTTGAATAAGCAAATAATCCACTAAAGAAAAGTAAGACAACAAGCAGAATCAAACCAATCTTTATTGTAATTCGTTGTTCGGTTGATTTTTCCGGCTTCATGCATTTTTATATTTCATACCTCAATTAATCTTCAAATATACGGGATATATTTTAATTAACCATATACTCTTATTTTTCAATAATGTGTGGATTTGCACGTAAAAAATGTGGATAGATTCCACACATTCTACATTAATTCCACACATCACAAACAGGTTAAATAAATAGCTAATGGGTATATAACATACATATTTTTAGGCTTATACACCACAATGAGATCTAAATGGATTTTTTTGTACGAAAATTGTTAACTATATATCAAACGAAGCGTCGTTTTTAGAAATAGGACTAATTTAAAAATCATAATCTTTTAGTTATTATAAAAAAAATTATTTTATCTATCGTAATAGTGATAGGTTTTTTTACAATGGACAAGTTCAAGGATCAAACTACACTATCGCACCTCTTTATTTTTTCCTGGTCGATTTATTCTACTTTTGATGACCAAGAATAAACAATTGCTCTCTTAAATGTGATATTTGGGAGGGCAATTTCTTTTATATACCGCTAATAAAATCATTCTAATATAGTTTATTTTCAGTTTAAATTAGATTTATTATATAGTTATAAAACACAAATTAGTGCGGTACACACATAACAAAAAAATAGGAGAAAATTTTCATCGTCTCCTATTAAATAGTTTAGTTGTTTCTGTATAAATTAAGTATTCCATATATCCCAAGCAGCTAAAGCCTGCAACTCAAGCATTTCTTGTCCATTTTTTATAGAAGCACCTTTTTCTTTTCCTTTCCTGAGAAACAAAGTCTCTTTAGGATTATAAACCAAATCATAAAGAATATGATCCGGCGTAAGATAATTATATGGAATATTGGGACAAGAATCAACCTGCGGAAATGTCCCCACCGGTGATGCATTAACAATAACATTATAAGTAAGCATGATTTCCCTTGAAAGATCGTTATAATTGATTACTTTAATATTGTTGTCAGGATTTTTACTGCGAGAAACATAAGTCCATTCTATACCAATATCGGTAAGTGCTTGCGAAACAGCTTTTGATGCACCGCCTGTACCCAAAATCAGAGCTCTATACCTTTTTCCGGGTTTTAACATAGGAGTGAATGAATTTTTAAAGCCAATATAATCTGTGTTATAACCGGTTAGCTCGTAAAAATACATATCACCAAGTTTACGGAACACCTTTATAACGTTAACAGCACCAATTTTTTTAGCCTCATCAGATATATTGTTCAGAAAAGGTATAACTTTTTCTTTGTAAGGTATTGTGACATTCAACCCTTTCAGATGTTGATTAAACAGAATTACCCTACGTATTTCCAGAATATCTTCAATCTCAAAATTCAAATATTCAGCATCAATATTTTCTTTTAAGAACTTATTCTTAAAAAAATCTGCGGAAAATGAGTGCTTAAGAGGGAATCCAATCAACCCATAAGTATCCATTTTTTGTTTATTTTTCTGCAATATAAATAGTAGTAATTTCTTGAGTAAGTCGTCTTAAGCGGATATTTTTAAAGCCATTTTTTTTCAGAATAAGCATCATATTTCTTCCCTGTGGAAAAGCATCGATTGAGTTTGGAAGATATTCATAAGCTCTCTGTTCTGTAGCAAATATTCCTGAGAGAATCGGCATCACATTGTTAGTATAAAATCTATATAACTCTTTCATGGGAGTCTTTTCAGGAGTAGTGAGCTCAATAAACATAAACACGCCACCCGGTTTTAATACTCGTAATACCTCACTAAAGCTCTTGTCAATATCTTCGAAATTACGTACTCCAAATGATGAAATCGCAGCATCAAAAGTGTTATCGGGATAAGACATATTTGCACAATCCTGATTTTCAAACGAAATTATATTTTCGTATCCTTTAGATTTAACTTTTTCCTTTCCAACCGCCATCATCCCTTCAGAAATATCAACAGCAGTAATTCTTTCCGGGTTTAACATTTTATTTGCAAGAATAGCAAAATCTCCCGTACCGGTAGCTATATCCAAGATGTGATTATGAGGATATTTTTTTAAAACCCCTATCGCTTCACGTCTCCAATACCCGTCAATACCCAAAGAAAGCACCCCATTGAGTTTGTCATAAGTAGGTGCCAGTAAATTAAACATTTGGGTCACCTGTTCCTTTTTTGGCCGCTCAGAGTCGTAAGGATTCACCGATTCTACTTTATAGCTCATTTTCTAAATATTTGGTTACATTGTTTTTAATGCGGCTTTCCAGATTTTTGGTGTCTGCTTTAACAAATTTCTCACCTACAATTTTTTCATATAATTCGATATACCGCTCAGAAACACTGCTGCAATACTCATCAGTCATTTCAGGAACTTGTTGTCCTTCTTGACCTTGAAAACCGTTCTCCATTAGCCATTTACGAACAAATTCTTTGGATAGCTGTTTTTGCTCTTCACCATTTTGGAATCTTTCATTGTATCCTTCACTATAAAAATAACGTGAAGAGTCGGGTGTATGAATTTCATCAATCAGGTAAATTTTACCATCTTTTTTTCCGAATTCATATTTTGTATCCACTAAAATCAACCCTTTTTCACGTGCCATTTCTGTTCCGCGTTTAAACAATGCGTAAGTATACTTTTCGAGTTGTTCGTAATCTGCCTCACTAACTAACCCTTGTGCAATTATCTCCTCTTTCGAAATATTCTCATCATGTCCCTCATCAGCTTTTGTAGTAGGAGTAATGAGCGGAGTTTCAAATTTTTGATTTTCACGAAGTCCCTCCGCCAACGATAATCCACAAATAGATCGAGCACCTTTTTTATAATCACGCCAAGCACTGCCGGTAATATATCCACGAATCACCATCTCAACTTTATAAGGCTCGCAACGAACACCAATAGTAACCATGGGGTCAGGCGTGGCTAGCTTCCAATTAGGTATAATGTCCGCTGTGGCATCCAAAAATTTGGATGCGATCTGATTGAGTACCTGCCCCTTATATGGGATCCCTTTAGGTAAGACAACATCAAAAGCAGAAATTCGATCAGTTGCAATCATTACCAGTAAATCATTATCAATACTATACACATCGCGTACTTTTCCGTGATATAAACTTGATTGACCCGGAAAATTATAATTCGTATTTATTAAACTATTCATATCTTATAATTTTTAATCAATTTCTTTTTTCTGTTCATCATCATCCAAATCAGATACTTTTAAGCTTTTAGATTTCAAAGATTCAGTTTCTTTTTCATAAGCTTCCACGATCCTCTGCACAAGCTTGTGACGAACGATATCCTTTTTATCAAATTCAACAGTTGCAATACCTTTAATATTACGAAGAATGTTCATTGCATGAATTAATCCCGACTGCTGTGTATGTGGTAAATCAACCTGAGTTATATCACCTGTAATAATCATTTTGCCATTAAGTCCCAGCCGCGTCAGAAACATTTTTATCTGAGGTTTTGTTGTGTTCTGAGCTTCATCCAGAATTATAACAGCATCGTTTAACGTGCGCCCACGCATGAAAGCCAATGGAGCAATTTGTATAATTTTATTTTCTAAATATTCTTTAAGCTTCAAAGGCGGGATCATATCCTCGAGCGCATCATATAATGGCTGCAAATACGGATCAATCTTCTCTTTCATATCACCTGGCAGGAATCCAAGTTTTTCACCAGCTTCAACAGCGGGACGACTAAGAATAATTTTACGAACCTGTTTGGTTTTTAAAGCACGTACTGCCAATGCAATTGCAGTATATGTCTTTCCTGAACCCGCTGGACCTATAGCAAAAACCATATCATTAACTCCAAACTCTTCAGTTAATTTTTTTTGATTTGCTGTTCTTGCCAGAATCGGTTTTCCGTTTATTCCGTGAATAATTAGATTATCAACATTTATAATGGGAGGCGCTTTACCTTTGACTATATCAATAATATCCTCTTCTTTGAGTACATTCATTTCAGCACTGAATCTCTCCAGTTCATGAATCTTTTCTTCAAATGCGACAAGTTCTTCCTCTTCACCAATTACTTTAATTACATTTCCACGAGCAACCATACGTAATTTAGGATACAATGTTTTAACTAATTGCAAATTATGGTTATTTACACCAAAAAATACAATTGGATCAACATTTTCTAAAATGATAATACGTTCAATCATTAGTCGTTTTTTGAGAAATTCAAAGTATATTGGTGAGGTTTATTCTCCTGTCCCTCAATATAATTTATAAAAGCGTTATTTACCAACCTATTGCCACCCGGAGTAGGATAATTACCAGAGAAGTACCAGTCGCCCTGATGTTTAGGACAAGCTATGTGTAGTGCTTCTATTCGTTGGAAAACAATTTGTACTTTAGCTTTTATATCCTTTGAAGTGAGCATTTCAGCAATCTTGCCAGATATCTCTTCATTAGTAAAAGGAGCATAAATATCTTTCACATAATTAATAATATCTTCTTTTTTTCTATGACTTTGCTCAACTGATTTCTTGTATGTTTCATCAATTATATGTTGCATACCACGCTCTTTCAAAAGTGCGATAGCTGCTTTAAAAGCAATAAACTCACTCATGACCGACATATCGATACCATAACAATCCGGATATCTGATCTGCGGAGAGGATGAAACTATAATAATTTTTTTGGGATCCAGTCGATCTAATATTTTTATAATACTCTGTTTAAGAGTTGTTCCCCTAACTATACTATCATCAATAATTACCAAATTGTCAACTCCCCGTTTTAAGGAACCATAAGTTACATCATATACATGAGCTGCAAGATCGTTTCTGGATGCCCCTTGTGCAATAAACGTACGAAGTTTGATATCTTTAATTGCCACCTTTTCGGAGCGAACACGTTTAGAAAGAATGCTATCAATCTCTTCTTTACTTAAAGTACTACCCTTTTCAAGAATAATGTTTGCTTTTTTATGATTAAAGTGATCCTCAAGACCTTGAAGCATACCATAATAAGCCACCTCTGCTGTGTTTGGTATAAAAGAGAAAACGGTATTGTCGAAATCATCATCAATGGCTTCAATAATTTCCGGTACAAGTAATTCCCCCAACTTCTTTCGTTCTCTATAAATATCATAATCGGAGCCACGTGAGAAATAAATACGTTCAAAAGAACAAGGAGTGATTTTTTCTTTCTTTTCCAAAATCTGGTTGAGACTTATTTTTCCGTTGCGTTTAACCACAAAAGCTTCGCCCGGCTGAAGTTCATGAACATCATCTTTCTTGAGATTGAAAGCAGTTTGAATTACAGGACGTTCTGAAGCTACAACTGCAACCTCATCGTCATGATAATAAAATGCAGTTCTTATGCCCCACGGGTCTCTTAATGCAAAAGCATCTCCACAACCTACTAAACCACAAAGCGCATAACCCCCATCCCAATTTTCAGATGCCCTTTTAAGTAGAAAAGGAATGTCAAGTTTTTCTTCGATTAGATGACTAACTTCCTGACCATTCTTATTACTTTTATCAATGTGATCATATTGAAACTGTACTTCTCTGTCGAGATAATGCCCAATTGATTCTAACATTACAAACGTATCTGCATAATCACGCGGATGTTGTCCCTCTTCAAGTAGTTGACTGAACATCTCGTCAACATTGGTCATATTAAAATTTCCAGCCAGTGCCAGACTTCTTGATGCCCAGTTATTTCGTCGCAATAGTGGATGTACATATGTCAGCCCGGTTTTTCCGGTTGTGCTGTAACGCAGATGGCCAATAAAAAGTTCAGCTGCATAAGGGACCGATTTTTTAACAAATTCAATGTCATTGAGTTGTTCAGGAGTAAAAGCAGCAAAAGATGAATGAACCTTTGAGAATATTTCTGATATTGCACTAGATCCAATTGCTCTTTCCCTAAAAATATACTCATTCCCGGGAGTAGACTCAAGCTTTACAGCACCAAGTCCGGCACCCTCTTGTCCCCTGTTATGTTGTTTTTCCATTAGCAGATAGAGCTTATCCAGCCCATATTGCCATGTACCATATTTTTTATAATAATAATTGAGAGGTTTAAGTAAGCGTATAACCGCTATACCACATTCATGTTTGATGATATCCGTCATTCTTCTATAATTGTCGTTCTTTAGTTAAAGATGTTACAAATTTAATCTTTATCGGGGATTAAATATCATATTAAATGATATTAATGAGAAATAATGTCAAAACAATTTTATCTTTGTCATAGTAAGATTTAGGTCAACAATGAATTGGGAACAGTTATTATCAGTAAAAAGATTCGGTCTAGAACATTATGGAAATGTAAAAGAACACGAACGTACCGAATATCAACGTGATTATGATAGATTGATATTTTCTTCACCTTTTCGCAGGTTACAAAATAAGACCCAGGTTTTTCCATTACCCGGTAGCGTATTTGTACATAACAGATTAACTCACAGTTTGGAAGTCTCATGTGTGGGTCGCTCTTTGGGAGAAAATGTAGGTAGAGAGTTACGAAAAAAACATAAAACTTCTAAAGCTCATTTTGAAGAAATTGGATCGATAGTTTCAGCGGCTTGTCTGGCTCACGATCTTGGTAACCCTCCATTTGGTCATTCAGGTGAAGAAGCCATCTCAACATTTTTTTTAGAAGGGAAAGGAAATTATCTACAAACATTAGTTGAAGCAGAGAATGGGAGATGGAGTGATTTCACCTGCTTTGAAGGCAATGCAAATTCTATACGGTTATTAATGCATAAATTCAGAGGCAGAAGAGATGGTGGTTTTGTTATGACATACTCCACTTTGGCATCCATTGTAAAATACCCATATTCCTCCGAATTGAAAGGTGGAAAAAACAAGTTTGGTTTTTTTGAATCAGAAGAGAATGACTATTCACGTATAGCTGATAGCCTCGGAATTATCAAGTTAAACCAGAGTCCATTGAAGTTTGTAAGATACCCTTTAGTTTATCTAGTAGAAGCGGCTGATGATATCTGTTACCAAATAATGGATATAGAGGATGCACACAAGCTTAATTTGGTTTCAACAGAAAAAGCAAAAGAGTTGTTCCTTGGTTTTTTTGAAGGAGAGAGACGAGAAAGACGAATCAAGAATTTATCTTTTGTGAATGATCTGAACGAACAAATTGCATATCTACGTGCAAGTGTAATAGGATTGTTAGTAGACGAATGCTCGAAAATTTTTATAGAAAATGAAGAGAATATATTAAATGGAAAATTTGAGAATTCGTTAATTAAACAACTTCCGGAGAAAATTAAAAATGCATATTTTAATTGTTCTCAGTTTGCTTTTGAACATATATATCGTTCAAGAGATGTTCTTGATATTGAACTTGCAGGCTTTAAAATTTTAGGTTTTTTGTTGGAAACATTCACAGATGCAATAATGAATCCCGATCATTCCTACTCTAAACTGCTTTTAGATAGAATCCCTAAGCAATACGAAACAAATTCAAAGTCATTGTACAATAAGATACAGTCAATTCTTGACTATATTTCAGGCATGACCGATGTTTATGCACTAGATTTATATCACAAATTGACAGGTATTGGTTTACCAATTATTTAAATTACATTGCAATTTGATATAATTAAATATTTTAAGATTTTTTATCAAAAAAATTTGGATAGTTTTAATTTCTTTTTTATATTTGTATCGTGGTTTTTTCATAATAGTATTAGATTTAAGGTTAACATGTTTGGCAGGATGTCGTGAGACGTTCTGCCAAATTAATTATAACAAGCCTTTTGAGTCAAAAATACACATATAAATATTTTAATTCATCTTCATTCCGGCATATGGTTTTTAATGTTGTCAAAACTTTTTTATTTTTGTAAAAAAAACATTCATATGAGAAAAACAATTTTAAAGATTTTTCTTGTTTATATATCTATACTGTTCATTCAATGTGGATCGAACGAAAACGCAATAAACAAAAAACTGTCTCAAATGGCAGCCGATCTAAACTTATCTACTCCGGTTATGCTCGACAATTACACACGTTTCGATGAAGCTACCGTAAGTGATGAAAACGTTTTTACATATAACTACACTGTAATGAACTGTTCAAATCCGGACTCTTTGGTACAAGTAGTGTCTGTAAGCCTAAAAGAGAACATAAAAAGAGAATTTTCAACAAACCCTCAATTACTTTTTTTTAAGAAAAACAATGTTGTCATCGAATATGTTTATAAAGACGAACATGATCAAGTTATACGTTTGATACAAATAAATCCAGAAGATTACCTGTAATATTATTTATTATGAATCACTATTTTTTTATCGATGAAACCGGCAAGCAGAAGGGCACCTTCTCTCCATTTGAACTTAAACAGGAGAATATCAAACGCGAAACGCTAGTCTGGACACAAGGCATGGAGCAATGGAAACGAGCAGATGAGGTGAAAGAACTATACTTTATTTTTGAGGACAATAACTTTAATCATAACATTGGAGCAGAGACCATACCAGATTTACCTGATTTTACAGAGTTTGATAACATGGATAAAAAGCCAATGCCTAAAACTTGGTTGGTTGAGTCAATACTAGTTACTATACTTCCATTTATTTTTTGCGGCAGTTTTTTAAGCCTTCTAGGAATCATTGCAATTGTTTATTCAGCTCAGGTTGAATCATTCTATAACAGAGGAGATTATACTGCATCGCTGGAATCTTCGCGAACAGCGGGGAAATGGACAAAAATCATTTTCTGGATATTTATAGCATGGATACTTCTTATTGCAGTAGCTTTGTTTTTACTTTTTGGAATTCTTGGCTTCAATTTTAACAGTATGGGAGATTTAATAGATATGTAATTAATTAATTTACAAAAAATATATAGAATGGAAGATTATAACAACATTTCCTCGGGAACAGAATCAGAGACGTCGGACATAAATCCAGAATATGTTAAGCAAGATGAAGATATTCCACCCCTGAAACCTAATAATTGGTTATGGCAATCTATTGTCGCAACACTGTTTTGCTGCAATGTTCTTGGTATTGTTGGCATTGTTTACGCGGCAAAAGTGGATGTTCTTTATTATAATAATCAGTACTCTGAAGCGGAGAGAAATGCAAAGAATGCTAAAAAATGGACCCTTATTGCTTTTATATTGGGATTAATTTCAATTATTTCGTGGACAATTATGATGTCTACCGGAAATATGCCTAATTATCTTGAGAGTATCATTGAAAATAATGCAAGTGGTTATAACTTTTAATCTTCTCTGTTACTTAAGTGAGTAAAGGAATTAAAATATTTTTTGGTGCTGTCATAGTTATTATACTGTTGGCAGCACTTTATTTGTTTTATAACCTCAATCCAGAAACACAACCTATTTTTCCTAAATGTCCGTTTTTTGTACTCACCGGATATGAGTGCCCCGGTTGTGGTACACAGAGAGCAATTCACCAACTGCTACATTTAAATATTGGTGCTGCGTTAAAGCTCAATGCTTTCATGGTGCTCGCAATACCCTACGTACTTTTAGGTGTTTATATGGAGTATTTTGGAGGAAAGCAACGTAATGTAAAACTATACAGAACTTTTTTTGGAAAATATTCGGCTTTAGTAGTACTGATTATAATTATATTATACTGGATATTACGTAATTTGCCTGCAATATTCCATTAATATATGCGGCGTTGTATTTTTTGATCTTTGATCTGTTTCAATTATAGTTAATTATTATCACTTAGTTTTTCTTTAAGAAATAATCCTGTATAAGAATCTTCACAATCTGCTATTTGTTCAGGAGTTCCTTTACACACTACATACCCACCGGCTTTTCCACCCTCGGGTCCAATATCAATAATGTAGTCAGCGCATTTTATAATTTCCATGTTATGCTCGATAATTATAACTGTATGACCTCTTTCAATCAGTGCGTTAAAAGCATTTAACAGAGTCTTTATATCATGAAAGTGCAATCCTGTTGTAGGTTCATCGAATATGAAAATTGTGGGACGATCTTTCTCTTCTCCAAGAAAATATGCAAGTTTAACTCTCTGATTTTCACCTCCTGACAATGTTGATGAAGATTGACCAAGTTTAATATACCCTAATCCCACATCTTGAAGGGGCTGTATTTTCTTAACGATTTTCTTTTCAGTGGCTCCTTTTTGTTTCCCGAAAAAATCAATTGCTTCGTTTACAGTCATTTCCAGTACGTCGTATATTGTATTGCCTTTGTACTCGACCTCAAGCACTTCAGGTGAAAATCTTTTTCCATGACAAGATTCACATTCAAGCTTAATATCAGCCATAAATTGCATCTCTACAGTAATGGTTCCTTCTCCTTTACATTCTTCACATCTGCCGCCTTCAACATTAAATGAAAAATATGCCGGTGTAAAATCCATTTGCTTTGCCAATGGTTGAGATGCAAAAAGCTTCCTTATTTCATCAAACGCTTTAAGGTATGTAACAGGATTTGAGCGAGAGGATTTCCCTAATGGGTTTTGATCAACAAACTCAACTGCTTCAATCAGTTTGAGATCACCACTTATTTCATTAAATTCAGCTTTTTCAAGAGTAGTACCTTTATAATGATGCTGAAGTGCGTTGTATAACACATCATTAACAAGAGAAGATTTACCTGACCCGCTAACACCCGTAACGACAGTCATTACGTTTAATGGAAACTTAACATCTACATTTTTGAGATTGTTTTGACGCACACCTTTGACTTCAATATAATTATTCCATTTTCGTCTGATTTTAGGC
This sequence comes from uncultured Proteiniphilum sp., assembly GCA_964484665.1. Taxonomy (GTDB): domain Bacteria; phylum Bacteroidota; class Bacteroidia; order Bacteroidales; family Dysgonomonadaceae; genus Proteiniphilum. The sequence continues at coordinate 48,957 of CAZAFR010000006.1, read as the reverse complement.
ACTTCGATTTTCTCTTCTCCTGTAATATATTTCACAGTGTAACTGTTGCTATTCATTTTAAGTTTAGAGACCTCACCCTGATACATCACCTCACCACCTAAACGCCCGGCTTTTGGTCCAATATCAATAATATAATCAGCTGCACGGATAATCTCTTCATCATGCTCCACTACTACAACTGTATTACCCAGACTTTGAAGTTCCTTTAATACATTTATCAATAGGTATGTGTCACGCGAATGGAGTCCGATACTGGGTTCATCCAAAATATATAGAGAGCCGACAAGACTGCTCCCAAGTGATGAGACTAAATTAATTCGCTGGCTTTCCCCTCCTGAAAGAGTATTTGAAAGTCGGTTCAATGTCAAATATCCCAGTCCAACATCTAATAGAAACTGGATACGGCTATTTATTTCTGTAAGTAATCTTTCAGCTATAGCTGCATCGGTTTCATCAAGAATAATATTTGCAAAAAATTCTTTGAGTTCAGTTATCGGCATCAATACAAGTTCAGTTATTGATTTACCATTAACTTTTACATATAACGCTTCCGGTTTTAATCGTGTACCTTTACAAATATTACAGTCGGTTTTTCCCCGATAACGTGCCAGCATAACTCTATTCTGTATTTTATACAGATTTTTCTCCAGCATGTCAAAGAAGTCATTAATACCATAAATATCATGTTCATGCCGGCCGTTCCAAAGAACATCTTTCTCCTGATCTGTAAGATCATAATATGCTCTATGAATAGGAAAATCTACTTTGTAGGCGTTATTTACGAAATAACGTCTCCATTCACTCATTTTTTCACCTTTCCAGCATTTTACACATTCCTCTTGCACAGATAAGTTTTTATCTGGAATAACCAAGTTTTCATCAATTCCAACAATCTTTCCAAATCCTTCGCATTTTGGGCATGCCCCTGCTGGACTGTTAAAATTGAACATCATCTCAGTAGGTTCTTCAAAAGTTATCCCATCTGCCTCGAATTTGTTAGAAAACAAAAATGATTCAATCCCTTTTTCTCCCCAAAAACGTACTAAGCACTCGCCATTACCTTCAAGAAAAGCAGTTTCAACTGAATCAAACATGCGATTCACCGTTGCTTTGTCAGAAGAACATGATAATCGATCTATCAAAAGATACACTTCTTCAACCGAAGGCAACCGCTTTAGTTCAAGTAGTTCGTCAATCCTATAAAATTGTTCACCTACGTCTACACGTGTAAATCCTTCTTTCATTAGTATTTCCAGTTGTTCACGTAAATTACGGTTGTTACGAAGCTGAATATGAGTCATGATTGCCATCCGTGTACCTTCTTTATATTGATACATCTTATCTATTACATCCTGTACATAATGTCTTTTTACTTCTTTACCTGAAATAGGTGAGATGGTTTTTCCTATTCGTGCATACAGCAGCTTTAGGTATTCATACACTTCGGTTGTAGTACCTACTGTTGATCTGGGATTTCTTGACGTGGTCTTTTGTTCTATTGCTATTGCAGGAGGTATACCTTTGATATAATCAACTTCAGGTTTATTCATCCTGCCAAGGAACTGACGTGCATAAGCCGAAAGACTTTCTACATAACGTCTTTGACCTTCAGCATACAGTGTATCAAATGCAAGTGAGGATTTACCTGAGCCTGAGAGTCCGGTAATTACTGTGAAACTATTGCGGGGGATGTTTACATCAATATTTTTTAGGTTATTGACACGCGCACCTTTTATTTCGATCTGTTTATGATTACTCATACCTTGAAAATAGTGACTTAAAACAAAAACGTAACCTGCAAAGATAATCACTTTAAACTCTCTAAAAAACATGCTCCTGTCAAATAAATCAAAATATTTTTTCTAATTTTGTCCGTTGCTGATGTAATAAGCTTTCGGATTTTATTACGAAAACTAAAATCAATTTCAATGGTAGAATTACTTTTTCTTGCTCAAAATCAATTTAAATTGCCGATTGATAACCCAGTTTTAATATTTGCTATTCTTCTGTTGATAATTTTATTATCCCCTATTCTACTTAAGCGTTTTAATGTACCTAGTATCATTGGTTGGATTCTTGCTGGTGTAATTATTGGTCCATATGGGTTAAATTTGATTGACAACAACAATGCAGGAGTTGAGCTATTTTCCACAATAGGGCTATTGTATATAATGTTTATCGTTGGTTTAGAGCTCGACTTCAACGAGTTTATCCAGAACAGAAATAAAAGTTTAACCTTTGGCTTTTTCACTTTCATTATCCCTATCATAATTGGATTTCCTATTTGTCACTACTTGTTGGGTTATGATCCAAATGCAAGTTTCCTAACAGCCAGTATGTTTGCAACACATACATTAGTGGCTTATCCCATCGTTAGCCGCATGGGAGTTTCTCGTAATCAGGCTGTTGCAATAACCGTTGGAGGCACAATACTCACTGATACAGCAGTTTTAATAATTCTTGCACTCGTCTTATCTAATAGTGAAGGTGGGTTAGAGATTGGCTTTCTCATCAAGCTTTTGCTTTCCCTGGTTGTTTTCTCAGTCATTATTTTTATGCTAGTGCCCAAAATAGCAAAGTGGTTCTTTAAAAGAGCAGATTCTGAGAAATACTCCAACTTTATATTTGTACTTTTTGTGGTGTTTGCTTCAGGTTTTCTAGTAGAACTTGGTGGAATTGAACCTATAATAGGCGCTTTTGCAGCGGGACTTGCATTAAACAGATTGATTCCCCATTCATCTGCTCTAATGAATCGTATAGAATTCTTTGGTAACGCACTATTTATTCCTATATTTTTGATTTCTGTGGGAATGCTGGTAGATATGTCTGTGGTAATGGATGGGCCACGAACAATATTTGTTGCCCTTACACTAACTATTGTTGCTCTGTCTGGTAAATGGCTGGCAGCATATGCCACACAAAAATCTTTCCGCTACTCTGTAGTACAAAGAAATCTTATTTTTGGGCTGAGTAGTTCACATGCAGCCGCAACACTTGCAATTATACTTGTGGGTTACAAAGCACAAATACTTGATGAATATATTCTTAACGGAACTATTATACTAATATTAATTACTTGCTTAATAGCCACAATTGTCACACAAAAAGCTGCAAAAAAGATTGCTATTAGTGAAGAAAATGCGCCACTAACTCCAGCTACAATGGGAGAATTTGCTCAGGAAAAAATACTAGTCCCAATAGCTAATCCATCAAACATTGGGTATCACATTGAATTGGCTATGTTGCTAAAAGATAAAAAGTCTGTCAATTCGATATCTCTTCTTGGAGTCATGGCAAATAATGAGGAGGTTGAAAAAAATATTGTTAACTTCAGAAAACAATTGCAAGAGTATATATCCACAGCAACTGCTGCTGAGGTTGATGTTGATATAATTACTACCATAGACCATAATCCTGCAGATGGTATAACAAGGATTGCGAAAGAGACAATGACTGATCTTGTAATTCTCGGATGGCCGGGAAAAGCAGGGATATGGGATATATTGTTGGGAGAAAAAATAGAACAAATTGTTAAGAATTTAGACAAGAATTTATTTGTATGTCATTTAGAACAAAAATTTATAACGCATAAAAGAATTGTGGTTATATCCCCTCCACTTGCTGAGAAAGAGGGTGGCTTTTCTTTGTGGGTTAACAAGATATTGAAACTTTCAACTGAGCTTTCAATTCCTATATTACATTTGGGTGATCCTCAGACATTTAAAGTTATTTCTTCACACAAAAAGATAGGAAACATTGTTTTCCAACCATTTACAGATTGGGACAACCCAATGTCGTGTGGAAATATAATAAAAGAAGATGATTTGATTGTTCTCGTTTCAGCTCATCAAGGCTACATTTCACATATTCAGGTTTTAGAAAGTTTACCTAACCGACTTGAGAATCGTTTTCCTAATCACAACCGAATAGTTGTATATCCCAAAAAAAATGCTGCTGCGGAGTTATTGGGAACAGATGATTTTATTTTCACTCCGTAATAGCCGTGTATATCGTTAAAAAAAATTTACCAATGTATAAAAAAATTTTGTTTGATTAAATGATGAAAAGAAATCTTTTTTTAATATGCTTGTTCTCAATTACAATTCTTCTTTCTTCTTGTGGAACTTCTAAAAATACGCTTACTCACAAATTTGATTCAACTCCAAAGAGAGAATTTCGTGGTGCTTGGATACAAACTGTTGGACAATCACGTTATAGCCAGATGAACAGTGCAGCTATGAAACACTATTTTACTGAAATGGTAAGAAAGCTGGATGAAGCTGGAATTAATGCGGTTATATTTCAAATACGCCCCGAAGCAGATGCATTTTACAAATCTGATATTGAGCCTTGGAGCAGATTCCTGACTGGTCAACAGGGACAGGCTCCTGATGATCCTGATTTCGACCCTTTAGCCTTTATCATTAATGAGTGTCATAAACGAGGTATGGAATTACATGCATGGCTAAACCCTTATAGAGTAAAGACTAACTTAAGCAATAATCTTGCTCCAAATCATATATATAATAGTTACCCGGAACGGTTTGTGCAGTATGGCAACCAACTGTTTTTTGATCCGGGGTTACCGGAAAATAGGACTTTTATCTGCGATGTGGTACGTGACATAGTTTCTCGTTATGATGTTGATGCTATCCATATGGATGATTATTTTTATCCGTACCCTATTGCGGGTAAGGATTTTCCTGATGATACCAGTTTTAGGTTGTATGCAGAGCCTCAAGGGTTCTCATCAACTCAAAGAGGTGATTGGCGCCGCAACAACGTAAATCTGCTTATTCAGCAAATTAAACTAACAATTGCAAGCACCAAACCCTGGGTGCGCTTAGGTATCAGTCCTTTTGGTATTTACCGTAATAAGAAAAGTGATACAAATGGTAGTGATACAAATGGACTGCAAAACTATGATGATCTTTATGCAGATATTAAACTATGGGTGGAAAAGGGATGGATTGACTATAATTTGCCTCAACTCTATTGGGAGATAGGGCACAAAGCTGCTGATTACACTACTTTACTAAATTGGTGGAATGCAAATAATTTTGGTCAACATCTTTATATCGGTCAGGATCTTAAAAGAAGTATAGATAAAAACGAACTTCATACAAAAATCAATCAAACAAGGAGTATGTCATTCGTTAACGGCAATTGTTATTGGTACGGATATCAGATTCTTGATAATTTTGAAGGTATTGCAGATATTCTTAAAAACGATATTCATAGTGCAAAAGCTTTAATACCACCATACACGAATATGCATGATGGCACCCCCAAAAGAGTTACTAAACTGTCAGATGTATATACTGAAGATATGCATTTTCTTACTTGGCAACACAACAGAAAAATCATGAGCCCTGAGACTGCACAAAAATTTGTGGTGTATCGTTTCCGTGATAAAGAAAAGGTTGATATTAGTAAAGCAAAAAATATTGTTGATATAACACCGGATAATTTTTTACTACTACCATATGAAGGAGGGCAAAGTAAATATACATATGTGGTAACTGCTTTGGATGCTTTTGGTAATGAATCAAAAGAGAGAAAAATTAAATTAAAACTATAAATATTAATTATATCTTTGCATTGTTGAAAACCGAAGAGAATAAAAATAGCATAAAGCTATTTTATTGAATGAGAAATATCAGATGATAGAGAAAGAACAATTTCCTATGATAGCCAAAACATTGGCTGAACTTGAGGATGTATTAGCTGAAGAGCTGATTGAATTGGGTGCAGATAATGTTGAGATAGGTACTCGAATGGTATCATTTACAGGGGATAATGCCCTGATGTATAAAGCTAATCTACACTGTCGTACAGCACTTCGTATTCTAAAACCTATATATGAATTTAAAGCTGACTCAGCCGATGAGGTTTATGAGGCAATTAAACGGGTTAACTGGGAAGATTACCTTTCTCTGAATTCAACTTTTTCTATTGATGCTGTTGTCTTTTCTCATATTTTTACACATTCTAAATTTGTTGCTTATAGAGTTAAGGATGCAATCGCAGACTGGTTTACAGAAAAATATGGAAAACGTCCATCAGTGAGTCTTTCAAACCCTGATATTGCTCTAAATATTCATGTATCGCATAACAATTGCACCCTTTCGCTTGATAGTTCAGGAGAGTCACTACATAAACGGGGTTATAGGATTGCTCAGACGGAGGCACCTCTCAGTGAAGTTCTTGCAGCCGGTATGATTTTAAAATCGGGTTGGAGAGGCGAAAGCACATTCATAGATCCAATGTGTGGATCCGGCACCATTTTAATTGAGGCAGCAATGATAGCATTAGGTATTCCTCCCGGAATTCACCGCACTAATTTTGCATTTGAAAAGTGGAAAGATTTTGACAAAGAGCTTTTCAGTGAGATTTACAATGATGACACATATACAAAAGATTTAAAATATCCTATAATCGGATCTGACATTTCACCTAAAGCAATTTCAATAGCAGAAAAAAACATAAAAAATGCAGGGCTCAAAAAGTACATTGAGTTAAGTGTAAAGCCGTTTCAACAGTATACGGAGGCACCTTCTAAGAGTGGAGTTTTAATTACAAACCCACCTTATGGTGAGCGTATAAAAGTGGATGAGTTGGACGAGCTTTATTCTATGATAGGTGAACGGCTCAAGCATGTCTTTACAGGTTATCGAGCTTATATACTTAGCTACCATAAAGATTCTTTCGATGCAATTGGATTAAAGTTCTCTAAACGCTTTTTCCTTTATAACGGACCTTTAGAATGTGAAATGCGTGAATATGAGATTTTCTCAGGTAAACGAAATGAGTTACCTAAAGAAAACTTAAATAGTGCAAAGTCAGGGCAAAGAGACAACTACCATAATGAGCGAAACTCACGGGAAGGGTACCGTCGTTCAAGACGTTCAGAAAAGGATGATGCAGAACAAGGTGCTAATAGACCTCATAGAGATGAAAAATTTGAAAGAAAAAGTGATATGACTTTTGGTCAAAAGAAGCGACCGTATAAAAAATCAGAAAAGGGAGAACATTCATTTAACAGAGAACGTAAACAAGGTGGACGATCATTTGACAACCAAAGTAAGAACAGACCATATAAATCAAAAGATAATTTTTCACCAAAAAGAGAAAGAAGAAGACCCTCATCCGGGGAAAGTGAAAAATCTTAGTTATTAATTAAGACTACTCTTTCTTTAGCATCTTCCCTATCTCTGACTCACTTAATATCTTCACATTAGTAAATAGAAATTTTGTATCAAGAAAATCTCCATATTGATTGCATTCTGCTACTGCTGCATTAAGACTCAATTTAGCATCTATGTCAATTGGGAAAAGCATGAGTATAGTAAAGTAATTATCCTTAATATCGAATTTTTCAATCTCAACTTCAGCCTTTTTTATTTGAAATGTGAACTCACGTTCAACTATTTCTTTTTGTAAATCTGTGAAAGGCTGCCTGTTGTTTGTAGTAAAGAGAGAAAAAAAACGTAGCTTTTTATCTTGCCCTCCCAGTCCTGACGATATATAGATCTGTTGTTGTCCCGATAGATCAGAACTTAAAATAATCCTACTGCTCACCAAAGCCAAGGATGACCAATGTGTTAAATCAGTCTCTATAGGGTTGTTGTGATAAGTTTCAATAGAGCGATATGCTACAACATCAGGTATTGAAGCAAGAAGGGTTAAACTCTTTTTTTTACGCGCAACTGTTTCTTCAGTAGAAAAAAGGATTGAAATCTCTTCATCTCTATCAAATGTTACATTATCTCTACGAAGTTTATCGAAGTAACGAAAGAACTTCATCTGTTCCTCAATAGGAACAAGATCCTCTAAGATATGAAACGAGTCAATTCCATGTTCGTCTAATGTTTGACGTAGTTTTGCCAAGAGATCATCATGTTCACTCATAAATACAAAGATATATTATTTTATCATTTCTTTTGGTTTACAATGACTTAAAGTTTATCAATTTGACAGTTAATTCCTCAGAATTTTATAAATTCGCAATTTAATAATATATTGCATTCACATATGAAAATTAATATAGTAAACAGGTCGCAACACCCCTTACCAAACTATGCAACAATCTCTTCTGCAGGGATGGACTTAAGGGCTAACTTGGACAATCCAGTTGTCTTAAAACCATTGGAAAGAGCTCTTATACCAACCGGCATTTATATTCAACTACCAAATGGATATGAAGCACAGATACGTCCACGCAGCGGACTTGCAATAAAACATGGCATAAGTATTGTTAATGCTCCCGGTACAATTGATGCAGATTACAGAGGAGAAATAAAAATCATTCTGGTGAATCTCTCAAACGAAAATTTTACTATACAGGATGGTGAACGGATATGTCAGATGATCATTGCCCAACATGCACGTGTAGAATGGGTTGAAGTCGAAGAACTCGATGAGACCGAAAGAGGTGATGGAGGTTTTGGACATACCGGAAAAAAATAAAATAGCACAAAATATGATCTATAATAAATCGCTCATTAGATGGTCTCTTTTTATTTTAATATATAGTCTTCCAAATCTATTATTTTCTATTGAAGCTTTAGCCCAGCAAAGCACAGATGTTAATGAAATCAATGATGTTGACAGAAGAAAATTTGATTATTATTTCTATGAAGCTTTAAATTCTAAGGCTCAAGAGAAATATGATGAAGCTATCGATCTTTTTCTTCATTGTCATTCTCTCGACTCAACTAACGCCAATGTTTTAATTGAATTGGGTACTTTCTATAATGTACTGCAAGAAAAAGATAAAGCACTTGATTATTATAAGAAAGCAGTTAGCTACGACAAAACTAATTATTACTACAATATGATGCTTGCCGGATTGAGCAAGGAGATGGGGTTTAAACAGGAAGTGGTTGATATATATAAGGATTTGATTGAACTTTACCCTGATAAGCCCGAGCTTATCTTTGAAATGGCAAATGCTTATGCTGATAATGATGAACTCGAAAATGCTATAAACCAACTTGATAAACTCGAAAAAAGTGTCGGCGTTTCAGAGGCGTTGGCATTAAGTAAATTTCGCCTTTACTCAATGCTGGATAATAAAGATAAGGCTTTTGAAGAAATTCAGCAGATAATAAATAAGAATCCGCTTGATGTAAGATATCTTGTTTTAATTGGTAATCTGTATATGGAAGACAATCAAATAGATAAAGCGTTGTCTTTCTATGATCAAGCCAAATTAATCGATCCTGATTATCCGGCTTTAATATTATCCTTCGTAAATTATTATGAGAAAACAAATAACCGCGAATCTGCGCAATCCGAGATACAAAAAGCCATAACCAGTTCCTCAATGGATGTGGACAACAAAATTCAGCTTCTGACAAGATATTTAGGTATATTACAACAAAATAAACAAGACATAAAGCAGGCAAACCCACTGTTTCAATCGCTTTTCGAACAACATCCCAATAATACTCAGCTAAACCTTATCTATGGAAACGTATTATATCTGCAAAACGATAAAGTTGGTGCAGTTGAACAGTTTGAAATATTTATAAAAGATAACCCTAAAAATCCCGCAGGATACGAGCAAGTTATACGGGTAGCGTTGCCGGAAGAAGATTTTGATAAAGTAAAAGAAGTGACAACCGAAGCTTTAAAGCATTTACCAAGAGAGCCGCAATTTTATTTTTATCTAGGTGCTGTAAATTTTCAGCAAAAAAATTATAAGGAGGCATTGAAAGTATTTGAGATGGGATTAGATAGTGCCAACTTTAATAATCCAATAATTGAATCTGATTTTTATGGTCAAATTGGTGATCTGAACTATTTCCTTGAAAATAAACAAATTGCATTTGACACTTATGAAAAAGCTCTCAAATTAAATCCTCAAAATCTTCCTGTATTAAACAATTACAGCTACTATCTGTCTCTTGAAAAGAGAGATCTTAATAAGGCCGAGCAGATGAGTGGAATCACTATTAAGATAGAGCCACTAAACCCAACGTATCTTGATACGTATGGCTGGATTTTATATGAACAGGGGGCCTACATAATGGCTAAGATATACATTGAAAAAGCTATAGAGTATAGCGAAGGACCTTCACCGGAAGTACTCAATCATTACGGTGATGTCTTATACATGACTGGTGACCATGCAGAAGCTCTTGTGCAATGGAAAAAAGCAAAAAAGCTTGGTGACAATTCGAAAGAATTAAAAAGGAAAATCAGAAGAGGTAAATTATAAATTTATTTTTTTAATATACAGCTATGAAACATATTAAATATAAAAATATCCTCATCATATGTGTTTTACTTGGAATGATGGTAACTGCCTGCAAATCCAGACAGAGACTTATTGATTCTACTAAACATGTTGAAAATAAAGAAAATAATCAACTTTTCAGCGATATAAACACTAGTACATTTGACTTCAATACTTTTTCATCAAGATTAAATTTGAATCTAACCAATGGAACACGTTCGATAAGTTCTAAGGCCAATATCCGAATGGTTAAAGATAGTGCAATACAGATTTCAGTTCAACCTTTATTTGGTGTAGAAGTTATACGTTTCTATATTGACCCAAACTATGTAATAATACTCGACAGGATGAATAAACGATACGTTGCGGAGTCGTTGGATTCTTTAAAAGAACAATATCCGGTTGGTTTTGATTTTTACACTATGCAGTCAATTCTCACCAATGCACCTTTTGTTTCAGGTAAAAGGAAAGTTGAAGATTCAGACTATCAAAAATTCAAATATAGTCAAACATCTGATTTAAACTATTACTTATCATCTAAAGATCCGGAATCAAATATTGAATACTCATTCACAATAAATGGAAATGACAGGATTACATTTACCCATCTTATGCTATATGAAAAACAGCAATCGCTACAGTGGGCTTATTATAATTTTGCTGTTTTGGGAAAGAGCTCATTTCCACATAAAATGAATGCTACTATATCATCTAAATCCCGAAAGATTGATGCTATGTTCCTTTTCTCAGATATTGTTACAAATGAACCAGTTCAAATAACTCCTGAGGTGCCTGAAAGTTACAAGAGAACCTCTCTTCAAGAAATTCTTAAAATCATATCATCAAAAAAATGAAAAAGTTAGTTCTAATATCATTTTTTTACGCATTCACCGCTTTTCTTTTCTCTCAAACACAACAGATAGAGAATCTTCAGCGTCAGCAACAAGCAATACAAGAGGATATTAGAAATACCAATAAGTTATATCTGGATGTAAAAAAACAGACTACTACAATATTGGATCGCATCAATCTGATAAATAAACAGATTTCTTCACGCAAGAAATTAATAGATGTACAACTTCGTGAAATAGATGCATTGCGAAAAGAAGAGTTGCGACTTGAATCGGAAATAGAAAGACTCAACAAAGAGCTGAAAGAAAAACAGGCAAATTATGCTGCTGCTATACAAGGAATGCTTAATCAAAAGCATAATCAAAATAAGCTTTTGTTTGTTCTTTCCGGAAGGACTTTCGGTGAATCATTAAGAAGAATGCAGTATCTGAGGGAATATTCAAAATGGCAGAAAACCCAAGCACAGGAAATAAAGAAACAGAATGCGGAGATTACTTTGAAAAAAAATGCTATGGTATTAGCTAAAGCAGAGAAAGAAAAAGCATTAGTTTCATTACAGGAAGAGCAGAGCAAGCTGGTGAGTGAAGAGAAAATACGACAATCCGAAATTTCTCAAACCAGAGGTCAGGAAAAGAAGTTAAAACAGTCACTGCAACAAAAGCAACGCCGAGCTGATCAGCTCAACACTCAGATCGAAAAGTTGATTGCTGAAGAGGTTGCCCGACTGGAGCGAGAAGAGGAAGCAAGACGTCTAGCAGAATCTAAAAAACAGGGTAAAAAATCCACAACTGATGGCAAAACCCCCGAAACAAAAGAAACACCTAAAAAAACGGAATCATCTGATACAAAAGCAGAAATATCTCCTAGAATCGACCCGGGAGCAAGCAAAGAGTCTACCGAAACTTTTAACTTATCAAAAAATTTTGCTGCTAATAAAGGAAATTTGCCTATGCCGGTTACCGGAACCTCTTCTATAGTTGGTACTTTTGGTACTAAACGTCATAGTGAATGGAATATTACCACAAATAGTAATGGCGTTGATATTCAGGCTGAAAGAGGAGCAAATATCAGAGCTGTATTTGATGGTGAAGTTTCAAAAGTGTTTTCCTTTCCAGGGTCTAACACTTGCGTGATTGTGCGACATGGTGATTATTATACTTTTTACGCTAACATATATGATCTGTTTGTAAAGCAAGGTGATAAGGTGAAAGCCGGACAATCTCTTGGTCGAATTTTTACAGACCCTGATACCGGTATATCAACTATGCATTTTCAATTATGGCAAAAAACAAATAAAATAAACCCTGCTCCCTGGCTTAACAAAGGCTAACAAGGAGCTAACAATTTTAGTCTATAAATATGTCACTGAAAACACGACTGATAATAATGAATTTTCTCCAGTTCGCAGTCTGGGGAGCTTATCTCACATCTATGTCTCGTTATTTAGGACCTGCCGGAATGGGTTCTCACATAGGAATATTTTATTCAGTACAGGGAATCGTGTCCATTTTTATGCCTGCATTAATTGGAATAATTGCAGACAGATGGGTGCCTGCACAAAAGTTATTGGGTGCCTGCCACATCTTAGCTGCTCTGTTTTTGTTATCTGCCGGATTATATGGTTTAAACAGCGGATCTGAAGTTTCTTTTGGCTACTTCTTTACTCTTTATACACTTAGCGTGGCATTTTATATGCCCACATTGGCTTTGTCTAACTCCGTAGCATACACTATTTTGGATAGAGCCGGGCTTGATACTGTTAAAGCATTTCCACCGATACGTGTTTTTGGCACCATAGGTTTTATATGCAGTATGTGGCTTGTTGATATATTAGGGTATCAAACTACTCCTAAGCAGTTTATTGTTAGTGCAATACTTGGAATTGCTTTAGGGTTATATTCAATTACACTTCCAAATTGTCCGATAAGCACCGACACACAAGATAAAACTCTTGTACAGCGACTAGGTTTGGATGCCTTTAAGCTCTTCAAAGAACGAAAAATGGCTTTGTTTTTTATTTTCTCTATGTTGCTTGGTGTATCTCTTCAGATTACAAATGGTTTCGCAAATCCCTTTATAGCAAGTTTCGAGGCATATCCTCAATACTACGGCTCATTCGGTGTGCAACACTCAAATATTCTTATCTCATTATCTCAAATTTCAGAAGCACTTTGTATTTTACTCATACCCTACTTTTTAAGCAAATACGGAATTAAGAAAGTTATTTTAATTGCTATGTTTGCATGGGTACTCCGTTTTGGTCTGTTTGGATTAGGGAATCCGGGTAATGGTCTATGGTTATTGATCCTTTCAATGCTGGTTTATGGTGTTGCATTCGACTTCTTCAATGTGTCGGGTTCATTGTTTGTAGATAAAGAAACGCCTCATCATATACGATCAAGTGCTCAGGGTATGTTTATGCTAATGACTAATGGAATTGGAGCAACAATTGGAACTCTAAGTGCTCAGTGGGTTGTAAATCGGTTTGCATCATGGCAGGATGTTATTGTAAACGGTCAAACTAAATCACTTATGATAGGTGACTGGCAAAGTATTTGGTTTATTTTTGCAGCATACGCACTTATTGTTACAATTTTATTTGGTGTGTTTTTCAAGTACAAGCACAAGCCCTCAGTATAGAAAAAATAATGTTTCAATTTTAAAAACACAATAACAGTTTCTTCAAGATAGATGAAACATAAAAGCCGGAGTACAGTCAAATGATTGTACCCCGGCTTTAAAATTAAGTTTATAGACCTTATGTCTATTCGGTTGTAGGTATCATTATTATTGTCTTTAAGTTTCCTTGCTTAAGAAACTCATCAACAAAACTTTGAATATCAGTTCTTGTAATTCCATTAAGAGTTTTCAGATATTCGGTGTGCATATCCTCACCATAAAAATATTTATTATCAAGTATATTCAACCAGTAACTGTTTTCTTTCAGATTCTCGTTATAACTTTTGTTCATATATTCTTTAACCTTGGAAAAGTCTCCTTCACGCGGTCCATTAACAACAATGCTATCCAATTCATCAAGAATTATCTGATTCAAATGTTTCATTCTAACAGTATCTGGATCGGTATCAAACATGATTTGAAGCATTGACTGCCCTTCAGGATATCTTGATATTGAACCGCCTGAATAAACACTATACGTGCCACCCTCTTCTTCTCTTACTTTTTCTGTGTATACTATATCTAAGATCTGATCAAAAATACTCATTTGTATCTGATTTTTCATATCTCTTTTTATATTGCCTGTAATCGTATTAAACACAGAAGCTTTGGGATTAAGCATTTGACGACTGAAGATGTTTTCCATTTTACCCAATTTGAAATCCAAAGGTACCTTAACAAAATCAGCTTTCCCTGACTGTGCAGGTAATGATGCAAGATAACGTTCTATTACAGGCTTAACCTCGTCCTCATTTATATTGCCCACAATCGTAAAAACAAAATTGCCGGGATTACTAAACAACTGTTTATGCATTTCCATGATTCGATCATAATCCAGTTTCTCAAGATCTTTAGATTTTATCCTTTGAGCAAGTGGATTATCACCATATACAGCCAAATTAATAGAATCACTGAAAGCAACCATAGGCTCAGCTTCCTGATTTCTGAGCTGAGTTTCCATACGTTGAACATATGACTGGTAAGCATCCTTATCACTACGAGGGTTTGTGAAATAGAGATATACCAACTGCATCATCGTCTCAAAATCTTTAATTGAAGATGATCCGTTAAAATTCTGAGTGGTTAAACTAACAGAAGGACGCGCAGACGCTGTTTTACCTGCAAGCACCTTAGGAAGATCGGTCGCACTGAAATTGCCAACGCCACCAAGTATTGCAACAGCACTCATCATTCTGCTATTTATAGGATCCTGAACTGCAAAATGCGAAAAACCGCCTGCACTGGTTCCTGTCAGTAGGATCTCATCATTCTTGAAATCAGTATTTTTAAGAACTACTTTAATTCCATTTTCAAGTGTCCATACTGTTGCATCCATCAGTTCATCTCTCTCACTCTTTACAATTTTTCCAGGTTCAGGTATATTAGAGACAAGTGGCTCATCAATAACTGCTCCAACATAAGGCTCGATTGATTCTGCTCTAACAGAATTTAAAACATTCTGCAACTCTTCGTTTGTGGGATATACAAGTCCCTCTTTCTCAGGACCGGTGACTGCAATTACAATATTCTCATCACCAATCAACTGTTGTATTGTTTGATTAATTGCTTCTACAGGAATATTGGGAGCCACAGCTTGTAAGAACTGATATTCAAATTCAATTCCCGGAATAGGGTCGCCATCAATAAAAGACTTAACATATTCTTCCGAATAACTTGAATTACGTTGCTTATCTCTGTTATTATAAGCATCTTCATAGTTTTTCAGTATGTTAGTTCTTGCAATTTCATACTCTGAAACAGTAAACCCATGTTGTTTTGCTCTTTCTGTCTCACGAATCATTGCCGCAAGTGCATCTTCAATTTTTTCTTCAGAACTACCAGCTACAACAGTCCAAGCAGACTTTGTTTTTGCAATAAAAAAGTCATCATCATAAGCATAAGCTGAAGTAAAAGGTGCATCCGGTTTCTCTGAGATTTCAGCAAAACGCTGATTCATCATTGATGCAGCAGCATTTAAAATATACTCTGTTAGGTATCCTGCCTGTGTGTTTTTTAATTCATCTGGCATAGAGTCATGCTTAAAAAACATCATAATGCTAGTGTTGCGAGCTTCAGTGTCTGTTGCCAATGCAAAAATAGGTTCTTTATTATCAGGTACAGGATAATAAACTCTTTCAGCCCTATCTTCATCCAAAGTAATCGGAGAAAATAAGTCTGAAATTTTCTTTTCCATCTGATCTAAATCAACATCACCTACAATAATTATTCCCTGTAAGTCGGGTCTGTACCACTTATGATAATAAGCCCTTATTTCCTCGGGTTTAAAGTTGTTGATAACATCAATACTACCTATAGGCATTCTTTTAGCATATTTGCTGTCAGGATACATCTCCGGAAGTAACTGATCCCATAGACGCTGTTGTGCACCACCCCGTGTACGCCATTCTTCACGAATCACACCACGCTCACTTTCAAGCTCTTCCTCCTCAAGAGAGATCGCATTCGACCAGTCATGAAGTATTAACAAAACAGAATCCACTAAATTTTTATTTGTAGTAGGTATATCTGTCATATAATATACAGTCTCATCAAATGAGGTATATGCATTAATATTTACTCCGAATCTAATGCCGTTGTCCTGTAGATAGTTTAACATATCCTTCTTCGGATAGTTCTCAGTACCGTTAAATGCCATATGCTCAAGGAAGTGTGCCAACCCTGCCTGGTTATCTTCCTCCATCATTGATCCTACTTTTTGAGCAATATAAAAATCAGCTCGGTTTTCCGGCTGACCATTATTGCGAATATAATAAGTTAATCCGTTTTCAAGCTTCCCTGTACGAACATTAGGATCTACAGGCAGCGTTGGGTTTTGTTGCGCAAAAGTTACAAATGAAGTAACTAAAAACAACAGAGTAAAAAGTTTTTTCATATTTAGATGTTTTTAAATTGTATCTATGTTTTTTGTTTGTGATATATTTATATCCTTTTCATTACTATCTTTATAAGATCCTCCATAGAACCTTTATATTCAGTATTAGTGTCCAATGCAAGACGATTAGCAATAATTGTGCAAACAGTCATCGCCTTATGCCCCATCAGTTTTGAAAGTCCTGCTAAAGCGGAACTCTCCATTTCATAATTTGTAATAGAATAATTATTAAAACGAAAAGATTCAATTCTGGAATTCAATTCCGGATCAGCTAAAGCTAATCTGACATACCTGCCCTGTGGACCATAAAACCCGGTTGCGGAAATTGTAACGCCGTGAATCATATCATGACCAATTTTTTCGACCAGTTCCTCATCTGCGTTAACCACATATGGGAGACAATGTAATGGCGACCACTTAACATGTTCCTGAAAAGCCTTTTCAAACTCCTCTTCACGAATTCTTTTTGAGTCGGCATAGTAGTGTATAAGTCCATCAAAACCTATTGATTTATCAGAAACAACATAAGAGCCTACCGGGCAGTAAGGTTGCATTCCACCTGAAGTGCCAACCCGAACCATGGTAAGTTGTCTGAATTCATCTTTAACAGTTCTGGTATTAAAATCTATATTTGCAAGTGCATCTAACTCAGTAAGTACAATGTCGATATTATCTGTACCAATTCCATGTGATAGAGCAGTAATACGTTTACCCTTATATGTACCGGTAACAGTGTGAAATTCACGACTCTGTACATCACACTCGATGGTGTCAAAAAATGAGGCTGTCATCGTAACCCGATCAGGATCTCCCATCATAATAATCTTATCGGAAAGCTGTTCAGGCTTAATATGTAGATGAAAAGCACTTCCATCGGAATTTATTATTAACTCCGATTCAGGTATAATTCTCATATTTCGTTTATTTTTTATTGTTGCTACCACCCTGAGGTTTTGCAATTGAATCCCTCATATCCGTATCGGCCTGAATGTTCTCCATTCTATAATAATCCATAATACCAAGATTACCACTACGAAAAGCCTCGGCCATAGCAATTGGAACTTCAGCCTCAGCTTCAATAACTTTTGCACGTGCTTCCTGTGCTTTGGCTTTCATCTCCTGTTCAAGAGCTATAGCCATTGCACGCCGTTCTTCGGCTCGTGCCTGGGCGATATTTTTATCTGCCTGAGCCTGATCCATCTGTAGAACAGCACCAATATTTTTACCTATATCAATGTCTGCAATATCAATTGAGAGAATTTCAAAAGCCGTTCCGGCATCCAAGCCCTTCTTTAGAACCAGTTTGGATATCGAGTCGGGGTTCTCGAGTACTGATTTATGAGAAACAGCAGAACCGATAGACGAAACAATACCTTCACCAACACGTGCAAGAATTGTTTCTTCTCCGGCACCACCAACAAGCTGTTTAATATTTGCACGAACCGTTACACGTGCTTTAGCTATTAGCTGAATACCGTCAATAGCAACTGCAGAAACAGGTGGTGTATCAATAACTTTAGGGTTAACAGACATCCTGACTGCTTCAAGTACATCACGTCCAGCAAGGTCTATGGCTGTCGCCATCTGGAATGTAAGATCTATATTTGCTTTAGAAGCTGATACCAATGCATGCACAACTTTTTCAACATGACCTCCTGCAAGGTAGTGAGCTTCAAGGTTATCGCGCGTAACACTTTTTAGTCCTGCCTTATGAGCCTCAATCATTGCATAAACAATTGTATGAGGAGGAACACGGCGCAGTCGCATCAGAAATAATTGAACAAGCGAAATGTGAACTCCGGCAGATAGTGCATTTATCCAGAGGAAAAAAGGCACATAATGAAAAAATATCATTAAAAAGATTACTATTACCGCGATGGTAATGATTATTGGAATTGAAAATACCATAATTTTATAAATTTTGGAGTAAATATTATTGTTTTCGTTTTACCAGAACATTGTAGGTTTCTACTCTCACTACTTCTATTTCTGTATCTTCTTCGATAAATTCACCATCGAAAGATTTACCCTCTGCCTCAACATCATGTACAAGGACTTTCCCAATTGGATTTAATCTGGAAATTGCTGTACCTGTGTCGCCAATAGAAATTTTAAGAAGATTGCTGTTATCAACCTTATCCTCAATATTGGTTTCGAGTGATATCTTGCGAAGTGATTTAGATTTTAACAGCCATACAAATGAAGTTCCAAGCGCAATGGCTGAGCCGGCAAGTGTGATAGTTCCGGCAGCGCTACCTATAAACATATAGGCGTAAATTACTCCTCCGATAATAAAAATAGCACCTCCTATTCCGGCAATACCTATACCGGGTAAAAGGAATATTTCAATTAGCAGGAAAAGTATCCCAAGTACTACCACAGAAATAACAACAATGATGTGAAGTGCCATGTAGGGTTTATTTAGTTAAAATTACTACGTATTTCATCGTTTCTAGCCTGAATTTTGAGTCGTTCTATCTCCTTATATAGAGCGTCAGCATTCTTTTCAAGATCTAATATTGACACAGTAAGATTATTTCCCGCTGAGCCATTATTCAAGAACTGTTCACGTTTATTATCTAGATCTGCATTTATATCATCCAATTGTTTTTGTAAGCCAATAGCTTGTGAAAAAATAGATTGCGCTCTACTGCTTTTAAAATCCGATAAGGAGTAATAGGTTGCCCTGTCATTAATAACAAATTCAAAATCACCGGTTTTTCTCTCTTGTGAAACAGAAATCTCTTTTGCCAATGACCTTAAAGAGTTGTATTCAACACCCTCTTTCCAAGTATCTGCAATTGATGATATCGCAGCACGACCGGCCATATATGCCATATCATCACTTTCCAGAAGAGTTACCCGTTCGTTTGGTATAAAAGTATAAACACAAACAGAATCACCGGGCTGATAACGATCTGAAGCAAACCACCCCACCCCTTTTTCTTCATCAATCACCAAAAGATAATCATTGAATGGAGAATTAAATGGCATATTAAGCTGATTTGGCGAAAGGTAAGAGTCAGATGCAAGATTATATCTTGTTACATAAATATCATATCCACCATAGGATTGATGCCCTGAAGAGGCAAAGTACATTGTAAGTCCATCACTCATCACAAAAGGATAATCCTGATTGCCTGAATCATTAATAGACTCCGGCAACTGTTTTTCATTACCAAATGAGTCCAACAGTTTCTCCATGGTAAAAAGATTGGAGTTAATGTCATTACCCCCTCTTGAATAATAAATCTTTTCCTTTCTTTCATTCATATAGAGCGTTTTATTATCATTTTGCTGCTCTTTAAAGAAATCACTAACCGCCATCAAAGAGCCTGACGAGCTACTAAGGTTGTATGCTGTTAAGAACTCAGCTTTGGGGACAACCACACTGTCAATAATTTGAATGTCCTCCGTACGACCTACAAATCTCTGAAGCCTATCGGCATATTCACGTACCTCTTCGAGTTTATCCAGTGCTTCATTATTTCTACGATTTGCACGTTGATATTTCTCGAACTCGCTTTCAGCGTCTTCAAAGCGATACATTTTAGCATATAACTCTCCAAGCGTTAGATATGCTTCCGGAATTTTTCTTTGAGATGCGTATTTCAGATATTGCTCTGCTTCAGTTATACGTCCCGTTTTATACAGGCACACACCCAGCCATTGATTGAGCGAAGCATCTTTGGGATTTTCCTGATGTTCCATCCTAAACACAGGTAGAGCATCAGAATATCGACCTTCCAGATACCAATTTTTGGCATCAGCAAGAGTCTGAGAATGCAATGACATATGTAAATTGCTCAGTAATATTATAAAAACTATATGTTTAAGTTTCATATTGCTTATTTTCTGAATTCAAAGATAAGAAAAAACTCTAAACATTTAGAAATTTAGTCTTTATAATCAAAAATCAAATGCCCTATTCTTCATTGTTAATTTCTATACAGTTAGATCTTATTATTTTTATTTTAACCTGATATGTGGTTTAATTGATCTCTTTTTCCCGTGGTATTTTGGTAAGACATCAACTGTATTCACTTCATAAAACTGTGATGTGAATAAGAAGAATATAAAAAGATAGCAGATTTGATACTCTAATATACATGACTATGTATGTTTGTTTCTGTTCTAATATTTATAATCAGATTCATACTTTTCGTATCTTTGTGCTTTAAAACCTCCAAATTATTGTTATGCACGAAAAAATAATAATCCTTGATTTTGGATCACAGACTACTCAGCTTATTGGCAGACGAGTTAGAGACTTGAGTACATATTGCGAAATTGTACCTTATAATAAGTTCCCTTATGACGATAAAACCGTAAAGGGTGTTATTCTTTCGGGTAGCCCGTTTTCAGTTAATGACAACGAAGCTTTTAAAATTGATCTTACCGATATAAAAGGTAAATACCCCGTTTTAGGTATCTGTTACGGAGCTCAACTAATGGTCAATATAGCAGGCGGTGAAATTTCAAAATCTGATAGTCGAGAATATGGTCGCGCACATTTGAATATAATTGATAAAAGTGATAGGCTTCTCGGCAATCTCCCACAAAATAGTGAAGTTTGGATGTCGCATGGCGATACAATCGTAAAGGCACCTGAAAACTTCAAGCTTGTAGCTTCTACTGAAGATGTAAAATGGACTGCCTACAAAATAGAAGGAGAAGAAACTTGGGGGATTCAGTTTCACCCGGAAGTGTTTCATACTGAACAGGGAACAGCTATTCTTGACAATTTTCTTAATATTTGTGGAGTGAAAAAGAACTGGACACCGGCTTCTTTTATAGAGTCAACAGTTCAGGAGCTTAAAGATAAACTGGGTGACGACAAGGTTATTCTTGCGCTATCAGGTGGCGTGGATTCTTCTGTTACTGCTGTTTTATTGAACAAGGCTATAGGTGAAAATTTAACTTGTGTGTTTGTAGATCATGGTCTATTACGCAAAAATGAATTTAGAACAGTATTAAATGATTACGAACATTTGGGATTAAATGTAATTGGTGTAGATGCAAAAGAACATTTTTATACTGAACTGGAAGGTGTAACTGATCCCGAAAAAAAGAGAAAGATTATTGGTAAAGGTTTTATCGATATTTTTGAGAAAGAAGCTAATAAACTTAAGAATATCAAATGGTTGGCACAAGGCACAATATATCCAGATGTAATCGAGTCGCTTTCGATTACAGGGGTAACCATTAAGAGTCATCATAATGTTGGTGGTCTACCGGAAAAAATGAACCTGAAACTTTGTGAACCACTTAAATTACTTTTCAAGGATGAGGTTCGTAAAATTGGACTGGAACTGGGTATGAAACCTGGTTTGATTCAACGTCACCCTTTTCCCGGACCGGGGTTAGGCATCAGAATTCTCGGAGCCATAACACCTGAAAAGGTGCGTATAGCACAAGAAGCTGATGATATATTTATTTCCGGACTTCGTAAAGTTGGACTATACGACAAAGTATGGCAAGCAGGAGCAATTTTACTACCGGTGCAATCTGTTGGTGTAATGGGCGATGAACGTACTTATGAGAATACTATTGCGTTGCGTGCTGTGACATCCACTGATGCCATGACAGCCGACTGGTCACATTTGCCTTATGATTTCCTGGCAAAAATATCTAATGAAATAATTAATAAAGTTCAAGGAGTCAACAGAGTAGTTTATGACATATCTTCAAAACCACCTGCAACAATAGAATGGGAGTGAAAAGATCACTTTAATGTATCTTTTAGTTTGGGATAAGCTATTCTTGTGTGATAAACGGTCATGAGCTTTTCAACAAACACATCTTTTACTGTCTGAATATCTCGGAATGTAATAGGAGCATATTTAAAATACCCCTCTTCAACCTGAGAATCAATGATTCTATCAACCTGCTCACGCAAAGATTTTTCGGTGTACTCAGGCAAGCTGCGCGATGAAGCCTCAACCGCATCAGCCATCATCATAATTGCAGTTTCTTTTGTAAAAGGATTTGGACCCGGGTAGCGAAAAGCTGCTTCGTTCACCTCTTTACCGGGGTTTGCATTTTTCCAAGATATGTAAAAATATTTTGGCATACTGGTACCATGATGAGTTTCAATAAACTCAATAATTTGTTTAGGCAATTTGTTCTTCTGAGCTATTTTAACACCATCCTTTACATGATTGATAATAATACGTGCACTTTCTTCAAATGGTAGCCCGGCATGCGGATTCATACCAGCCACCTGATTTTCAGTAAAAAATGCAGGATTCACCATTTTGCCTATATCATGATACAATGCGCCTGTTCTGATTAAAGATGCGTTAGCCCCAAGTTTTGAAGCAACAGCCATTCCAAGATTGGAAACCTGCATTGAGTGTTGAAATGTACCCGGCGCTTTTTCCGAAAGCTCTTTAAGCAGTGGTTTGTTTATATTTGAAAGTTCCACAAGAGTCACTCCGGAAATAAAACCAAATGATTTTTCCACAAGGTAGACCAACGAATAGGAGAACATTATGAAAATGAAATTGATCAGGAAATATATGAGCATAACCCAATTGGTTTCAGTAACATTACCTCCTTGGAACATTACAAGTCCCATATAAACAATAGTATATGTGAAAAGGATGAAAAAAGAGCTCTTTATAAGCTGAGAACGCTCGGAGAGTTCTTTCAGCATAAAAATCGACACCATAGTTGCAGACATTTCCAAAACAACAAACTCAAAAGAGTAAGGAACCATGAGTGCACTCAAGATAATTGTGATTATACTGGCAAACA
Organism: uncultured Proteiniphilum sp.; assembly: GCA_964484665.1. Lineage (GTDB taxonomy): Bacteria > Bacteroidota > Bacteroidia > Bacteroidales > Dysgonomonadaceae > Proteiniphilum. The sequence continues at coordinate 25,531 of CAZAFR010000006.1, read as the reverse complement.
GAGCTGTTCTGGAGTCAATAAATGTACGTATAAGAATAGTTAATATTGTATAGGGAATAATATACACATTAAACAAATCTAATCGCACTGTCAAAGCGGTGAGACCTACAAATATCACTATCAAAAGAAGCATGAAAATAACATGTTTCCGATTTCTGTATTCAGATGGTCTGAAATATAAGAGATAGATATAGAAAGACAGGAACATGAATAATACAAGTATAAACTGCCCAACTATTCTCCATGTACCTTTGGCAACACCCCCACTTTTTTCTTCTGAGACCTGTTTTAACGAAGAAAGTATATTATATGTACGTGAATCTACAATTTCTCCCTGATCAATAATTCTTTGACCTTGCTGAACCATTCCTCTGCTTATATCAACTTGCTGAATAAATTCATTTTTAGCTTTTTCGGATGTTTCAGAATCATATATTATATTCTCCGAAATATATTCATTTATGTTAGCTGTTTTAAGTACGTTATCATGAATACCTTCAGGCGTATCATTCAGCACACTTTCATATGCAGAACGTATAGTAAAAAATGAACTCGCATCTCGTGATTCAGCAACATTCCCCTTTTTAAGTCTCAACGATCCTGTTCTGGAAGAAGATATTTTGTCGTAATCCTCAGAACGCATAATTCCGTTATCATAGATCTCGTTTAATCTTTTACGTATATATATTTTATACTCCGGAGGAAGTTCTGACAGTTTTGAATCTAAATTAGCATCTGCATCAAAATTAGCAAGAGCATTAATCTTCACCTCATCACTTATTGTAAAATACGGTTCGTAGTAATGCAAGATACTATCCTGCTCAGCTTTAAGCACATTAGCAGGCTTATAAATTGGAAAATCGTAAGGAGCAGTAAGTAGTCCATACTGCCAAGGTCTCCCCTCAGTAAAAATGTAGTTAAAGCTTCCCTGATGTGGAAATATATATGTAATTAAGAGAACTGCAATAATAAAAACCAATGGCACAAAAACCTTGGTTTTTACTCTAATTTTCTTCTTAGAAGATTTATTGGGTGTAGAATTCATATTCACTAAATTAATCTTCGATTTTTTTATAGATCTATTTAATCACGAATTATTTTACTTCATAGCATTATCGCATCAAGTATAAAAGTAACAAAAAAATTAGAAAATATGCTTTAAAATTTTATTAGTTGCACCTGCATTACTAAAAATATAGTTTTTGGCGCGTTCGCCTGCCTTTATTCTCAATTGAGGCTCATTAATTAGTAAGTCCATTTTGCTATTAAATTCCTCTCTACTATTAATTGTAAAGCCACCTCCATTTGCTAAAAGCTCGTGTGCTTCTTTGAATTTCGAATAATTAGGACCAAAAATTACCGGAACCCCATAAACAGCAGCTTCCGGTAGATTATGTATACCAGAACCAAAGCCACCCCCTATATAAGCAATATCTGCATAACGATAAATTGATGATAACAGCCCGAATCTGTCAATAATCAAGCAGTCTGAATTTATTGTATCAATCTCCGATAAACAAGAATAACGCTGTGTTGTTCGGTTTAGTTTTTTCTCTATCTCAACAAGATGTGCCTCATCTATTTCGTGAGGCGCAATAATTAGTTTTACATTAGGATGACTATTAAAGAAATCAATAAAAATATTTTCATCAGCAGGCCAAGAGCTACCCGCTACAAATATCAGTGACTCTTTATCTAAAAATCTTTCAATAAGTGGCAAGTTCATAGTCTGTTTTTGTATCTCTATAACCCTGTCAATCCTGGTGTCTCCTGTAACTGTTGCCTGATAAATACCATGCTTTTGAAGTAATTTATACGACTCATCGTCCTGTACAAAAAAATGAGTGTATAGAGATAACATATTCCTGTAAGGTGTTCGTATCTTTTTAAAGAAGGACTGGTTATCGCGAAAAACAGCAGAAATAAGATAAACAGGAATACCCCTTAAATAACTTTCGTGGATGTAGTTATACCAAAACTCATACTTGATAAAAATCACCATATGAGGATTTGTAATACTAAGAAACTTTTCAGCGTTCTTTTTTGTGTCGAAAGGAAGATAAGTAACAATATCAGCAAGTGGATAATTACTCCTCACCTCATAACCCGAAGGCGAGAAAAAAGTAAGTAGAATTTTATACTCCGGCTGACTCTTTTTAATTGCCTCAATTAGTGGACGCGCTTGTTCAAACTCGCCTAGAGATGCAGCATGAAACCATACATACTTTGCCCCCTTAACAATTTTGTTCTCGAGCAAATTAAATACATTTGTATGTCCATCAGTCATCAGTCGTGCTTTTTTCTTAAAAAGTGCGGCAAGACGCATGAAAAACGACATGAAATAAATTCCCAAGTTATACATTTTCAACAAAATGAATTCGACTTATAGCACTTTGCAACCTGTTGTTTGTCTCTTCTTTACCAATCACTTCAGTGATATCAAACATATGCGGACCTTTGCCCTCACCAACAATAGCCAATCGGTATGCATTCATGACATTCCCTGTATGCAAATCATTAGCTTTAATCCAATCCATTACAATCTTTTCCTGATTTTGAGCACTAAAGTCATCCATATGCCTGTTAATTTCTATAAGCTGCTGCATATATTCAGGAGTTTCTTTTTTCCAACGCTTACGAATGGTCTTTTCATCGTATGTTTCAGGTGCAACAAAGAAAAAAGAAGACTGCTCCCACAACTCACTAACAAAATGAACCCTATCCTTTACAAGAGACACCACTTTTGATATCTCTTCTATTGTTGAGGTTACACCTTTTTCAATTAATATTGGCTCATAAAGCTTTGACAGCTTGTCGTTCGCCATATTCATTATATATTGATGATTGTACCATTTAGCTTTCTCTATATCAAATTTTGCACCACTTTTGCTACATCTCTCAAAAGAAAAAGCTTCAACCAGTTCTTCAATTGAAAAAATCTCCTGTTCCGTACCGGGATTCCATCCAAGAAAAGCAAGGAAATTTATGATTGCATTAGGTAGATAACCTTTTTCACGATATCCCGAAGAAATTTCACCACTAAACGGATCTTTCCATTCTAATGGGAATACAGGAAAGCCCAATCTATCGCCATCTCTTTTACTCAATTTTCCTTTTCCATCAGGTTTAAGTAAAAGTGGAAGGTGAGCAAATAACGGCATCGTAGCATCCCAGTCAAGGCTCTTATACAACCATACATGTAAAGGAGCCGACGGGAGCCACTCCTCACCTCGGATTACGTGAGTAATCTTCATGAGGTGATCATCCACTACATTTGCAAGATGATAAGTAGGTAGTTCATCTGCTGATTTATATATAACCTTATCATCAAGTATCGAAGAGTTTATAATCACTTTACCTCTCAGCATATCGTTTACAGTGATATCAATCCCCGGCTCTATTTTTATTCTAACAACATATTGTTCGCCCCCTTCTATAAGAGCCTCTGTTTCCGCCTTCGAGAGAGTCAGCGAATTTCTCATCAACCCTCTGGTAGATGCATCATATTGAAAATTTGATATTTCAAATCTTTTAGATTCAAGCTCTTTAGGTGTATCAAAAGCAATATAAGCAGCATCTTTATCCAACAGCTGTTTTACATATTTTTTATATATCTCTTTACGTTCCGATTGCCTATAAGGACCATATTCGCCTCCTTTGGAAGGACTCTCATCAAATGTCAGTCCAAGCCAATTAAACGTTTCCTGTATATATTCCTCTGCCCCGGGTACAAATCTAGCGGAGTCCGTATCTTCGATACGCAGGACGAAATCCCCCCCTTGTTGTTTTGTATAAAGATAGTTATATAATGCAGTCCTAACGCCGCCAATATGCAGTGGCCCGGTTGGGCTGGGTGCAAATCTTACTCTTACTTTTTGATTCATTTTAATATATATCGTTGATAGTGTGCAAAGATAGGAATAATAGATAAATTTTCAATACCTAAATTATATCATAAGTAGAATACAGACTCATTGCCCATATTGAAAAGTAAATCAAGGATACTCATATTATTTATAAACCCCTGTTTAACTGAAAAGACCTGATAATATGGATCAGTCTTAAAAAGAGACTGCCGTTTAGGATGAATTGTTTCGCGCAGATCAATAATATCTTCTATCGGTTTTTCGATGTAGGATTGAGTATAAGTTACCTCACACTCAATACCTATCAAACTACACATCAAAATACGCAGTTGCTCGTTAAAATCATGCAGAAACGTTACTCTTTTCTCATAAAACGGTCTAAAATCATTCTCATAAAATTGAAAAAAAGGAGTAGAATTATATGCAGAAACAATAGCATTCCAATGAATATGGCGCCAGTTACCATGATCCGCAATACGAATATCCTTCATTTTACATTTATTGCTTTTAGGCTTATCTATTGGAATGCTTAGAGATAATGGACCATTTGCACCTGCAATGATGCATCTGTTGCGATAGGACTGCTTCTGATAATTGTCATTAATTTCAATCACAGCCTTATCGCACTTTTTGAGAACAGAGTAATACTCTATCGGCGCAAGATATAGAGACGATAACAACGTAACAGATGTTTCCAGTGATATCATGCTGGAACATTAGCTTTTCGGAATAATCGGTTCCAACGAATTTTGCCCTTAAACCAATCCTTGTCCTTTTCGAGAGACAACCAAATCAACTTAGGCTGTCCAACAATATGATCTTCAGGTACAAAACCCCATGAACGTGAATCAGCAGAGTTGTGACGATTGTCGCCCATCATAAAATAGTAGTCGTATTTAAATGTATATGAATCAGCCTCTTCGCCGTTTATAAAAACCTTACCGTCACGATATGCAAACTCGTTACCTTCATAATTTTTAATACATCTTCCATATGTTGCAACCTTGTAATCCACGTCACTATCGAAAGTGATAGTTGCATCCTTTTTGGGGATCCATAACGGACCATAAGTATCTCTTGTCCATTGAGTATCATAATCAAGAGGGAAATAGTAACTCGAACCGGACAATTCTTTTTCTTTTATCACGTCCCATACAAAAGGTTTAGATTTTAACACCTCAACCATTTCGTTTGTCAAAGGAATACTAAAATAAATTCTACCATTATTCCCATTACGAGACTTAAGATTAAACATTGACATACTTAAGCTGTCAACTCCAACTAGGTCCTGTGAACGCGTAACAGTCTGTCCATAACCATTTAGAGTATTATAGTCGGCAATGCTTACACCCAAGTCACTAAAAACATCTGCAGAAATAATTGTACCATCGGTGTGAATCATATAATTGTGCTGCGACATTCTGGGATTTGGAATATAATTTCCATCTATGAATACAGAATCATTTTTTAATGATAACGTCTCACCAGGAAGGCCTATACACCGTTTTACATAATTTTCCCTTCTGTCAACAGGACGATAAACAATCTCCCCATAAGTCCGTTTATCTCCTCTAACACCAGCACTTCCACCAGGATTCAATTTAGAAAGAAGATAGAAGTCAACCCCCTGCTGATTCAAAGCGACTGTATCTCCAACAGGAAAATTAAATACCACTATGTCATTTCTCTCTACTTCTCCCAAACCTTTTAATCGGTTATATTTCCACTGAGGTTTTTCGAAAAAGGATTTACCCCCTGTAATTGGCATTGTGTGCTGAGCAAGCGGAAAGGAGAGTGGTGTGATTGGCGCACGCGGTCCATAGCTCAACTTACTTACCGCCAAAAAGTCGCCAACCAGCAACGATTTCTCAAGTGATGATGTGGGGATCTGATAATTCTGAAAAAAGAATGTATTAATGAAATAAACAGCTATTAATGCAAAAACAATTGCATCAACCCACTCCATAGTCTTACGGAATGTAGTATTCTTTGATTTTTTCCAGAACCCCCAGGAAACAAATTTGGTAATATATATATCAAATAAAAGAACAATAAACAAAAGTACCCAAAGTGAATGTGACCAGATTGAGAATAAAATAGTGGATATTGTCCATACAACAAACCATAACCATTGCATGCGTGAAACTTGTTCAAAACGTTTTTTAAGATTCATAGTTTTTATTATTTAATCTGATCTTTAAAGATTACCAAGCATATCTTTCATGCCAAGAAAACCCTTCCTACTTTTTGTAAATTCAGCAGCAAGAACTGCTCCAAGAGCAAATCCTTTACGACTTTTAGCATCGTGTGTAATCGTGATACTATCAGCATCAGATTCATATATTACAGTGTGAATGCCCGGTACTTCTCCTTTACGGAACGACGCAATTTTTAATTTATCTTCAGTAGGTTCACTTGTGCTATCACCTTCCAATATCCAGCCTTTTTTTCTGTCAACATTCGACACTATGTCTTCTGCAAGAGTTATTGCTGTTCCACTTGGAGCATCAAGCTTATGAATATGGTGAGTCTCTTGCATGCTTATGTCATAAGCAGGGAAGTTATTCATTAACTTTGATAAATAGTTGTTGAGAGCAAAAAAGATATTTACACCGAGACTAAAGTTCGAAGCATAAAAAAAAGTTTTTCCATTGTTGTTGCACTCATTCTTAATCTCATCCAAGTGTTCGAGCCATCCTGTTGTACCTGAAACTACGGGTATGTCTGCCTCAAAAGCTTTTTTGTAATTATAAAAGGCGCTTTTGGGGGAAGTGAATTCAATTGCCACATCAGCACTTTTAAAAGAATTTGAACTAAACTTATCCTCTTCGTCTATATCGATAATACAAACTATATCATGTCCTCTTTCACGGGCAATTTTCTCAATTTCATGCCCCATTTTACCATATCCTATAAGTGCTATTTTCATTTATTCTTAATACTTTTAAAAAGCAAAAATACAAAAATTGGTTGACTTACACTATTAATGAGAAAAATAGAAAAGATTTCAGAGCCATCCCTGTTCTCTATACCATTTAACTGTTTTCTCTACACCTAGTTTCAATCGTTGTTTCGGTATAAATTCGATATCATTTTGTAAAGGAGTAATGTCGCATACCCAGTTGCGTTGCTTCATAATTTGATATTTGTCGCTGTTGAAGGTAGAAACCTTACCGAATAATGCAGATATTTTTTCACTAATCCATGCAGCAGGTTTCACAATAAACAAAGGGATTTTTAATCTTAAAACATGCTTCTTATCGAGAGCATCCTTCACGATTTGGTTAAACTGTGTATCTGTATAACAATCGCCATCGGCAACAATATAATCTTTCCTTACTATTCCTTTATTAAGAAGTTTGAAGATTACATCAACCAAATCTTCGCTGTATATGAATGTAAGTATCTGTTTTTTAAAACCCGCACCAACAGCAAGTCCCCCTTTTACAGCTCGCATAAGTATGTAGTAATCTTTGTCGCGGGGACCGTAAACACCGGTTGGTCTAATAATAAGATAAGGAAACTCTTTGAGTTCTTTAAGGAAGTTTTCGGCTTTCAGCTTACTTTTGCCATATGCCGTATTGGGGTTAGGAATATGATCTGAACTAATTGGTGAGTAGTTTTTTTCGTCTCCGGTCCCGAGTGCACCAAGCGAACTCATTAAAACAAAAACTTCCGGTACGGCATCAATTTCAATAAGCACCTCTACTAAAATACGAGTTTGCATGTAATTAACCTCATCAAATTCAGTTTTGTTAAGCGCTTTTGTTATACCGGCGATATGAATTATATAATCAAATTTTCCATATTCCTCAATAAACTCTTTTAGTTGATTTTTGAGACATTCCTTATTAGAACAATCCAAGAATATAAATTGTATTCTCTTGTCGGATAAATACTTGCGGCTACTTGTTTTCCTAATTCCTGCCCAAGTTTCGTAGCCAAGTTCAAGAGCTTTATCAACTGCCGTGCTTCCAATAAAACCGCTGGCCCCGGTTATAAGTACCTTTTTTTTATTCATATGCTCATGATCATTATTGCAAAAATAACAATTCTCTGATGATTTTAAATAAGAGAATTGGCGAAATTTGTATTACTTTGCATAACTAAAACAGCATTTGGATTGTTTTAGTGTCAGTTAGAATCTAAATCAAAAAGAATTATGAGTAAAAAAGCAATCAGTCAGGAACCTTTATCAAAACCTAGAAAAAAAGAATTAACCACCTCAATAACTGATTTCCTGTCAGAAAATAAAGAAAAACAATTTAACTATAAACAAATTGCAGCTGCATTAAATATACGTGGTGAAGAGGGTCGAAGAGTGCTCATTAAGGTGCTTGATAAATTGCGCGACGAAGAGGTATTACTTGAATCATCAAGAGGAAGGTACAGAATAAATAACAGAGGATTGATTCTCGAAGGTCGTTTTGAAAGGAGAAGTAACGGTAAAAACTTCTTTGTTGCTGATGATGATGGTAACATTGTATTTATTCCTGAACGCAACAGTAAGCACGCTATGAATGGTGATAGAGTGCGCATTCAACTTCTTGCAAAAAGAAAACGCGCCGACACTGAGGGTGCAGTATTAGAAGTACTTGAACATGCTCAAAGTCATTTTGTAGGTATTTTGGATGTACAAAAACATTTCGCATTTCTGGTAATGGATAATAAATATCTATCCAACGATATTTTTATTCCTAAAGAAGATCTTGGTGGTGCCAAGGACGGTGAAAAAGTTGTTGTGGAGATTGTGGAATGGCCTGAAAAAGCCAATAATCCCGTAGGTAGGGTAATAGATATTCTTGGTAAACCGGGACTGAACGACACAGAGATGCACGCAATTCTTGCTCAATATGATCTTCCTTATAAATATCCTGAGAAAATAGAAAAATTTGCGGAATCTATTTCTGAAAAAATAGATGAAAAAGAAATCGCTAAAAGGGAAGATTTCAGGGATATATTTACTATAACTATTGACCCTCAAGATGCTAAAGATTTTGACGATGCTATATCTATACGGCAGTTGTCGTCCAACCTGTGGGAGATTGGTGTGCATATTGCTGATGTTACTCATTATGTGAAACAGGGCGATTTAATTGACGAAGAAGCTAAGAAAAGAGCTACATCAATCTATCTTGTAGATCGAACAATACCTATGCTACCTGAAAGATTAAGTAATGAATTATGTTCTCTTAGACCTAATGAGGAGAAATTATGCTTTTCCGCAGTTTTTAAGATGAATGATAAGGCAGAAATAAAAAATTCACGTATCGTACGGACTGTAATAAAATCGAATAGCAGGCTTACTTACGAAGAAGCACAAACAGTAATTGAGACAGGTAAAGGTGCTTTTTCTACAGAAATACTTAAATTAAACGATATCACAAAACAACTACGCGATAGAAGGTTTGCCGATGGCGCAATTAATTTTGAAAGATATGAGGTGGCATTTAATCTTGATGATAAAGGAAAACCACTTGGAGTGTATTTTAAAGAATCAAAAGAGGCTAATCATCTTATTGAGGAGTTAATGCTTTTGGCTAACAGGACTGTAGCTGAGGCAATCGGGAAGGTTCCAAAAGACAAAAAAGCAAAAGCATTTGTTTATAGAGTACACGATGTGCCGGATCCTGAAAAGTTGGATATTTTTAATACTTTTATTCTTCGTTTCGGTCATAAAATGAAAACTTCCGGATCTAAATCTGAAGTGGCCAGAAGTCTGAATTCCGTACTTGATAAAGTTCAGGGACGTCCTGAAGAAAATCTGGTGGAAACTATAGCTATCCGCACAATGTCGAAGGCTATTTATTCTACAAAAAATGTTGGTCATTATGGTTTAGCCTTCGACTATTATACTCATTTTACATCACCTATTCGCAGATATCCTGATATGATTGTTCATCGTTTGTTGAGCAGATATCTTGAAGGCGGAAATAGTGTAGATCAGAATTTACTTGAGGCGGAAAGTAAACATTGTTCAGATATGGAACAAGTTGCAGCTAATGCCGAACGTGATTCAATCAAGTACAAACAGGTTGAGTTTATGTCTGATAAGATTGGGAAAACTTATGATGGCGTAATTTCAGGAGTTACAGAATGGGGTATATATGTAGAAATCAACGAGAACAAATGCGAAGGAATGGTTCCGATCAGGGAGATGGATGATGATTTTTATGAGTTGGATGAAAAAAATTACAGACTAGTTGGACGTCGCACAAAAAGAGAGTATCGACTCGGACAACCAATTACGATTCAGGTAGCAAAAGCTAATTTAGAGCGAAGACAACTGGATTTTATTTTTGCAAACTGATTAATTACTTACACAGATTATGGGATACTCCCAATTTTTTAAATATTGTTGTTCTTCCAAAAGCATGTTGAAAAAATACAGGTCCCATAAATTCTATCTTTTCCCATTCAGTAGAATTGCATAAATTAGGGAAAGGCGCTAGATAGTACTTTCGATCACTATTATCAACTACTAGATAACCGCCTATTTTCACGTGTGGTAGAGCTCTCTTGATACAAGAATTACGGGCTCGTCCATCTACAACAACAATATCAAAATATTCAGTTTCAAACTGGTCAATAGACTTTACATAATCTTCGAAAGAAAGTCCTTCTGATTTTTTTTCTTTTGAAATGAAATCATCAGGATTTTCAGGATCTAATGTGCTGAAGTTGTTGATTGGTACTCCTTCAATCCCCTTTAAAGAGACATTTTTTAAATTTAATTCTTCGAGTTTATCTCGGAGTGATTGAATCCAAAATGTGTCATGTTCGATAGACGTTACATCTTTACAACGCGCTGCAAAAAACAGAGTTGACCCTCCAGACCCCCATTCAAATACTCTCTTATCACTGTTGCAAATTTTCTCCAAGAAATTGATAGCATCATATGTCAGCCAAGGCAAACCAAGACTCAGTGTGTTTTCATTCGACTTATTATCTCTGTGCCATCTTCTGAATTGTTTAATATGAGCAATGGTACTGTTTTCTATGGCAAATTGTGCCGCAAAACGTAAAAATAGCAATGTATCTTTCATTTTCTTTTCTTTTTTTGGTTAAAAAACCAGTTTTCTATCTCCTCTGACATTTCCAATTTTAAAATTCTACAAAAAAGTATATATAAACCTCCGACAACAAGTGTATTAATGAGAATATAAAGTATGGTATTATGTACATTGAGAGTTACCAAATATGATACTCCCGAACATATAAGAGCCACTACCAAATAAGGAAGAATATCTTTTAAAAATTGAAGTGCATTATAACCTATCAGCTTACCGGATAAAAACACTGATATCAGTAGCGTAAAAACTATGTAGACTACCCAGCTGCCCGCAAGCGCTAATAATCCTTTGGGGAGCAGTAGTAATATTAATATTACTAAAATTACTGTTTTGATTATTTCAACTCCCAAAAAATAAGATGATTTTTCTTTTGCAATGAACAATTCATTGAAAATAAATATAAAAGGGGAAAGTATACCCGCACATGTAAGTATTTGAAAGTAAGGAACCGCAGCAAGCCATTTGTCTTTAAAGAACAAAAAGAAAAGAGATTCCGCTGTAATTATCATTATAAACCCTATCGGAAATGATATAAACGAAATGGATTTCATAAGCTTACTCATTATTCTTTTCATCCTAGCACTATCTTTGTTTACTTCGGATAAAATTAGCATTGCAACAGATCGAAATGTATTTGACATCGTAAGAAAAGGAATATCCTGATATTTTTTTGCTTGATTAAAATAAGCTACCTGATTCATTGGATAGAACATTGCTATTAAACTTGGATAAATATTATTTGCAATAGTAGAGATTGTGTTGGATACTAGTAACTTACTGCTAAACGAAAAAAAAGACAGTAATCTTTTCTTGCTAAATTTAGTTTTAGGACGCCAGTTTGAATATTTCCAAAGTAAAATTGTACGAAATAAAGCGTATAATAGGGTCTGAAACACTAATGCCCATACTCCAAAACTGTTAATTGCCATTATTACTGCAATAATATCAGCAATAAAAAGAGCTAGTAAATTTATTTTTGATAGGCCTTTGAAATCAGCTTTTTTTGTTAATAACGTCTGATGAATGAGACCTAATGCGTTTAATACTATAGATACAAATAGTACTCGAGCGATTAATATAATTTCCGGGGTATGAAAAAGAATACCAAGAAGTGGAGCAGAAATAAAAAATAATAAATATAGTCCGAGGCTCAGCGAAACATTAAAAATAAATACTGTTGAATAATCGGCGTCTGTAAGATTATGCCTATTCAACAATGCTCTTCCAAAACCGCTATCGATCAGAATCGAAGAGAAAGCTATAAAAATTGCAAGTGAACCAATAATCCCATACTCTTTAGCACTAATAATATTCATAAGAATTAGCATGCTCACAAAATTAAGCAGCTGCTGCCCAAACTTATCAATAAAGCTCCAGAAAAGGGACAGGATGGTTTTACTCTTTAGAGAGGTTTCCGTCATGTGAGATTACATGTTGCCGATTATTATTACAAAAATAGGCAATTTTTCCAGAATTGAGAAGGTTAATAAATGTAAGTATGATTTATTAGAATATGAATACGGCTAAATCACGTATATTTTTGTACATTTGATATGGGTGTCGTAAGATTCGTTTTCATGATGATCTGATCTTAAATTATTTGACAAAATAATGACTATTTCTGAAAAGATAAAACAAGAGGCTCTTAGGCTTGGTTTCGATGCATGCGGTATTTGCCGAGCAAAGGATTCAGATGAAGAAGATAATTACATGAAATGGTTAGCTGGTAATAATCAAGCCGCTATGAGTTATATGGAACGCAATATTTCTAAAAGACTTGATCCGCGACTTCTTGTAGATGGCGCCCGTTCCATTATTTCTGTAGCTCTAAATTATTATCCTCATCAAAAACAGCCGTCGCATGCACCTCAGTTTGCCTACTACGCCTACGGAAAGGATTATCATGATGTGGTGCGTGGAAAGCTCAAGCAGTTGTTTGAATTTATCAAACAAACTCATCCGGAAGTGACCGGAAGGTATTTTTGCGACTCTGCTCCTGTTTTAGAAAGATTTTGGGCAGCACAGGCCGGCATTGGATTTATTGGTAAAAACACTTTGCTAATAATTCCTGGCAGAGGTTCTTTTTTCTTCTTAGGAGAATTAATTGTCGATATCGAGCTTCAATATGATTTACCCGGAACTGAAAACTGTGGGAGTTGCACAAGATGCATTGATGCTTGTCCAACTGATGCTATAGAAGAGCCTTTTTTAGTTAATTCAAACAAATGCATATCTTATCAGACAATAGAAAACAGAGGCGAAATTTCACCTGAGATTGCCCCCAAATTAAATAATTATGTTTTTGGATGTGATATCTGTCAAAAGGTCTGTCCATGGAATAGATTATCCACACCTCATGATACAATAGAATTTATACCTTCAAAAGAGTTTCTTTCAATCGATTTAATAAAGCTTTCCAAAATGGATGTAATGGAATATCAAAAACTTTTTCGTGGGTCTGCTGTAAAGAGAACAAAAATTACCGGTTTAAAACGAAATGTTAATGCAATTTCTAAAAACCGTAATAAATAACTATTTTTGTATCAATATATATAATGGAAGAAAAATTCGACATACGTTCTAAAAGCAATTTTCAAGACACTGATCGTGACTTTGAATTAACATTACGTCCACTAACTTTTAGTGGATTCAAAGGGCAAAATAAAATTGTAGAGAACCTTAAGATTTTTGTTAGTGCTGCACGTATGCGCGGTGAATCTCTTGATCATGTTTTACTTCACGGGCCGCCTGGACTTGGAAAAACTACGCTCGCTAATATAATTGCAAATGAATTGGGGGTTGGATTTAAAATCACATCCGGTCCTGTACTTGATAAGCCTGGAGATCTTGCAGGTATTCTAACATCTTTGGAAGAGAATGATGTGTTGTTTATTGATGAAATACACCGTTTATCTCCAATTGTTGAGGAGTATTTATATAGCGCCATGGAGGATTACCGTATTGATATCTTGATTGATAAAGGTCCAAGTGCTCGTTCTATTCAAATTGATCTCAATCCGTTTACTCTTGTTGGAGCTACAACAAGAAGCGGTTTGCTTACAAGTCCTTTGAGGGCACGATTTGGAATAAACATGCATCTGGAATATTATGATTCAGAGACGCTTACCGGTATTATATTAAGATCTGCAGATATACTTAAAATAAAATGTGACGATAATGCAGCAGAAGAAATATCATCTCGAAGTAGAGGTACTCCCCGAATCGCAAATGCTTTGTTACGCCGTGTGCGCGACTTCGCACAAGTTAAAGGGAATGGTTCAATAGATAAATCCATATCAACCTATGCTCTTGAATCTCTTAATATTGATAAATATGGTTTGGATGAAATCGATAATAAAATTCTTCTTACCATTATCGATAAATTTAATGGAGGGCCTGTAGGAATTACTACAATTGCAACTGCTGTTGGAGATGATCCGGGAACATTGGAAGAAGTTTATGAACCGTTCCTTATTAAAGAGGGGTTTATCAAACGGACGCCACGTGGAAGAGAAGTAACCGAACTTGCATACCAACATTTAGGACGCAATAAAAATAGTAATGAACAAGGTATTCTGTTCTAAAAATAGAGGTATTTATAATTGTTAAAGGGCTTTTACTTAAAAAAAGTATTTACAAATCACTGAATATTAATTCTAATTGTAAACTACCCTCTTTCTTATCCAAAACAGTAGCAGTAGGCCACATAAGATTTTGTATTTTGGTAAGCACTTGCTGATAACTATAACTATAACTTTGTTGTACTGATGTGAAGGTAGCTTCTACAGGTACTAAATAATAAGTTAAATCATATGGTTCACCTTCATGCATATAGTTGTAATAATTTATCATTGAAGATATATTATTAAATTTGTAGGAGTAGGTATCTGAATCAAATTTTTCAGATAAGAAGCTGGTAACATTATCCCTCAATTTTCGGTTTTCAAAAAAGCCACTCAAGGAATCCTTATTAACCAATAGCAGATAATCGGGTGGACTTAGTTTTACCAATTCGTTTTCTGATTCTTCGGGTAAAGCATAAACTGTAAAATTCACAAGGTTGAGTGCCTTCGATTGTAGTTTCTCATGGACCTCAGAAATAGGGAATTTTATTTCAGTATTAACACCTGCCGGGCTTTTTATGTATGTAACTTCAGAGTTATCCTTTAATAAATCGGTGTTATTACTCTTGATATGATTAATTTGTCTGACTTCGGGAGTGTTGTTTAGCTTGAAAACATCTGTGCGAATTGTATCCTGTTTTGTTGAAGAACCTTTCTCGTCAAGATAATGATAATGAACAAATAATGAAGTCAAATCGGCACTAATGATTGTACTGTTTCCAAAGCTTGTTGTAAAATAAAATCCCGGAAAGAACTCTCTAAAACTATCAGTATCTGATAGTCTGCCATGACCTGGTTTTTTATATTCTGCAAGAAAACTTTCTCCAATAGTTTTGGGAACTTCTACGTTTATGAAATATTCTCGGTAGCTAACCGTTGAGTAGTCATCGGTTGTGTAGGATTTAATCCTACTTGTTGAATTTTTTCCCGTAAAACTTTGCTCACCCAAAGGTGCAGTCATATCAGCAAACCGTTCAGGATTCACGTTAGTGTAATCATTTGTACCCTGTAAGGACTCTATAACTTCGTACACAGATAGTCCCATTGGTGCTAATGAGTCTCCCATCATTGTTGTATAAGATACTTCAACTCTTACTGAGTCAATTACTGCTCCTTCTTTAAATTCCAAGCTTTTAGGCAAATAGAATTCTGCGATATATTCAGATTTTATTGAGCCGAAAACCGGATCTGCATATTCTCCAAGTACGGGATAGCTTGTTTTACCAAACATAGAATCAACCTGAACAGTTCGTGCATGAAGCTGTAATGTATCAATACCTACTGTCAGTTTATCCTTCTCGGGCTGAATAGTGGAACCTAATTGATCCAAGGTGTCATTGCACGATATCGTTAATATTGCTATAAAGGTTATTGTAAATAACTTATATATGGTTTTGAGCTTCATTCGTTTCAAAATATTATTTCAACGCCACAAATATCCAAAAAAATAATGTGAATAAAAAGCAGAATATTGCTTTCTTTCTATTTTTAAATATAATTGTATATAGATGAAGCAAAAATAAGGTTTAGTTAATAATTTAATTCTTACTCAGCAATTTTATTATAGAATGATTCTATCTCCTCTACACTCTTATCAAAGTCTGACTGATACGGAAGAAATTCAGTTTTTTCTTCTTCAAGATATTTCATAATTTCCGGATCTATATTTTGACTTCCAAGAATTATACCGTCAGAAAAATCAATAGCTAGTTTCATTAGATTTTGATAATTCATTTCTCCTCTACCTTTTACCTTTTTTATTTCAGGTTCACCTATTCCGTCGAAACGGAGCTTCTCAGCAACATTTTTATTGAAAGGCTTCTTAAAAGTTTCGTCATAGAGAGAATATATAACTTTTGCATCTTTAAAACATGGATCATCTTTATATCCTTTTTTGACATATAGAGGGGCCAAAGCACTAAACCATCCGAGACAATGAATAACATCGGGAACCCAGCGCAACTTCTTGATTGTTTCCATAACACCACGAATAAAGAAGATGCTCCGTTCTTCGTTATCGTCGTATTCTTCTTCATTCTTATCAATAAGTGTTTCCCTGTTTTGAAAATAATCTTCATTGTCAATGAAATAAACCTGCATACGAGCTGATTGGATTGAGGCAACCTTAATAATCAGTGAGTTATCTGAGTCGTCAATTATAAGATTCATTCCGGAAAGTCGTATAACTTCATGAAGTTGATTTCTACGCTCATTGATACTACCATACTTTGGCATGAATGCGCGAATTTCCATACCTTTTTCTTGAATGGCTTGAGGTAAATATCGTGAAGTATTTGAGATTGGTGATTCATCTACATAAGGGAAGATCTCCTGTGAAATGTATAAAATTTTTTTCTGAGACATGAAGCTAATTATCTTAATTTTAGTACAAAGATAATAAAAAAAATCCACATAAATACAAAATATAAACGCTCAAAAGTCATAAGTAACAGATTATTAGGACAGTGGGTGTATTTAAGAGTATTATTTAGAGTAAAATAATGCAAATTATTTTCTATATGTGCCAATTATTTTGTTGCTTTGCAGTTAAAATGCAGACGATGAAAATTATAAATAAAATATCCGATATAGAAAGTCAACTAGAAGGCTTTCGCAAAAAGAGAAAGACGATTGGTTTAGTGCCCACAATGGGTGCTCTTCACGAAGGTCATGCTTCACTTGTAAAGAAGTGCATAACAGACAATGATATCAGCATTGTAAGTTTATTTGTGAATCCTACACAATTTAATAACAGGGAAGATCTCAGACTTTATCCACGCACTCCCGAAAAGGATTATAATTTACTGGAAAAGCTTGGCGTTGATTATGTCTTTTCTCCATCAGTTGAAGAAATGTATCCAGAGGATGACAAACGCTTATTTGACTTTGGTCTTCTTGATAAAGTAATGGAAGGTGAGTTTAGGCCCGGACATTTCAATGGCGTTGCTCAAATTGTAAGTAAATTATTTAGCATAATAGAACCGGACAATGCCTATTTTGGTGAAAAGGATTTTCAACAATTAGTGATTGTAAAAGAAATGGTCAAACAACTGTTAATGCAAGTAAATGTCATTGGTATGCCTATAGTTAGGGAAAGTAGCGGTTTGGCTATGAGCAGTCGAAATAATCGACTTTCTGAAGAGCAAAAGAAAAATGCTTCAAATATCTATAAGATTTTGAATGAAAGTCAGTCTTTGACTACTGAATTTACACCAACAGCACTTACTGAACATGTAACAAAAAGTATCAATAATATTCCCGATTTAAAAGTTGAATACTTTCAGATTGTTGATGGAAATAATCTTCAACCAATTACAGCTTGGAATAACTCCGATTACATTGTTGGTTGTATTGCTGTATTTTGTGGAAACGTAAGATTAATAGATAATATAAGATACAAATAAAAAATATGTGGGTCGAAATATTAAAATCAAAGATACACAGGGCAACAGTTACGGATGCCAACCTGAATTATGAAGGCAGCATAACAATTGATGAAGATCTAATTGATGCAGCTAACATGCTTATACACGAAAAAGTTGCAATTGTGAATAACAATAATGGAGAACGTTTCGAAACCTATATTATTCGTGGTGAACGAGGATCAGGTATCGTTTGCCTTAATGGTGCAGCAGCTCGTAAAGTTCAAAAAGGCGACATCATCATTATAATGAGTTACGCTTTTATTCCGTTGGAGGAGGCAAAAACATTCAGTCCGATTGTTGTAAATTTGGATGGCAAATCAAATCTAATATATAAATAATATTCTGTATCGACCTAAATAATCGTTACAGGTTTTATACTCAGCAAGGGGGTGACATATATTGGGGAACACCATTTCTAAAGAGTGATTCGTATTTGCAAAGTAAATTATACATTCGGTCCCTTGAATCAGGAAGAGTTAAAATACAGCTAAATAGCAATCTCAATATCATAGAATGTACTCTTTCAGCAAACGTTAACTCTTATTGCATCTGTTGACAATTTCAAGAACAATGGTTGAAAGAAACTGTTTACCTTTGAATGATATTTTTTATTTACAAGGATATTTCAATGAAGCATGGAAAAGATTAAAAAAAAAATAGAATTTATTCGAAAACAGCTACATGAGTATAACTACAATTATTATGTTTTATCTCAACCCTTAATCTCTGATTTCGAATTTGACAGCCTCATGAAAGAACTAATAGAACTTGAGGCAGAATATCCTGAATTTAGCGATCCCAATTCTCCTTCAGTAAGAGTTGGTAGTGATATTAGTAACATTTTTCCTCAAATAAATCACCGCTACCCGATGCTGTCGCTACAGAATACATACTCTGAAGGAGAAGTGACAGACTTTTTTAATCGTATAAAAAAAGGATTACAAGAAGATTTTGAAATTGTATGTGAATTAAAGTTTGATGGTACCTCGATATCTCTCATATACGAAAATGGACGGCTCGTACGTGCTGTAACAAGAGGCGATGGTCGCATGGGTGATGATGTTACAGATAATGTAAGAACAATAAAAAATATCCCTTTAATCCTGAAAGGTGAAGATATGCCCGAATATATTGAAGCCCGTGGTGAGATATTAATGCCATGGAGCTCATTCGAACTGTTGAACAAAGAGCGTGCAGAGCAAGAAGAACCACTTTTTGCTAATCCTCGCAATGCAGCATCAGGAACGCTTAAATTGCTCGACTCCAGAATGGTTGCTTCCCGAAAACTGGAGTCTTATATTTACACTATCATTGGCGAAAACTTACCAACTGACAGTCACTATAAGAACCTTCTTCATGCACGGAAGTGGGGACTGAACGTTTCAGACTCCATTAGAAAGTTTAAGTCTTCTGATGAAATTTTCAATTTTATAAACTATTGGAATATAGAACGTAAAAACCTACCGGTAACAACAGATGGAATTGTTCTTAAAGTTGATTCTCTAACTCAGCAGCGAAACCTTGGCACAACCTCCAAATTTCCCAGATGGTCAATTGCTTACAAGTTTAATGCAGAACAAGCAATATCACGTCTGGAGTCAGTCACGTATCAGGTAGGCAGAACCGGCGCCGTAACTCCCGTAGCCAACCTTGAGCCTGTTCTTCTTTCCGGTACAACAGTTAAGCGTGCATCTCTTTATAACGAAGATGCAATAAATGCACTTGATTTGCATATAGGAGACATGGTGTATGTTGAGAAAGGTGGAGAAATCATCCCTAAGATAACTGCAGTAAACTTAGAGGCAAGAAAGAATAATTTGTTGATTGGCGATAAAGTACGCTTTGCCTCTCGATGCCCTGATTGCGGCACACCACTTGTGAGAAATGAAGATGAAGCAGCTCATTACTGTCCCAATACAAAAGACTGTCCTACACAAATAAAGGGGCGAATTGAGCATTTTGTAACTCGAAGAGCTATGAATATCACTATCGGCCCTGAAACTATTACTCTATTATATAACAAAGGTCTGTTAAAAGATGCTTCTGACCTTTATGATCTGAAGTTTGAAGATCTTGTGAACCTTGAAAGATGGGGTGAAACGAGTGCACGCAATCTTATAGAGAGTATAGAAAAATCTAAGTCAATTTCTTATGAAAGAGTATTGTATGCCCTTGGTATTCGTTTTGTAGGTGAAACAGTTGCACAGAAACTGGCAAGTGCATTCCCAAATATAGATCTGCTTGAACAAGCAACTTTGGATCAGCTAATGTCAGTAGAAGAAATAGGTAACCGTATAGCGCAGAGTTTGATTGATTTCTTTGCGAAATCTGAATTTAGAGAGTTTGTTCAACGACTGAGAAATTTTGGACTCAAGTTTGAATTAAGTGAAGATGTTCTGGCGGCAAAGACTGAAAAACTTAAGGGGATTACAATAGTAATTAGTGGTACTTTTAACTTACATTCAAGAGATGAATATAAAGCAATGATTCTACAAAATGGGGGGAACAATAGTGGATCGGTTTCAAATAAAACCGATTATATTCTTGCCGGTGAAAATATGGGTCCTGCTAAACTCGAGAAAGCACAAAAAAAAGGTTTGAAAATCATCAATGAAGAGGATTTTCTTAAAATGATTGAGTAATAATTAATCTTCCATCACAAAACTATGAGTGCCAATATGATGACCGTCCGCAAAAATATCTGCTTTAAATGTTCCAGGCATCAAAAATTCTTCTATGTCCCAGTACATAGTTACCGGAATTTCTTCCCCGCCATATTCCACAATACGTTTCATTGAGAAAAGAATATCGCTATTTTCATAAGGAAATTTATCGTTAGGACTTTTAGATAAGACAGTGCCATCCGGAGTCAAAATTCTCGCATAAACAGTTCGTTCACCCGGTTCCGTTGTGATATTTCTAGCAATTGTAAAGCTTACTACAAACTGTGAACTGCGACTCAGTCGTTTTTGTTCTCTACCTCTATCGTTCACAGCTTTTGCATTAATATTTGTTGCTACAAGTTGTGCTGCCAGCGATACTTTTTCTGATAATTGTTGCCTTTCCTGTGAAACTTGTTGAAGTGTACGGTTAGTTCTGTTGTATTGATCAGTAATCTGTTCATTTTTAGCACGTAACTCTTTATTTAATGTGTTGAGTGAATCTATTTGCTGAATATACGAACGAAGTATCTTACGCAATGTTGCAAGCTCATCTGTCAATCTTTTTATCTCAGCCTTATCACTTGCCTGTGTCATTCGCAATTCTTCCTGCAAACGCAATACTTTAGCCTGCTCGTTTTGGAGCCTATAAAGTAGTGAATCATTCTGTACGCTAAACTTAAAGCCTTCATATTGTAATGAAATTGCCTCATATTCGTCTTCCAATTCTTGTTTATCTACCACATGCTGTTGCTGCATTTCTTTCATTTGTGAGTTTCGAGTCATCAGGAAACCAATAAGAATAACAGTAACGACAAGCAAAACACCAATCAGTGCAATAAGTTGAGGGGTTCGTTCTCTAAAATTTATTTTCATTTTTAATTAATTCTATCCAGTGGAGAACAAAAATATAGGTTTTCACCCTAAAACCCAATGATTAGTCTCTCTTTTTCGTTAATTTAATAATTAAATACAATCTCAAATTAACAAATGAGTTTGTAGAACGATATTTGTAAAAAATAAATTGGACGTGATAAAAACATTTAATCAATCAATTATTTAATTTACAATGAATTTATTCAAAAAGAACCAATAAAAGTTATATCTTATTATGTATATTTGTGAAGAAATTTATGTTTTATAACTGTATACGCAACTTAGCTCTGAATCCTGAGTCAATGCTCAGTGTTAATATTTAATAAGAAATAGAGTTTTTTAACAGTCGCTCTAAAGATATAATATTATGAGAACAGTTGGTCGTTTTTTATTAATTTGTGTATTCATAATATCAGCAAGTTGCAGTACTTCAAGAAACATTGTTGACAGAGGTGCTGATAGTATTGTTGGATTATGGGAAGTGAAAGCAATCCATAATAGTAATGAGGCAGGATATCAAATCTCACCTCATGGCTTATTTAAAATGGTGCAGTCAGATGGCAGATTCACTAATTTTATGTCAACCAAAGATGGAGCAATCATCACGGTAGATGGTTCTTATACCATTGATGGAGATTTATATACCGAATCCATTATCAATTCTTTTAATAAATCCCAGGAAGGAAAAGACAATCCATTGCAGATCAAAATGTCACATGGGAATTTTATGTATTTACGTTGGTTCCAGCCGGTAGATGAATTTGGTATAGAACAGAACAGGTGGGTAGAAGAGATTTGGCAGAGAGTATTGATAGAAGATCTCGAAGTAAGCAATTTTGATCTGCACCAAGAACTAAGATTGCTACTCGATGATGAAGAACTAATAAAGAAGGTAGTTGATTAAACAAAATAAACGAGGGTATTTCCTAATCTGGATAAATCACCCTCGTTTTAATTAAGCTTAGATAACATCTCTAGTGTTATATATGTTGTAGAGCTCCGTCAATGTCAGCTTTAATGTCATCAATATGCTCCAGTCCTAAAGAGATGCGTATTGCATTTGGATAAACTCCCGCAGCAATTTGCGCTTCTTCAGAAAGCTGCTGATGAGTAGTGCTTGCAGGATGAGTTACCAAAGTTTTTGCATCTCCTACATTAGCAACGTGACTAAGCATTCTCATATTATCAATCACTTTAGCTGTTTGCTTTACATCCCCTTTCACGAAAAATGAGAGCACACCACCAAACCCGTTGTTTTTCAGATATTTCTTTGCCAATGAGTTATACTTATTGCTCGCAAGACCCGGATAATTCACCTTTTCTACTTTTGGATGTTTCTCCAGCCATTGGGCAAGCTCTAATGCATTTTCGTTGGTACGCTCTGCACGAAGAGAAAGTGTCTCAAGTCCCTGTAATAAAAGGAAAGAATTAAATGGACTGTTTACAGCTCCTAAATCACGCAATCCCTCAACTCTGCATCGTATTGCAAAGGCTATATTACCAAATGAAGATTCGCTGCCGAATGTCTCCCAGAAGTTTAATCCATGATATCCTTCCGACGGTTCACTAAACATAGGGAATTTACCATTTCCCCAATTAAAATTACCGCCATCAATAATCACACCACCCATTGAAGTGCCATGTCCGCCAATCCATTTAGTTGCTGAATGAACTACAATATTTGCTCCCCATTCAATGGGATTAAATATATAACCACCCTGACCGAATGTATTATCAACAATCAGTGGTATATCATTCTTACGCGCTATCTCAGCTATAACCTCAAAATCGGGTATGTTATATTCAGGATTGCCGATTGTTTCGAGATAGATAGCTTTAGTCTTATCATTTATAAGAGATGCAATGCTGTCTGCATTATCCCCGTTGGCAAAACGAACCTCAATGCCCAGCCTCGCAAAAGATACTTTAAATTGATTATAAGTTCCACCGTAAAGAAAAGAAGTGGAAACTATATTATCTCCAACTGCAGCTAGATTGAGTATTGCAACTAGTTGTGCCGCCATTCCTGATGACGTAGCAACACTGGCAACGCCACCTTCGAGTGCTGCCATTCTTTTTTCAAAAACGTCTGTAGTTGGGTTTTGCAACCTTGTATAAATGTTGCCAAATTCTTTTAATCCAAATAAGTTAGCTCCATACTCCGCACTTTTAAATGTGTAAGCTGTGGTTTGGTAAATAGGAACCGCTCGCGCACCTGTTATAGGATCAAGTTCCTGCCCTGCATGAATTTGCAGTGTTTCAAAATGTCTTTTCTCCATATTTTATAAAATTAATATCACGTAAAAATAGGATAAAAAACTATATTGTGTTATACCTAGCTGTAATTAAGTAATAAATTAACACTCATTACAGAAACAATCTGTTTCTTGCTAACATACATGCACCAATAACTCCAGCTTTATTTTTTAGCTTTGAAGCTACTATTTTAGAGTCTCTGTTAACCAAACTTAGTGAATGCTTTTTAATAGAACTTTTTATTGGGAGCATAATGAACTCGCCTGCTTCAGCAACTTGCCCTCCTATTACCACCAACTCAGGGTTGAATATGTTGATTAAGCCAGCAATATATTTTCCTAGTTTATAACCTACTTCTTCAATAATTTCAATGCATAGAGGATCTTCAAGAGCTGTGACTTTCATAATATCGGTTAATGTCATTTTACTCAAGTCTTTTACATATTTCGTTAAAATAGTACTTTCTCCATTTGAAACTCGCTCAAGAATAATTCTGTGAATAGCTATACCTGAAGCTTCTGTTTCCAAACACCCTTTTTTACCACAACGACACAGAATTTCATTATCAAAAGTTGGAAAATGTCCAAATTCCCCTGAAAAACCAGATTTACCGTAATATGGTTTTCCATCAATAATAATACCAATACCGAGCCCCCACGAAATATTAACAAATATAATATTCTGCTCACTCTCTACAGCACCTTTCATATATTCACCATAAGCCATTGCCCTAGTATCGTTATCTATACCTACATTATAATTTAATTTTTTAGTAAGAATTTCACTTATAGGACGCTCATTGAAATAAAAACCACTATAACTATATCCTGAGTCAGGATTAACCCTTCCGGAAATGTTAAGGTTTATATTAAATATTTTTTGTTTGCGATTTCCAATCATATCAATAAAGTTTTGGATATGATTACTAAGCAAATCAAAAGATTCTAGTGTATTTTCATAAGTATACGGAATACCCAATTGAATTTCTACAATATTACCAGTAAAATCCATTAATGCGATATTCAGATGATGGCATGTCATATCCGCTCCAACAAAGTATCCTGACTCAGGAGTCAATCCATAAATTGTAGGGTGTCTACCATCGGGAATATACGCCTTTCCTAATTCCTTAATCAGATCTTGCTCAATTAATTCTGTTATAAATTTTGTAATGGTTGGAACACTAAGATCAAGTAATTTGGATAGTTCTGAAATTGTATCGTTTCCATAAGACATAAAATGCGATAAAATGTCTTTTTTAATCTGTACATTTTTAGGGTTCTTGTCGCTTGTAAAGAAAAGATTCTTTATCATGATATTTTATTTAATCGCTTAAATTACAGGATTTTAAATTGAGTTATATTACACTATACAAATACTTAAATAAATTAATTAAGTTAAAGTTCAAAGTTACAAAATAATTTGATTTAATCAATTTTTTCTATCGGTGTTACTACAAAATCCAAAAAATAAAAATATTAATTTGGAATTAATAATTGGCCTTAAAATCTCCGGGTTCTTTAATTTCTAATACTTTAGTGGAGGAATGTAATATATTATTTGATGGTAGCATCATAAAAAGTAAATAATATCTATTCGAAGTTGCTAACTTAATAGAAACAAAAAGTTACGTAAAAAGCTCACTTATGACAAATTAAAACAACCTTACCCGGTTAATAACAGCACTCAAGGGTACATATCGTTCTAAATAGCCGTTACAGATTTTAGTTCGTTCCACTACACTTAATAATA
>CAZAFR010000005.1:58100-70854 GCA_964484665.1 uncultured Proteiniphilum sp. | reverse complement strand
TTAAATAATTGATATACAAACTTCATAAACTCTTAATTAGTTTATGGTGAATAGAGTTCTTAAGATGTAAAACATGAATTGAAAATACCCATTGTGAACAACCGTACTGTGGAGATGACCTTTTAAATATTTTTTGATTTAAGTCTCAAGCTATTGGTTACCACACTAACGGAACTTAATGCCATGGCTGCTCCCGCAATCATCGGGTTGAGCATAAAACCGGTAAAGGGGTATAGTATGCCTGCTGCAATAGGAATGCCAATAACATTGTATATAAATGCCCAGAACAGATTCTGACGTATTGTTCTCACTGTAGCGTGAGATAGATGTATTGCTTTTGGAATCTTCTTCAGGTCAGAAGAAATAATTGTCATTTTTGCTACATCCATAGCAATATCGCTTCCGGCACCCATTGCAATACTAACATCTGCTTGTGCTAGTGCACCGCTATCATTAATACCGTCACCCACCATGGCGACTTTTTTACCCTGTTGCTGCAAAACTTTTACAAGATCAGCCTTTTCTTCGGGTAAAACGCCTCCTTTGTAGTTGATTATACCTAACTCACTTGCAAGCGCAGCTGCTACGTTTTCATTGTCTCCAGTATAAATAGCTATATCGATACCCATTTTCTTTAATGTATTGATTGCCTCTTTTGTAGTAGATTTTAGTTTGTCAGTAATTCCTACAACTCCATAAGCTACATTTTCGTCAGCAATTATTGAGATTGTGTGAGCTGCATCAAGTTCTTTCTTTATCTTCTCCTGCAATTCTATTGGGATCATAACATTTTTTGAGTTGATATACTGCTCATTACCTATATAATAGGTTTTGTTATCATAAGTGCCCTCAATACCCTTACCACTGACCTGCTCTACTGAAACATTGTTCAAAAGAGATGCGCTTTCCTTGAGTTCATCAGTTATCGCCTCTGCAAGTGGATGCTCCGACTGATGTTCAATACTATACAAAATATCTCGGTGTAGCGGAAGTGAATGTGTGCTCCACATGATATCAGTTACCTGCGGTTTACCTTCCGTGATAGTTCCTGTTTTATCAAGCACCACAACATCAATTTCTTTTGCCATCTCCAAACTTTCGGCATCCTTAATCAAAATACCCTCTTCGGCCCCTTTACCAATGGCAACCATAATAGCAGTTGGAGTGGCCAATCCTAATGCACAAGGACAAGCAATAACAAGTACCGTAACCATTGCCATGAGTCCATATACAAAACCTGTTTCACCACCAAATATCAACCAAATAACAAAACTTAGCAAAGCAGCGCCAATAACTACCGGGACAAAGATTCCTGCTATCTTATCAACCAATCCTTGTACCGGTGCTTTACTTCCCTGTGCTTCATCTACCGTCTTAATAATTTGTGCAAGCAGTGTCTCTCTACCCACCTTTTTTGCTTTAAAACGGAAGCTACCCTTTTGGTTAATTGTACCCGCATAAACTTTTTCGCCCGGCTTCTTCTCAACATGAATAGGTTCACCCGAAATCATACTTTCATCTACAAAAGAACTGCCTTCTATAACCTCACCATCAACTGCAATTTTGTCACCCGGTTTAACAAGTACTATGTCATTAATAATTACATCTGATATTGGAATTTCGATTGGTTCTCCCTCACGAAAAACAACTACTGAAGAGGGTTGCAATCCCATAAGTTTTTTAATCGCATCAGAAGTACTACCTGTAGCTCTTGCCTCCATCAATTTACCAAGCAAAATGAAGGCAATTATTACACCTGCGGCTTCAAAATAAACATGAGCTTCTAACCCCCTTCTTTCCCAGAATTCAGGATAAATCATATTGAAGAGACTGAACAAATACGCTATTCCGGTACTCAGGGCAACCAACGTGTCCATATTTGCAGAGCGATGTTTGGCCTGTTTCCATGCACCAACAAAAAATCTTCTTCCAAAAATAAAAAGTATTAATGTTGACAAAACAAGCATAATCTCATTTGAGTAAGACATATCCATAAAAAACATGCCTACAACCACAAGAGGTATTGCCAATAAAATTGCCCAAATAGTATGTCGGCGCAACTTTTTATAATTTTCCTCTTTAATATGCTCTACATTTTCAAACGACGATTCTTCTTCATCAATCAGCATATCAAATCCTATCGCCTGTAGAGAAGCCTTCATATCCGTCGGCGCAACAATACCCGGAAGAAACTCAATATTCCCTTTTCCGTTACCATAATTTACCGAGGCAGTCACAACGCCTGGAACAAATGATAGTATATTCTGCGTACTTGAGGCACAAGCTGCACAAGTCATATTCAGCACAGGTTGAGTAATTTTCCCGGTAACTACTTCACCTCCTGAACTGCGTATACCTGAAACTATATCTTGCAAAATCTCAGCAGCATCATCTTCAAATTTTTCATCAACTATTACTGAAATAATATTATCTTTTTTATTATATTTTAAAGAACTGATACCTTTTATATTATCAAATGAGCCCTCAGGTGGGAAAATATTATTTTTTAGCTGTATCTTATAGTTATTATTATTTGCCATTATTCCAATACATTATTAACATTATATTTATAATCATGTTTTTTTAAACAACTACACAATTAGTTATAAACAACAAGATGACCAGTTATGTTTAAAAATTAAACTTTAGAAGATGCTTTAAAAAAGAAAAAATTGTACATTTGTTAATTCAGCGTTAAAATTCATCTGTTAACATCTCAAGCGCTAAAAGCCTTGAGATCGACAAATTATATTATTATGCATAAGTACCTTTTACTAACAATCAATTTTTTATTTATCGTTAGTGCCATTTTTTCTCAAAAGAAACCTCTAGATCATTCAGTGTATGACGGGTGGCAGAGCCTTTCTCAAATCACCGTTAGCAATAATGGCAAGACAGTGGGCACATTGATTTCACCTCAGGAAGGTGACACCGTCCTTTTTTTAAAAAACACTGTTAATGATCGCGTAGCTACTTTTGACAGGGTGAGAAGTTTTAAGCTTTCAACTGATGGGAGATGGGCAATTGGACTTCTTAAAGCTCCTTTTGCTGATCGTCGTCAGGCCCGTATCGATAAAAAGGGGAAAAAAGATCTGCCTAAAGATTCACTCCTTATAATTGACAATCTAACTTTTAGATCTGAAAAAATACCAGATGTAAAATCTTACAAAACTGCTCAAGATATGATCACTCATGTGGCTTACACACTTGACCTTCCTGAAGATACAATCAACAAAAAGAGTGCCAAAGAGAGTGAAACACTAATTCTGAGAAATATGCTTACTCAAAAGGAGGATACATTTAGAAATGCTAAAGAACACGCTTTTAACAGATTTGACAACAGTTTCGCTGTATCTATCCAACCGGATAAAAATGACTCAACTGATTTTCCGCGTGTTGAATTTGTTGATTTGGACAATAATATTCGCAGAACCCTGTCTAAAGAAAAAATGGAATACAAATCATTCGCTTTTGATGAATCGGGTAAACAACTTATATATATTGCTACAGACGATACTACTAAAACAGAACAAAAAGTATATGACCTGAGATATTTCAATTCAGACAGTGATTCTGCAACAGTATTGTCAATAGAAACTATCTCAGGCATACCTAAAGATTGGATATTTAATGAATATGCATCACCCGTATTCAGTAAAGATGGCAATCGAATTTTGGTTGGTCCCGCAGCCAAAAAGGTTCCAAAGGACACCACAATAGTCGATTTTGAGATGGCACAACTTGATATCTGGCATTGGCAAGATCCGATTATACAGCCTCAGCAGCTTGCCGAAAAAAGCAGAAAAGAACGAGAAACTTACACCGGAGTAATATATACCGATAAGTTAGATCAATTTATTCAGCTTGCCAGCGAAGAGATGCCATATGTATCTGTTTCCGATGAAGGCAACGGTCGTTATGCACTCTTAATGTCAAATTTACCATATCAAGTTGAGAGTCAGTGGGATCCATCTCCGAAGTATGATGTTTGGGTGATGGATTTAACAGACAATAGTCTGCGTGTGATTGCAAGAGCACTCAATGGGCGACCGGCTTTATCAGCTCAGGGAAATTATATCTATTGGTGGGATGCTGTACAAAGGAACTGGTTTTCATATGACAACAAAAGTAATTTAATCGTAAATCTTACAGAAGATATTCCTGTTAACTTTTGGGATGAAAAAAATGATGTTCCCGCTGACCCAGATAATTACGGAATAGCAGCTTGGGGAGAAAATGATGAGTTTGTTTTCGTGTATGACATGTTTGACATCTGGAAAATTGATCCTAAGAAAAAAAAGAAAGCGGTTAATATAACACAGAATATAGGTCGAACCGACTCACTCACATTCAGATATATAAATACAGATCGAGATAAACGATTTATTAATCCGGACGACCAATTATTACTCTCTGTATTTGACAATGTAAGTAAAGAGAGAGGATTCTACACGCTTATCCAGAAAGGACGTAAACCACTAAAAAAAAGAGTTTTGGATGGTTTTACATACTCAAGTTTGCAAAAAGCAAAGAATGCTGATCTATTTGCTTATTTGAAAAGCAATTTCAATACATCACCAGACCTGTATATAACGAATGATTATTGGAATAAAGCAGAAAAGCTGACAGCTATAAACCCTCAAATGAGTGATTATAACTGGGGTACAGCAGAACTATTTTCATGGACATCATATGCAGGTATACCTCTCCAAGGCATTCTATATAAACCTGAAGATTTTGACCCTACAAAGAAATTTCCTGTCATGATTTATTTTTATGAACAGCATTCAAACAACCTTTATTCATATTTTCCACCTGCACCAAGTCGTTCAACTGTCAACATACCATTCTTTGTAAGTCGTGGATATATAGTTTTCACCCCTGACATTCACTATACAGTGGGTCAACCTGGCATGGATTCCTATAATGCAGTCGTTTCGGGAGCTGAAGCACTTGCCCAAAACAGTTGGGTAGATATAAAAAATATGGCTATCCAAGGACAAAGCTGGGGTGGTTATCAAGTAGCATATATAATTACACAAACCAATATGTTTAAAGCTGCTGCAGCAGGTGCACCTGTTTCAAATATGACAAGTGCATACGGCGGTATCCGCTGGGAATCAGGACGAAGCAGACAGTATCAGTACGAAAGGACACAGTCACGTCTTGGCTACTCAATGAACGATTCGCTACAACTTTATATTAAGAACTCGCCAGTGTTTTATACTAAAAACATTGAAACCCCATTGCTAATTATGCATAACGACAAAGATGGAGCTGTTCCATGGTATCAGGGCATAGAACTTTTCATGTCGATGCGACGGCTTGGAAAACCGGTATGGCTACTTCAGTATAACAATGAAGCACACAACCTTTTATATCGTCGTAACACAAAAGATCTATCGATACGTTTACAACAATTCTTTGATCATTATCTTAAAGGAGAGCCGGCACCAATTTGGATGACGAGAGGATTACCTGCCATAGAGAAAGGAATAAACTGGGGTTACGATCTTGAATAAAATATTTTATTTATAACCCCTCTGACGCATCGCTTCGAAAGTAATCACGGCAGTAGATACAGAAACATTTAGCGAATCAATTTTCCCAAGCATTGGAATTTTGATTCGCTTTGTAACATTATTAATCCAGAAGTCTGTTAACCCCTCAGCTTCTGTTCCCATTACTATGGCAGAAGGTTGTCTGAAGTCGATATTCTGATAAAACTCAGATGCTTGCAGTTCAGCCGCATAGATATTAATATTACGACTTTTTAGCCATATAAAAGCATCTTCTGAAGAGCATACAGCCGTTTGCACGGTAAATAAACCACCTACACCGGAGCGAATAACATTAGGGTTGTAAAGATCAGTCAGAGGATCACAAACAATTACTGCATCCACCGCAGCAGCATCAGCTGTACGAAGAACGGCACCCAGATTTCCCGGTTTCTCCACTGACTCCAGAAGTATAATAAAAGGATTAGAAGAAAGATGTATATCCTCTAACGTGTGTGATTTTGGTTGTGCCAAAGCTACTAAACCATCTGAATTCTCCCTGTATGCTATCTTTTCAAATACAATTGATGAGATTTCAAATATATCTTTATCCGGGATTTTATCCAATACATTAGGATATTTTGTTTCGTGAAATTTGTCACGACAAACATAAACAGTTACAATCTTGTAACTACTCTGTATTGCCAAGGAAAGCTCACGTGCTCCCTCAATCACAAAGAGATTCTGATCACGCCTCTCTTTGCTTTTAGAAAGTTTTACTATGTTTTTTATTGCAGGATTTTGCAGACTAGTTATCATACTTCAAAAGTCAACAAAAAAATTCAAATCAAATACCGGATTGTTGATCCTTCTTAAGTAAAAAAGTATCTATAACCTCCTTAAAGGATTTTTTTGGTAGAGCACCCATTCCAATCTGAGGCTTTTCATTCATTGGGATAAACAAAAAAGTAGGTATACTTTGAACACCAAACATTTGTGCCAATTCCGGCTCTTTATCAATATCTATTTTATACACATAAATATCTTCACCATATTCTGCTGCCAAGTCTTTTAGAATTGGTGAAGTTACACGGCACGGACCGCACCAAGTAGCATAAAAATCAACAATAGCAGGTTTATCGCCATTGTATTTCCATGTTTCCGGATCATTTTCATAATTAAATACTTTTTCCAAAAACATAGCTTTTGTTAGTTCTATTGGTTTTACAGTCTTCTTGGTAACAGGTTCTGCTCCATATGTAGCAAATATTATCATAAGTGCTACAAATATTGTTGTAATTTTATTCATTATCTTGAAAAATAGTTTGAATTAAAAATGTTATTGATAAACACTCTCAGAAGAACAAATGTTTTTACTACTCCAAAAAAGAAATAAATAATTACAAAATAAATCTATCCTTGTACTTCATTGCTTTTACACCAGGTACTCCATACTTTCTTGCTGAAATATCTTGAATATCTACTTTCCAGATCTTTACATTCTTGACAGAAGGCTCAGAGTATTTAAAATCATGATCGACATATTGACGCATAATAATATCAAGAGCTTTAACCTTTTCGTCGTAGTCTTCCTCAAAAACAACTTCTCCATTGCATACTATACTTTCTGAACGTACACGATAACTACAGGCCACCTCCTCATTTTGCCTAACAAGTTTAGGCTCAGTGCAGAACGTAATACATACATTAGGATTTTTATCAAGGATACTTATTGAGCGCCCCTCTGGCGCAGAATGAAGATATATAACATTATCGAGATAGCCGAAATTCATCGGTAACACATATGGTATACCTTTCTCATCGGACATTCCGACATAACATACTTTGCATTTTTGAATTATGCTATCGATCTGTTCCTGCTCTTCCAGTTTAATTGTTCTCATAAAAATGTGTTAAAATTCTTTTTCGTAAGTTGAAGGACCATCAACAATTAAGCGTCCCTGTTCATCAATCCTCATTTCATCTATAAAAACGACCCTTTCATTGCCGGTTTTTTCGGTACGTCCATGATATACAGTATACATTTTATTGTTATCTTTTGACCAAAACACCATATTGTGACCTGTACCCGTTACCTCTCCTCCTTTTAGAGTGTTTTTTTCAAGAACCGGGTTATCTGTAGCTTTTTCAAAAGGACCCAAAGGATTGTCCGATACAGCGTATCCAACTGCATAATGTTCACCACCAAAGAAATTGGCTGAGTACATCATATATATTTTACCTTCATGCTCAAATGCAAAAGATCCTTCAGTCCATCTGCGATTAACTTCTCCACTGGTGACAGAACGACTCTCCCACTCTGTTTGTGAATTACTCATTTCGGAAGGTGGCTGTAATAATAAAACGGGCTCACCAATTACTGTAGTAAAATCATTAGAGAGTTCAACTCCATAAACCCAACTCTCTTCAATTTCATCGAACAAACCTTCTGCTCGTGCCCAATCGGCAACTTCACTTTCTACAGGATGTTTATAACAGCAGCGTGAATAATACATATATGTTTTACCTTCGTGTTGAAGAATATTTGCATCAATAATAGGGTAACCGGGATCAAATAAAGGAGTGTCTGATATCTCTACAAAAGGCCCTATAGGACTATCTGACACGGCAACACCTATACGAAAGTTTTCTAGTTCATTTGTAGGATTAACCTTCCAGTCGGCGCTGAAAAACATATAATATTTATTATCAATCTCATAAACTTCAGGTGCCCAATAGTTTTTTAGCGTCCAAGAATTAGCCTGATTCCCACTGTAAACCGCACCCTCCAGTGACCAGTCTGCTAAATTTTCGGAACTATATGCAACAAATCCATTTTCAGTTCCACCGGTACCATACATATAATATTTACCATCAGAAGCGGATAGAATATACGGATCGCCAAATTCAACGGGCAATGGATTTTTATATGCTACCGACTCCGAATTTTCGTTTTTTGAATTAGAAGTGCATCCAATTAATAAGTAAATTAACACAATTGCAATACTTAGTTTATTGTAAAGGTCCTTTGTTAACATAATAAGATAATTTATTCGTTTTTTCCTACACAATTGCAAAGATAACATTGTAATTTTCAATTTTTGATATAAAAACAAAAAAGGAAAAACCTTATTTAGATTCTCCCTTTCAATATCGGATCAACTTTAAGTTGACTTTATTTCACCTTATCAACAATTGCTTTAAAAGCTTCGGGATGATTCATCGCCAAATCGGCAAGAACCTTACGGTTGATATCTATTTCATTTTTGTGCAGTGCACCCATCAGGCGAGAATAAGACATTCCGTTTTCGCGGGCGGCGGCGTTAATACGCTGAATCCAAAGTGCTCTGAAACTGCGTTTTTTGTTTTTACGATCACGGTAGGCATAAGTCTGACCTTTTTCCCACGTGTTTTTGGCTACTGTCCACACATTTTTACGGGCACCTATATAGCCTCTCGTTAATTTTAAAACTTTTTTTCTTCTATTGCGTGATGCAACATGATTTACTGATCTTGGCATAATGTTACTTGTTTTGGAAGATAGCGTTCCCGATATCTATGGGACCCTTTAGTGCATATACATCCTGTTAATAAATCTCTTTTGGGAAACGTCAAAAGTGACGGTTATTTCAAAGCTAAAAGTGTTTTAATACTATTTACATTAGCTTTGTCTACAAGCCCTGTCTTAGTAAGATTTCTCTTACGCTTTTTGCTTTTCTTAGTCAAAATATGACTTTTATAAGCATGCTTCCTCTTAATTTTTCCTGTTCCGGTAAGGGCGAACCTCTTTTTGGCACCGGAGTTAGTCTTCATTTTTGGCATTTTGCTTTTTGAATTTGAATTTTATTACTATTATCCGCCTTTTTGTATGCGAAAAAGTTTGCAAAAGTAATGATTTTATTTTAATCACGCAAGTGAAAGTAATTGTTTTTATAAAGAGAGTAAAACCATCTTACTATAATATTAATTGAAAAATAAACAGATCAACAACACAACATGTTTGTAAAATTCACTACATTTGTTGAATAATATATCAACACTACACAATTAATTATCTAATTAGTTAAAGAATACTTATGATGAACAGAAGAAAATTTATCAGAAATGTATCTGCACTTTCTACACTAACCATTCTAAAACCAGACATTGTTTTTGCATCCAATAACAACACTGCTGTGAGAATAGGACTTGTAGGTTGTGGGTCTCGTGCCAAAGGAATTCTTGGTAGTATGGCAAAAAATACAAATATACAGATAACTGCAATGGCTGATATATTTGAAGATAAACTTGTAGATTGGCTCAATTATGCAAATGAACTGAACAGTAAAAACGGAGTAACTGCAGTTGACAAAAAAAACTGTTACACAGGCTATGACTCATATCGGCGGCTTCTTGATAATCAAAATATTGACGCTGTCATTATTGCTTCGCCTGCATATACTCATCCGGGAATTCTAGAAGACACTGTTTCTGCCGGTAAGCATGTCTATTGTGAAAAACCAACAGCAATAGACGCCGAAGGATGTAAGCAAGCTATACGTGCAGGAAAAAATATAAATGGAAGAATTTCTGCCTTTGATGGATTTCAAATACGTTATGCCCCTCCTTATATAGAAATGGTAAATAGAATTAAGAGAGGGGATATTGGAGATATAGTTTCAGTTCAATTATATTATTTCTCTTCCGGAGCTAGCATAATTCCTCATGATGGTATGTCGTACGATGAAATGCGAATACGAAATCATTATCATTTTCATGAAATATCCGGAGGTTGTTATCTAGATCAGGCTATACATATGATAGACGTATGTAATTGGGTTTTAGGGACAAACCCTTTATATGCAATTGGTTTAGGAGGAAGAAAAGGCGCCCCTGATTTTGGAAATGCATGGACTAACTATCAGGTAATATATAAATATCCTGATGATATAAACGTAAACGTTCAATCATCAAAATTCGGAGATTATTTTGATGATGTATGCGCCAGGTTTATTGGAACAGAAGGTTTTGCAGTATCTCATTACAACGGTGGAGTTTACATCAACGGAAAAAACAACTGGGACTCGGGCATAGCAAAATCAGCAGGTGATTTAACACCTGAATCAATTGCTCAAGGCTCAAGTTCATCATCTATTGATACAGCAGATCCCAACAAAGGTAAAGCCTTTATAAACAGTATTGTTAGTGGAAAATACCTTAATCAAATTGAATCAGGTAGCAATTCTACATTAACTGCTATATTAGGCAGAGAAGCTGCTTCGCGTCAGGAAAAAATAACATGGGATGAGCTGTTATATTCTGCTCAAGTAATAGATCATGGCTTAAATCTAAAGCAATTTCCTTCAAAATAAAATTATACCGGAGGAGATTACTCCTTTCCGGTATTTTCTTTTTTAGCACCTGAAGTAACTTTTTTTGGAGTTAGCATAATAGACATTCTTTTGCCTTCCATTATTGGCAAATGCTCTACTTTTGCATAATCTTCTAGTTCATTAGCAAACCGCAGTAGCAATACCTCTCCTTGTTCTTTGAAAAGAATTGAACGCCCCCTAAAAAACACAAAAGCCTTCACTTTTGAGCCTTCACTAAGGAAGTTTTTTGCATGTTTTAATTTAAAGTTATAATCGTGATCATCCGTTTGAGGTCCAAACCTAATCTCTTTTACAGTTACCTTAACAGTTTTAGCCTTCTGCTCTTTCTGTTTCTTCTTTTGCTGATATACAAACTTCTGATAATCGGTAATCCTACATACCGGAGGTTTAGCCATTGGAGCAATTTCAACCAGATCCAGTTCCAGCTCATCTGCTATTTTCATTGCTTCTCTTGTAGGATAAATGCCTTCAGTTACATTTTCACCCACTAACCTGACTTCAGGTACTCTTATTCGTTCATTAATTCGATGTTGATCTTTTGAGTTATTTCTCATTCAATACTTTTAAAATTTTTATGTTACTAAATTTTCTTTTTAATTAATTATTAATTCATTAATAAGCAAATCTTTACACGATGCGCCTTCCAGCATTCATCATTTCAATCACTTCTGCTTGTATATCTTTTACAAATGTACTTAATTTTACAGTACCTTTAACTTCCCCACCCTGTTTTCTAACCGAAACCTCCTCATTTTCTGATTCTTTCTCACCTACTATAAGAAGATATGGTATTCGTTTAAGTTCATTATCGCGGATTTTACGTCCTACTTTTTCATTACGATCATCCACTTCAGCACGAATATCATTTTTCTTAAGTAATTTAACTATACTATAAGCATATTCGTTGAATTTCTCACTAACCGGCAATACTACTGCCTGTGTAGGTGCCAACCAAAGCGGGAACTTACCTGCTGTATGTTCGATAAGCAAGGCTATAAATCTTTCCATAGAACCAAACGGGGCTCTATGAATCATTACTGGACGATGCTTCTGATTATCGGCACCAGTATATTCAAGTTCGAAACGCTCCGGTAGATTATAGTCAACCTGAATCGTCCCCAATTGCCAACGCCTTCCTAAGGCATCCTTCACCATGAAATCCAGTTTTGGACCGTAGAAAGCAGCTTCACCAAGCTCAATCTTAGTTTTTAGTCCCTTTTCTTCACATGCTTCTATTATTGCACGCTCAGCTTTTTTCCAGTTTTCTTCAGACCCTATATATTTATCTTTATCATTGGGATCACGTAATGATATTTGTGCTTCGAAATTATTGAAATCTAATGCATTAAATATAATAAAAATAATGTCAACCACTTTAAGGAACTCATCTTTTACCTGATCAGGAGTACAAAAAATATGAGCATCGTCCTGAGTAAAACCACGAACACGTGTAAGTCCATGCAACTCTCCACTTTGCTCATAGCGATAGACGGTACCAAACTCTGCAAGCCTAAGCGGCAAATCTTTATATGAGTGAGGGGAAGATTTATAAATTTCGCAATGATGAGGACAGTTCATTGGTTTCAACAGAAACTCTTCACCTTCTTCAGGAGTTTTTATAGGTTTAAAAGAGTCTGCACCATATTTTGCATAGTGACCGGAAGTAACATAAAGTTGTTTCTGTCCTATATGAGGTGTAATCACCTGTTCATAATCAAAATCGCGCTGGATTTTTTTCAAGAAATCCTCAAGACTTAATCTAAGTTGAGTCCCTTTAGGGAGCCACAATGGAAGTCCTGCCCCAACTGTTTGCGAAAATGTAAACAATTGAAGTTCTTTTCCTATCTTTCTATGATCTCGTTTTTTTGCCTCTTCAAGTAATAC
>CAZAFR010000005.1:0-58000 GCA_964484665.1 uncultured Proteiniphilum sp. | reverse complement strand
TTTTATTATGCAAATGTAGTTATTTTGTGGAAATTAATTCTATTGCATTCGTTTTATTATGCTATATGATTGTACTATACCAAGCTCACCCGCTTTTCGGAGATCATCCAAACCCTCTGAAGTTTCGCCAATTGCCAATCTCGAAATACCTCTATTAAAATAGGCTTCAGCAAACTGAGACTCAATTTCAATAGCTTTTGAATAATCTGCTATTGCTGCACGATAATCTTTTTCTATTGTAAATATCTCAGCACGATTATAATATGCATAAATAAAATCTGGATCAATACGAAGGATCTCTTCATATTCTCTAAGTATTTCGTCGTATTTAACCGATTTTATTGAGATTTCGGGAAGCTTTGGTTTCCCGGATACATTATCCAAAAATCGGAACTGATTACTATTGGGCATATCCGAAAATGCAGATCTGTCAGACAGCTGATAATCATATTCAACTTTACCGGTAAGCAATAAGGCACGCGCAAAATATCCAACTAACATATCAGGATTCAATTCAATTGCTCTATTAAAATCTTTAATTGCATTTTCGTAATCTTGAATCTGCATAAAATCCATACCTCTAGCAAAATAAAGAGTTCCATTTTCAGGCTCATTTTCTATCTTAACGGAATAATTCTGAATAGATCTAAAATGCGTTTGAATTTGCATTTCATTTAAAGGAGCCTCATTATTAGTAACTTTTAAAATCCAATCGAG
Organism: uncultured Proteiniphilum sp.; assembly: GCA_964484665.1. Lineage (GTDB taxonomy): Bacteria > Bacteroidota > Bacteroidia > Bacteroidales > Dysgonomonadaceae > Proteiniphilum. The sequence continues at coordinate 57,283 of CAZAFR010000005.1, read as the reverse complement.
ACCGAGTTTATTGTTAGATTTCTCAATTATTTCTGAATAATAAACAGGTCGGCGAACATCAAAGCCTCTATCATAATAAGTAAGTACAAATTTTGGTTCCAGCTCCACAGGTACATTTAAGTTTTGCACTCTACCTCTACTTTGACGCTGATACTGTGTTGATTGTGATTTTTCCTCGCCTGAAGTAACCAACAAATTAAATTTGTCTATATCAAGATCGGTTTGTTCACGCGTCTCTTTTTTTTCTGTTGCATCAGAAGCATCAGTTGATTCTGCATTGTTTACAGAAGATGCATGTGCATTGAATTCCAAATTTCTAGCGAGACTAAAATCACTTTCTGCACCTCTAAGATCATTTAATTCTCTTTTAATCTGAGAACGCATATAATAACCTGTAAAAAAATCAGGGTGGGTTTCCAAAACCACATTAAGATCTTTGAGTGAAGCATCGATATTACCTATCTCATTATTAAGAATTGCTCTATTAAGATAAGCAATAGTATTGTCAGGCTGCTGTTCAATTACCTTATCAAAGTCTTTTATAGCACGATTGTTATCCGCCACTTGAGCTCTGAGTAAACCACGATTAAAACGAGCTATTATATTATTATCATCCAGTTCAATCACCCTGTCATAATCAGCCATCGCACCTCTTAGATCATTAAGATAATATTTAACCAGACCTCTGTTGATATAATTTCCTTCCAAGTATGGATCAAGTCTTATTGCCTCATCTAAATCGGCAAGAGCCATATTATACTCTGCTTTGTGAAAATAAAGAAGAGCACGTGCAGAAAAAGTCTGTGTTGTATACGGATCTATTTCAATAGCTTTATTTAAATCAGCTAATGCATCAGTAGTGTCATTCTTCTCAAGATACATTTGTGAACGTGCGAGATAACCGGGTGTATAATCAGGAAAACGGCGAAGTAATACATCAAAAAACTTTTCAGCAATATCATACTGCTCCATCTCAATATTTACTATACCCATATTTACGAGTGTGATTCTATCTTCAGGGAAAAACTCCAAACTTCGTTGATAATCTACTGACGCTTCTTCATAATTTTCCTGATTTTGTCTAGCTGCACCTCTAAGCTGATATGCAGCAGTGTAATACGGATTTCGTTGTAAACAAGCCGATGCGTCTACTTCGGCACCTTTAAAATCATCAAGCATGAATTTTGAAACTGCTCTAAAATAATAGGGTCCTGCCAAATATGGTTTAGCTGTAATTACCTGATTAAAATATTGAATTGCCAAAACATAGTCTTCAAAATAAAGCGCATTTTTACCTATAATCATTACACGGTCGGTATCTACTTGCGCAAAAGAAGAAAATGAAGGAATTATTATAATTAAAATTACAAGATATTTTTTCATCCTATTTTTTTTGTACTACTAATATACAATATATTATACATTTAAATTCTATTTTTATCCCTTTAAGAGCGAAATTACTCTATTTCGTTTAAAATCATACTTAAGATTTATCTATATATTTTTAACCAATCTGCTGCCGTCTTCTAACTCTTGAATTAATATTTTTACAGTATTTTCGGGTAAAATTGACTCAACTAGTTCTGGCCATTCTATCAGACATAAATGACCGCTGTAAAAATAATCTTCATAACCAAAATCATAAACTTCTTCCAGTTTATTTATCCGGTAGAAATCAAAATGATATATTGGTGTACCAGACTTATCTTTGTACTCATTGATTATAGCAAAGGTAGGACTACCTACAGTTTCTGTTACCCCAATCTCTTCACATAATGCTTTTATGAATGTTGTTTTACCTACACCCATACTGCCGTAAAAAGCAAAAACCTTGTTATCTCCCATAATATTTAGAAATTCCTTAGCTGCAGAGCTGATTTCTTTAACATTTTCTATTATAATTTCCACACTAGTCTATTTAGGATTTAATAAAACAATTGGCACCATCATCTCTTCCATTGAAATACCACCATGTTGAAAAGTATTTTCAAAATGCGCCTCAATTTGATTATAATTATTTGGATAGACAAAAAAATCTCGGTTTAATGCAAATATATATCTTGTAGTGATATTTGGTTGAGGCAAACCATAATTTACAGGATAAATTATATCAAATACTTTTTTTGGATCATACGCCAGATTTTTACCAATCTTATAACGTAAATTGACATTTGTTTCTCTATCTCCAATTACTTTCAAACTATTCTTAACTCGTATCGACCCATGATCGGTTGTTATTATCGCTTTATGACCGGCGGCAGCAACCTTTTTAAGCAATGGCAAAAGCGGAGAATGCAAAAACCACGACCTTGTCAGTGAACGATATGAAGCTTCGTCAGAAGTCAGTTCTTTCAGCATATTTGATTCCGTTCTTGCATGTGAAAAAAAATCTATAAAGTTATAAACAATTACGTTAAGATCGTATTTTTCCAACTCCACAAACTTGTCTGATAATTTGACGCCTTCTCTATTATTATTCACTTTATGATACGAAAACGTATCTCTTCTTCCTTCCCTTTTCAAATGGGATTCTAAGAGCAGATCTTCAAATCTGTTTTTCCCATCCTCTTCCAACTCTTCTGTCCACATTTCCGGGTAGTTCTCTAATATCTGACTTGGCATTAAACCGGAAAAGATGCTGTTCCTCGAATATGGTGTTGCGGTTGGCAGAATACTAAAAAAGATATTTTCATCACAATCAAAATTTTCAAGAAATATATCCTTAACTACCTCCCACTGATCAAGACGAAAATTATCTATCAGAATAAAAAACAATTTGTCCCCTTTATCCAATACCGGGAAAACATAATTTTTAAATAATTCTGAACTAATTACAGGCGTTTCAGGATTTTCTACTTTGATATTAGACTCTTTTCTTATCCAGTTTTTATAATTTTCTCTTACGTACTTTGCAAATGAAATATTAGCATCTACTTTCTGCATCTCAGGAAGTTCTTTAACCGGATAATCATATCGCTCAAGCTCCAATTCCCAATATGTAAGCTTTTTATATACATTAACCCAATCACTGGCAGAGCGACAAGACTCAATTGCGTAGTTTAATCTGTTATACTCTTTTCGATATGAATCAGACACACTGTCCGAAATCAATCTTTTCTTTTCAAGAATTTTTTTTATGGTTGTAAGAACCTGAGTTGGATTAACCGGCTTAATCAGATAATCGGCAATTTTTTTCCCAATAGCTCGATCCATAATACCCTCATCTTCACTTTTTGTGATCATTACAACAGGTACATTTGGTAAGCCTTCTTTTATTTTGGCAAGAGTCTCAAGTCCGGTTAATCCCGGCATCTGTTCATCCAAGAATATTATATCATATGTCTTAGAATTGCATTTTTTTATGGCATCATGTCCATTAGTAGCGCATTCAGTGCTATATCCCTTTTCTTTCAGAAAAAGGATATGAGGTTTCAGAAGGTCTATTTCATCATCGACCCAGAGAAATTGTGCTTTATTCATTTCTTATTATCACCTGGGATGCATGGTTAGTCATGTGGTACAAATTTATGCATTTCCTAATGAACTCACAATCTTTTTTAGTTTTTTAGTGGACTTAGCATTAACAATCACAATAAACCTGTTAACTTTGATTTCTATGGAAAGTAGTTATATTTCAATCCATCATTCTTTAATTTAGATAAAAAATGTATTTTTGTAAATATTTGAACTATATTTGAAATAATTGGCTACCTAGTAGAAGAACATAATCAGATTTAAATAATTAATTAGTATTTATTACCTACATATGAAATTATTAAACCTCAATGCAGTTTTTTTATTGTTGGCAATTCTGACAACGTCCTGCACACAAAAATCAAGTGAATTTTTTAATGGGAAAGATCTCTCTAACTGGGAATTTATTGTAGAAAATGACGCTGTCCCGGCTCAGGAGGTATTTACAGTTAAGAATGGCATAATCACAATTAAAGGTGAGCCATTTGGATACATGTATACAAAAGAAAAGTACACCAATTTCATTCTTGATCTTGAATACCGATGGGTAGGTGAGGCAAGTAACAGTGGTGTGTTCTTTTTAATCGAGGAGGCTAAAAATCCATTTCCTAAAGGTATTGAATGTCAGTTAAAAGCAGGTATGGCAGGAGACTTGGTATTACTTTCAGGTTCTGATTTAAACGAGTACGTATTGCCTGAAGGCGTCGATGAAAGGCCCACATTCCCTATAATTCCAAAACAAAACCCTTCGAGTGAAAATGCTACCGGAGAATGGAATAAAGTTCAGATTGCTGTAGAAAATGGTAACATTAAAGTTATAATAAACGGAGTGCTACAAAACAGTGCGTCCAGTAATGTTAAAGAAGGGCATATTGGTCTACAAAGTGAAGGTAAAGAAATTATGTTCAGGAATTTGGTTATACGCTAACAAGCATTATAACTCACACTATATCTTATTTGAATTGCACCTCCTCTGATAATTACAGAAGAGAAATTAATTGAAGCCATAGGAATAATAACAAAAACATTAATTTCGTCGGAATAACTGTTCACATAAAATGCAAACAACATCTAAACTTCTAATGGTCCGCCCGGCACGTTTTGCTTATAATGCTGAAACGGCACAAAACAACTATTTTCAGAAGAAGTCTGAACTATCAGAACAAGACAGAATTGCTGAAGATGCACTTAGAGAGTTTGATGCTTTTGTGAAATTGTTAACCGCAAACGATATTGATGTTACAGTAGTTCAAGACACACCTGAGCCATACACTCCCGACTCAATATTTCCTAACAACTGGTTTTCTTCTCATTTTTCAGGCGAACTGGTTCTATATCCAATGTTTGCTCCTAATCGAAGACTGGAAAGAAAGCCTCACATACTTAATCTGTTAAAAAGAAATATGAATCACCGTAAAGTAGTAGACCTAACATTTTGGGAGAATAAAGGTGAATTTCTTGAGGGTACAGGAAGTATGGTTTTCGACAGGCATAAAAAAATTGCATACTGTTGTCGTTCGCCAAGAACATCAGAGAAAGTAATAGCAGATTTTTGCTCCAGGATGAATTTTCAGTCGGTAATATTTGACGCAGTTGATAAAAACAACAATCAGATTTATCACACAAATGTGATGATGGAGATTGGTATGCAGATTGCTATTGTTTGTCTTGAATCGATTAAAGATAATAAAGAACAAAACAAGGTAATTTCTCAGTTGAACAACACAGGTAAAATAATAGTTGATATATCATTAGAACAGGTAACTCAATTTGCCGGAAATATGCTAGAGGTGAAAAATCGAAATGGCAATCCATTGATGATTATGTCAACTTCTGCCTATAATGCCCTTACAGCTACACAGGAGAATATCATATCAACTTATAACCGAATTGTTACGACAGAGTTAGATACAATAGAAAAAAATGGAGGAGGGTCGGCCCGTTGTATGCTGGCTGAGATATTTTATTAAGATATAAACATCAAAAAATATTTTTTACTCTCTTTATTATTAAATATTTACAAACTAATTAATCAAACAAAACTATGTCATTTAAATCAGAACTAAAAGAATTTTTAATGCGTGGCAGTGTTGTAGACATGGCCGTAGGTATCGTAATTGGAGGTGCTTTCGGAAAGATTGTCACATCATTTGTGAACGACATTCTAATGCCTCCTCTTGCTTTATTAGGAGGACAAGGACAATTCACAGACCTAAGTATTGTTTTAAGAAAGGCAGTTATGGAAGGAGCTGAAGTGATAACACCTGCTGTAACTTGGAATTATGGTGCTTTTATACAGTCTGTAGTAGATTTTTTAATTATCGGAACAGCTATTTTTATTGTTATTAAAGGTATGAATTCACTCAAGAGGAAAAAAGAAGAAGTTCCAGCTCCTGAAGCACCACCAGAACCAACTAAAGAAGAGACACTTCTTACCGAAATACGCGACCTACTAAAAACTAAATAAAGTTTTTACATTAACGTAAGAAGGCTTCTTTAAAATTTAAAAAAATATTTTTCGTCCCGGCAAGTTTTGTCGGGATTTTTTTATCTGAACATTAGCTACACATATTCCAGAGTCTCCTCAATAAAATATAAGCCGAATATAAAGTAAATATGAATACACTATGAAGAGATAGAAGACAATGTTTGGTTTATATTTGAACAATTTACAATCCATCTTATATAGAAAGGATGTATGTATCAGATAAATATGGACCTCCTAATATTTAAAAAAGCAAAGCAATAGAAAAATAAATCGCTATTTTTGTAACTAATCTTTCAAAGTTGTAGTCCTATTAATGAAAACAAAATATTTTTTTTAAATAATTTAAATAATTATGGAGGAAATAATTGAATTAGTAGCAGTTATTTGTATTTTTGGATTACCAATTATAGCAGGAATAATTCTAGGATTGAGAGCAATGAAAAACCGAAACGAGGAGAGAATGGGCTTAATTAATCAAGGCATCATCCCCGTCGAAGCCACAAAGAAAAAGTCTGATCCCAACAAATTGGTTTCGCTTAGAAATGGAATCGTTTTAGTATCTCTTGGAATCGGAATAATAGTAGGATTCCTCTGTTCTGAGTATTTGGTGATCGGACAAAATAATGAGTTTTGGATTACCGCTGCAAGTGTAGGTTTCTTTCTTGGAATTGGATATCTGATATACTTTCTTATAATCCAGAAAATGCCTTCCACAAAACCAAAAGCAGAGCAAGACCAGGAATAACTCTTTACAATGAACGAGAATCAACAAGTACAACAAGTACTCTCAGGCAATACCTCCGCATTCTCATATTTTGTTGAAACATATCAGGATATGGCAATCACTATCGCCTATCGAATCTGTGGCAATATGCAGGATGCGGAAGATATCGTACAAGAAAGTTATATAAAAGCTTACAAAAATCTGCACAGTTTTCGCTCAGAGAGTAAATTTTCAACTTGGCTCTATCGTATAGTTTATAATTCTGCAGTTACACATACAAAAGCACAAATGTGGCTAAATACAAAAGAGGCAGAGGTTGAAAATGAAGTACAACTTGGCTCAAATACTCTTGATATAAAAATTGATAATGTGGAGCGGAGTGAGATGGTTGCTGACATTCTACAAAAAATACCTAAAGGAGATGCATTATTACTATCTCTTTATTATATAGAAGACAATACTGTTAAAGAGATTGCTAATATCACCGGGCTAAATGAATCAAATGTAAAAGTAAAACTATTCCGTGCTCGAAAACTGTTTAAAAGGATGCTGACAAAACATTATGGGTATGAAATTGAAGATTATTTGTAAAATTAATTAACAAGAAAAGAAGTAATGGAAAGAAATAATAAACATAATGAGGAAGAATCAATCAAAAAAATGTTTGAATCTTCAAAAATAAAAGCCTCAGAAAAACTGAAGTATAGAATAATGCATCAGATTGAGACCGAAAAAGCACTCACCCAAAAAGAAAGTCAGAATAAGGTATTAACAAAAGAATCAACCGAAAGTGTTTTAAAAGACTTTACTTCAATTTTTGGAATTATGTATGCAGTTTTGGCAGTAATAATTGCTACTGCTTACTTTTTACAGGGTAAAGAATTTATGCAGTCACCACAACTTTGGAGTTCAATTATTTTTGTAGGTTTTGTTTTCAGCCTTTTATGGTTGATTTCAAGGTTAGATGCTAACATAAAAGAAAAAAAACAAATCCGTTAGTTCAAAATGATGAAGCTGATTATTAAGTATAATCAATAAAAATCAAATTATTCGTTTACAAGCTTCACTCGTGCCTTTTGCGTTAATTCGAGAGATTCTGAAGGAGGGTAGTGTAAATCAAGCGATTTGAATAGATCAAGAATAATATCACCCACTGCCACACGTGTAAAAAACTTTTTATCTGCCGGAATAACATACCATGGCGCCAAAAGTAATCATGCTCCAATTCATTCGTAGTGGGAGTTTTAAAACTATGAACCCTGCATCCCTGATGATTGATACCAGACATCACATGACGTATTACTCCATCCTTACCGGCAGCATCACGAGCTTGCAAAACTATTAAAAGAGAATACCTGTCGTCCGCATAAAACATCTCTTGGAGTTTTTTCAGCTCTTAAATATTTTTCTTTATCTATTTTTTTGCAGTCTTCTTGGTGAAACCACCATTTTCAAGAGTTGGAAAATCATTCAAACTAATTTTTGAATCCTCTTTTACGTGAAACTTACTATAATCAAAATTCATATCCTACTATTCTTGGTTAAATTGGTTTCATTGGTAATTTATGTATAGATAAACAAATTAGTAATTCTTCTGTACTTTATGTTCCTTGCAACAATTCCTTGTAGCGACTTTCGTCAGAAATAATTTTCAAACCCTCAAGATAAATATCATTTTCCTCATTAATTATCCTGAAGAAAGCAGACGAATCATACAAGTCACGAGCTATAAGAGCTTTTAACTGCACAAATATCAGAGCTTTCGACTGCTCATATTCATCTTCTTTCCACTCAACATCAACTTCGTCAGCAATTGTTTTTAATCTTCTCAACAACTCATCTGTAATATTATACTCTTCATTGAATGTAAGCACATCGGGATAATTCTCTAAAAGTGTTCTACGATTATTATCTACTTCCGCAATTGCAGCCCTGTTAATTACACCTCTTGCATTTAAATTAGCGTGAAACATTGTACCTGAAGTAGTATCTATAGGTACAAAATAATCTGGCATTATACCTCCTCCACCATATACAGTGCGCTCATTTATCAGAGTTTTAAATTTTAATGAATCCGGAAAATGAATACTATCTACATCAAATAATTCCCCATGATTATATCTGTTTACAAAATCCTGATTATATGCTTCGATATTACCCGCTTCATAAGGCTTCTGGATACTCCTCCCCGAGGGTGTAAAATACCTTGCAACTGTAAGTCGAATCATGGTTCCATCCGGCAAAGGTAATTGTCGCTGTACAAGCCCCTTCCCAAATGTTCTTCTCCCAACTATTACACCCCTATCCCAGTCTTGAATAGCACCTGCCAAAATTTCACTTGCAGAAGCAGAAGACCCGTTAACTAAAACCACCAAATTACCTCCGCGAAGTTCATCTACCCCTGTAGCATTCATAGTATATCTGGGTTGATTCTTACCTTCGGTATAAACAATCACTTTCCCATCACCAATAAATTCATTTACAATTTCATTAGCGGTTTGCAATATACCTCCTCCATTATCTGTAAGATCTAGGAGCAAATGTTTCATACCCTGCGATCTAAGATTTTTCTCAGCTTCTTTAAACTCATCAGCAGATGTAATACCAAATCTACTCAATCTTATATAGCCTATATCATTTGACACCATATAAGCCGCATCGATACTGGTAATTGGAATTTTGTCTCTTACTATCCGGAAATCAATTAAATCATTAACACCACGCCTTAAGACCTTAACATACACAGTTGTGCCTTTTGGTCCACGCAGCATTTTTACCACATTCTGATTATTCATCTCCACTCCGGCTATCAAAGTATCGCCAACATATATAATTTTATCACCCGGTAAAATACCAACTTTTTGCGACGGTCCTCCCGAAATCACTTCCATCACGTAAAGTGTATCAGTGAGCATATTAAATGAAATACCAATGCCATCAAAATTTCCTTGCAAAGGTTCATTCATAGCCTTTACATCCTCTTCATTAAGATAACTAGAATGAGGATCAAGCTCACTCAACATTGCCCGTACTGCAGCCTCAGTCAACTTCTTAGAATCCACATCATCTACATATAAGTTACTAATAAGCTGAAGGGTACGTTCTAGCTTTAGTCCTTCAGGACTTGGTCTCAGTTGCGCAAAAGTACTAACCGACACAAGGAACACACTAAGTATAATTCCAAATATTTTATTTGACATTTTTATTTTTTTGTTGTATAAATAACCTAAGTGAGCTTAAAATTCATGCCTTCCGGAATAAAACTACTAACATCATGTCCATACCTAAGTAGTTCTCTTACATGCGATGAACTCACATGTGTTAGTGCCGGCTCGGTGAATAATACAAACGTTTCTATTCCTGAAATAGTTCGGTTCATATCTGCAATAGTTTTTTCATATTCAAAATCTATTACCGATCTGATTCCCCGCAATATATAACGCGCCCCGGCATTTTTGGCAAACTCGATAGTTAAGGTATTATAACTTTCCACACTTACACGTGGTTCATTTTTGTATAGTTCGCGAATCATTTCAATTCGCTGTTCCAATGAAAAAAAAAACTTCTTAGATTCATTGACACCGATTGCAATTATGATTTTATCCATAAGCAGTAAACCTCGGCGCACAAGCGACTCATGACCAATGGTAAATGGATCAAATGTGCCGGGAAATACCGCAATCCGTAAATTTTCCTGTGTTTGATTATCTGCTTCTATATTGACCATTCTGCAAATTAAAAATTATTGGATTAAAATATAAATAAAAGATGCTATGCTACAACATCATCTTCAACAACCAGATTATCAATAATAAACATTTGTCTTTCCGGGGTGTTTTTACCCATGTAAAATTCAAGTAACTCTTTCAGCAGGTCCTCCTTCTTCATCGTTACTTTATCAAGACGAATATTTTCCCCGATAAAATTTCTGAATTCATCAGGAGATATCTCCCCCAAACCTTTAAAACGTGTTATCTCGGGATTAGGAGCAAGCACATCAATTGCTTTTATACGCTCCTCTTCTGAATAACAATAAATCGTTTTTTTCTTATTTCTTACTCTAAACAGAGGCGTTTGAAAAATATAAACATGACCCTTTTTAATTAGATCAGGAAAAAACTGCAAGAAGAAAGTAAGCAATAATAGTCGGATATGCATACCATCAGTATCTGCATCAGTAGCTATAATAACCTTATTATAACGTAGGCCATCCATATTTTCTTCAATATTTAGCGCAGCCTGCAACAAATTGAATTCCTCATTCTCATAAACAATTTTCTTTGTCAACCCAAAACTGTTAAGTGGTTTACCTCGAAGACTAAAAACTGCCTGTAGATTTGGATCCCTACTTTTAGTTATTGAACCACTAGCAGAATCACCCTCAGTGATAAAAATTGCTGTCTCTTCTCGCTGGTCTCCTTTTACATCGTTATAATGTATCCGACAGTCGCGAAGTTTTTTGTTATGCAGGTTAGCCTTTTTCGCTCTCTCACGTGCAAGTTTAGTTACACCCGCAATAGCTTTTCTTTCTTTTTCAGAATCATGTATTTTCTTTTGTAAAGATTCTACAGTATCTGGATGCTTATGAAGGTAATTATCTAGTTCTTTCTTAAGAAAATCGTTAATATACTTATTAACCGTCACACCATTAAGCTCCATATCTTTAGAACCAAGCTTAGTTTTTGTCTGTGATTCAAAAACCGGCTCTTCCACTTTAATGCTGATAGCAGCTACAATGCCGTTTCGTATATCTGAATATTCGTAATTACGATCATAAAACTCTTTAATAACTCTTGCGGTTGCTTCACGAAATGCAGTAAGGTGAGTACCTCCCTGCGTAGTGTGCTGACCATTTACAAAAGAATAATACTCCTCTCCATACTGATTGGTGTGTGTAATTGCAACTTCAATTTCCTCACCAAAAAGATGAATTATTGGATAAAGCTCTTCTGATGTAAGATTTTCGTTTAAAAGATCTTCTAGTCCGTTCTTAGAACTATAATTTTTACCATTGAAATTAATAGTTAGTCCGATATTCAGGAAAACATAATTCTTAAGCAGAGGCTCAATATGTTCTTCTCGATAGTGATACTCACCAAAAATAGCAATATCAGGAGTAAACTCAACTTTGGTACCGCTGGAATTACGAGAAAGTTCTAATTCTCCATCATTTAAAAGATTACCTTGTGCAAAGGTGACTTTTTTTGACTGTCCATCTCTTGAGCTCTCCATAGAAAAACTAGATGACAGTGCATTAACAGCTTTAATACCAACACCATTAAGACCTACCGACCGTTTAAAAGATTTAGAGTCATACTTGGCACCTGTATTCATTTTAGAACAAACATCCTTTACTTTGCCAAGGGGCACACCACGCCCATGGTCCTGCACAATAACACTTTCATTCTCAACAACAACCTCAATTACTTTTCCAAAACCGGTCATAAACTCATCTATTGAGTTATCGAGAACCTCTTTTAAAAGAACATAAATACCATCGTCAGCCGATGATCCGTCACCTAGTTTTCCGATATACATCCCCGGGCGACGGCGGATATGCTCTTTCCACTCCAGTGTGACAATATTTTCTTCCTGATAATTATCTTGTAATACCTGTAATTCTTTATCTAATTCGTTCACTTTAATTCCCCTCTAAAGATTTTTTATAAAGGCTCTTCTCCTCTTATGCTGCTCAACATCCATGCCATTCCATAATGAATGAACTTTGCTATTATCTTCAAGCTCAACATTGCTTTCAGCCATTGTCATTCCTAATTTATTAGCAGCAGGTATAAATTCATTAAACATCAAAGCATTAACTCCTTTTCCCTGGTATTCAGGATCAACGGCGACTAAAAGCAAGTCGAGAATTCCATTATGCCTCTTTCCTTTCAAAGCTTTGTAGAGATAATACCATCCATTAGGAAGGAATCTTCCTTTTGATTTTCTGAGTGCATCGGACATGCTAGGTAATCCTATCCCTACACCAATAAGTTTATTATCATTCTGCCTCAATACCAGAGTTACAAACTCAAGTCGTATCATTGGAATATACATATCCACATAATAGTCTATTTGTCTGTCACTTAATTCCACATAACCATAAAGATCCTTATAAGCTTTATTTATCAATATAAAAATCTCTCTTGCATATGGATAAACATCCTGTTTCCTGTCGAAATGTTTTACAGTCAATCCAAATCTTCGTTTAATCACTTCACTCACTCTTGAAAAACGTTCAGGAACTTCAGGTGGAATCTTAATTAGGAATTCCAGCCAATCCTTATCTTTCACGTATCCTATTCTTTCTAATTGTTCAGGATAATATGTATAATTATAGATTGTAGCCATTGTTCCTAATTTGTCAAATCCTTCAATCAGCATCCCTTCATGATCAAGATCTGTGAATCCCAAAGGGCCATGCATTTTTTCCATCCCTCTTGACCGGGCCCAACTTTCTGCTGCACCAAATAATGAATCCACAACATCATCATCATTTATAAAATCAACGAACCCGAAACGTCCATATTTCTGATTCCATTTTTCATTAGATTTATGATTTATAATAGCACCTATTCTGCCAACTATTTCACTATTACGATAAGCAAGAAAATAGGCAGCATCACAATGGTCAAACGCCGGATTCTTACTCCTATTTAATGTCGCTCTCTCATCATAAACCAATGGTGGTACAAAGTATTCATTCCCCTTGTAGAGATCGATTCCAAAATGGATGAACTTCAATAAGTCATCCTTAGAAGAGACTTTTTTAATTATGACTGACATTTTTAATAATTTCTTTTAGGTTACACTCTTTGATACAAACACAAAGATAGTTATTTTTTCATTTAACTATAATTGAAAGAATTATTCTTTAATCCTAACCATATAATGTTCCCATCTGTCAACTACATCAATTACATAGTTTACGGTTTCATCTCCTCTAAAGTAACCATTTTTGCATACCGGATCATTATAATACTGCTCAAGTCGTTTCAGCTGGATATATCTCTCTACATTTCCATCCCAAATATCAGGATCAGCACCATATTTTTCTGCCAAAGCCCTTGCATCAAAGATATGCCCTATTCCTCCATTATATGCTGCCAATGCCATTTTCAACTGTTCCTTATAATCATCAATGGGACTAAAAACATTTAAAAGCATTTTGAGATATTCGGATCCTGCACGGATATTAGACTCAGGATCAAATAGTTGTTCTCTTTTCACTCCTAATGACTCAGCAGTAGAAGGCATTATCCCCATTAAACCGGAAGCACCGGCCCATGAACTACCTTCACTGTCAAATGTAGATTCTTGATATGCAACTGAAGCAAGTAAACGCCAGTCGATACCGACCTGTTCACCATATCTCCTGAAATAGACATCGTAAGGTGAAATTACTCCAAAACCTAAGTTAGTATTAACTGACAATTGTCTGATTTCAGAGTAACCTTTTGTTTCCTCAAAATAACGTTTTTCTATTCGCAGATATGATGGTTCTGATTTAGTTCTTTCAAACCAACTGTTTAACGAATCTGCAAGAATTGTACTACTTTTTTTTACCATCCACGACGACCTCTGATCGAAGCTTAAAGGGAGGTGAACATCAAGATTTCTAAAATAGGTTTGATTTAACTTAGCAAGATCATCATCTGAAATAGTGTATTCAATTTCACCTCTCGAAACCATACGAATTAAATCCTCAGTCACTAATGAATTGCTGTCAGCTATATCAATAATAATACCACCCCCAAGTTCACTATTTAAGTTCTCTATTCTGTCTAAATGCTTCGAATGATCGATTACAGTAACCTCTCTGCCGATAAGTTCCACTACATCTGTAAGCATTGAGTCAACCTGTTGAACGCGCTGAACCAATACTTGATGAGTTATCTGATTAAACCCCGCATACAGAAAAGAATTCCTCATCTTATTCGTAATAGGTAGATTATATGCTATTACGTCACCCTCACCATTATGCAACATATTAACCATATCATCAGGATTATCAGCAACAATAATTAATGGAATTATTCCATGATATCGGCAAAAATCAGATATTAAATCATAATGATAACCCATCTGCTGATCACGATAAATAAAGTAAGAAGTTGATGTGTTAAGTGTTAACACACGCAAAGTATCATTTTGCAATATTTGGGGAAAGTCATAAACATACTCCCTTTTGCTCATTTTTCCACAAGACAGACAAAAGACTCCTAAAATCAGTAAAAATAATATTTTTCTATTCATATCGCAGCCAACTAATCAAGCATTATCAGCCAATAATTAGCAAATATATAAGAAAATAAGAGAGAAAACATTAATTTTGTAAAAATCGATTAACTTAAATGAAAATCAAATGCTCCTCATGTATCTGCTGTCTAATTTTGGGATACACATGTACTATCTGTGCACAGAATGTCAATTGGCGTGATTATATTATACAACTTGCCGAGGAAGAACAAGTTAATTCTGATGATATTGACAATTTATATGAAGAACTACTATATTTAGAGAATAACCCATTGAACCTTAACGAAGTAACTCAGGACCAACTTAAACATATCTCTTTGCTATCGGCAGATGAAGTAGCCTCAATCTATCAGTTCCTCATAAAAAACAGACCTTTAATGACCGTGTATGAATTGCGAAATGTTCCATATTTAAGTTTTAATACAATTCAACTAATCCTTCCTTTTTTTTACGTGGGAGAACCTAACAAAGACATAGTTGAAAGACCTGATATTAAGAAGATTAAAAACACAATTAAGTATGGACACCATGAAGTACAATTACGTTTTGATAAAACTTTTACTCCCCGTGCCGGTTACGGTGAATTTACAGATAGTATTCTTCAACGTTACCCAAATCGTAAATACCAAGGAGAAGACTTTTACACGTCACTTAGGTACTCATTAAAGTATAATAATAAAATAGAGACAGGATTTACAGCTGAGAAAGATGCAGGCGAGCCATTTTTTAAATCTTCTTATCCAAAGGGTTATGACCATTATGGATTACATTTTATTCTAAAAGATGTGGGTAAATTAAACACTCTTGCATTGGGAGATTACCATATGTCTTTTGGACAGGGATTGATACTAAACAATGGCTTCTCAGGCAGTAAATCTTGGGGTATAGATAATATATCTAAACGAACATTATCACCTAAACGGCACTTCTCAACGGCTGAGAGCAATTTCTTTAGAGGGGGTGCTGCAGTATATGTTTTTGGCGATTTTTCACTATCTGCTTTTTATTCAAACAAGCTTATCGATGCAAATCTATCAAACGAGGGACATATAACTTCATTTAAAGTGGATGGCCTCCATCGTACAAAATTAGAAATAGAGAAGAAGAAAAATAGCAGAGAACAGGTGACAGGAGGAAATATCAACTTCTGTAAAAATCGTTTTCAGGCTGGCGTAAGTGCTGTTTATCACACTTACAACAGAGTTTACGATCCTGTAAAAAATGAATATAATGAGTTCTATTTGAGGGGTACAAATAATTTTAACGCGAGTATCGACTATTCTTATCAGTTGCCGGGATTTATTTTTGCCGGAGAAACTGCTGTTGCTAAAAATGGCGCCGTTGCAACAATCAACTCTACACAATATCGTCCAAATGCAAATACTTCTTTTGCACTGCTTCACAGATATTATCCTGTAAATTACAATGCATTACATGCTCAGGCATTTTCGGAAGGTAGTAGAGTACAAAATGAAAACGGGTTTTTTATTGGTGCGGCTTTTAAGCCATTCAAAAAGTTTATGATAAACTCTTATCTTGATTTTGCTAAGTTTCCGTGGAAGAAGTTTGGAGTAGACGGACCTTCAAAAGCATTAGATCTTTACCTTAATGGTACTTATACTCTTTCAGAACGATCTCTTCTTGAAGTACGTTATAAGTTTAAAAGGAAAGAGAAGAACATGGATAATCCGGAACAAGACAAAAAGACTGTGTTACCCTACACTACAAATAAAATTCGCTTGAGGTATAATTATAATCACGACATCGGTTGGAATTTTAGAACAACTGTGGATTTTGCACAATATAAGGCAGAATATCAGCATGAGGAAACTGGTATAATGATTTCACAAAACATAGGATACAGAGGCGAAAAACCTTTAAAAGGTGACGCATATCTGGCGTGGTTTAATACTGATACTTATAATGCTAGGCTTTACTCATATGAAAAAAATATTTTGAGCACATTTTATATGCCTTCCTTCTATGGAAAAGGAGTAAGACTAGCTCTTTCTGCTAAGTATGAAATAACCTCATCATTGACATTTTCCGTCAAAATGGGTTATACAAATTATTTCAATCGTGATACTATTGGATCCGGCACAGAACAGATTAATGGGAGTAGCAGAATCGACCTCTTTACATACTTAAGATGGAGATTTTGATTGTCGACTTAAATCATGTAAATATGATATCGATAGTTTTTTGTATTTTTGCTCTCTAATATTGTTATTTATGTCCTATTCTCTACTCCAAATAGATTCTCTATCAAAAAGCTTCGGCGATCTTTTACTCTTCAAGGATATTTCTTTCGGTATAGCTGAGGGAGATAAGATTGGACTGATTGCAGCAAATGGGTCGGGTAAAACTACATTGCTTAATATCATTTATGGTAAGGAGCCATATGATAGTGGCAGAGTGGTATTTCGTAATGATATCAGAATAGATTATCTGGAACAGTCGCCTTCTTTTAATCCGGAATTAACAGTTCTGGAGGCCTGTTTTAGTGCAAATAATGATGTTGTTAAACTGATTGCAAGATATGAAGACATCATTTCTTCGGAAAATCAAAATGATCTACCTCAGATACTTGCCGAAATGGATCTTCACAACGCCTGGGATTACGAACAAAGAATAAAAAATATTTTATCACAATTAAAAATATTCAATTTTAATCAAAAAATTAGCGAACTCTCCGGTGGTCAGGTCAAACGTGTAGCTCTGGCTAATGTGCTTATTAGTGAGCCTGAACTGGTTATTCTCGATGAACCTACTAACCATCTCGATCTGGATATGGTTGAGTGGCTCGAGGAATTCCTTTCAAGAAACAATATAAGTTTACTAATGGTTACTCATGACCGTTATTTTCTTGATCGTGTATGTTCTCAAATAATTGAAATTGATAACAAACAGATTTATTCTTATAAAGGTAATTATACATATTACTTGGAAAAACGTGACGAACGCATTTTGTCACAAAATGCAGAAGTATCGCGAGCTAAAAATCTTATGAGAAAGGAGCTCGACTGGATGAGACGTCAGCCTCAAGCGAGAGGCACTAAATCCAAATCAAGAATTGATGCTTTCTATACACTGGAGGAAAAAGCCAAACAACAGCGCGAGGAAAAGAATATTCAGCTAAACACTAAAGGTGCATATATTGGAAAAAAGATCTTCGAGGCAAAACATGTAAGCAAAAGTTTTGACAATATAAAAATTACAGAAGATTTTAATTATCACTTTACTAGGTATGAGAAAATGGGTATTGTTGGTAATAACGGCACCGGTAAATCTACCTTCATAAAGATGCTACTCGGCATTGTAAAACCAGATAAAGGATATTTTGAAATAGGTGAAACTGTTAATTTTGGGTATTATAGTCAGGATGGTTTAAAATTTGACGAGCAAAAAAAAGTAATTGATGTAGTTACTGATATTGCTGATGTTATTGATCAGGGAGATGGCAAACAACTTACCGCCTCTCAGTTTCTACAACATTTCATGTTTCCTCCTGAAAAACAGCATAATTATATTTATAAATTAAGTGGTGGCGAAAAACGGCGTCTTTATCTATGTACCGTACTTATCAAAAACCCTAACTTTCTGGTGCTTGATGAGCCTACAAATGATCTCGATATTATAACTTTAAATATTTTAGAAGAGTATCTAGCTTCATTTAAGGGGTGCCTGATTATAATTTCTCACGATAGGTATTTTATGGATAAGGTGGTTGATCATATTCTTGTGTTTCATGGCGATGCACGTATTCAGAATTTCCCGGGCAATTATTCTCAATACAGAGAGTGGAAAATAGAAGAAGACAAAAGAGGACTCAACGAGAATAAAACTATAAGAGCTGAATCAATTGATAGCAGAAAAAAGAATGAAGTTAAAACCAAATTAACCTTTAAAGAAAGACGTGAATTTGAATCACTCGAACATGAAATAGAAAAACTTGAAGAAGATAAGGACCTGTTAAGCGATGAGATTTCATCAGGAAAACTAAGTACCGATGAATTATTAAATAAGTCAAACCGCCTTACAGAAGTACTTAATCTGATTGATGAAAAGACCATGCGTTGGCTGGAATTGAGTGAATTAGCATGACATTAATGATTAACTAATACCGGATTCTTAGAATCATTCTAAATAACTGATAGTGAGAATACTAATTTTTATTTGAATATAGAAATTATTACTTTTGTGTGTAAATTTTCAATTTTATCAATATTGCCTCTTTAAGACAAAACATTAAAACAATTTATCCAAAAATACAGATTACGAATTTTATAATACAATAAATTACAAAAATGAAAAGTTTAAAAGGAACACAGACTGAAAAGAATCTTATGAATTCTTTCGCAGGTGAATCTCAGGCTCGTATGCGTTACACTTATTTTTCAAAACAAGCAAAAAAAGAGGGATACGAACAAATTGCAGCTATATTTCAGGAAACTGCTAATCAGGAACAGGAGCATGCTAAAAGAATGTTTAAATATCTTGAAGGGGGTATGGTTGAAATAACCGCTGCTTTCCCTGCAGGTGTAATAGGTACCACTGCGGAAAACCTAAAAGCCGCTGCGGAAGGTGAGAATGAAGAATGGAGCAATATGTATCCAAAATTTGCTGATATTGCCGAAGAGGAAGGTTTCAAAGAAATTGCCACAATGTACAGAATGGTTGCAAAAGCAGAAGCAATTCACGAAGAGCAGTATTTAAAATTGCTTAAACATGTAAGTGATGGAACTGTATTCACTCGCGATGAAGAGATTGAATGGCAGTGCCGTAACTGTGGGTATGTAATTACAAGCAAAAAAGCTCCAAAAAAATGTCCCGCATGTCTTCATGATCAAGCATATTTCGAACCTAAAAACAACAAATATTATTAATCATTAGATAGATATTAAAATTAAAAGCACATTCTTAAGAGGATGTGCTTTTTTTTGTGCTTCATTGATACTAATTTTACGGATTATAATAAATTTATGAAGTATAACGAACTTTTCGCCCGGACTGAACTGTTGATAGGATCTGAAGCTTTACAACAAATAGCTATAAAAAAAATCATTCTATTTGGCGTAGGAGGTGTTGGCAGCTGGTGTGCTGAAGGACTGATCAGAAGCGGAGTTATGAATCTGACAATTGTTGATTCTGATAGAGTAGCCGCAGTGAACATTAATCGCCAACTTCAGGCAACGACCAAAACAATTGGTGAATTAAAAGTTGATGCGCTTAAGAAACGATTAAAAGAGATCAATCCTTCGGTAGTTATTACAGCAATACCCAAAACTTATAATCCTGAATCATCGGCTTCATTTCATTTGGAGGAGTATGACTATATTATTGATGCTATAGATTCTCTATCAAATAAGAGTCATCTTCTTATTGCCGCTTCCAAAACAGATGCTGTTACATTCTCATCAATGGGGGCGGGACTAAAACTGGACCCTCAGAAAATTAAAGTAACCGAGTTTTGGAAAGTTAGAGGTTGCAAACTGGGCGCAGCACTCAGAGAAAAAATGAAAAATGGTGAGAAAACAGCAAAACCAATTCTCTGCGTATATAGTGAAGAAATGTATAAAAATAAGGGTGAAAATGCATTGACTAATACAGATGAGTTTGGAAGTTTTATGAAAACACGAATAAATGGAACAATGGTACATATAACTGCTATATTCGGCTTCACTCTTTCGGGGCTGGTAATTCAGGATATTATTTATAAAAGTAACTCTAAAGCTGATATTCCTAATATAATATAGACATAAGCTGTTATAGATCATTTTGAAAGCAGTTTGCCAATAACACCATAAACCAATTTAGTAATGAAATATTAGACTAAAATTCTTAACTTTGCGCCTTTGCCAAACATAACAACATTATGAACATCGAACATATCCTTCAGGAAGCTATTATAGGTGCAATCAAAAATCTTTACAAAGCAGATGTAGAAGAATCTAAAATTTCTCTACAGAAGACAAAAAAAGAATTTAAGGGACATTACACCCTGGTAACATTCCCACTTCTTAAGATCTCAAGAAAGAAACCTGAGGAAACAGCTGAAGAAATTGGCAAATATCTGTCAGAACAAACATCTGTTATTTCTGAATTCAATGTTATAAAAGGTTTTCTTAACCTAAGTATTGCTCCTTCAGTATGGGTGAAATTGCTTGAAAATATTGACTCAAATCCTGATTTCGGATTTACTCCTGTTAGTAATGATTCACCGCTATTCATGGTGGAGTACTCTTCACCAAACACAAATAAACCTTTACATCTGGGGCACGTGCGAAATAACCTTCTGGGTCATGCACTGAGCGAGGTTCTTAAAGCAAACGGAAAACGGGTTGTTAAAACAAATATTGTAAATGATCGCGGTATCCATATCTGCAAATCTATGCTGGCTTGGCAAAAATGGGGGAATAATGAAACCCCTAAGTCTTCAGGGAAAAAGGGTGATCACCTGATTGGTGATTATTATGTAATGTTTGATCAGCAATATAAAAAGGAAATTGCCTTACTACAAGAAAATGGTTTTTCTAAAGAAGAGGCTGAAGATAAATCTGCACTCATGGAGGAAGCGCGTGAACTTCTTAGAAAATGGGAAGCAAATGATAATGCTACTGTTGACCTCTGGAGAATGATGAACGACTGGGTATATGCCGGTTTCGATGAGACATACCAGCAATTGGGTGTTTCATTTGATAAGATTTATTACGAATCACAAACTTATCTTGCAGGAAAAAATGAGGTACTTCGTGGACTAAAAGAGGGACTATTTTACCAGAAAGAGGATGGTTCGGTATGGGCAGATCTTACCTCATACGGCTTAGACCACAAGTTGCTTCTACGTGCTGACGGTACTTCGGTTTATATGACTCAAGATATTGGTACTGCTAAACTTCGTTTTGACGACTATCCAATCGACACAATGATATATGTGGTAGGCAATGAACAGAATTACCACTTTCAGGTGCTTTCAATTCTACTTGATATGCTTGGTTTTGAATTCGGTAAAGGATTGATTCACTTCTCTTATGGAATGGTAGAACTGCCCGAAGGGAAAATGAAATCCCGTGAAGGTACGGTTGTTGATGCTGACGACCTGATGTCTGAAATGATCGATACTGCACACGAAACCTCTCAAGAACTGGGCAAACTGGATAATGCCACACCTGAAGAAGCAGAAGCTATTTCACGTATGGTGGGATTGGGTGCTCTTAAGTATTTTATATTGAAGGTTGACCCGAAGAAAAACATGACTTTCAACCCGAAGGAATCTATTGATTTCAACGGTAATACCGGTCCCTTTATTCAATATACACACGCTCGCATACAGTCTGTTCTCAGAAAAGCAGAAGAACAAGGAATTGAAATTCCCGAAAGTCTCAACAATATTATCTCTTTATCAGAAAAAGAGGAAGGACTCGTGCAACTACTCAATGAGTTTGACCATGTTGTAAAACAAGCAGGTACCGAGTACAATGTTTCCTTGATAGCAAACTACATATATGATCTTGCAAAAGAGTACAACCAGTTCTACCACGACTTTACAATCCTTCGCGAGGAAAACATCGGACTTCGTGATTTCCGTCTTGTACTCTCAAGAAATGTAGCTCAGACCATTAAGAAAGGAATGGCATTGCTAGGAATTGTTGTTCCGGAGAGAATGTAAATATTACAACTAATTTTTTGAATTTTCTCTTTATACTTCAAAATAAATAATTTAAAACCTTCTTATTTTGGTATGATTTCTATTATACCTACATATCTAGGATCAAGTTTCAAATCGATATGTATATTATCCGAATAATTTTTCAAAAGTTTTTTTCCATCGGATTTAATTATATATATCTGTCCCTCTTTTGAAATATTATAATTTTCAGGATCTATTGTTAAATTTACAGGAATAATTTCATTACTGATACTCGCTATTGCAATTGCTAAATTTCCATTGTTGTCTTTCCATGTTCCCATATATAATGAAGGTACATTCTTCTCAAAGGCTGTAACAGTTCCTCCGGTCCTACCTGCATATATGGAAAGTCTAGAAATATCAATGTTTTCTTCAGGAATTTCCATCTCAGGATTTCTACAAAATTCTCCATACAACAAATAGTCTAATGCATTATATCTCGTCTTGACTATATCCTTTAAATAATCAATTTCTTCTTTTTTTTCTGATGTTAGGAAGCTATGATAATTTGCAATTGTTGGTTGTAAACCCCAAACAAACGATCGCGCTTGTTCCATTAAAAATTGTTTGTCAAACTTTCCGTCTAACGGTTGTTCTGTGTCACTAGGAGCAAATTCTTTTGGCCATAATTCATCATAAGGAGGAGAAACCAAAGATGAATAGCTACCAAAAGTAATTCCATATTGATGAAATACTGCCTGGAAAAATGGGATTGTTTCAACATTACCAACGCCTGTATATCGTTCTATGCTTGCTTGTAAAGTTAAAAACGCATCGAGATGTGGAAGCCAGTTTTCTGAAGATCCCTCTCCGGTGAAAATTGGTTGTTTGTTTCCATAATCTTTTGAACGAATTTGATTAATAAGTTTTCCCGAATTTTCTACCCAGTAGTTTCCTCCTCCAATTTCATGACCATGGCTCTCGTCATAACACATTACACTTAAACATGTTTGATCCATGTAAACCCCATTTGTTTGATAAATATTAACCATACTGTCACACAATGAAGAATAATGATCTTTCCAAAATTTAGTTCCCACGCACATATTTATTAAAGCGTTTCCAGAAAACACATTGTAAACATATGAACGATCGTTTCCATTTCTGTCTTTTACCGTGTAAGGTTTTACTTCTCCCGTTTTCCATCCTTCAGTGGCATCACCCCATTGAATTGCATTCATATAAACAATTGAATTGACACCCGCTTTTTGTGCTGATTGCACGGCATTAACAAATGATTGTTTACCTTCTCTTGGAGGCAAATATTCAGGAAAATTATCGTCATAAGAACAATTATGCCACCAATGCCAGAAAACATTTACCGGTAGTCCAAGCGACTGCTTTAGTTCTATTGCAGGTTTTAAAACATTGTCAGATTTGCCCCTGTTCCAAACCCATAAAGCTGTATTTTCAAGCCAGGAAGGTGTTAGACCATTTTTGAACCTACTTTCTTTTGCCCATTTTTGATTTAAAGCAAATTTACCATATATCTTAGCAACATCAATCCAGTCACCTTTAAAAGAGCCTATTATTCCATTATAATTTGGAGTATAAGAATTTGACTTTTTAATAGATAAGGACGGATAATTTATCATTTCATATACAAGTGTATTTATTGTATCAAGTTGCAACGAGAAATTTTTTGCATATGATAGAGAGTCATCACAAGATGCATAGAATCCATTTTTATCTGAATTATATAGTGCGATAACTTGACTTGACAAAGATCCTGGATAACGCCATTCCATTCTACCACTCCCTTTTGAAAGAACATCTCTGGGTTCATACATCAAACTTCCCATCCATGTTGGAATAATCAATTCTTCTTTCCCCATATCTTTTATTCCTTCAATTCTAGGAAAAGCCACATTTGTGATTTCTCCATCGTCAAATCCTTTCACAGAAATATTCCAATAAGAAAAGGCCTCATCCTTGTCAAGTGAAATTTCAGCTTCTACATTTAAATTTTCCATATTTTCAAATTCCCACCATTTTAAAATTAAAGTAAATGGGTCTACTTTTGAAAAAGAAAATTGTGCAGGCGAAAATTCTTTTAGTGTAGAATTTTCTGCAGATGAATTAAAGTTTATTTTCCATGGTAGTCTTCGAACCAAAGTTTGGTCAATATATTCATGCCTAGCAACCAAATCGTTAAACACTAAAAATCTTCCGGTTTGTTTGTCAAATCCAAGCTCAATTTTCCCATTTTCAATAAAAACAATATCGCCGGATTTACTACTTTCACATTGACAGAATAAAGCAATAATAAAAAAAGCAATAATCGCTAAAATAATACTATATTTTTTCTTCATTTTTTTAATTTTTATAAGGATCAAATAGGATCAATCCTCAAGATAAGTGTAGATTTTGACTCCATGTCAAATTCAATGACATTTGAAATATTTTGAAATAATTTATCGTTTTTAGGATTCGTTATTTTTGCAAAAAAAGGGAGATTGATTTTTTTCATACCTCCAAAAGTAGAGTGTATACATAACCAATTCCTCATCTACCATAACACAAACCTCAGATTGCATTTGTAATCCTTGTTCTTGTGGAAATTTTATAAAGACTTCATACAAAGATGATAAATAATCTTCAGAAATCCATATATCACTTAAACGAGTATATTCAACTTCCAAGAGTAACTTTTTATCCAAAGATGTAAAAAATGTCTTAAATGGTCTCTTATATTCCGATTTTTTCCTAGGCCTTAGGTTTAATTTATAATGTATATCTTTGATTTACTGATTACTAATCTCTTTAAAGACTATTTTTTTAAAATATATTGTCTTATATTTTAATTACCTACTATCTTAGAAATTTTGTAAATTTGCTAAAAACTCTAAAAAGATAGTTTCTGATGCAATTTTCTGATCCATATGAATGCGCAATGGATTTTGCGATCAATACTGATAGAAATATATTTATTACAGGCAAAGCAGGTACTGGGAAAACCACTTTTCTTCATAAATTTCGTGAAGAAACATTTAAACAAATAGCTGTAGTCGCTCCTACCGCTGTAGCGGCAATAAATGCAGGCGGTACAACAATACACTCTTTCTTTCATCTCCCTTTTACTCCATATTTACCTTCACCAACCGGGCAATCATCGCTGATTTCCCGTATTAAGATGAACAAAACACATCGCACTGTTATCCGTGAATTGGAAGTACTTATTATTGATGAAATCAGTATGGTTCGTGCTGATGTTCTAGATGCCATTGATGCTGTACTCAGAACTATACGTTATCGGCGCAACGAACCCTTTGGTGGTGTGCAAATGATATTTATTGGTGATATGCATCAACTGTCGCCGGTTGCCAAAACTAACGAATGGAGTATCATTTCGGATTATTATCAAAGTGCATATTTTTTCCATAGTCATGTAATTCAAAAACATCCTCCGGTATACATTGAGTTTGATAAAATATTCAGACAGTCGGATAACCAATTCGTAAAGTTACTTAATGAAGTAAGAAATAATTCTCTTTCTGCAGAAGGAATTAGCATGCTTAATAGTAGATATAGCCCAAACTTTAATCCCCCTGCAGAGGATAATTACATTACGTTAACAACTCATAACTATAGCGCTGATGAGATAAACAGTGCTGAGTTGAACAAACTCAAAACTTCTGCTCATGAATTTCAAGCAAGTATAAATGGAGATTTTCCTGAAAATGCTTTTCCAGTTGAGGAGTTACTTGAACTAAAAGAGGGTGCGAAAGTGATGTTCGTTAAAAATGACACAGAGGTACCCAAAAAGTTTTATAATGGAAAGATTGGTATAATAACATCAATAGAAAATAATCTGATTAAAGTAAAATGCGCCGATAACTCTGATGAAATAAGTGTTTCACCCCTAACGTGGGAAAACATCAAATATAGCACTAACCCAAAAACCAACACTATTGAGGAAAAGATTATCGGAACATTTGAACAGATACCTTTACGTTTAGCTTGGGCAATAACCATACATAAAAGTCAAGGGCTCACATTTGATAAAGCAATTATCGATGTGGGTAATGCCTTTTCCCCTGGTCAGGTTTACGTAGCCCTTAGTCGCTGCAGATCATTGAAAGGGATCGTATTAAAGAGTCCGATTAACCGTGAATCCATCGGTGTAGACGAACAGGTTGTACGATTCTCATCCTCAAAACCTGATGAAATATTCATAAGTCGTGCACTAAAACTTGCAAGGAAGCAATTCAAAACCTCTTTATTACTTCAAACATACGATTTTAAAACTATTTATAGTGCCGCAAGATCATGGTACACCGCAACGCAAGGAGAAGAGCCATCTTTTAACGAAGAAACAATACCCTTTGCTAAAGGTATATGTAACCAATTGGAACAAATTGAAGAGGTAGCTGAAAAATTCAGAGGTCAATTAAATATGATAGTTAGTCAGGATATAGTTAACACACAGTTTCTTTCCGAAAGGCTCAATTCTTCTTCTGCGTATTTTATCAAAAAGCTGAATAAACTTATTAGTACTCTGAAGAAATCACCTGCAACAACCGACAGTAAATCTAATGCAAAGATGTATGATGAGTCTTTGTCTTCAATATTTACCTCCATTGCACTAAAAAAGCATCTGATAAATGCAACATCTGATAATTTCAGTGTTGAAATATATTATACAGCGCGTAATACATTTAACATGCCGGATTTCAGTGTCAAATCTTATAGTCGAGGCAAATCAACTGTACAGTTCAAATCCAATCACCCCGATCTGCTTAATGAACTTGTGCAGATACGCAATTATATGAGTGAAAATGAAAACCTTCCTCCTTATATCGTTGCATCCACAAAAACCTTAGTGCAAATGGCCGATTATATGCCGGAAACTGATGAGGAGCTACTTAAAATTTATGGATTCGGTCAGAAGAAGCTTGCCCGATTCGGTGCACAATTTCTTGAAGTCATTAAAGAGTATATTTCAGAAAACGGATTAGAAACTGAAATGATTAATTTTGATAAACATAGAGACTAGTTGATAAATATCAGTACATCGTTGGCATATTTGTGTCACAAGATTGTTGACAGGGAGTATCCCATAATCTGTGTAAGTAATTAATCATTATGAAGAAAGAAGATTTTTTAAACAACAATTTTTTTTAAACAGTTCACAACTCCTTAGGAGTTTACAATCGTCCTAAACTCTATAGCAAAACTGTTTATACTTTTGAACACGATATGACATAACTTACTCGCTTATCGTGGAGTTGCTGTAACTTCATAATTAATATGCACTATTGTACAAAAGAATCAGAACATCTTAATAATTCTTTCTAGTCCTTTAATCAATATATCAACCTCTTCTTTGGTATTATAAAAAGCAAAAGATGCTCTAACGGTTCCCTCTACACCCATAACATGCATTAAAGGTTCGGCACAGTGATGACCGGTTCTGACTGCTATTCCCATTTTATCGAGTAACGTGCCAATATCATATGGATGAATCCCATCAATTAAAAATGAAATAACACTGCTTTTTTGTTTTGCAGTACCTATAATTCTCATACCCGGAAGTAAAAGAAGTTTTTTAGTAGCGTAATTCAAAAGGTCTGTTTCATATAATGATATATTGTCCAGACCTATTGAAGACACATAATTCAGTGCAGTAGCCAAAGCAGCCGTTCCAACAAAGTCAGGTGTGCCTGCCTCAAATTTAAAAGGCAGTTTATTGAACGTCGTTTTCTCAAAAGTAACATTTTCAATCATCTCACCACCACCCTGATATGGTGGCAGGGCATTAAGCCATTCCTCTTTTCCAAAAAGTACTCCAACTCCGGTTGGTCCATAAACTTTATGTGAAGAGAAAACCAAAAAGTCACAATCCATCTCACGAACATCTACTTTTACATGCTGAACGCTTTGCGCAGCATCTATCAGAACAGGGATATTTCGACTATGTGCAATCTTCACTATTTCATTTACAGGATTAATTGTGCCGAGAACATTAGAAACATGAGTTGCCGCGATAAGCTTTGTACGTGGAGTAATTAGTTTCTCAAACTCATCCAGAATTAACTCTCCATATGTATTAATTGGTGCAACTCTTACAGTGAGTCCATAAATATCTGACTGAATCTGCCATGGTACTATATTAGAATGATGCTCCATGGCAGTAATAAGAATTTCATCCCCCGGTTTACAGAATGTCCTACAAAATGATGACGCAACCAAATTAATAGATTCAGTGGCGCCACGAGTGAACACAATTTCGTCAGGTGAACCGGCATTAATAAAACACTGGACTGTTTTCCTAGCAGCTTCATGTTCATCAGTTGCAGCCTGACTAAGATAATGAACGCCCCTGTGAACATTTGAATTCACTGTAGTATACATTTCTATAATCTTATCCATCACGCACTGCGGTTTTTGAGAAGTTGCCGCATTATCAAAATATACCAGTGGTTTACCATATACTTCGCGCGAAAGAATAGGAAAATCAGCCCTTACTTTATTAATATCCATTGTTCAGATTATTTGCAAACATTACAATTTCCGCATCTCATTAGTTCGCCTCTGAATCTCTTATCTATAAGTGAGACAAGCCTTTCCTGCAATGAAGGAATGCGAACAAGATCCACCACATCGCGTGTAAATGCCACAAGCAGCAACATACGAGCTTCTTCTTTTTCAATACCACGTGAACGCATATAAAAAAGAGAGTCTTCATCTAAATGCCCAGTAGTCAAACCATGCGAACACTTAACATCATCCGCATAAATTTCAAGCTGAGGCTTAGCGAACATTTGCGCATTTTCTGAATTAAGAAGATTTCTATTAGTCTGATATGCAAATGTTTTCTGTGCATCTTTCTCCACCAGAATCTTTCCACAAAATACACCTACGGCCTTATCATTTAAAACTGTTTTGAACAATTCATCACTCATACAATTAGGTTTTGCATGATCAAGAAAAGCAAAATTATCTATATGCTGCTTTTTATCACAAATTGCCAAACCACCCGCATGCGCTTCAGCATACTCTCCTAGAAGTTTAAATCGAAAATTATTTCTTGTGTAGCCGTTATGAAGTGTAATGGAGCTTGTTACAACTTTCGAATTATCCTTTTGTTCACTGAACAGATTATTTAAACGGGTCACTTTGGCAGAGTTCTCTTCAAGTTCATAAACATCCACCTGAGCACTTACATCTGCAAAAATCTCAGTTACCTGAGTAACTACAAAATGTACGTCATCAACAGCATGATCACATACAAGAAGTTTCACATGAGCATTTTCTTCTGCAATAATCAGGAGACGACGATTAACATTCAGGTCTACCCCTCCGCGCAAAATATTAATCAACTGCAAAGGTTTTTCTACTGTAACGTTTTTGGGAACATAAATAACAAAACCGTCCTGTGCAAACATAGTGTTGTATGCTATAATCCCATTATCATCAATGTTAGCAATTTTCGAATAATATTTCTGAAACTGCTCGGAGTATTGTTCAGAAAACATTCGCATACTTCCCGCAAAAACGCCCTCCGGTAAATTTCTTCCTTGCTCTACCTCATTATAAAATCTGTCGTTTATAAGAAAATAGGTGTAAGTATTCAGATTGGGTACATCGCATTTAAATGCCTCGTAAGGATTCACTGTAATAGGAATATTTCTAATATTTAATCCTAATTCAGCATCAAAAGCTCGTACAATATTTGAATGTTTATAATCTTCAAGCTTGGAAGACGGAAACCCTATCTTTTTGAATGTTTCAAAAGCTTCATCACGATACCTGTTCATTCCTTCAGAAGAATTTACATCCAAATCATTTCTGTAGTTCTCAAACAGATCGATATATTGTTGTTCTATCATTTTATTTACTTGGTTACGGATTTATCAGCCATTCGTAGCCCTTCTTTTCAAGCTCTATAGCAA
The DNA here is from genome assembly GCA_964484665.1 of uncultured Proteiniphilum sp. GTDB lineage: Bacteria > Bacteroidota > Bacteroidia > Bacteroidales > Dysgonomonadaceae > Proteiniphilum. The sequence continues at coordinate 26,753 of CAZAFR010000005.1, read as the reverse complement.
GATCAGCCTCACCTGATTTTATTATTTTTCCATCATAAAGCACATGCACAAAGTCGGGCTTGATATATTCAAGAAGTCGCTGGTAATGCGTAATTAGTATAGTTGCATTTTCTTTTGTATGCAGCTTGTTTACTCCAGCAGCAACAACTCTAAGGGCATCTATATCGAGACCTGAATCGGTTTCATCTAAAATAGACAAAAGAGGATTAATCATCGCCATTTGAAATATTTCATTCTTCTTCTTCTCCCCGCCTGAAAAGCCTTCATTAACAGAGCGACTAACCAGTTGACTATCCATTCCCAGCAGCTCTCTTTTATCACGCATAAGCTTCAAAAAATCGGTTGCAGAGATAGGATCCTCACCTTTATATTTACGTTGCTCATTAATAGCAGCCCTCATAAAATTAACCATGCTAACTCCCGGTATTTCTACAGGATACTGAAAACTTAAAAACAAACCTTCATGAGATCTGTCCTCAGGCTCCATCTCCAATAAATCTTTATCTTTAAATTGAATGCTACCACGGGTAACTTCAAACTTTGGATGACCTACCAAAACGGAAGCCAGAGTACTTTTACCTGATCCATTAGGTCCCATCACAGCATGAATCTCTCCGGGATTAACTTCCAGATTAACTCCTTTAAGTATTTCCTTATTTTCAACTATTGCATGCAGATTTTTTATCTTTAACATACTTTTAAATTATGATATATATTAATATTACAGTTGGTATTCAACTCTTTTTATCTTCAGTAATTATACCTTCTGCCTCTTTTATTTTTTTGAACAAATCAGATGCAAACACAAAATCATTTAATTTTTCGTTATCAGCATCCATAATTTTAGATTTTGTTCCTTCCCACTCTTTTACGCCTTCATTTATAAAAACTATATTATCTCCTATATTAATCACAGAATTCATGTCGTGCGACACAACAATTGTGGTCATCATAAAATCTTTTGTGATATCTTCAATCAGTTCGTCAATTAGTTGCGCTGTTTTAGGATCAAGACCCGAATTAGGCTCATCACAAAATAGATATTTTGGGTTCAGGGAAATTGCTCGAGCAATAGCAGCTCTTTTCATCATACCCCCACTTATCTCCGAAGGGTACAGATGGGCTGCATCGATCAATCCAACTCTCTCAAGACAAAATTCAGCACGTTTCTTGCGTTCACGTCTATTCTTTCTGGAAAACATATCAAGTGGAAACAATACATTTTCCAGAACTGTTTTTGAATCAAAAAGAGCAGACCCCTGAAACAACATGCCAATATCCCTTCGCAGACGTTTAAGCTCTCGCGCTTTTAAAGATGAAAAACTTCGACCGTCATAAATTATCTCACCGGAAGTGGGAGTAAGTAACCCAACAATACATTTCAGCAGTACTGTTTTTCCTGAACCACTTTTACCAATAATCATATTGACAAGCCCTTTTTCAAACCTTGCATTTATATCATTGAGAACAATGTCACCCTCAAATCTCATATTCAGGTGCTTAATCTCTACCATATGCTTTTTATCCCATTACCAGATGAGTAAAAACTAAATCAGTAATAAGAATCAAAATACTGTTAATTACTACTGAATCAGTGCTTGCCTTACCAACATCTAGTGCTCCTCCCTTCACATTGTATCCAAAAAAACCTGCTACAGACGCAATGATAAAACCAAAGAGCATCGATTTAAATATTGAGTACCACACAAATGATTCTCTAAAAAATGCCTGGACTCCATATATATAGGTTTCTACAGAAGGTGTTCCTAATACAATACAAATAACATATCCCCCAAACAGACCCATAAACATGCTAAAGACAACCAACACTGGCATGAAAGCTACAAATGAAGCAACCTTTGGGAGTATGAGATAGTTGGCAGAATTAATTCCCATTATATCAAGCACGTCCACCTGACCTGTCACTCTCATAGTACCAATCTCTGATGCTACATTAGAGCCCACTTTCCCCGATAGTATAAGACACATTATAGTAGATGAGAACTCCAGTAAAATAATTTCACGAGAGACGGCACCTACAGTAAAACGTGGCAGCATTGGTGAATCCACATTCAAAGCAATCTGCATAACAATTACCGCCCCTATAAAGAAGGATATGATAATAACTATCCAAATTGAATTTACCCCCAAAAAATAGATTCCTTTTATGAACTCTTTCATAAATTCGCGCATCCTATCGGGAACAGATAACACTCTCTTCATCAATAATGCATATAACCCTACACTTTCTAATGAACCGATGAGACTCATGTGGTTTATTCTCTATAATATAAAGTACAAAGATAAAAAAAATTATAAATCTATCAGCAAGACATCATTTTCGCTCTCATATATATACATACGGTTGTTTATCAATGCCTTCCAATGTTCATTATACATACCTTGTGTATCAATCATAAAATCTTCAGATCCTTTTTTATCTAATCTCGACATCAGATAATTAACGGTGATAATATGAATATCCACTGCCGGCTGGAATGCTATGACTCTTTCATCTGCTTTAGAGGGCGTTGCCGAAATTATGTTTATCTCCAACAAATTGTCGAGAATAATGTTCGTTAACCTAGAAGGTACTTTACATTTTTCTGAAAGTTCATCTGCTGTAAATGGCTGTTTCTCGTTTGCAAAACGTTTTACAATTTCAGAAGCAATAATCAAAGTAAAAAAATCCTTGTATCTTCTACTGATTCTGTGGGTTTCTTTTTCAAAAGAAAACTTTCTCACATTTTGAGCTGCATAAGATATTTCTGCACCGATAAGTGTTATAAACCATGAAGACTGTATCCACAACAACATAATAGGTATTGCTGCAAAGGTACCGTAAATAGCATTATATCGTGTAATCCAAAGTTGCCCACTCATAAACAGCAGCTGAAAAACCTGAAATGCTACACCGGCAATGATTCCGGCAATGAGTGCATTTCTAAATTTTACTTTGGTATTGGGTAAAAATTTATACAATACAATAAACAACAGAATAATTACAACGTAAGGTACAATATTTAGTAATTGTGGAATAAAAGGATATAGTATATAGATAGTTTTAAGAGTTCGATTTTGCGGATAGCTCAAAAAATTCAAAGCATTAACAAGAATAAAAAATAGAGGCATAAGAAGTACCATAGCAGTATAATCAGTAACTTTGCGACTTATACTTCGTCCTTTACGTACCTGCCATATCTGATTAAAATTTCTTTCAATTTCATTAAAAAGAAGAAGTATTGTATAGAGCAGCAGTAATATACCCACTCCTGCAAAAATTCCACCTCCTTTGGCTTCTTCAAGCGAATTATTAATCAATTGAAACAAGAGATTGAGCAACTCGTTTATTCGACCTTCCGCAGTAGCATCTTCACTAAATATAACGAGATTATCTGTAGCTTGATCTACGTTTAGACTGTTTTCAATCATTTCTGTCTTATCAGAAAAAACCGTTAACGTATCTATGGAGGTTGCAGGAGCTCTATAAGCTATTTCTGTATCGGGCGAACCACTCTTTAACAGATTAAAGATGCTACTTTCAACGATGTTTTCAATTCCAAATCCTCGTGCAATTGCAAATAGTACCGCCAATAAAGGAACAATAGAAAGAAGTGTACGATAAGTAAGTGCACGTGCACTTGCCGAAATGTTAAGTTCCCTGATGTTTCTTACTGTTAGAATTATAGTTTTCGTAGCATTATAAAGGATATTTTTCCTGTTAGATAATGTATCAGGATTAGATCGCCAGATTCCATAAGTTAAAAAATACACAAATTCTCTAAGCTTGGCTTCTAATTTCTCAAATCTGCCCGGTTTATCCATTTCGTCGTGGTATTTTTTATTCCTCGATTTAACCATTTCTTTCTGTGATAAAAAAGCAGCCGGTCTGTAAGCCGGGTTCTGTATCCCTTATGGGGATGTTTGTCATTTATCTAAGCGACCTACCCCTCGGCATCGGGCGAGCAACCCTACCTATCCGATATACATGGTCTTGCAACTCATAATGCGTACGGCATACCATGTTGCCATAGTACCCGGTGAGCTCTTACCCCACCTTTTCACCCTTATCTCGCTATTAAAAGACGAGACGGTTATTTTCTGTTACGCTAATCTATCCTCACGAACAGCTTCCCGTTAGGAAGTATGGTGCTCTGTGTTGCCCGGACTTTCCTCCCCTGTTTTCGGAGCGACAAACCGACCTGCTGCTATTGCAAAAGTAATAATAAGTAACGACTTACTATCACTTCAAGTTTAATAAAAACAGTTAACTGTAAGAACTCAGGTGTTTGACATGGAGTTTTAAGCAAAGGTTTAATGAGTTATAGTTCACTTCATACAAAAAGGGTATGGAATCAAATGACATTAAAGAAAACTCTATTTATGTTTATCTGAAGAGAGTCCGAACTGATATGATGTGATGAAATTTTTGTACATTTGGTACGACTAACTTCTCAATATAATTTATAAAAAATATACAGAAAATGAAAAACAAATCTTTTGGCAGAAAACAAACAAGAAGAAATTTTTTGGCCACAACTACTGTTTTGGCAACTAGTGCATTTCTACCTGTTTCAAAGTCTTATAGTAATATCAATCGTGCTACAAGTCAATCTACTAAACAAAAGGATTCTGCCCTCAATTCAAATTTCGGAGGTGTTCAGATTGGTGCAATCACTTACAGTTTTCGTGATATGAAAGAAGGATTAGAAACAACACTAAAAGCGTGTGTTGATTCAGGATTAAGTTCGGTTGAACTTATGGGGACCGGCGTAGAAAATTATCTTGGCGCTCCTACTAATCCTGTAAGGCGTAAGCCAACCACAGATAGTCCATTCACTGACGATGAGAGAAATCAACTCGAAAGCTTCAGAAATAAGCTTAAAGAGTGGAGAAGAGCTCCTAGTACTATTGACAAATATATAGCACTCAGGAAGAAATTCAATGATGCCGGCGTTAATATTCATATTTATAAATGGACTTCCGGTAACAGTGACGAGGAGCTTGATTATTCGTTCCAGGTTGCTAAAACACTTGGAGCAATAGGAATCACAACAGAACTAAATGATGACAATGCGCGCTTGATTGGTCCTGCTGCAGAACGTAACGGCATGTTTTCTATTTTACATAACCATTACCAATATGGCGAAAAAGGGTTTGATGTAGACAAACTTCTTGCATATTCACCCGCCAATATGCTTAATTTTGATGTTGGTCATTACTATGGCTCAACAGGTCTGAATCCTGCTGATTTTATAAAAAAATATCACTCACGCATAGCAAGTATTCATATTAAGGATAAAACAAGTAAGAATAACGTCACAGAGCCAAATGCAAACCAGGTTTGGGGACAGGGCGAAACTCCGCTCGAAGAAGTGCTTCTATTAATTAAAGAAAACAAATGGCCAATTTATTGTGATATTGAGCTTGAGTATAATATTGCACCTTGGTCAACATCAGTAAAAGAAGTTAGAACTTGCAGAAACTATTGTAGACAAATACTTTTGTAGATAGCTTTGCGTAGATTATTTTTTTCGTAATTTTGATTTCCTCTGATATTATTTTCTAAAAATTAAGATAACAAAAAGAATGAAAATTTTATGACACATCGAATTATCAGTCTATTTATAGGTCTCTTTACTATATTTATTTTATACCCATCAAATGATAAAGAGTACATTACTGAGATAAATTTTAATCCTGATGAGTTTTGGTGGGGAGGGGCTGTAGCTTTAGGCTCTGAGATGCCATACATGAAGCAGTTGAATGAATTTAATCTAGCTCTGGAGAATAGAAACAATCAGGTAGTTCCTCTTCTTTTGTCAAATAATGGAAGATATATATGGAGTGAAAAACCTTTTTATTTTGAAGTAAAAAACAATTCTATTATTGTCAGATCGGAGTATGAACAAATTGAGATAAAACAAGCAGGAAACACCCTTCGAGATGCTTATTTAAAGGTTAGTAGTACCTATTTCCCTCCCAATGGTGTAATTCCGGATCCCCTGTTTTTTAGCGTACCTCAATATAATACTTGGATAGAACTGATTTATAATCAAAATCAAAAAGATGTAATCAACTATGCCAACAACATTATTACCAATGGATTACCACAAGGTATTCTTATGATAGATGATAACTGGCAAAAATATTATGGTAACTTTGAATTCAAACCTGATAAATTTCCGGCACCAAAAATTATGGTTGATCAGTTACATGAAATGGGATTTAAAATAATGCTATGGATATGCCCGTTTGTTAGCCCGGATACTCCTTACAGAGAACTTGCAAGTAAAGGATATCTTATTAAAAAGAAAGGAAGCAATCAACCAGCTATTATCAATTGGTGGAACGGTCAAAGTGCTTGCTATGATTTCACTAATGAAGATGCAAAAAAACACTATATCGAACTACTTAAAAAACTTCAAGCTGATTATGGTATAGATGGTTTTAAATTTGATGCCGGCGACAACTCTTTCTATAATCCTAATGTTATAGACAGTTTTAAAAAAGATGCTATATCAACAGACCATGTTACTGCATGGCAGGAAATAGGGCTTTTATTTTTATTTAACGAATATCGTGCAGGATGGAAAATGGGTGGACAGCCTCTCGTAGAAAGACTTGGTGATAAAGCACACACCTGGACGGCTGTGCAAAACCTAATTCCTGAGATGCTGGCCGCTAGTTTATTAGGATATTCTAATACATGCCCGGATATGATTGGCGGAGGTTCTTTTACTTATTTCCAGAATGTAGATAGTGACGACTTAGACCAAGCTATAATTGTAAGATCGGCACAGGTTCATGCTTTAATGCCAATGATGCAATTTTCCGTAGCTCCATGGAGAGTACTTAATGAGGAAAATTTCGAAATAGTAAAAAATGCAGCTCTACTCCATCAACAATTTGGAGATTACATTTTGCAGTACGCAAAAAAGTCCTCGGTGACAGGCGAGCCCATTGTTCGTCATATGGAATACGCATTTCCTAATCAGGGTTTCGCACAATGCAAGGATCAGTTTATGTTAGGTGATAAATATCTGGTGGCACCGATTGTAACTGCATCAAATGAACGCGAAGTGAAGCTACCTGCAGGAAAATGGCGTGATGATAAAGGCAAAATTTATGAAGGAGAGAAGTCTTATAAAATATCAGTCCCATTATCAAGACTCTTATATTTTGAAAAAATAATATAGAAGAAGGCGAAATGGTTATGAGACATGTTTTATAAATACTACAACACTTTTAGAGATCATAAAAAAGATCTCGTCAAAATAAACTATATTTATAATAACAGATGTTTAGAAGAATCTCTTAAATATCAATCAAGAAATTAAACAAATATGTTCATTGTCATAGCATTTATGATTTTTGGGGGTATTATTGGCTACATTCTGCGTAAGAAAGAGCTTAATAATATCCCCAAAATAATTACAGTACTTATATTACTACTTTTGTTTCTTTTGGGAATAGAGGTTGGGGGTAACCCTGAGATAGTTTCGGGACTTGCCACTTTAGGAAAAGAAGCACTAATTATCACCATATCTGCTGTTTTAGGTAGCGCACTGATGGCGTTACTTTTGTGGAAGTTCATAAAAAAGGATAAAAAATAGCTATATGAAAGGAAGTGTAACTATAGTCTCTTTTTTTATCTTGGGTACTTTACTAGGATATTTTGAATTAATCCCTATATCTTGGTTAGAGAGTAAAGCAAGTTTTTATGTTCTCTGTGCATTGATGTTTTTTGTTGGTTTGAGTATTGGCAGTGACTCTAAAACTCTAAAAAGTTTCAAAAAGCTTAATTCTAATTATTATTTACTGCCATTGGCTACAATTATTGGAACACTGGGGGGTTGTATTATTATTTCTTTTTTACTTCCGGAAAGAACGCTAACAGATGTTTTAGCAGTGGGAAGCGGTTTCGGATATTACTCACTCTCAAGCATTTTTATTACTGAGTATAGGGGCGTGGAACTTGGCACAATTGCTCTTTTATCAAATATTTTCCGTGAACTAATTGTACTTCTTTTTGCTCCTTTCCTGGTAAAATATTTTGGTAAACTCGCAACTATTTCCGTTGGAGGAGCAACAACCATGGATACTACACTCCCTGTAATTCTAAAATTCTCAGGGAAAGAGTTTATTGTCATTTCTGTATTTCATGGTTTTATGCTTGATCTAAGTGTTCCCTTTTTGGTTACATTCTTTTGCTCTTTCTGAAACTTACTAAATCAGTTACAGTAACTAATAACGTCGTTAGACTCGACTATTAACAAGTTGGTTATTTACTATGAAAACATTATTTTATGTAATCAAAAGGTAATTGCAACCGTCCGCATTGCAAAGTGACATATGCTATTATTAACAATTCTCTTTAATTCAATAATTTTTTAGCATCATTCAATCGTTCATTCCAATCATATGAGGGTTTCAGTGTATAGAAATATTCAATTGCTTCTACAAGCTCATCAAGTTTAGCTAAAGATTCAGCTGTATTTTGTTCACTATATTGTTTGCGCAATATTCTGATCTTTTCGGCATCCTGAATACCCTCAATTAGTCTTTCGAAACGGATTGAACTACGTGCATCAGGATACACAATATAAGTGTCCCCTGCAGGCCAAGTCCTAAAGCGAGAGTCTGTTAACGGATTCTCAACCCATGAATTGTATGCCCATCTGAGCATTCCATCCAAATCAGCTGCAACTGTATGCCATGCAGCATAGACTGCTTCTGCAGGAGCAGAAAATGTAAACATATTAGCAAAAGAATCAGCACAACATACGTACCATGTTGTATTAAGCCCTTCAGCCCTACGTACTGTAATATCTCCCTTATCAACAATTGACCTAGCGCCCACGCTAATATCTTTAATTCCGGGGTAATCCTTATAACTTTTATGATTATCAGCTAATGAAATACCTAGTTCCGGTGCTGCAGTTGCAAGCACTTTCATTGCAGCCTGCATATCAGCGGGCGAACGTTCGTCCATAGCTATATTAGTAATTTCGAGCCATCCTTTTGCTTTTAAATGCTGAGTAAAATCCTTCAAGAAAACACTCCAAAATTCTGAATACTCATTAGACTGAGCTTTCATTTCAAGTGTAATCAATTCATTTTTTTCCATATCGTTATAATGGACCTGATTGTTCCATGTCAACAATGAATAGCAGTTAATCATGTTATCTATTCCTAGATCCATCATAAATTCAACCCATTTATCAAAAATAGTATAATCGAAACTCCAGCTCTGATCTTTATTTTTCGTCCAAATAATCATATCCGCATAAGCATCAAATGATTGATTATTCCAAGGATCTTTGTTAAGAGTAGTAGTTATAACTTTCTGCCCTGCATCCGCAAGCATTTTCATAATAGGTCTCATTTTCTCAAAATGAGCATCACTCCACATCTCAAGATTATGTACACGAGCAACGGCTGATGGATGTTGCCATAAATCGAGATGATATGCCCATTTTGAAGGTTCTGGTAAAAGTTGATCTACAACCTCTATTTCAAACTCGAAATCTTCAATAAAACCTCTTTCTGCATATAAATTAAGCTTTCCTTTATAATTACCGGCAACTGCATCAGATGGAATATCTATAGTTAACCAAACCGGTCTTACTGTTTTAGCCTTTATGTTAAAGTTATCCAGATTATCAAGCATATCAGCTGAAAGAGAAGAAGCAAAATCTTCAGGTTTACGATAACCACAACCTCCTGCAAACTCATCAGTCATTACATATCTTACAAATCTTGCCTGAGCAACGGATGAGGATAATGAGGCTGATTCTGAAACAAAATCATCAAAATCAAATTCAACCTGATTAACATCAGCTGTAGTCCATAATAACATTTGTGATGATACTTTTTCACCTTTCCAGCCTATTACTTTTTCATTTTTTCTGATCTCTATCTCAGGAGCTACAGATTTAGGTGGTCTAACATCGATACTTATAAATGAGGATTGCAATCCTGAAGGAACATTTGACCAATCGGACAATGTGTCGTTTGTGGGGTCTTGCATCTCTTCAAAGGTAACAAACTCTTTTTCAGGTCTTTTGCTGTTACATGACGTTGTAAATATGATAGTTACTCCAAAAATAGCAAACAATACTAAAAATGATTTTACAGATTTTGAATTCATAGTTTGTTGATTTGTGTTTTTTACTAAATAATTTTCAGTTAAGTGCAAATATACATAAAAATCATTACAAAGACTAGTAATAATTGGCTGTTCCCAATTTTTTAAAAGTTGAGTTTAAAGCACCTTGTACATCAATTATAAAAACCGCCTCACTTAAACACTTGTCTCATTGAACGACCAACCCAGACTTGCGGAACTTCTAATTGAAAAATATCGGCAATAGTGGGAGCTATATCAAACTGCATCATACTTTCCTGAAACTCTCCACCTTGTTGTATTCCTTTCCCTGCTATGATGAACGGTGTCTCCATTTCCATCATAGTTATACCTCCGTGTCCTTTATCAATACCGCCATGATCAGAAGTAATAATTATAATGCTATTATCATATATCCCAGCCTCTTTCATGGCATTAATAATTTCACCTACCTGATCATCCAATTCTTTCATCTTGTTATAATAACTCGGAGTATCATGTCCATCTGCATGCCCTACATCATCGGGGCTATCATAAATAAAAGCTGCAAAAGTTGGTTTTTTCTCTTTAATATATTCCACGGCAGCGCCTGTGAGTGCGGTGTTAAGCTTATTTTGATTGGGCATATGAGTATAATAATTCAACGAAAGAGAGTCTACCAAATATTTTATACCTTCCCATTCGTAAATTGCTCCAATTTCTGCTTCAGGTGCATTCTCTCTTAACATATTAAATATGTTAGGAAAGTAATTGTTCTTGTTTAATACTCTAGAAGGAAGATCGGGAGTTTGAGATCCCCACGTTGTATATCCATGCAATTCGGGGCCGGCTCCCATAAACATAGATGCCCAATTTACCGCACTAGAAGATGGAAGTACAGTTCGCTTTTGTAATGTATAACAACCCTCTTTCATCAATTTTTTCACATTGGGCATTTCAGCTTTATCAACACTATAACTGCCCCAACCATCTAAACCAATAAAAATAACATGTTCGGCTTTCCATTCCTGTTTGTTATTTACATTAGCGTCTGATCCGCAACCTACCGGAACAAAAAATAATAATGTCAGTAGAATACTAATTAACGTACTTGCGTTTTTCATATCAATTATATTTTTCTATTTAATTTAATTTATTACTGTTGTCCTATAAAAACTTTTTGATATAATTATGAGATAAACTTATGTTTGCACATCGTACCAATTACTACAGTTTTCTTATTATTAAATATAAAAATTTCAATTGTCAAATATACATAAAAATCATTACATTTATACTTATACAAAATAATAAAAATTCATTATTTTATAAATACTAAGATAGAGCTTTCTTATTTAAAAATTCCTAAACTTTAAAGTTGTCGACATATAGAACACAATCCTTGTTAATGCTTTTCATCTAACAAAAGACCAAATCAGCATAAGAACAAATTAATTTTCTTCATGTGTCTCAATAACAGTTCCGTGTCCACAGAAAATATAATCAACCTCGTCTTCATAAAGAATAGTTTAATGAACAGATATAAGACTTTACTGATGATGTAATTTGTCAAAACGCAAATAATTATTCATTAAAATTTCATTTTATGAATTATTCATCTAACTTTGCATCAAATCTACATTAAAATGTTTGAAATGCAGAGATTGTATTCAACATATTTCACTACAACAATGACTATGACCCCTTGGGGGGTTATATAAATTTTCACATCCGTAAGCAGGTACTGCTTTTTATGCTAACCATTCGGTTATAGCGTTCAAAATCAACTTTTTTATCAACTAAAGCCGTCATTAAAACGGGAAAAGTCTTATACAGATGAAGGTTATGAAATTCGGTGGGACATCCGTTGGGAATCCCGAAAGTTTACAACTTGTCAAAAATATAATTATAAAAGAAAAAGAGCCGGTTATTGTTGTAGTTTCAGCTCTCGATGGAGTTACAGACCGACTTCTGCTGATAGCAGATTTTGCAGTGAGAAGTAATCCGGGATATAAAACGCTCCTAGATGAATTAATTGAAAGACATCGTGTTGTTATAGAAACGCTGAAGTTGCATGATGATGAAAGACAGCAGCTATTACAAAAAGCTGAACTACTTTTTGAGGAATTGCAGAATATACTTTGGGGAGTATTTTTAATCGGTGACCTTTCTCAAAAAACTTCAGACAAAATTGTTAGTTATGGCGAACGCTTATCATCAGCCATCGTAAGCAAGATGATTGCAGGTTCGCAACTTTACGATTCAACTAAATTCATTAAAACAAATAAGCAATTTAAAAGTCATATCCCTGACTTGAGTCGTTCCAATGAGTTGATTCGACAAACTTTTTCTGAGATGCCACCACCAAGTGTTGCTGTTGTACCGGGATTTATCTCATCAAGCATCGAAGACGATGATATTACAAATCTTGGCAGAGGTGGGTCAGATTACACAGCTGCTATGATTGCAGCTGCTATGAATGCAACAGTGCTTGAAATATGGACCGATGTAAATGGTTTTATGACAGCTGACCCAAAAATCATTAATTCTGCATATGTAATTGATGAATTATCATTTATTGAAGCAATTGAACTTTCGAATTTTGGAGCAAAAGTTATATATCCTCCTACAATATTTCCGGTGTATCATAAAAATATTCCAATCTACGTTAGGAATACATTTCATCCTGAAGAGAAGGGAACTCTTATTCGCGATATTAAACCTACTCGTAACGGAAAGATTATCAAGGGTATATCTTCAATTAATGATACTGCACTGATTACTATTCAAGGACTTGGAATGGTGGGTGTTATCGGTGTAAATAAAAGAATCTTTTCAACTTTAGCTGATAATGGTATCAGCGTATTCATCGTATCCCAGGCTTCTTCTGAAAATAGCACCTCAATTGGCGTTAGATCGCAGGATGCAGCACTTTCTCAAAAAGTTCTCAATGAAGAGTTTGCACATGAGATTGCAATGGGTAGCATAAATAAGATTATGATTGAATACGACCTGGCAACTATTGCTATAGTTGGTCAGAATATGAAACATGTTCCCGGTATTGCAGGTAAGTTCTTTGAGGCTTTGGGCAGAAACGGAATTAGCATAATAGCACTAGCCCAAGGTGCCGGCGAAACCAATATTTCATGTGTAATTTCAAAGACCGATCTCAGAAAATCGCTTAACGTTGTTCATGACTCTTTCTTTTTGTCTCCTTATCAAGAGCTTAATCTTTTTGTAATAGGCACAGGAACAGTAGGGAGCAAGTTACTTGAACAAATTCGTCAGCAACAATCAACACTTAAAGATCAAAATAAACTCAGAATAAATATAGTTGGGATTGCAAACGGTCGTAAAGCTCTCTTTAATCGTGAAGGAGTTCCTCTTGAGGGATACTACGAAAACCTTATGGAGAAAGGCATTAAAAGTTCTCCTGAATATATTCGAAACGAGATTATCAAAATGAATATATTCAATTCCGTATTTGTAGATTGTACAGCCAGTCCTGCTATTGCTGAGCTTTATGATGATCTAATGTCAAAGAATATATCTGTAGTTACTGCAAACAAAATTGCTGCTTCATCAGATTACCAAAACTACAGTCATCTGAAGGAAACATCACGTAAAGCAGGTGTCAAGTTTCTATTTGAAACTAATGTAGGAGCAGGTCTACCTATTATCAACACTATGAACTCTCTGATAAACTCAGGAGATAAAATAGTGAAACTAGAAGCGGTTCTTTCCGGCACACTTAATTTTATATTTAACACATTCAGTGAAGATATTCCATTCAGCAAAGCAGTGAAAATGGCAGTTGATGCTCAATTTGCTGAACCTGATCCGCGTATCGACTTAAGTGGTCTGGATGTGATCCGTAAACTTGTAATACTATCTCGTGAAGCAGGTGCAAAAGTGAATCAGTCCGATGTTATAAAAAATCTATTTATTCCTAATAAATATTTCGAGGGAACACTGGATGAATTCTGGCAATCAGTACCTGAATTAGATAAGTCTTTTGAAGAACGTCGCAAGGAACTGGCCAAGATGAATAAGAAACTACGTTTTGTGGCATCATATGACAACGGAACTTGTAAAGTTGGGTTACGTGAAGTTGAAAGCGGTCACCCCTTTTATGATTTAGAAGGAAGTAACAATATCATCATGATAACAACTGAGCGTTATAACGAATACCCAATGGTTATTAAAGGATATGGAGCTGGCGCAAGTGTTACAGCAGCTGGTGTTTTCTCAGATATAATTTCAATTGCCAACATCAGATAAAGCAGATATTGGCATAATCAAGCCATATAAGATCATGATCCTTTTAAAATAAATAATTTAAGCCATATGAAATATATTATAATTCTTGGAGATGGAATGTCCGACAAACCAATAGCTGAGCTTGGCAATAAGACGCCACTTCAGGCAGCGCATACGCCATACATGGATATGCTTGCAAGCAAAGGGAGGAATGGATTACTTAACACGGTTCCTGATGGTTTTTCTCCCGGGAGTGAGGTCGCTAATCTCTCTGTATTAGGTTATGATATTCCCACAGTTTATGAGGGGCGTGGAGTTCTTGAAGCTGCGAGTATGGGTGTTGATATACAATCCGATGAAGTTGCCATGAGATGCAATCTTGTATGTATTAAAGGGGAAATGCTAAAAAATCATTCGGCAGGACACATATCAACTGCCGAAGCAACCGAACTAATACATTTTTTGCAAAAAAAACTTGGCGGCAATCAATTTAGTTTCCATCCGGGAGTTTCATACAGACATGTTTTAAAAATTAAGGGGGGTAATAAAAATATTATTTGTACTCCTCCGCATGATATCCCGGAAAAGCCTTATAAGCCATATTTAATTAAACCGGAAAACAGCGAAGCTGAGCCTACAGCTTATGCTTTAAACGAGCTGATTTATGCATCTCAAGAGTTATTGACTGATCATCCTATAAATAAAAAAAGAATGGCTGAGGGAAAAGATCCTGCTAACTCAATTTGGCCTTGGTCGCCAGGATATCGACCTAAAATGCAACAACTATCTGAAATGTTTCCCATTAAAAGTGGTGCTGTAATATCGGCAGTTGATCTTATAAGAGGGATTGGCGTTTATGCCGGACTTGATGTCGTTATTGTTGAAGGCGCAACTGGTCTGTATGATACAAATTATGAAGGTAAAGCAGAAGCAGCAATCGCAGCGTTAAAAAATAAGGATTTCGTTTATCTTCATATAGAGGCTAGTGATGAGGCGGGTCACGAGGGAGATGTTCCTTTGAAAGTCAAAACAATCGAATATCTTGATACACGTGTAATTAAACCTATATACAACGAAATCAAAAACTGGGATGAGCCTGTAACTATTGCGGTATTACCCGATCATCCAACACCTTGTGCTATTCGCACTCATACACGTGATGCCGTTCCATTTATTATATGGCATAGGTACATCCAACCTGATAGTGTACAAGTCTATGATGAATTTTCTGCAAAAAATGGGATTTATGGTTTATTGCAAGCCGACCAGTTTATGAAAACGATATTTAATATTAATTTTTGATCTCTGATTTTCAATAAATATGTTATACTACAGTACAAATAACAGAACTGTTGCAGTGAATCTGCAGGAAGCAGTTGTAAAAGGATTAGCTCCGGATAAAGGCCTGTTTATGCCTGACCATATTGCACAATTGCCTACAACTTTTTTTAAGAATCTATCAAATAAAAGTTTATCGGAGATATCTGCAGTTGTAGCTAATGCTTTTTTTGAAAATGATATCAATAGAGATGATTTAGATTCTATAGTTACTGATACTTTGAATTTCGATATACCTCTTAAAAAAATAGAAGATGAAATTTATGTGCTGGAGTTGTTCCATGGTCCTACTTTTGCTTTTAAGGATGTGGGTGCTCGATTTATGGCTCGTATGTTATCATTCTTTGTAAAAAAACGCAAGCAGGAGGATGTAAAAGTGCTGGTTGCTACCTCCGGAGATACCGGTAGTGCAGTGGCAAACGGTTTTCTTGGTGTTGAGGGTATTCAAGTATTTGTACTTTACCCTTCTGGAAAAGTAAGTAAAATGCAGGAAGCACAGTTCACTACTTTAGAACAAAATATTGTTGCTCTTGAAGTTGATGGAACTTTTGATGATTGTCAGGCATTAGTGAAATCGGCATTTATGGATGAAGAACTTAACATGCGGTTTAATCTTACATCCGCAAACTCTATAAATGTTGCTAGGTTCCTACCACAATCATTTTATTATTTTTATGGTTATGCTCAGCTAGTAAAGAAACTTTCTTCAGAAAATATTGTTTTTTCTGTACCATGCGGAAATTTAGGTAACCTTACTGCGGGACTTTTTGCAAAAAAAATGGGATTGCCTGTAACGCGTTTTTTTGCTGCAAATAATAGTAATGATGTGTTTTTTAATTATCTGAACACTGGAAATTATATGCCTAAGCCTTCTATTCAGACTATAGCTAATGCTATGGATGTGGGTGCACCAAGTAATTTTGACAGGATCCTAGATTTGTACAATAATTCACATGCAACTATTAGTCGAGATATCAAAGGCTTTACTTACAATGATTCTCAAATTAAAGAAACAATAAGCAGACTTTATCAGGAATCAGGATATCTACTTGATCCTCATAGTGCGTGTGCCTACCGAGCATTAAAAGAGAAAAAGAAATCAGGCGAGGCCGGAATTTTTCTTGCTACAGCTCATCCCGCAAAATTCAAAGAGGTCGTGGAAAAATGTATCAATACAAAAATAGAAATCCCGGCAGGTCTGGCAAAATTTACTTCAAAACAAAAACGCTCATACTCAATACCTAATGACTTCAACATTTTTAAAAAAGCACTAATAAACCTGACTTAAGTTTCTTTTTACTATTTTTGTTGCAAGTTAATTCATTAATGAATAGTATTTAAGTGAAACAACCTAGCCGCCTTATATTTGTTGTTTTGATTCTAACTACATTTTATCAATGCTCTTCTGTAAGAAAGATAAGCACTGAGGATGTTACTTTTCCTGAAGTTTTACCTGACTCCACGATTAATATTTCGGATATTCTTGTGCCGGATTCTCTAGTGTCTGATTCACCTATAGTAAAAACGGATGTTTCTAATTTGGTAGCAGACAGTACTCAAAATTTACTGGTCGACACTTTACAATTAACAGCATCTTCTGACTCGTTGCATCTGTCAGTAGAGCAGGATTCTATTAATTTGAATCAGCAATTAACTATAGATAAAGATTCTGTGGATTCCTCCGATAATCAGACACTTGATGCACCTGTTTATTATACGGCTCAAGATTCTATGGTTTTTACCAACGATAATATGGGATATCTTTATGGTAAAGCGGATATAAAATATGGCGAAATGTCAATTAGTGGAGAAAAAATAATTATGAACATGGATAGCAGCATCATTTCTTCTACATTTGGAGTAGATTCTTCAGGTGTTGAGTTTGGGTTACCCGTTTTTACAGAAGGGGGTACTGAATATGAAATGAAAGGTGTGCGTTATAATTTTGAAACAAGAAAAGCATTTATTCATAATGTTATAACACAACAGGGCGAGGGACATATTGTTGCGAATGAAGCAAAGATGAATGCCGATAACTCCTTCTATATGAGGAATGCCAAATATACTACTTGCGATAATCATGAACATCCGCACTTTTATCTTAATCTTTCAAAAGCAAAGGTGCGACCCGAAAAGGACGTCGTAACAGGTCCGGCATGGCTTGTAGTAGCTGATGTCCCATTATTCCCGATTGTCTTACCATTCGCTTTCTTCCCTTTTACCTCAACATATTCATCGGGAATTATCATGCCAAGTTATGGTGATGAAATGACTAGAGGTTTTTATCTGCATAATGGGGGATATTATCTGGCCCTGAGTGATTATGTTGATCTTGCTTTAACCGGGGAAATTTACACTAAAGGTTCATGGGGAGTAGGAGCTCGCTCTAACTACCGCAGAAGATATAAATACTCAGGAAACGTAGACTTTTATTACCTAAATACAGTGACAGGTGAAAAAGAACTTAAAGAAGTTGTACCGGAAGCATACTCAGTTGCAAAGGATTTACGAATCAACTGGACACACTCTCAAGACCCGAAAGCAAATATGTATCGCACACTATCAGCAAGTGTTAATTTTTCTACCAGCCGCAATAACCATCATGACTTAAGCAGTCTATACTCACGCGAAGCATCAAACAACACTAAAAGCTCTAGTGTAAATCTAACTCAACGATTCCCTGATTCGCCGTGGAGTCTTTCTGCTACAATGAATATAAACCAGGTCTCACGAGATTCTACGATAGCTGCCACAATGCCAAACGTATCAATTAACATGAGTCGTATTTATCCCTTCAAAAAGAAAAATGCAGTTGGTGACGAAAAATGGTTTGAGAAGATTTCAATGAGTTATACAGGTGAATTCCGAAATTCAATTACAACAAAAGAGAATAAGTTTCTGAAAGCAAATCTGGTACGCGACTGGACAAACGGCATGCGTCATAATATCCCAATAAGCGCAACATTTACTCTCTTTGATTTTATTCAAGTTTCACCTTCGTTTAATTATACCGAGAGATGGTATTCCGGAAAATACAAACAGGCTTGGGATCCGGTAACGAAAAGGCACGTCGATGTGGACACTATACATGGATTCAATCGGGTATATGATTACAGCACTTCTATAAGTGCACAAACAAAATTATACGGTATGTATACTCCGTGGAAAATATTTGGCGATAAAGTTCAAGCAATCAGACACGTGCTTTCCCCAAGTATAAGCTTGAATTATCGACCAGACTTTGGTGACCCCAGATATGGATTTTACGAGACATATACTTATAAAAATGAGTATGGCGAAGATGTGGAATATACATATTCTCCATATTCTAAAATGATGTTTGGCACAGCCTCAAGTGGTAAGAGCGGTAGCATTAGTTTCGATTTCAAGAATAATGTCGAAATGAAAATAAAAACAGACAAAGATTCTACGGGTGTTAAGAAAGTGAGTCTAATTGATGATCTTGGAGTAAACTTTAATTATAATATGATGGCTGACTCCATGAAATGGAGTGATATCAATACAAACTTACGACTTAAACTGTCGAAGTCTTATACTCTGAGTTTGAATATGATCTGGGATGCGTATACCTATGAACTTGACCAAAATGACAGGCCAATCAGAGTTGACAAGCTAAGAATCTTAAATGGGAAAGGTTTTGGTAAGCTAAAAAGTACTGGAACTTCATTCTCCTACTCTCTCAATCAAGATACATTTAAAAAATTATTTAACCGTGAAGATACGGGATCTAAAGATGAAAAAAATAATAATAACCGTGAAAGCCAATTGCCGGATGACGGAACAATAGGCGAGAATCCATATGAGACTGCGGGAAAATCAAATATGTTCGACAATACTGATAATTCTATGGGCGAGTTTGATGAAGATGGTTATCTAAAGAATGCCATAAACTGGAACTTGTCATTTAACTATTCTTTGAGGTATGGTTACGGAGAATTTGATATAGACAAAATGGAGTATAAGGGTGCTCTTACTCATAACTTTGGGCTGAGTGGATCACTTCAACCGACTAAAAACTGGAATTTAACATTTAATACTGACTATAATTTCGATCTGAAAAAATTCACAAATATAAATTGCACATTAACCCG
Organism: uncultured Proteiniphilum sp.; assembly: GCA_964484665.1. Classification (GTDB taxonomy): domain Bacteria; phylum Bacteroidota; class Bacteroidia; order Bacteroidales; family Dysgonomonadaceae; genus Proteiniphilum. Next base: position 6,935 of record CAZAFR010000005.1, on the reverse strand, counting down.
TAACCTGCATTGTTGGAGCATGTCTGCAAGCTTTATACCAATTGGACCATACAAGTCTTATAACTTTAATATTCGCGCAAACTCTTCACTGCTTCAGGATCTTAAATATGAACAGAGAAGTTCTCCTTACGACCGAGGAATGGATTGGTATTAACCCCAAAGCTTTTTCATAAGTTCACTCATCTTCTTTTCAGCAGAATTTACTTGAGCATCCCAAAAGACGGTACCTTTTATCTCTTTTGGCAAATATTCTTGTTTCACAAAATTGTTTTCATAATCGTGAGAATATTTATATTCTTTCCCATAATCCAGTTCCTCCATTAGTGATGTTGGAGCATTACGAAGATGAATTGGAACAGGCAGATTACCAGTCTGTTCAACTTTAGCTATTGCGCTATTTATGGCCATATATGCTGAATTACTTTTTGGTGATGTAGCAAGATATATAGTTGTCTCAGCAAGAACAATTCGACCTTCAGGCCATCCAATTTTCTGCAGTGTTTCAAAACAAGCATTGGCAAGAAGTAGAGCATTAGGATTTGCAAGACCAATATCCTCAGCAGCCGAGATAACGAGTCGCCTTGCAATAAACTTTGGATCCTCGCCACCTGCAACCATTCGTGCCAGCCAGTAAATTGCGGCATCAGGATCACTCCCTCTTATAGACTTTATAAAAGCAGAAATGATATCATAGTGCATCTCTCCCCCTTTATCATAAGCAGTTGGATTCTCCTGCAAACGTTCTGTTACTATACGATCTGTTATGACAATTTTTTCGTTTTCATTTTCAGCTGCAACTGCAAGATCCAAAATATTCAATAATTTTCGTGCATCACCTCCCGAAAATCGAAACAAAGCATCAGTCTCTTCAACCTCAATCGTTCTATTTTTAAGTATCAGATCCTCAGTGAGTGCTCTGTTCAGTAAAACTTCTAAATCTTTTTTATCCATCGATTTAAGAACATACACCTGACAGCGTGACAGCAGCGGTCTTATAACTTCAAAAGATGGATTTTCGGTAGTAGCCCCAATTAAAGTTACTGTTCCAGTCTCCACAGCGTTCAATAGTGAATCCTGTTGAGATTTACTAAAACGGTGAATCTCGTCAATAAATAGAATAGGTGCGGCAGAATCAAAAAAACGGTTATTCTTGGCTTTTTGTATAACCTCTCTCACATCTTTTACACCCGAGTTGATTGCACTCAATTTGTAAAATGGGGCTTTTATTGTGTTTGCTATGATATTTGCAAGAGTAGTTTTACCAACACCGGGAGGTCCCCAAAAAACCATAGAGGGTATCCTCCCCGACTCGATCATACAACGCAACACAGCCCCTTTACCGACAAGATGTTCCTGGCCGATAAACTCATCAAGGCTTTGAGGTCTGAGCCGTTCTGCAAGAGGCGCACTCATAATACGATTTTGTTTTTTGTAATAATAAACTAATTTTATTTACAAATGTAATCAATTTCAATAGAATATTTATGATAACAAAAAATTGATGAATTATCATAAATCATGCCGTCTGCCCAAAATGCTCTCTTTAATCAAACTAAATAAACGTCATCAAAGAATTAAATTCACTAACTTTGCCGTTTTTAAAATCAATAAGTCAGATGGAAATTACTCCTTTATTATCCATTTTCGGAAACATGGATGAGCTCAATCAGATACAGTTGAATTTTAATCAAGACAGCGTCAATATTATGAACTTGGCTATTGCTTTTATAATGTTCGGCGTTGCATTAAGTATCAGACCTCACCATTTCAGAGCAGTTATAATGCATCCGAAACCTATGGTGATAGGAGTTATTTCTCAGTATGTACTTTTGCCGGCGCTTACTTATTTACTGGTATTAATAATCCGCCCATCTACACCGGTAGCAATGGGTATGATTCTGGTTGCAGCTTGCCCGGGTGGAAATGTTTCTAATCTTATTTCTGCAATCTCAAAATCAAATATTACATTATCAGTAAGTCTAACTACCATAACCACAATTCTAAGTCTTTTTATGACTCCCCTAAATTTTGCTTTCTGGGGCGGACTATATGCAAAACACTCACCATTGTTGGTTCCAATTTCAATTGATCCCGTTGAAATGTTCCGAACAGTATTCATGATTCTTGGTATACCCGTCATGTTGGGAATGTTTGTAGGCATGAAATTTCCAAAGTTCTCTAAAAGGATGGATAAGCCCATACAAACTGTATCTGTAATCTTTTTTGTTGGATTTATAGTAGCAGCGCTTGCAGGGAACTTCAGCATATTTTTGAATTATATCCATATTATATTCTTGTTGGTATTATTACACAATGGTTTGGCCTTTTTAGGAGGATATGTTCTCCCTAAAACACTTAAAGTGAACGAAATTGATTGTAGAACAATCTCAATAGAAACAGGTATACAAAATTCAGGACTGGGACTTGCTTTAATCTTCAACCCGAGAATCTTCCCTCCTGAACTACAATTAGGTGGTATGGCAATGGTAGCGGCCTGGTGGGGAATCTGGCATATTGTAGCCGGATTAATTTTAGCGTTTTACTGGAGAAAGCGTTCTGCAAAAATTGTTGCAATAATTAATTAAAACTCAATACAAAACAACTAACTTCGTGATGTAAATTTAATCTGAGGTTATTCTACGAATTGTAATATGCTGTATAGATACGATTTTCGCTATTCATTAGCCAAAATTCCTGTTAAAACAACACTGCGTCTTAATTTTAGGAAGATGGTGTTTATTGGAAGGAAAGAGAATGTTTCCAAAAACCGACCGATAATCTTTGCTCCTAATCACAGAAATGCATTATTAGATGCGTTGTTAATAGTTTATGCCGGACATCACACAAAACAAGTTGTTTTTCTTGCCAGAGCAGATATATTCAAACAAAAAATTGTAGCTTGGTTATTACGCGGAATGCGTATTATTCCAGTATTCAGAATACGAGACGGGAAAGATAATCTACACAAAAATAAAGATATATTTAACAATGCTGCTCGCATTCTCAAAAAAAATAACAACTTAGCACTTTTTCCGGAAGGAACGCACAATCCCAAACAATCATTACTACCCATACAAAAAGCTGTTCCTCGTATAGTATTACCAACAGAAGCTTCACTTAACTTTGAACTAAACAGTCAGATTGTACCTGTATCAATTTATTACCGTGATATATTTGGATTTCTTTCGGATGTATATGTAACATTTGGCACCCCTATTGAAGTATCAAGTTATAAAGAGGTTTATTATGAAAACCCGAGTCTTGCGACCAACCGGCTTCGTATGGATCTTGAGAAAAAATTAAATTCGATGGTGGTAAACATCTGGAACGATGAATTTTATAACGAATATAAATATGCAATTGACTGGAATGGCGACCGCATAGCAAAGGAGATGTTTGCAGATAGAGATGATGATTTCCTACAAGCATCACTATATATAGTGAGAACACTTGACAATTTATTTAAAAATGACCTTGATGAATTCGATAAAATAATATCTGATTTCAATGAAGCGAATAAAATTCTTAAAGAGCATCATTTAAACACAAAAGACCGTTTATGGAAACCGGCAAATAAAAGTAATATAATAGCTCGTTTTTCAGGGCTAATTCTCACTGCACCTATAATGCTTTTTGGTTTTCTTAATGCCATATTCCCAATACTTATTTATAAGAAACTACTAAAACTATTTAAAGATGAGCAGTTTATACCTTCTGTCAGGTATGCTTCGGGATTAATATTTATACCGATATTCGATCTTATCCAATCACTAATTATTGGTACTATTACAAAAGATTGGATGTTGTCACTTATATATTTTCTGGTAATGCCAGCTACATTCTATTTTGCCCTTTTTTGGCGTAAATGGTGGAATATGGCAAAAAGAGATCTCAAAGTCAGTCGGTTTAAAAAATTCCATAGTGAAAAATGGAAGAAACTCCTTAAGCTTATCTCTCTTTAAAGGTAAAACTCACCCTTTTAATTTCTGGATAACAAACTCAACAGCAGCATTCAACCCATCTGCTTTCTTACCACCTGCTGTAGCAAAATGAGGCTGACCGCCTCCACCACCTTCAATTAGTTTAGCAGCTTCACGTACAATGTTTCCTGCATGCAAACCTTCAGCTACAAGATCATCGCTTATCATTACAGTAAGATTTGGCTTGTCGTTAAAAATGGTTGCACCCACAAAAAGCATCTTCTCAGGGAACTGACCTTTTATCTGAAATGCAATATCTTTTATAACATCGGAAGAACCAATCGGAAATATTAATTTAAACACATCAACTCCATTTATGACAGTCTTCTTTTCAATAACTTTCAGCTTAACCTGTTCGGTTTTTTCTCTCACAAAACTCTGTAATTCTTTTTTCATCTCCTCATTATCAGCAATCAGACGATGAATTCCTTGCATCACATCAGGAACATTGTTAAGCATATTTTTTATCTGCAGAATTGCATCTTCCTTCGAATACAGATAATCCTCACAAACTTTTGCTGTAACCGCCTCAATACGACGTACACCTGCAGAAATTGCGCCTTCACTTATTATACGAAATGTACCAATTCTACCTGTTGAAGAAATATGAGTACCACCACACAACTCAATTGAAGTGCCAAATCTAACAGTACGTACATCGTCGCCATACTTTTCACCAAAAAGAGCCATAGCACCCTGAGCTTTAGCTTCCTCAATTGGAACATGTCGATGTTCTTCTATAGGAAAATTACTCCTTATCTTCTCTGTCACTTTAACTTCTACTTCTCGAATCTCTTCAGGAGTCATTTTCTGAAAATGTGAGAAATCGAATCTCAAAACCTCAGGTGAAACATACGATCCTTTTTGCTCAACATGATTACCAAGCACCTCACGAAGAGCCTCATGCATTAGATGAGTGGCAGAGTGATTACATTCAGTAGCTGTTCTCTTTTCAGCATCAATTTTTGCAGTAAAAGTGGCCGTAAGATTCTTAGGAAGTTTTTTTATAAGATGCACAGCAAGATTATTCTCACGTTTAGTATCAAAAACTTCAATCTTCTCACTTAACTCAGAAATAAGCCAGCCACTATCGCCAACCTGACCACCCATTTCAGCATAAAAAGGAGAACGAGATAGAACTATCTGATAGTATTCAGATTTCTTCTGCTTAACAGCACGATAACGAAGTATCTGAGTTGTACTTTCAGTTTCATCATAACCAACAAACTCCGGTTCACCATCATTCACTTTTGTCCAGTCGCCTGTTTCCACAACAGCCGCATTACGAGCCCTATCCTTTTGTTTCTGCATCTCAGCATCAAAATCCAATACATCGGTAGTCATGCCATGTTCACGCAAAATAAGTTCTGTAAGATCAAGAGGAAAACCAAAAGTGTCATATAGTTTAAAAGCTACTTCACCACTCAGCACCCCACCCTTCTTTTCAGGAAGATTTCTCTCTAGTAATTTAATACCGGTCTCAAGAGTACGAAGAAACGATTCTTCCTCCTCTTTCATAACTTTCTCAATGAGCCCCTGCTGTGACTTAAGTTCTGGATACGCATCCCCCATGACATAGTTCAGAGTAGTGATCAGTCGATACATAAACGGCTCATGCATATTTAAAAAAGTGTAACCGTAACGTACTGCGCGACGCAAAATGCGACGAATCACATAACCAGCCTTGGCATTGGAGGGAAGCTGACCATCAGTAATAGAAAAAGCAATAGTTCTAACATGATCGGCAATAACACGCATTGCGATATCAACCTTTTCATCCTCACCATATTTTTTATTGCTGATTTCCCCTATTCTTTTTATAAGTGGCTGAAAAAGATCTGTGTCATAGTTTGATTGAGTACCCTGAACTGCCATACAAAGTCTTTCAAAACCCATACCGGTATCAATCACCTTTGCCGGCAGCGGTTCCAATGAATTATCAACCTTACGATTATATTGCATAAACACCAAATTCCAGATTTCAACAACTTGCGGATGGTCCTTATTAACCAATGTTACTCCTGCAACTTTTTCTCTATCTTCATCAGGTCTTATATCTATATGAATTTCAGAACATGGACCGCAAGGACCCGTATCCCCCATCTCCCAGAAATTATCTTTCTTATTTCCATTAATAATACGATCTTCAGGAAGATAGTTCTCCCAATAAGATGCAGTTTCATCATCACGCTCAAGATTCTCATCAGCTGCACCTTCAAAAACAGTGGCGTATAACCTGTCTTTATCGAGTTTTATAACTTCTGTAAGATACTCCCAGGCCCATGCAATAGCCTCTTTTTTAAAATAATCTCCAAAAGACCAGTTGCCCAACATCTCAAACATTGTATGATGATAAGTATCATGCCCAACCTCCTCAAGATCGTTATGCTTTCCACTAACCCTCAAACACTTTTGCGAATCAGCAACCCGAGGATGCTTAATAGGTGTATTGCCCAGAATAACATCCTTAAACTGGTTCATGCCCGCGTTTGTAAACATCAGAGTGGGGTCATCCTTAATAACCATAGGTGCAGAAGGCACTATGCGGTGCTCTTTCGACTGAAAAAAATCTTTAAACGATTGTCTAATCTCTTTGGAGGTCATCATATTCTATAATATATTACATAAAAAGCTTTTGGATAAGAGTATATTACCCTAAAACAGGGTACAAAAATACAGCAAAAACTTCTTATCCCCAAGTGAGTAGGTGAAAAGGAATATAAATTCTACATTAGACAACAACTATCAGGAGTCTCTTAACGCTAATTTACAAAAAACGTTGTGTGTCCCAATGCATTATGAAAAAAAATAGCTTATTAGACAAATTTACAGTAATAGTCGCAACTCTAATTAAAAAATTCTTTATATATTAGATGTAAATATAGAGATATGGCTGAATATAATAAAGTTATTTTTCATCAAATAAAGTATCTCTTAAATATTATTTTACAATAA
>CAZAFR010000004.1:13228-78874 GCA_964484665.1 uncultured Proteiniphilum sp. | reverse complement strand
TAAGAGTATTTATCTTTCTAGTACAATGAGTCCCGGTATTAAGCTGGATACTAAACTATTAGAAGAAACCAACTAAAAAAGGAAGTCAATGAAAAAGGAAGATAAAAAACAAATAATTGACCAAATATCAGTAGACCTTCAGGAGTACGAAAACTTCTATCTCACCGACATTGAATCATTGAATGCAGTGAAGACGAGTACATTAAGAAGAGAATGCTACAATGAAGAGATCAAACTGGTAGTTGTTAAGAACACCTTATTGCACAAAGCATTAGAATCATTAGACAAGAACTACGAAGAGCTGTACCCTGTTTTGAAAGGAAATACAGCAATAATGTTCTCTAATGTAGCAAATGCTCCTGCAAAGCTTATTGATAAACATAAGGCCGATAAGATACCTGTATTTAAGGGTGCTTATGTTCAGGAAAGCTTCTTTATTGGAGCTAACGCCCTGAAAGATCTTATTAATATCAAGAGCAAGCCGGAACTTATTGGAGATGTTATTGCACTATTGCAATCTCCTGCTAAGAATGTTATATCAGCGCTCCAATCCGGCGGTAATACAATACATGGAGTATTGAAAACTTTGTCGGAAAGAGAAGAAGCTCAATAAAAGAACTGATATATTTGTCAATAAATATATCAAACAAAAAACAGAATTAGTAATCAATTTAAAACAAATACAAAAAATGGCAGACTTAAAAAAATTTGCTGAAGATCTAGTTAACTTAACTGTAAAAGAAGTTAACGAACTAGCCGAAATTTTAAAAACTGAGTACGGTATTGAGCCGGCCGCTGCAGCTGTTGCTGTTGCTGCAGGTCCTGCGGGTGGTGAAGAAGCCGCTGTTGAAGAAAAGACTTCATTTGATGTTGTTCTTAAGAGTCCAGGCGCAGCAAAACTTGCTGTTGTAAAAGCGGTTAAAGAACTTACCGGACTAGGTCTTAAAGAAGCTAAAGATTTAGTTGACGCTGCTCCAAGTGAATTGAAAAAAGGTATATCAAAAGACGAAGCTGAGGCTTTGAAAAAACATCTTGAAGAGGCTGGAGCAGAAGTTGAACTTAAATAGCATTTACCTAAATTAGGTTTATTCGGTTAGGAATCTTCAGTCCTGAAGGTTCTTAACCTTTTATGTCAATATATATTAGGTTCATAAATTCATCCCTATGTCTTCAAACAAAGCTAATCAAAGAATAAATTTTGCGTCGATTAAAAATCCGCTTGACTTCCCCGATTTTCTAGAAGTTCAACTACAGTCATTTCAGGATTTCATCCAACTCGACACCCCCCCAGAAAACAGAAAAAAAGAAGGATTGTATAAGGTTTTCACGGAAAATTTTCCGATTACAGATACCCGAAACAATTTTGTACTTGAGTTTTTAGATTACTATGTTGATCCTCCACGCTATTCAATAGATGAGTGTGCTGACAGAGGACTGACTTATAGTGTGCCTCTAAAAGCAAAACTCTATCTGTATTGTACTGACCCTGATCACGAAGATTTTACACCGGTTATTCAAGATGTTTATCTGGGAACTATTCCTTACATGACCGATAAGGGTACATTTGTTATAAATGGAGCTGAACGTGTTATCGTTTCGCAACTTCACCGCTCTCCCGGAGTGTTCTTCGGTCAGAGTCTTCATGCTAATGGCAGCATATTATACTCTGCCCGTGTTATTCCCTTTAGAGGATCATGGATAGAATTCGCTACGGATATCAACAATGTAATGTATGCCTATATAGATAGGAAAAAGAAATTACCCGTAACCACTCTCCTTCGTGCCATTGGCTTCGAGACTGATAAGGATATTCTTGAAATCTTTGATCTCGCAGAGGAAGTAAAAACAAATAAAACTAATCTGAAGAAAGTTTTAGGTCGAAAATTAGCTGCACGTGTTTTGAAATCCTGGATGGAAGATTTTGTGGATGAAGATACGGGTGAAGTAACTTCAATCGAGAGAAACGAAGTAATTATTGAACGTGAGACCATTTTAGAGCAAGAACATATTGATGAGATTCTTGAATCAGGAGTTCCGTATATACTTCTTCACAAAGAAACAGCAAATACTACTGACTACTCAATAATATATAATACACTGCAAAAAGATCCGAGTAATTCGGAAATTGACGCTATAAAACATATATATCGACTCTTACGAAGTGCTGAGCCTGCTGATGACTCAAGTGCACGTGATGTAATTAACAATCTGTTTTTCTCTGAAAAGAGATATGATCTGGGAGATGTTGGTCGTTATAGAATTAACAAGAAACTCGATCTAAATATAGATGTTGACATACGTGTTTTAACTAAAGAAGATATTATAGAAATTATAAAATATCTTATCGAATTAGTTAATTCAAAAGCGATAGTGGACGACATTGACCACCTAAGTAACAGACGTGTAAGGACTGTTGGCGAGCAATTATACACTCAATTTGGTATAGGTTTAACCCGAATGGCTCGTATTATCCGTGAAAGGATGAACGTAAGAGATAATGAGGTCTTTACTCCTATCGACCTGATTAATGCTAAAACCATCTCTTCCGTAATTAATACTTTCTTCGGAACCAATGCTTTATCGCAGTTTATGGATCAGACTAACCCTCTTGCCGAAATCACCCATAAACGACGCTTATCGGCTTTAGGACCGGGTGGCTTATCACGTGAACGTGCCGGTTTTGAAGTACGTGACGTACACTTTACCCACTATGGACGACTTTGTCCGATTGAAACTCCTGAAGGACCAAATATTGGACTTATTTCATCGCTTTGCGTATATGCAAAAATTAATGAACTAGGTTTCATAGAGACCCCTTATCGTAAGGCTGATAATGGTGTTGTTAATATAAAAAATAATGAGATTATATATTTAGCAGCCGAAGAGGAAGAAGATAAAATTATTGCTCAAGGTAATGCACCTCTTGATGACAACGGGCATTTTATAAATCCAAGAGTTAAGGCAAGAAAAGATGCCGACTATCCTGTTGTAGCTCCTGAAGAAGTTGAACTGATGGATGTTTCTCCTATGCAGATTGCATCTATTGCTGCAGCTCTCATTCCTTTTCTTGAGCATGATGACGCAAACCGTGCACTAATGGGTTCAAACATGATGCGCCAGGCTGTGCCACTTATACGTACAGAATCTCCAATTGTAGGAACAGGTATAGAAGGTAACGTAATTAAAGACTCAAGAACTCAGATAGTATCTGAAGGCGAAGGATTAATTACATATGTTGATTCAACAACAATTAAGATAAAATACGAAAGAAGCGAAGAAGAAGATTTCACCAGCTTCGAAGACTCAGAAAAGACATATAACATACCAAAATTCCGCAAGACCAACCAGAATACTACAGTAGATCTTCATCCAATATGTAAAGTAGGACAGAAAGTTAAGCAGGGAGAAATCCTTACTGAAGGCTACGCAACAGAAAATGGAGAATTGGCATTGGGTAGAAACCTGAAGGTAGCATTCATGCCCTGGAAAGGCTATAACTTTGAGGATGCTATCGTACTGAGTGATAGGATGGTTAGCGAAGATATTTTTACATCGGTACACGTTGAAGAATTTTCGTTGGAAGTTAGAGAAACCAAGCGAGGAATGGAAGAGCTTACATCGGATATTCCGAACGTAAGCGAGGAGGCCACTAAAGATCTTGATGAAAAAGGTATTGTTAGAGTAGGTGCACGAATTAAACCGGGTGATATTCTAATAGGAAAGATTACGCCTAAAGGGGAGTCTGACCCTTCACCTGAAGAGAAATTACTACGTGCTATTTTTGGAGACAAGGCAGGTGATGTTAAAGATGCTTCATTAAAAGCTTCACCTTCACTTAACGGTGTTGTTATTCATACTAATTTATTTTCTAAGGCAGCCAAAAAAGGTAAGACTAAACTATCAAATAAGGCAATTCTTCCCAAACTGGACGAAGAGTATGAAACAAAACTCGATGAGCTAAGAAAAACTCTGATTGACAAGCTTCTAAAACTTACCGATGGCAAATCATCTGCCGGAGTTAAAGATTACACAAATATTGATGTAGTTCCCAAGGGTGCTAAATTCACTCTGAAGGTATTATCTGAGATAGATTACCAGTCGGTTCAGTTAAACAAGTGGACATCAGACGCACATAGAAATCAACTTATCCAATCAACAGTAATTAATTATCTGCGTAGGTTTAAAGAACTTGATGCTGAACTAAAACGTAAACGTTTTGATCTGACTATTGGAGACGAATTACCATCAGGTATTATGCAAAGTGCCAAGGTATATGTTGCCAAGAAACGTAAAATCCAGGTGGGAGATAAAATGGCAGGACGCCACGGAAACAAAGGTATTGTTTCTAAAATTGTACGCCAGGAAGATATGCCATTCTTAGCAGACGGGAGCACAGTTGATATTGTTTTAAATCCTCTTGGAGTTCCATCGCGTATGAACCTGGGGCAAATTTTTGAAACCGTATTAGGCTGGGCAGGAAGTGAGCTGGGTGTTAAATTTTCCACCCCGATTTTTGACGGTGCACAGTTGGAAGATATGAATGTATGGACTGATAAAGCCGGTATACCATCATACGGTAAAACATATTTGTATGACGGAGGCACAGGTGAGAGATTTGATCAGCCGGCAACAGTAGGTGTAATATACATGCTTAAGCTGGGGCATATGGTTGAAGATAAAATGCATGCACGCTCAATAGGGCCATATTCACTAATTACACAACAACCATTGGGTGGTAAAGCACAGTTTGGAGGACAGCGTTTTGGTGAGATGGAGGTTTGGGCACTTGAAGCATTTGGCGCATCTAATATTCTTCAGGAAATTCTAACTGTTAAATCAGACGATGTTATTGGTCGCTCCAAAGCATACGAATCAATAGTTAAGGGTGAGGCAATGCCTCAGCCGGGTATACCTGAATCACTTAATGTACTTATACATGAGCTTCAGGGACTAGGACTTAACATCACTCTCGATTAATATTCACCGGTTGATAATACAGCCAAGGCAATATTATCATCAGTCGGGAATTCAATTACAAAAAATTATAACTCTTTATAAAGGTTATTATGGCATATAGAAAAGAGAATAAAATAAAGAGTAGCTTTTCAAAAATTACGATCAGTCTGGCTTCACCGGAACGGATTCTTGAAAACTCTTATGGCGAAGTTTTAAAACCGGAAACAATAAATTACCGTACTTACAAACCCGAGCGTGACGGTTTGTTCTGCGAACGTATATTTGGGCCTGTAAAAGATTATGAATGTCATTGCGGTAAATATAAAAGAATTCGGTATAAGGGTATTGTATGTGATAGGTGCGGCGTAGAAGTTACTGAGAAAAAAGTAAGACGTGAACGTACGGGACACATACATCTTGTGGTTCCTGTAGCTCATATATGGTATTTTAGATCATTGCCAAACAAAATTGGTTATCTATTAGGTATACCTACAAAAAAACTGGATTCTATTATTTATTACGAAAGATATGTTGTAATCCAGCCTGGTATTCTTGAAGACAAAGTGGCAGAAAAAGATCTCCTTACAGAGGATGAATATCTGGGATATCTAGACTCAATACCAAAGGAAAATCAGTTGCTTGAAGATTCTGACCCTAATAAATTTATTGCCAAGATGGGTGCAGAAGGACTTTTGAACTTGCTTGAAAGGATAAATCTTGATAAATTAGCTAATCATTTACGCCACAAAGCAAATACAGAAACATCTCAGCAACGTAAAAATGAGGCGCTTAAACAACTACAGGTAGTTGAAGCTTTCCGTGAGTCTAAGAATATTAATAAACCTGAGTGGATGATTATGAAAGTCATCCCGGTAATCCCCCCTGACCTTAGACCACTTGTACCTCTGGATGGAGGACGATTTGCTACTTCAGATCTAAATGATCTCTACCGAAGGGTAATCATTCGTAATAATCGTCTGAAAAGACTGATAGATATTAAGGCTCCTGACGTGATTCTGAGAAACGAAAAACGAATGCTTCAGGAATCGGTGGATTCTTTATTTGACAACTCACGTAAGTCTAGTGCAATCAAGACTGAATCTAACCGTCCACTGAAATCTCTTTCGGATAGCTTAAAAGGGAAACAGGGACGTTTCCGTCAGAATCTACTTGGTAAACGTGTAGACTATTCAGCCCGTTCGGTAATTGTGGTTGGTCCCGAGCTTAAAATGCATGAGTGCGGACTACCTAAAGATATGGCTGCCGAGTTATACAAACCGTTTATTATTCGTAAGTTAATAGAAAGAGGTATTGTTAAAACGGTTAAATCAGCCAAAAAGATAGTAGACAGGAAAGAACCTGTTGTATATGACATCCTAGAATATGTGATGAAAGGGCACCCTATTCTTCTGAACCGCGCCCCTACTCTTCACCGTTTAGGTATTCAAGCATTTCAGCCAAAACTTATTGAAGGAAAAGCAATTCAACTGCATCCACTTGCATGTACTGCATTTAACGCTGACTTTGACGGTGATCAGATGGCCGTTCACCTTCCTCTTGGAAACGAAGCAATTTTGGAGGCTCAGCTTCTCATGCTTGCTTCACATAATATCCTGAACCCGGCAAATGGAGCTCCAATTACAGTTCCCTCGCAAGACATGGTTCTGGGACTTTATTATATTACAAAAATACGTCCGGGAGCAAAAGGTGAAGGATTATGTTTCTATGGCGAAGAAGAGGCAATAATTGCTTATAATGAAGGCGCTGTTGATATTCACGCACTTGTAAAGGTAGTTGTTGATGATATTGACGAAGAAGGCAATCCGATTCGTAAAATGCACGAGACTAGTGTAGGACGCGTTATAACAAACGAAGCTATTCCTAAAGAAGTGGGATATGTAAACGAATTACTTTCTAAAAAATCCCTTCGTGAAATTATCGGTAAGGTAATTAAAACATGTGGTGTAGCACGTACTGCTCAATATCTTGATGACATCAAGGATCTGGGATATAAAATGGCATTCAAAGGAGGATTATCATTCAACCTTGAAGATGTAATTATCCCGGCAGAAAAAGAAACTTTGATTCAGGAAGGTTACAATGAAGTAGAGCAGATTCTGGATAACTACAATATGGGATTCATTACCTATAATGAACGTTATAACCAGATTATTGACACCTGGACACATATTAACTCCAAGTTGTCGAATATTTTAATGAAACAACTTTCGGAAGACAACCAAGGATTCAACTCCGTATATATGATGCTCGATTCCGGAGCGCGTGGCTCGCGCGAACAGATACGTCAGTTATCAGGTATGCGTGGATTGATGGCTAAACCTCAGAAAAGTGGAGCAGAAGGAGCTCAAATTATTGAGAACCCAATTCTTGCCAACTTTAAAGAAGGTCTGTCGGTACTTGAGTATTTCATTTCAACCCACGGTGCACGAAAGGGTCTTGCCGACACAGCCCTTAAAACGGCTGACGCTGGTTATCTGACACGTCGTTTAGTTGACGTATCCCAGGATGTAATTGTAAATGAGGTTGATTGCGGTACTCTTAGAGGTTTAACAGCAACAGCCATAAAGAACAATGAAGAAACAATTGCTTCACTATATGAGCGTATACTTGGACGTGTATCTGTACATGATGTACAGCACCCTAATACGGGAGAAATCCTTGTTAGTGCAGGTGAGGAGATTACAGAAGAAATAGCCAAGAAAATTGAAGAATCTCCGATAGAGCGTGTTGAAATAAGATCAGTTCTTACATGTGAATCATCGCACGGAGTATGTGCTAAATGTTATGGTAGGAACCTTGCTACCGGCCACATGGTTCAAAAGGGTGAATCAGTTGGTGTTATCGCTGCCCAGTCAATTGGTGAGCCGGGAACACAGCTGACTCTACGAACATTCCACGTAGGAGGTATCGCTTCTAACATTGCTGCAGAAAGTAGAATTATTGCAAAATATGACGGTATAGTTGAATTTGAAGAACTTCGTTTCGTAGAAACCAAAGACTCTGAAGGAAAACCATACAAAGTTGTTGTAAGTCGCCTGATGGAAATGAGAATTATAGATCCAAATACAAAAATCATATTGGTATCTCATAACGTTCCATACGGTTCTAAACTCTACTTTAACCAGGGTGTTAAAGTCAATAAAGGTGATTTGATATGTGAGTGGGACCCATTCAATGCTGTAATCGTATCTGAAGCATCTGGTAAAATCAAATTCGAAAACTTCACAGAGAATCTAACATATAAGGTTGAATCTGACGAACAGACCGGATTGAAAGAAAAAGTTATAATTGAATCAAGGGATAAAACAAAAGCGCCGTCAGCACACATCGTAGATGAAAATGACAATGTTTTGCGTACTTATACTCTGCCACTCGGTTCACACATTGTTAAAAATGAAAATGATGACATCAAAACAGGAGATACATTAGTAAAAATACCACGTGCAGTAGGTAAAGCTGGTGATATCACTGGTGGTTTGCCACGTGTAACCGAACTCTTTGAAGCACGTAATCCATCTAATCCTGCTGTAGTGACCGAAATTGATGGAGAGGTATCCTTTGGTAAAATTAAGAGAGGTAATCAGGAAATTTCAGTTACAACCAAAACAGGTGAAACTAAGAAATACATGGTTCCACTATCAAAGCAAATACTTGTTCAGGAAAATGACTATATCCGTGCAGGTATGCCGCTATCAGAAGGTGCAATTACTCCGGCAGACATATTGGCAATTAAAGGGCCTACAGCTGTTCAGGAATATATTGTAAACGAGGTACAGGATGTTTATCGTCTACAAGGTGTTAAGATTAATGACAAGCACTTTGAAGTTATTGTACGACAGATGATGCGCAAAGTTGAAGTTGTTGATCCGGGTGACACCCGTTTCCTTGAACAACAGCTGGTTGACAAGAATGAGATGATGGAAGAAAATGATCGTACATGGGGTAAGAAAGTAATTACTGATGCAGGCGATTCACAAATATTTGAACCGGGTCAGATTGTTACAGTTCGTAAACTTCGTGACGAAAACAGTTCTTTAAAACGTCGTGACTTGAAACTTGTGGAAGCACGTGATGCCGTTCCGGCAACAGCTAATCAAGTGCTACAAGGCATTACACGAGCTGCTCTTCAAACAACCAGCTTTATGTCAGCTGCTTCATTCCAGGAAACCACCAAAGTACTCAACGATGCTGCAATACACGGTAAGACTGATACTCTGGATGGACTAAAAGAGAATGTTATAGTTGGCCATCTCATACCTGCAGGTACAGGACAAAGAGAGTTTGAAAAACTTGTAGTGGGTTCACTTGAAGATTTTGAGAAGCTGAACGCAAACAAGAGAAGTAATCTATTTCAAGATACAATATCTGAGGAATAAATTTACGGATATATTTTATAAGAGGGTGTATCACAATGTGATTTCACCCTCTTTTTATTTGTACTGTTCTGTCCTACTATAGCGTTACACAATAAAAGAATCAATGAAAGAAAAAGAAAAAATTAATGTGAAACGCACACAGCCTCATTATTTTGATTAAACTTACCTTTCAATAAATATAATAGTTACAGAGTTTATTATGAAATATTATTGACCTGTTGACTTTTTAAGATATTCATAAATAGCACTCTGAGCACGAACGGGCGGATTATCATTATGCTTAAAAACATTATTCAGATTCTCATCTACCCACACCGCACTTTTATTATCAGAAAGCTGAATTTTTAGTATATCTATTATCTGTTTTTTAAGTGATACTGCGTATATTGGAAAAGCAACTTCAATACGTCGATGCAAATTACGCTGCATCCAATCGGCTGAAGTAAGGAACACATTCTCTTCACCTTCATTAAAGAAATACCATACCCGTGCATGTTCAAGATAAGCATCCACTATTCTGGTTATTGTAATATTTTCGCTGTAAGGCTGGTTAGGTATCAAGCAACATATGCCACGAATAATAAGATCAATTTTGACGCCACCTTCACTTGCACGATAAAGTGCATTAATCATATCTTTATCTTCAAGACTGTTCATCTTAAGAATGATATACCCTTTGCCACCCCTCTTAACGTTCTCTATCTCACGCTCTATCAAATAATAAATTTTGGATAGCATGTTAAACTGTGTAACCAACAAATGATTAAATTCATAAGTATGAGGTTTCCCTTCGAGTACACGAAACACTTCATCGATATCTTTGATAATCTCTTTGTTGGATGTCAGTAAACCTTTATCAGAATATATCCGTGCTGTTTTTTCATTAAAATTTCCAGTGCCCAGATATGCATACCCTTTTGTAGAGTCATCGGGATCGTTGCTACGTTTGCGAACATAAGCCAATTTAGCATGAACTTTTAATCCTGGCAGACTGTATATAATTTTTACCCCCGCCTGTTGCATAAGTTCTGAAGAGAGATAATTATTTTCTTCATCAAAACGAGCTTTAAGTTCCACAAAGACTGTCACCTTTTTACCATTTTTTGCAGCACTAATCAAACTATTAATTACGGCTGAATTTTCAGCAACCCGATATTGAGTAACTTTTATCTCTATTACTTTTGGGTCGAATGCAGCCTGTAGTAGAAACCTAAGCAGATAATCAAACGACTGATAAGGGAAGTGCAATAAAACGTCTTGTTTTCTTAAAACACGCAAAACAGAATTATTTGACTCCAGCTCAGGAACTCTTAATGGTTGTGGCAACTTTTGCTTAAGAGCATCTCCCACAGGATTAGGAAGATCTGCAAGATCAGACAAGTTAAGATAACGTCCGGAAGGGAGTAGTTCCTCTGCCTCAATTTCATATGCTTCACAGAGATACTTAAGAAAATAATCAGGCATATCCTTATCATATTGAAATCGAGTTACAGCACCAATTTTACGCTTACGCACTTTTCTCAATATTTCCTCAGCTATATCCTTTTGATCTTCATCCTCAAGAGAAAAATCCGCATCACGTGAGATCTTAATACTAAAACAGTCTACAATATCATACCCAGGAAACACACTTTTCATGTTGGCTTTGATAACATCATCTATAAACATTATGTAATTATTACCACCATGTGAAGGCAACTCGATAAATCGTGGAATCTTGGTGTATGGAATCTTCATTATTGCATAAGTGTAATTAGAAGGGTCATCTTCTATCTTTTTTTTCTTTTTAAGCAGACTAATAGTCTGATATATGCGCCCATCCTGGATAAACGAATGAATATCATCTTTCTGAATGATCATTGGCTGAAGATAAGGAAAGACTTCTTCATTGAAATATTTTTCAATATGACTTTTGTGAAAGTCTTTGGCTTCGTGAGTTTGATATAACACAATACCGTTTTTCTTCAACTCAGGAAGAATCATATTATTAAAGATATTGTGATACTCTTTCTCTTGAGAGGTAACTTCATTATTAATTTGAACAATGGTTTTAAGGGCTTCTTCAACTGTCTCATCGTGATTAATACTTTCAAGCAATGAGCTATGATACCCGCTTACCCTGATTTTATAGAACTCTTCGAGATTTGATGAATAAATTGACAAAAACTTAATACGCTCATAAACAGGTAACTGATCGTCTTTTGCTTCGAGCAGTACACGATAATTAAACGACAGCCAACTTATATCGCGTTTAAAATAAGAGTATTGATTATTTTTCATTGTAAAGGGGATTGTATACTTTAATTTAAACTCAAAAATACGAAGTTTGTTTGAATAAAAGACATTTTGACAATATTTCCGCATACAAACCATTTAGATAGCTGTTAAGTATTGAACTTTATTTAAAAAAATTATCTTTGCAGGCAAACGTGATTAAAGATAGTTATGAAAAAAATCGGGCTTCTGTCTGACACCCACGGATTTTGGGATGATAAATTCGAAGTATACTTCGAAGAGTGTGATGAAGTATGGCATGCAGGTGATATTGGTTCCATGGAACTTGTCGATCGGTTTGAGAAATTTAAAACATTCAGGGCAGTTTTTGGTAATATTGATGATTATAAAATACGCAACATCTATCCCGAGATACTACGTTTCACATTAGAAAATGTTGATATCATGATAACTCATATAGGAGGTTATCCCAATCATTACGACCCTTCAATCCGTTCACAGCTGTATTCTAACCCTCCGAAACTATTCATCTCAGGTCATTCACATATTCTAAAGGTGATGTATGATAAAAAGCTTCAATGTCTACATATGAATCCAGGTGCAGCAGGTTTATACGGATTTCATAAAGTACGTACAATTTTACGGTTCGTACTTGACAATGGTAATATAAAAGATCTGGAAGTTATTGAACTCAGGTAAGTAAATAATTGCACTTATTATACGTTAAAAATGTATGTCGTTGGGAAATAAAGATATTATAATCCCACCAATACCGATTATAATAAATAATGTTCCAATTATCTTGTTAAGATAAACCAATCCTTTTCGACTAATCCTCTTTCGCAGACGAGAGACCGCAGTAGCCAAAGAAAACCACCATAAAATAGCAGCTGTAACAAACCCTGCCATTCCAACAAAAATTGCTAACAATCCTTCTTCTGCCGGATTAAAGGAGAATCTTGTAAACAGTCCTATTAAAACAAGAATAATAGCAACATTTGAAAATGTTAGAAGAAATGATGAAAAAAAATCTTTTAAATATCTGGTTCCTACGGGTGTATAAGATGGCGTCCATTTTTTTAAAGGATTAGATGCAAAAACACCAATCCCAAAAAATATCAATATGATACTTCCGAGTATCTGTAATAATATTTCATTATCTGTAAGAAAATTAGAGATAAAGCTGATACCAATAATTGTGATAAGTGCATAAACGAAATCACATATCGTAGCGCCCAAACCTGTTACAAAACCATGCCATCTACCACGATTAAGGGTTCTTTGAATAGTAAGCATATTTATCGGCCCCATTGGCGAAGAAACAAGAAATCCGATTAAAAATCCTTTAGCAGCGGTCTCCAGCATATAAAAAATATAGCTTAGTCATTTTATGCAAAGATACATCCATTATCAAAAAAGACAAAATGAATATTGCTATCTGATTATATCACTCTTTTTTGTAACTTTGTGCTTTAATTCAATATATATATATCGATCAAAAAACTGAGATATGATTTCTTTTTTCAAAACACCCTCAAAAAGTATAATAGCAGTTGAAGCTGAACAATCATTCACTTCCGAAACACTGCATAAGCTCACATGGCTATTCGGTGAAGCTGAGTTGATTGACACTGAAAAAATAGATATGGCATATATTGGGCCACGCCGTGAAATGATTACACCTTGGAGCACCTGTGCTGTTGAAATTACTAGAAATATGGGAATCGAAGGGATAACCCGAATCGAAGAATATTTTCCAGATTCTAATAATGAGTACTCTTACTTTGACCCTATGCTTCAAAGGAAATATGAGCTGTTGGATCAATCAATTTTTTCGATCGATAGAAAATCGGCGAGTATAATTTATATTGATGATATTAATGCATATAATCAAACCGAAGGACTGGCCATGAGCATTGATGAAATCGACTATCTTAACAGTGTTAGCAAAAAGATGGGACGTAGACTTACAGACAGCGAAGTTTTTGGCTTCTCGCAAGTTAACTCAGAACATTGCCGTCACAAAATATTCAATGGCAAATTTATTATTGATGGTGAAGAAAAAGAAATGTCTCTCTTTCAATTAATAAAGAAAACCTCAGCAGTTAATACAAATGCTCTTATTTCGGCATATAAAGATAATGTTGCATTTATACAAGGGCCAAATATAGAACAGTTTGTTCCGGCAAGTGGTGATAGACCTGATTTTTTTATAACAAAAGAGATAGAGAGCGTCTTATCGCTTAAAGCTGAAACTCATAACTTTCCTACAACGGTTGAACCATTCAATGGAGCATCAACAGGTACAGGAGGTGAGATTCGTGACAGACTGGCCGGTGGAAAGGGGTCATTACCCTTAGCAGGTACAGCTGTTTATATGACTTCCTACCCTCGTCTAGAAGATGGACGACCATGGGAGCAAACACTTTCACCACGCAACTGGCTATACCAATCACCTGAGCAAATACTTATAAAAGCATCAAACGGCGCTTCAGACTTTGGCAATAAATATGGACAACCACTGATTTGTGGTTCGGTGCTTACTCTCGAACACGACGAAAACGATGAAAAATATGGCTACGACAAAGTAATAATGCTTGCCGGAGGTGTAGGATATACAAATAAACGCGATGCAAAAAAAGGGCAACCTGAAAAGGGAAATAAAATTGTAGTTTTAGGTGGTGATAATTACAGAATCGGGATGGGCGGTGGCGCTGTTTCATCAGTAAATACAGGTGAATATTCTGAAGGCATCGAACTAAATGCAATTCAAAGAGCAAATCCCGAAATGCAAAAACGTGTTTCAAATGTAATTCGCTCTCTTGTAGAATCTAAAGATAATCCAATAGTGTCTATTCATGATCATGGCGCAGGTGGTCATCTAAACTGTCTTTCAGAAATCGTAGAAACCACAGGTGGAGTTATCGAAATTGACAAACTACCTATTGGTGATGAAACACTTTCAGCAAAAGAGATAATTGGAAATGAGAGTCAGGAGCGTATGGGACTTCTGATAGATCAACAAGATATAGATAAAATAGAGCTAATTGCATCCCGGGAACAAGCTCCTTTTTATGTGGTGGGCGAAACCACCGGTGACATGAAGCTGACGTTCACACAACCTGATGGTGTGAAACCAATAGATATGAATTTGGGTGACTTTTTTGGTAAAACGCCTGAAACAGTAATGAATGATGTTACAATTACCAAAGAATACAGTTCTCCTGAATATAATATCGAAAAACTGGAAGAATATATTGAAAATGTTTTAAAACTTGAATCAGTAGCCTGTAAAGACTGGCTTACCAACAAAGTAGACAGATCTGTAAGCGGTAAAATTGCACGTCAGCAATGCCAGGGTGAAATCCAACTTCCTCTAAGCGATTGCGGAGCTGTAGCTCTTGATTACAGAGGTCGTGCCGGTATTGCAACATCTATTGGGCATGCGCCTCAAGTAGCTTTGATAGATCCGGCTGCCGGCTCTATTATGGCTGTAGCTGAAGCATTGACAAATATTGTTTTTGCTCCACTAACAAACGGTATCCAAAGCGTTTCTCTGAGTGCCAACTGGATGTGGCCATGTAAAAATCCGGGAGAAGATGCCCGACTTTATAAAGCAGTAGAAGCCTGTTCCGATTTTGTTTGTGATTTGGGTATCAATATCCCCACCGGAAAAGACTCATTATCAATGACTCAACAATATGACGATGACAAAGTTTACTCTCCCGGAACTGTGATTATTTCAGCAGCAGCAGAAGTAGATAATATTCGTAAGATAGTATCACCTGTATTAGCTTACATTAAAGGAACATATATCTATTATATTGATTTCTCATTTGACACATTTAAGCTTGGTGGTTCTGCATTTGCGCAGACAATGAGTAAGATTGGTGATGAAGCACCTAGCGTTACTGATGCCGAGTATTTCAAAAATGCATTTGCTGCAGTTCAGGAACTGGTAAATAGAGGTTTAATCATCGCAGGACATGATGTTTCAGCAGGAGGTATGATCACTACTATGCTCGAGATGTGTTTTGCTAATCCTAAGGGGGGATTAGAAGCTCGACTTGATAAGATCAGAAATTCAGATATTATAAAAATTCTTTTTTCTGAAAACCCTGGAGTGTTGATTCAGGTGAAACATCATAGACTTGTTGAGAAAATATTGCAAGATTATGGTTTAGGGTTTGCAATAATTGCCCGACCAATAGAAGATCGTAAACTGGTTATAGTTAAGGATGGTTTCAACCAAGAATTTGATATTGATAAGCTTCGAAATGTTTGGTATCACACATCTTATCTGCTAGATCAGAAACAAAGTGGTTCTAATCATGCTAGTTTAAGATTCAACAATTACAGCAAACAACCGCTCCAGTTTGATTTTAGGCCTGATTTTACAGGAAAAATGGAAGATATTGGACTAAATCCAAATCGAAAAGAAAAATCAGGAGTAACTGCTGCCATCATTCGTGAAAAAGGCACTAATGGTGAACGTGAAATGGCATATTCCTTGTTCTTAGCAGGGTTTGATGTGAAAGATGTTCATATGACCGACCTCACTTCTGGTAGAGAAACACTTGAAGATGTTCAAATGGCAGTATTCTGCGGTGGCTTCTCAAATTCAGATGTATTTGGTTCTGCAAAAGGCTGGGCAGGCGGATTTAAATATAATGAAAAAGCTAAATTGGCACTACAAAATTTCTTTGCAAGAGAAGATACTCTGAGCCTCGGCGTTTGCAACGGATGTCAGTTATTAATGGAAATGGGACTTATTTTCCCGGAACTTGGTGATCAACATCCAAAAATGCAACCCAACTCTTCAGAAAAGTTTGAATCTACGTTTGTAAGTATTGAAATTCCAAAGAATGAATCTGTTATGTTAAAATCTCTGGAAGGGACCAAATTAGGCGTTTGGGTTGCACATGGCGAGGGGCGTTTCTCATTACCTGAAGATGAGTCGTTCTATAATATCGCCGCAAAATTCCTTTATGATGAATATCCGGGTAATCCAAACGGATCTGACTATTCTGCTGCAGCGGTATGTTCAAAAGACGGTCGTCACTTAGCTATGATGCCGCATTTGGAACGAACAATATTCCCTTGGCAAAATGCTTATTATCCTTTTGCTTATAGAAAACATGATGTTACTCCATGGATGGAAGCTTTTGTTAATGCTAAAAAATGGCTATTAGCACATTAAGCAGAGCAGTATTTTTTTCTCTTGCACTTATTACGAATTATAATTAACTTAGTAAAAAATAAAACGTGTCTAAACCAATATTTGAGTGGGAATTTAAAGTGCGCGATTATGAATGTGATTCACAGGGTCATGTAAATAATGCCAATTACCAACACTATTTTGAAGTAGCCCGTCATGAATTCCTCGAAAAATCAGGACTTAACTTCTATGATCTTCACTTGCAAGGTATAGATGCAGTCGTTTCGAGTGTACAAATCCGTTATAAAGTTCCACTTTTAGGAATGGACAGATTCAAATGCACTATTACACGACTAGAGAAAGTAAATATAAAGTATATTTTTCATCAAGATATTATTCGTATCCCCGATAATGTTCTCTGTGCAAAAGCAAAAATTGAGGTTGTTAACGTTATAAACGGTAAACTTTCTGAACCCGAAGTTTTTGACAAAGCATTTGCAGACTTTATATAATTATACAGGAAATTGTTATTAGCTTGATTAAAGGAGGAGAAGATTAATAGCAGCTCACATATAATAAATAACTGACAACAAAAAATTGACAGATAAATCGTTATACCAAGTTGCGCTCACACAGATAAAAGGTGTGGGTGTTATTCATGCCCATAATTTAATGGAGTATATAGGTGACGAAGAAGCAATTTTTAAAGGGGACTTATCAAATTTAGAAACCATTCCCCATATTTCAAAACAACTTATATCCGAAATTAGGAATCCGGAAGTTTTAAGAAGAGCCGAAAAAGAATTAGAATTCGTTACAAAAAACAATCTACATCTCATTTTCTTTACCGACAAGGACTATCCACAAAGACTTGTTAACTGTATAGATGCGCCCATCGTGATGTATGCAAAGGGTGAAGTTAATTTTAATAGAGAAAAAGTAATCAGCATAGTTGGCACTCGTAATTCCACAAGATATGGGAACGATTTCTGCAGAGAGTTTATTAAAGATATCTCTTCCAGATTTCCTGATGTACAAATCATAAGTGGCTTAGCTTATGGAATAGATATTTGCGCTCACAGAGCTGCATTAGAAAATGGATTGTCCACCGTAGCTGTACTAGGACATGGACTCGACCGCATTTATCCTTACGTTCATCGTCAGACAGCAATTGAGTTAACAGAACATGGGGCGCTTCTTACCGAATATCCAAGTGGAACTAACCCCGATGGCCACAATTTTGTTAAACGTAACCGTATCGTTGCAGGCATGGCTGATGCTACTATTGTAATGGAATCTGGTACTAAGGGAGGCTCACTCATAACAGCAGACATTGCCAACTCATATTTTAGAGAGGTTTTTGCGCTTCCGGGTAGGATACATGATAAAATGTCATACGGTTGTAATCAGTTGATTTCGGCAAACAAAGCGTTATTACTTCAGAATACCGAGAGTTTCATTTCTCAAATGGGATGGGAAGCAAATGAAAAAAAAGCACTTCCCAAGCAGACTGAGTTATTTCCTGAACTGACATCTGAAGAAAAAAATGTTTACAATATACTAAATAGAGATAATCCTAAGCAGTTGAATAATCTTGCAATAGAATTAAATATTCCACTCTCAGAGCTATTAATGACACTTTTAGAGTTAGAAATGAAAAATCTTGTAACAGCTCTTCCGGGAGGTATGTATAAAATAACATGATTTTTTTCATATCTTTGAGATAGCAATCAATAATATTTTAAGACCTCTGTAAAGGAAGTCTTGCCAGTAGACAAAAATGGTTTAAAACTCTCAATAGATATTTATTGAAGAACAGTAGGAGCAACACATTGAGAGTATCACGAACAATTTAATAAAGAATTAAAGAAAAATACTAATTATAAATAAGTAAACAAAAATATAGAGTTATGGCTGAAGAAAAAGAAAACAAGAGCAAGAAAAACACAGAGAAGACTACTGAAAATAACAGTGAAAAACTGAAAGCTCTGCGCGCCGCAATGGATAAGATTGAGAAAACTTACGGCAAAGGCTCTATTATGAAAATGGGAGATGAGAAAGTGGAAGAAATTCCCGTTATCTCATCTGGCTCAATCACTCTCAATATTGCACTCGGCGTTGGTGGTTATCCAAGAGGTCGCGTAATTGAAATTTATGGACCCGAATCATCAGGTAAAACCACATTAGCCATTCATGCTATTGCAGAAGCACAAAAGACAGGTGGTGTAGCAGCATTTATTGATGCTGAGAACGCATTTGATCGTTTCTATGCAGAGAAGCTAGGTGTTAACACAGATGAACTTCTAATTTCTCAGCCAAGCAGCGGAGAAGAAGCTCTTGAGATAGCAGAACAGCTAATCCGTTCTGCAGCTGTAGATATCATTGTTATAGACTCAGTTGCAGCTCTAACACCCCGGAAAGAACTTGAAGGAGAAATGGGAGATGCCAGTGTTGGTTTGCAGGCTCGCCTTATGTCGCAAGCATTACGTAAACTTACTTCCGCAATCAGTAAAACCAATACTACCTGTATTTTTATTAATCAGCTACGTGAAAAGATCGGCATAATGTTTGGGAACCCGGAAACTACAACAGGTGGAAATGCTTTAAAATTCTATTCATCAGTCCGCCTGGACATACGTAGTAATGGCACCCCAATAAAAGATGGTGATGTACAAATAGGCAAACCAACACGAGTTAGAGTGGTTAAAAACAAAGTTGCTCCTCCTTTCAGAAAAGCAGAATTTGATATAATGTATGGCGAAGGGATTTCCAAAACAGGAGAGATAGTCGACATAGCTTCCGAATTAGATATCATAAAAAAGAGCGGATCCTGGTATAGCTATAAAGACTCTAAGCTCGGGCAGGGTCGCGATGCAGCCAAAATAGCTGTAAGAGACAATCCGGAACTGGCTGAAGAGCTTGAAGGATTGATTTACGAAGCATTAAAAGAACAAAAATAACTTATCTGACGGAAAATTTAATTACATGAGGCTGTATCAGAATAGATAATAAGCCTTTGAGAGTTGAAAATTAGAAGAAGTTCTCCAATAGGAGAACACATAAACAGAGGGTGAAATCACATTGTGATGCACCCTTTTTTCATTAATACCACTAATTGTAGCTTTTAATAATATAACAAATATAGACTATCTCCGAAATTTAACTCAAACAAGAACAATCATTTTCTCACTTAACAACTCAAGTTACTGTAGCTAGAAACAGGTAATGATCAAAGATGGTTTCAAACCACAATTCACAATGAACACGCAGTTTTCAGAAAATATAAAATAAGGTTTTTTTAAAATGAGCTTATTCTTTCAGGAGAACTAAAAAAAACATAAGGTAATGAACTTATTGAAAGGATAAAGAATATAAAATAAATTCGTATACTTGTATAAAAAACAGCTAATTATGACTGAGAAAACATTACAATTAATAAGTCAGTTCAATCCGAAGCCGATTGATATACTGTTAAATAAATGCGAACTTGAAGAAGTAGTTGAAACTCTATACATCTCAATGTTCCCTGTTTGCGATTGCGCCAAGACCCCCAACTTTAAGGAAGGACTTATAAATGCTGCCGAGAAACTACATCGTAATATTAAAGGACAAACCGACTCAGAAACTGCTGATCATATTCTGGAGAAATTTATGGAAAGTCTTCCTGCGATACGACAACGACTTTTTGAAGATGCACATTGCTATGTACAGTCCGATCCCGCTGCTAAATCCTTAGAGGAGGTTATTTTAACATATCCCGGTTTTTTTGCACTTAGCATCCACCGAATAGCACATAAGCTACACCAACTAGGGATACCATTAATAGCCAGGCACTTCTCTGAATATGCACATTCAAAAGTAGGTATTGACATACACCCGGCAGCCAAAATAGGAAAGAATTTGTTTATGGATCATGGAACCGGCATTGTAATTGGTGAAACAACTGAAATTGGCGACAATGTAAAAATATATCAAGGAGTTACTTTAGGTGCCCTCTTTGTAGAGAAGAAATTGTCAGATATTAAACGCCATCCCACAGTTCAAGACAATGTTGTTATTTACGCAAATGCCACAATATTGGGAGGGGAAACAATTATTGGGCACGATTCAACAATAGGTGGAGGTTCGTGGCTCACTCAAAGTGTAATCCCTTATTCGTTAGTTTATAACAGAGTAGACGTGAAAATACAAACAGTTAAGAACTTTACCAAACCAAACGATTTTGTTATTTGAAATATAATAGTATCCAATCCGAGATTAATAGAATAATTAACCGGTTTTAAATAAATCTATGTAATAACGAAAGGCTCAATAAACATAATACCTATTCAATTATGAAATACAACAACATTTTAGAAACCATAGGAAATACACCTCATATACGATTAAATAAATTATTTCCACATCAAGAGGTGTGGATAAAGCTCGAAAAGAAAAATCCATCCGGAAGTATAAAAGATCGTACAGCTTTATCAATGATTAATGATGCCGAAAAGCGAGGAATAATCAGCCCCGGGGACATAATTATAGAGCCTACATCAGGTAACACCGGAGTAGCACTCTCATTTGTAGGTGCAGTAAAAGGTTATAAAGTGATAATAATAATGCCGGAGTCAATGTCAATTGAAAGAAGGCAACTTATCACACTTTACGGAGCTGAACTCGTTCTCACACCACGAGAAAAAGGAATTAAAGGAGCTATAGAAAAAGCCGAAGAGTTGCAAAAAGAAATTCCTGGCGCCTGGATACCTCAGCAATTTCAGAATCCATCAAATCCCGAAATTCATGTAAAAACAACAGCTCAGGAGATTATAGACGATTTCCCGGAAGGCATTGATTATCTGATAACAGGAATTGGCACAGGCGGCCATATTACTGGCGTTGGTCATGAGCTTAAGAAACGATTCACTAATATACAAGTAATTGGCGTAGAACCCACCGACTCACCAATAATTTCTGAGGGAATGTCGGGACCTCATGCAATTCAAGGAATAGGAGCAGGATTTATACCTGCCACCTTAGACATTAGAGTTTTAGATGATGTTATAAAAATCACAAAAGAAGAAGCATACGAAAATGTTCGTCTACTGGCAAGAGAAGAAGGAATTTTGGGAGGAATATCAACAGGTGCCGCTATTGCTGCCGTATTTAAAAAGACTAGTGATATAAAAGAAAACAAGCGAATAATTACATTCAACTACGATACAGGAGAAAGATACCTATCTTTAAAGGAAATGTTTAAATAACTAACAAACGCATAAATGTAAATAACAATCAAAATTAGCAAAGAGGTATATTTTCAAACCGCTAATTCACATTCCGAGACCTCTTCCAGCACTGCAACTGCACTCTCAACAGTCTCCACATTACCTATTAGAATAGATCTCTTATCACCAGTTTCCCGTAGTTTACAGTTACGCGGATGCTCCTGAACATAATTCAAAAGTCTACCAAAAGCGGGCGATTGATAATAAGGTGAGTTAGCGTCCGAAACAAGATTTAGCGACATCTTACCATTTTTAAGTAATATTTTCTCGATTCCAAGCGGTTTAGCCAATCGTCTCAGACGAACTATACGTATAAGCTCCTTGCCTTGTTGTGGCAACTTTCCAAACCTGTCCTCCATCTTTTTAGTGAAATCAAGGATCTCTATTTCAGTCTGCATATTATCCAGCTCACGATAAATAGCAACCCTCTCAGAATCATCCGGTATATACATAACAGGGAACATCAGTTCCAAATCACTCTCAACGTGAACATCATCAACAAAATCATCATTCTTAGCCCTCGCTTCAAGGTCAGCAGAATATAACTCAGAGAATTCATCTCTTCTCAGCTCCTGTACAGACTCAGCAAGAATTTTTCTGTATGTTTCATAACCCAAATCCGCAATAAAACCACTCTGCTCAGCGCCCAGTAAATTTCCGGCACCTCTAATATCCAAGTCTTGCATTGCAATATGCAAACCACTTCCGAGCTCAGCAAAGTTTTCTATTGCCTGCAATCGGCGACGAGAATCACCACTTAAAGAATGTAGTGGAGGAGCAAGTAAATAGCAAAAAGCCTTACGATTGCTCCGCCCCACCCTGCCACGCAACTGATGCAAATCACTCAGCCCAAAATTCTGAGCATCAATAACAATAATAGTATTCACGTTGGGCATATCTATACCCGACTCAATAATAGTAGTCGCTATAAGAATGTCCTGTTCTTGATTCATAAAATCCGAGATAACACCCTCAAGTTTCTTAGAATCCATTTGTCCATGCCCTACAGCGATGCGTACATCTTTAATTTCTCTTTTTATAAGTTCTTCCAACTCATAGATATTCTGTATACGATTATTTACTATAAAGACCTGACCATTACGACTTATCTCAAAATTTATAGCATCACGAATAATCTCAAGATCAAAAGTATGCACTTCAGTTTGTATTGGATAACGGTTAGGTGGTGGTGTACCTATTGTAGATAAATCACGCGACCCCATTAATGAAAACTGCAGAGTACGTGGTATTGGTGTAGCAGTCATAGTTAACGTATCCACATTTACTTTCAACTGTTTAAGCTTTTCTTTAACAGCTACTCCAAATTTCTGTTCCTCATCAATCACCAATAATCCCAGATCTTTAAATTTCACATCCTTGCTTACAAGTCGATGTGTTCCAATCAAGATATCAATCTTCCCCGCTTCCAGGTCAACAAGAATATCCTTCTGTTCTTTTGACGACCGAGCTCTACTCAGATAGTCAACTCTAACCGGAAAATTCTCCAGTCTATCCTTAAAAGTATGATAATGCTGAGTAGCAAGTACAGTTGTAGGTACCAATACCGCAGTCTGTTTACCATCCGTTGCCGCTTTAAAGGCAGCCCTGATAGCAATTTCAGTCTTTCCAAATCCAACGTCACCACAAATCAATCTATCCATTGGGCGCTCACTCTGCATATCAGCTTTAACATCACGTGTAGCCTTAACTTGATCAGGAGTATCTTCATATATAAACGACGCCTCAAGTTCTGTCTGAAGATAAGTATCTTTAGAGAAAGCAAAGCCCTTCTCCTGCTGTCTTTTAGCATAAAGTTTGAGCAGATCACGTGCAATATCTTTCACTTTCGACTTAGTCTTTGCCTTAACCCGCTCCCATGCACCGCTACCAAGCTTATTTAGTTTAGGAGTTTCACCCTCCTTACCTTTATACTTAGAAATCTTATGCAAAGCGTGAATTGAAACAAAAACCGAATCATTATTAAGATAATTAATCTTTATAACCTCCTGAATTTTATCTCCTATTGGTAGTCTAACCAGTCCCGCGAACCTTCCTATTCCATGGTCCATATGCACTACATAATCGCCAGGCTGCAACTGATTAATCTCTTTCAATGTCATTGCAATCTTACCCGAACGAGCTCTATCCGACTTCAGACTATATTTATGAAATCTATCAAATATCTGATGATCAGTAAAACAGCAAATTTTTAGAGTATCTTCAGTAAAACCTTCGTGCAATGTTTTATTTACAGGTATAAATGGTATTGAATCGTTACGGTCCTCAAAAATATGGAAAAGTCGTTTCTGCTGCTTCTCGCTATCACTTAGTATATAAATAGTATACCCATCATTCAAATATTGATGTAGAGAATCGGTAAGAAGATCAAAATTCTTATGGTACAACGGTTGTACCGATGTTTTGAAATTAATCACCGCATCCGGAACATCCTGCATTTTAACATCAAAACGAATTTGTTTAAATGATTGAACCTGGAATATAAAATCCTCCTTTGAAAGCAGGTTTGCTTGAACATAATCTATATCTTTAGAATCAATATCTATATGCAAATCGTCTTTGTTGAGTGACTCAACGCGACTTTCAATCCATCTAATATCTTCTATACCAATCACAGATGATGCAGGCAAGGAATTAAACAGCGAAGAATTCTTACTACTATTCTTACTAAATTCAGGTACAATTCGTATAGTATTAAATTTTTCTTTAGAAAGTTGAGTCTCCATATCAAAGTTGCGAATAGTCTCAACCTCATCTCCAAAAAAGTCTATTCGGAAAGGAAATTCTGAAGAAAATGAAAAAACATCAAGAATGCTACCTCTATGTGCATATTGACCAGGTTCATAAACATAGTCAACATACTGAAAACCATAATCATCAAGAACCTCGCTAATGAAAGAAGAATCAACCCGCTCTCCAACAGAAATTGTTAAAGTTTGTTCTCGTAAATGTTCTCCCGAAACAGTCTTTTCAGTCAACGCATCAGGATAACTAACAATAATTAAAGATTTATTATCCTCTTGCAATCGGCTCAGAGTCTCTGTACGCAAAATTTCGTTAGCCGCATCAATCTGACCAAATTTTGCAGCTCTTTTATAAGCAGACGGGAAAAAAAGCACTTCACCCGAACCCATCACTTGCGTCAGATCATGGTAAAAATAACCTGCTGATTCAGCATCATTAAGAATGAATAGATATGTGCCTTGATTTTTATTAAAAAGTGCCGAAGAAAACATGGCACGTGACGATCCGTGCAAACCCTTTACCGATAAAACATCTATTTTTTTCAGTATTGAGGCTGCTGTCCCTATTTCCGGCAGTTTTTCAACTAACTGCTGAAGTTCTGTAATGTCTAAAGTTTTAACCATTAATACAAAGGTGCAAAGGTAGATTTTTTTTTCTTATCTTTGTCCTGACAGGAATATAAAATATTTTATGCACAAAGAAACCCAATTTACACCTGATTTTATATTTGAAAGTAGCTGGGAAGTTTGCAATAAGGTTGGAGGAATATATACAGTTCTTTCTACACGCGCAAACTCACTTCAAAAGATCTACAAGGATCAGATTTTTTTTGTAGGTCCGGATATCTGGACAGATCAAGAAAGTCCCTGGTTTAAAGCTGATGATGAGCTATATGCCGAATGGCGAGCAAATGCTTTTAAAAGCCACAATCTCGAGATTCGCGCCGGAAGATGGGATGTTCCCGGCAAACCAATAGTTTTTCTTGTTAAGTTTAAACAGCTGCTTAGTCGCCAAAACGAAATCTACACAAATATGTGGAATGACTATGGAGTTGATTCACTCTCTGCATATGGCGATTATCACGAATCTACAATGTTCGCCTATGCAACAGGAATGCTAATAGAAAACTTTTATCATTTCCATCATCTCGAATCTTTCAACGTTATAGCCCATTTTAATGAGTGGATGCTTGGCGCAGGCGCACTCTACATTAAGAAAGCTGTACCGAAAATAGCCACGATGTTCACAACCCATGCCACATCAATAGGTCGCTCCATTGCCGGCAACAACCTGCCATTATACGGTCACCTCCACGAGTACAACGGCGATCAGATGGCACGTCAACTAAACATGACAGCCAAGCATTCCATTGAAAAAAAAGCAGCACTAAATGTCGATTGCTTTACCACTGTTAGCGATATTACCGCCGAGGAGTGTGCTCAATTTCTGCAACGTAGACCTGATGTAGTAACACCAAATGGTTTTGAAAAAGATTTCATTCCCAAAGGCAACGAATACACTAAGAAACATAAAAACGCACGAAAAATACTCCTCGAAGTTGCAGAAAAAACGATTGGCCACTCGGTTCACAAAGACGCCCTACTTGTTGGAATCAGCGGAAGATATGAATATAAAAACAAAGGAATAGATTTGTTTATAGATTCACTTAAACACCTGCAATCGATGACTGAACTAACACGCGATGTTATCGGATTAATAATGGTGCCGGCATGGATAAAAGGACCACGTAAAGATCTGCAATCACTTATGACAGATAGCACAAAGAATGGCAAAACGGGTACAAAACTCAATACAGAGAGTAAATGTCCTTTTGTAACCCACGAACTTATGGAACCACAACACGACAGCGTTGTAAATCATCTCAAACATGTAGGTTTCTGCAATAAACCCGACGATAGAGTAAAAATTATTTTTGTACCTTCATACCTTAATGGCAATGATGGTATCTTCAATTATGATTATTACGATCTACTCATAGGCTTGGATATATCTATTTTTCCGTCATATTACGAGCCTTGGGGATATACTCCTCACGAAAGTGTAGCATTCTCGATACCCACCATAACCACAACACTTTCGGGCTTTGGTGTGTGGGCAAAGAAAAAAGGAGATACCAAGCCGGGGCTCAGTGATGGTATTGAAGTAATTTATCGTAATGATGATAATTATACTGAAGTGAGTGAAGAGATTGCATCCATTATTTATGATTACTCTTTAAAAAGCAGTGAACAGATAACAATGTTAAAAGAAAGTGCGGCAGAATTATCCAACAAAGCCGACTGGGCACATTTTATCAAATATTATCGTGAGGCTTATAGCAAAGCATTGCATAATTCGTTTATAAGATTATCCAAACCTTATAAACTTAATTCAGATTAAATGAGTTATCTTTGTTTAGTTTTTCTTTTAGAATTAATAGGTTATCATCATAAATCAGAAATAAAATAATTAAAACCAACAACAATGATTATTAAATCAAATTATTCAAATAGTCCGGTTTGGAGAGATATTCATGTCCATGCAATACTGCCTCCCGAGCTGCAACCATTAGAAGAGATTGCTCATAATCTTTGGTGGGTCTGGAACGAAGAAGTAAAAGCCATTTTAGAGACTTTAGATCCCGAAGAATGGGAAAAAAGTGGCAAGAATCCAGTTGTGATGTTGCAAAACCTTCGTTCAGAGGTTACTGAAAAAACAATTAAGAATACCGAACTGGTTGAACGTATTCAACTCGTTTACACCCAGTTTAAGAGATATATGAGCGTTCCATATAACACCGAACGCCCAAGTATTGCCTATTTCAGCATGGAATATGGACTATCCCACGTTTTGAAAATTTACTCAGGCGGATTGGGAATTCTGGCAGGCGACTACTTAAAAGAAGCAAGTGACAGTAGGGTTGATATGACTGCTGTGGGGTTCCTATACAAGTATGGCTACTTCACTCAAACACTCTCAGTAGACGGTCAGCAGATAGCAAATTACGAAGCTCAAAATTTTGGTAATCTCCCTATTAGGCAGGTTATGAATGAAGATGGCTCACCGGTTATATTGGAAGTTCCGTTTCACGATAGGACAATATACTCATACATATGGAAAGTAGCTGTAGGTCGTATAAATCTATATCTTATGGATACAGATTTCGATCAAAACAGTTCATATGACCGCTCAATCACTCATCAGCTTTATGGTGGTGATTGGGAAAATCGTATGAAACAAGAATATTTACTTGGAATCGGTGGAATCTTACTTCTTAACAAACTTGGCATCAAAAAAGATGTTTATCATATGAATGAAGGACACGCAGCGTTTATAAATGTGCAGCGTCTTCACGATTACGTTGTAGGAGAAAAACTTCCATTTAATCTTTCTCTCGAAATTGTACGTGCTTCTTCACTCTATACAGTCCACACACCGGTACCCGCAGGGCATGACTATTTTGATGAAGCTCTCATCGGTAAATATATGGCACCGTTAATTCAAAAGATAGGAATTCCTTGGCAGCAATTTATGAATATGGGTCGCTCCAACCCCGGTTCAAATGAAAAATTCTCTATGAGTGTATTTGCACTCAATACAGCACAAGAGGTGAACGGAGTGAGCAAATTGCATGGTACTGTTTCACAGAAAATGTTCCAACCTGTCTGGAGTGGCTACTTCCCCGAAGAGCTGCATGTGGGATACGTTACCAACGGTATTCACCTACCAAGCTGGGCTACATCATCAGTAAAAGAACTTTACTCAAAACATTTTGGTCCTAACTTCTTTGAAGATCAGTCTAACCACGATCTGTGGAACAACATCTGGAATGTAAGTGATGATGAACTTTGGGAATTACGTTCACATCTTAAACAAAAACTAGTAGATTATATAAAAGTAGAGTTCAAAGAGGGCTGGCTGAAAAATCAGGCTGCTCCTTCAAGGATAATGAATATCCTTGAAGAGATAAACCCTAATGCCTTACTTATAGGGTTTTCCAGAAGATTTGCAACCTACAAACGTGCTCACCTACTGTTTACCGATATTGATAGATTGTCTAAAATTGTGAACAATCCAAACCGTCCTGTTCAGTTTATTTTTGCAGGTAAAGCACACCCTGCCGACGGTGGTGGCCAGGGATTGATTAAACAGATAGTTGAAATCTCAAGACGTCCTGAGTTTCTTGGTAAGATCATCTTCCTTGAGAATTATGATATGCGACTGGCTAAACGACTCGTTTCAGGTGTCGATATATGGCTCAATACACCCACTCGTTCACAAGAAGCATCGGGCACTTCGGGCGAGAAGGCCGAAATGAATGGTGTACTTAATCTATCTATACTCGATGGATGGTGGTACGAAGGTTATGTAGAAGGCGCAGGTTGGGCTCTGACCGAAAAAAGGACTTATGATAATCAGGAGTTTCAGGATGAACTTGATGCATCCACTATCTACTCGATGCTAGAGAATGAAATCATACCTTTATATTACGCACGCAACAGTAATGGCTATTCTCACGAATGGGTACAGTATATCAAGAAGTCGATGGCGATGATTGCTCCAAAATGCACTACAAAAAGAATGATGGATGATTATTTCGAGCGTTTTTATAATAAGCTTGCCAATCGTTCAAAAATACTTCGTGCCAACAATTATGCCAAAGCTAAAGAGATTGTTGCCTGGAAAGAGGATACAGCTTCAAAATGGGATTCTTTTGAGGTTATAGAGCTAGAGTTTAACCCAAATCAGAAAATGAGTAATGGTAATAAGGAAATAAATGGCAAAGTTGTTATTGACAGAAAAGAACTTAAATGTGATTTGGCAGTTGAATGTGTGGTTGTGGATATTGATACTTCTAGTAAAACTCCACAGTTCGTAGAATCTTACGAATTTGATTTAGTAAAAACTGAAGGTAGTCTACTCTATTTTGAAACTAATAAGTCGCTGAACGATCCGGGTACTCATCAGTACGGGCTGCGTGTGTATCCTAAGAATAGCGACCTACCACACAGAATGGACTTTGCATACATGAGGTGGATATAATAATATCTTTAATTTCACTACTGTCCGGTTTAATTTTCCCAAAGTGATAGAAAGGGATAATAGAACTATTTATTTAAATTATTATTACCAATAAAGAATCCTTTAATATTCGTTTTTTTAAACACTGCCAGACCTATAAGTCTGGGCGGATGTATATAGACTTACATAGTTAAGTAAACTCACAATCATTGTTTTTACGCTTTTTGAGCATAAACATGCGAAATATAAAGGAAAACACTTGATAAAAAACAATTACTTTGTTGTGTAAAAAAGCCCTAAAAACGATCATTACATAAAATCCAATAATACTTATACTACCAAGTATGATGTTTATCTGTGTGGATATAAAGGAGTTTTCATTAAGAAAATAAGAGCACAATAGAAACAACAACATAAGCTAATACATGAATATATGAAACGAAGAGATTTTTTAAAAAATGCAAGTCTTACAGGGTTATCACTCTCAATCCTGCCAAGTTATACCATTTCAGGGCTAGGTCATATTACTCCAAGTGATAAGCTCAATATTGCCGGAATCGGAATTGGAGGTAAAGGCAAAGTAAACCTCAAAAATATGGTAGGACAAAATATTGTTGCTTTGTGTGATTGTGACTACGACTACGCTAATGAAGTCTTCAAATCTTATCCTAAGGCTGTAAGATATAAAGATTTTCGAATAATGTTGGAAAAACAGAAAGATATAGATGCTGTAGTAATTGCAACTCCCGACCATACTCATACAGTGATTGCTGCAGCAGTAATGGAATCGGGGAAACATATCTATCTTCAGAAGCCTCTGACACATTCTGTTTGGGAATCAAGATATCTTACTCAGCTAGCGAAAAAGACAGGAGTGACAACTCAAATGGGGAATGAGGGCCATTCAGCTGACACAGTCTACGAAGTAGCTGAAGTAGTGCAGAGTGGCTGTCTGGGAAGTGTAAGGGAAGTGCATGTATGGACAAATCGACCTATCTGGCGACAAGGTATGCCAAAGCCATCTTTAAAAATACCTGTTCCTGACACTTTAGATTGGGATTTATTTATAGGACCGGCTCCTATGCGCGATTATAATCCTGAATATCATCCATGGATCTGGCGTGGGTGGTGGGATTTTGGAACAGGAGCTCTGGGCGATATGGGTTGTCATTTACTCGATGTCCCTTATTATGCATTAAAACTTGGTCAGCCCATTGCATTCCAAGCCTCTTCCTCCCTTGTCAATACTGAAAGTGCACCAGTTTCGTCAAAAGTGAGTTACAAATTTCCTGCAAGAGAAGATTTAAACAATTGCAAACTCCCGGAATTAGAACTAACATGGTACGATGGAGGTTTGATGCCATCGCGCCCATATGATCTACCCTACGATGCCCCAATGAATCCTGATGGAGGTTTCATGCTTGTTGGATCTGAAGCTACACTCATTGCAGAGAGTTATGGGAGACAATGGGTTACTTATAAAAATGGAGCTGTTTTTAAACCGGAGATTAAAGTGAAATTGCCCAGGATTCCCGACAATAAATTAGGAGGAGGAAGGCATGAAATGCATTTTGTCGATTGTTGTAAGACTGGAGATAAACCAGCATCTGACTTCAGTTATGCAGGACCTTTCAATGAAATGGTTATAATGGGAAATCTTGCCGTACGGTTACAATCACTTCAAAAAACTCTCCAATGGGATAGTGAAAATTTGAGGATAACCAATATATCTCCCAACGAAGAACTAACAACTGCTGAATTATCACCATTCGCAAGTGATATCATCACCAGAAATATACATCGAAATTCTCAGAAATGGGTAAAATGGAATGCCCTTCATATGTGTGAAAATTGGATTAAGCACGAATATAGGGACGGTTGGAAATTATAAACAATTAAAAATTACTGATATGATTAAATTAAAAAACATTTTTCTATTTTTCTTTCTATTTTTCTTTCTATCCTCAACAATACTATCTGCTCAACAAAATGATAATACTTTAACACCAGAAGAGTTTGAACAAGGATGGGAATTATTATTTGATGGGAAAACATTAAATGGATGGAAGGCATATAATGGAGATACACCCAAGTCTTGGTCCGTTAATGATAATGCAATTTATTGTGATGGAATTACAGGAAAGGAAGACCTAATAACAGTTGAGAGATTTGAAGATTTTGATCTAAAATTCCATTGGAAAATAAAAGAAAAAGGAAACAGTGGAGTAATTTACAGGGCAAGAGAAGGATATCAGTGGAATAAACCTTATCAAACCGGAGCAGAATATCAGATATATGGAGAAACAGAGAATTTCAGTAAAACATCAGTGGGATCTTTATACGATGTTTATCCACCCTCAACAAATAAGATAATAAAACCTGCCATGGAGTGGAACAGCGGCAGAATTAGAATTTCAAATGGATTGATAACACATTGGGTCAACGATATTATTGTTATGCAGTGCCAAATAGGTTCTGATGATTGGAAAGCCAGAGTAGCAGATTCAAAGTGGAAAGACAATCCCTTTTTCATGAAATCTCCTTTTGGACATATTGATTTTCAAAATCATAATTCTGAAGTGTGGTATAAAAATGTCAAAATCTTAAAACTTAGATAAGCATAACACTATTTCTATATTCTACTTCTTAATTTTTACCCCTTTTGTAAATCGTTCTATTCATTTACTTTTATCATGACATAGAAAAAGACCGTCTCAGATTGTATTATGAGACAGCCTTTTGTAATTATATACTAGTAATTCTAATTTTCTAAAAACAAGCATTATTGATTGTTTTTCAATCAATATGCATAGTAGTGCTTACACTTTCATTTTAGCAGGCATTACGTAAGATTGATCTCAATGAATGAATTTTGTTAACTCTGGTAGCTTGATAAGCGACAGAGCCCCTACGAAGACTTTGCTACAAATATTTGATTTGAGCTAAAATGTCTTCTCTAATTTGATTTTTGTTGTTCATAATAAATCCTTTATTTTAAATTTTGATATACCGCCACCAACAGTTTTCAAAACCTCCTTTGTACAACTCATCCTTACACACCTAAACTCACACAATCTATTACTACGATGCATATAAATATGATCAAATATCATGCAAAACAAAAACACTACCAGCCACCTACTCTGCCACCGCCACTGTCACTGTATTTGGGTATCTACTACAGACACTATCGTGACATTATTCCCTGCGGACAACTACGCGATAAAAGCAGATTGTGCTTAACGGGTTGAGTGTGATTGTGAATTAGCGGTTAGCTTTTGGCAATTATTACTATTATTAATGTACAAGTGAGTTATATTGTTGTTTTGTTTGCTAAAATGAGGGCAAGCATTTATCTTTATACCCACAAATAAGAGACGAAAGATAAAAGATAACTACCACCAACCTCATAAAACATTAATCATGAAGTGCTTTAAATTTAATCCTACTCTAGGGAAACTTCTATTTCCAATCATCATGCTATTTATCTCACTATCACTTCCGGCACAAGACATCATCGGCGTGTGGAGCGGTAAGCTGAAAGTGATAAACACTGAGCTGACTATTGTTTTCAACATTGATGAAACTGAGCTTGGCTATTTGGGCACAATGGACAGTCCCGATCAGGGAGCATACGGAATTCCCTGCGATGAGGTGATCTTTGACAACAACAAACTAAACATCTCAATAAAATCTATGGGCGTTAGCTACTCAGGCACTTTGAACGGCGATAAAACAGAAGGCCTATTCACACAATCGGGGATGAACCTTCCACTCGACCTAAACAGAACTGCGGACAAACCCTCTCCTCCAAGTCGTCCGCAAGAACCTCAACAACCCTATCCCTACTATACCGAGGACCTGACTTTTGAGAATAAGAAAGAGGGAATCACACTAGCAGGAACTCTCACTCTGCCTTCAGATAAAGGTAAACACCCCGTAGTAGTTCTTATTAGTGGCAGCGGGGCACAAGACCGAAATCAGGAGATATTGGGACACAAACCCTTTCTAGTAATAGCCGACTATCTGACACGCAACGGTATCGGCGTACTACGATTTGATGACCGGGGCACAGCTCAATCGGGCGGAGACTTTGAATCGGCAACAAGCGAAAACTTTGCAAACGATGCAGAAGCAGCATTTAAATACCTATTGAGCAGAAAAGATATAGATAAAAAGAAAATTGGTCTGATAGGTCACAGCGAAGGCGGAGTTATTGCACCAATGGTGGCAGAGCGCAACAAAAAAGTATCATTCATTGTACTACTTGCCGGCACAGGTGTGCGTGGCGATGATCTGCTGATAATGCAGACACGCACTATATCAAAGGCAATGGGAGTTCCCGACGAAGCGATTGAGCAGGTGACAAAAATCAATTATGACCTATATAATATTATATTAAACAGCAAAGAGGGTGATAACTGGAAAGCACTTATCAGTGATTACTTTGATAACTTTGCCGAGGAAAACAATCTGACTGATGAAGCGATGAAAGCACAAGTTGAACAGCAGAAAAACTCAGCATTAGCACAGTTTGAAAAGCCATGGGTGCGTTACTTCATTAAACACGATCCCGCAACCGTACTTAGAAAACTAAAAACTCCCGTTCTGGCACTCAACGGCTCACTCGATCTGCAAGTGCCTGCCAAAGAAAACCTTTCAGCCATCGAAACAGCCCTAAAGCAGGCAAAGAACAAAAAGTACAAAATAGTGGAACTGGAAGGGCTCAATCACTTGTTTCAAGAAACGACAACGGGTCTCCCCACCGAATACGAACAGATAGAGCAAACTTTCTCGCCACGGGCGCTGGAGGAAATGTTGAAGTGGATTAAGGAGGTGATTTAGAGGGACTAAGGCATTGAAGCAATTTTACAGACCTTATTCAACTTCTCAACAAACTTTGCATTTCGTTTGGTGACAATCAAATTGTAACGCGCCTGCATCTTCAGCAAAGGCTCAGCCGGCAAATCCAAGACAGCTTCGATAAGCAATGCAAACTCAGTGTTAAGCGGTCTCTTTCCGTTCAGCACCTCGTTGAGTTGTGTGTACGACACATCCATTTGCATCGCTAACTTGCGTTGCGAAATACCCCTATACTCTATCTCATCCTTTACTATCTCACCCGTATGTGTAGGATAGACCGACTCCAAGTTATTGGCAATCATATTTGGGTCAACTCCCGTAATGGTTATCATATCTGGTTTATTTATAATGGTTTGACAATTCTACTATATTAAATATTATGGCGACAATTTCTTCACCGACTTTTTTCTCCTCACAAAATAGTACAAAAAAAGAAACTGTCTCACGAAGTAAAACTTCATTATGAGACAGCCTCTTTTTTCGGATAAACCGTGTTAAAAAAGTATTATTGAATTAATCAGATAAAGATTGTGTTCGATGAATAATAAAAAAGTAGAGGTCAGATAGCATCCAATAATCTGCTTTTAAGTGGAGAATTTCCGAATCGTTTACTATAAAGATTCACCAAATGCGAGA
Organism: uncultured Proteiniphilum sp.; assembly: GCA_964484665.1. Lineage (GTDB taxonomy): Bacteria > Bacteroidota > Bacteroidia > Bacteroidales > Dysgonomonadaceae > Proteiniphilum. The sequence continues at coordinate 43,577 of CAZAFR010000004.1, read as the reverse complement.
CACTCTTGAATTCATACATCTCCGCAATTTCCGTAATGCTTATATCCGAGTTGAGTACAAGCGACCTAATTTCCTCCATTTTACGATCTAGCATCCACTGATAAGGAGTTTGTCCAAAGACCTTTTTAAAATGACGTGTAAATGTTCTCACACAAGTATAGTTACACAAATCAGATAATTGCGATACATTTCTTGTTGACATATAGTTCTTGAGTACTTTATCTTCAAATTTCTTTGATTTTGATGAGTGTGGAATAAGTTTAACAAGTACAATTTCCTTTTCTGAGTTAGGTTTAACCTTACTTGTCATTCCATCCAAAAAGGTAAAAGTGCAAGACTCAACATCTGTTAGAAAGTACTTACGTACATTACTTATTAAATTATTTTCTTTTTCCATATTTATCGTTATAAATTGTTCCTGTAAAAGTTATATCACCCAATGTAACACGAACTTTATATTTGTCTGCTGCAAGTCCCGAAAGGTTAACCACGCCAACACCGTTATGAAATACGTCGATAAAAGAAGAGGTAGCTCCTTTTGTTCCGTAGATTTCCACAAATACCGGTCCGTTATAATTCTGCACCGAAACTGTTACAGCATTCTTTACCATAAAAGCTTCAACAACAGGTTCAGCTTTAACAGAAAATGATTGAATACCTAACGTTCTTGCTATACGGGTTGTTCCACCCTCTCTGCTCAATTCTATTACATCTTCCCAGTTATCTTTTACTTTATTTTCGTTCTTTGTAGTAGAAGAAAATGCAAGTGTAATACACACTGTCATTAAAAAAATTACGAAACCTGTTTTTTTCATATTATTGAATATTTTAAATGGTTGGAGATTACCAACACAAAATAACTCACTATTACCAAAAAAAACAATACCCATTTGATTTTTTAACGGCACTCTTCAATCTAAAAGTTTGGTAATTAGTGTTTTGACGTTGTCCTTTTTAACGCTATTTATTGTCGTTCCAATCATTAAAAAGCGAAATATCAAGGTTATTTACGGTCATTTTCTTCTTTAATTGCGATTTTCTTACCCTAACACTTTCAACAGTGGTATTCAAAAAAGTAGCTAGTTGACGATTGTCTGCATCACAAGCAATAAGCATCAACATCAACTTTTCTATAGCATTCAAAACCCCTTTGTCGTCAACTAAATGAGTATAGCTATAAAAAGTGTCTTCATCCGGAGAAAGTGTTCTATTGATATCACGCAGATCAGTATCCGTGTTTTTCAATATAGTCTGCATTTCTTTATATATTTTAGGTTGAGAAGATACATATCTCTGCGTAAGCTTCTCGAACTCCCCCTGAAGGAAAGTAAGCCTGTCCGAAATATTACTATATAACTGCAAGAGCCATTTACGCTTACCCTCCTCCTCTCTCATAATCTCAGCCTGCATTTCCTGATGTCTCATTTTTTCTTCTGCCTGCATAAGTTTAATTTGAGTTAGCCTTTTAACCTTTCTTGCATACATTAATATAAATATCAGTATTATGACAAGAATAAGCGCTCCAATTATGACTCTTAGACTCTGCTGACGAGCTATAAGTGCCTCATTCTCAGATTCAGTGAGATCATATCTTTTTTCAAACTCCGCAATTTGAGTATTAAACCTATCCTGTGCAGAATTTATATACATCTCAAATGCTTTCTTCCTGTAGCTGTTTGCCATAGTGAAATTCTCCTGCATTTCGGCAATGTCAGCGATTTTTAAGTGATAAAGATAATTATGTCTATAGGTACTATCAGCAATCATATCCAAAGCGATTTGAGCGTATAGCATAGCGCTATCCAAGCTTTGAAGGCCCACATACCTACTCGAAACATTATAATAAACCCTTGAAATATCAATGTTCTCTTGCGTTCTTGTCAAGGATAATTTTGCTTTTTCTCTCTCCAATGCCTTAACTGGATCTCCTACAACATCATAATATACAGACTGTGCATTTAAAATAAAATAGTCCTTATCTGGTAAGCGATTATAGAATGCTGACAGTGAATCAAGATAATTTTTCCCTTTTACAAGATCTCTCTGTTGCATCTCATTCCAAAATATTGCCAAATAGGTATCAAATAAGTGAACAGAATCTCTTTCAATATGAGAATAATTAATTGCTGTCTGAAAATGTTCATTGGCCGACAAATAGTTTCTGCCGTTATAATTTATATTACCAAGAAAGTAGTTAATAAGATAACCAAGCGATGGATTTGGATTAACTGAGGCGTTAAACAGACTTTCAGCCTCTCTGAGAGGTTCATAAACAGTGCTATCCATTATTCCCATTCGTGTACGAACTATTCCCTGATATGCAAGTGCTCTTATTAGATTAGGATTTTTAGGATCATGAGTTTTATAATAATCAGTTGCTAAATTAATCAATGAGTCGCTGGTAAAGTCAACATAAGTCTTATCGTCAGATATCACCTTCAGCAAATTATAATATGCCCTATTGGGTCTGTTCATGTTGTATATTGCCAATGTTTTAAGACTATCCGACACAAGTCCCGGGTCTTTGTCTATTACTCTATCCCAGGATGATAAAACAAGATTTAGCTTGATATCTTCCGCTCTTTTAGAACATGATGAAAATAGGAACAGTAATATCAACGTAGATATAATAAAACGGACAAATTGCATTGACTTTTACTTAACATAGTTGTCGCAAATATACATTTTTTTATTATTGATTGCCAATTATTAAGTTATATTGTTTACGAACACCGGACTATTATAAAATAGAAATTTTACGATAATAACATTTCACATTATGTCATTCACCTGAGTAATTTTAAGCTGTACTTTTGCCACACAATACTTATAGATTACTTATAGATAGCTTATATGCATATAAGCTATCTATAAGTGATCTTAAGTTGAGGTATTTCCTTTACTTTTATTTTCAAATTAATATAAAGTAGAAATTATTATTTAAACAATTAACCTCTCTTCTTATAACTAAGCACAGCCCACCCATTTAAAACCGTAGCAATCAGTATCATAGCAAACAAGTTGCCCGACACATCTGCAAGAGTGCTTCCATTGAGATAAAGCATGCGAAATGTTAAAGTTAGGTAGTTGAAAGGGTTTACAGCTGCAATAATTTGTGCCCATACCGGCATACTTGAAACTGGTGTAAACATGCCACCCAAAAGTACAAGAATTAATATAAAAAACATTACCAAAAAACTGGCCTGTTGCATTGTTTCGGAATAGTTGGATACTATAATCCCCAAACCTGAAATGGATAATATGAAGACTATTGCTGAGAACAAAATTGCAATTACACTTCCGGCAGGCCAAAGGCCATATATAAGGTAAGATAAAAACACAGAAATGATCATTACAATTATTCCAACAACCCAATAAGGTATGAGCTTTGCAAGTATAAAACTAACTTTACTTACCGGCGTTACATTAATCTGGTTAATGGTGCCGTTTTCTTTTTCCATCACGATATTAAGTGCAGGTAAAATTCCGCACAATATTGTAAGAAGTAATACCATGAAGCCGGGAAGCATAAAGTTTTTATAATCGAGTTGCGGATTGTACTTATATTGAGGTATTATATTTATCTGAGGAATATTCATTACTGATGCTTTTGCTTGTGGTGACAGAGTATTTATAAGTTCACCACGAAGTTCCTCCGAGAACGCGTTCGCAATCTGCATTATATAATTACTACCTAATAGTCCCAGAGTACCATTCACAGAGTTTACTGCAACACCTACTGATGAGGTGCGACTTTTAACGATTTCTTTGTCAAACGATGCCGGAATCTCAAGTATCATATCTGTTTTACCATTATCCATATTGAGCATGGCAGTTTGATAATCTATTGGCGTATCGTTAAGAATAAAATACTGTGATGCAGCTACTTTATCTGTAAGTCTCTTGGAGTAACTACTTTTGCTATGATCTACCACATCTATTTTGATATTTTTAACCTCAAAACTTACAGCCCATGGAAAGACCAGTATCATCAGAATAGGAAACATTATTATTAATCTAGGAATAAGAGGATTCCTGAACATCTGTTTAAATTCTTTTTCTATTAAAAACTTTAATGTTTTCATATTTCATTTGTGAGATTTTATCGCTATATCAACAAATCTCTATCAATATATTTTATTCTAACCTCTTTTTAGTATTTACAATGGTAACCATCAAAAGAAAAAGCATCATCCCTATCATTATGAGTATCTCTTTCCAGATTATAATAAATCCTTGCCCTTGAATCATAACTTTACGTACTGCGTCTATAAACCAGCGTGCAGGTACGATAGTTGATAGGGCTTGCAACACAATAGGCATATTATCTACCGGGAAAATCATTCCCGAGAGTATCAGCACAGGAACCATTGCAGTTATAGACGATACAATAACCGCATTGATCTGCTTATCAACAAGCGTTGATACTGTTAGTCCATATATCAGCGTCAAAGAAATATAAATCAGTGCGACTAAAAACAACAGTATCAAACTCCCTTTGACAGGTACACCCAATATAAAATAACTTAGCAAAAGAATAATAATAAAGTCGATAAACGAAATCACCATATACGGGATAGTTTTGGCAAAAATCATTGTTCCCTGTTTTAAGGGTGAAGCAAGCAACACTTCCATTGTTCCTCTTTCTTTTTCTCTTACGATAGAAACAGAAGTCATAATTGTACATATAATCATGAGCACCAAACCCATCAGACCCGGCACAAACATGTAGGATGATTTCATGAGTGGGTTATAGATCATTCTATTTTCGGTCTGTATTTGAAAAGGGACCTGCATTAGGTTCACATGCTCTTGCTGATACCCGACAATTATTGCTGTGGCGTAAGTTGCCGAGATGGAGCCACGATTAGGGTCGGCACTATTTGCGAGCAATTGAACGGCTGCATATCCTGAATGAATTAGTTCTTCCTGGAAATTCTGCTGAAATACGACAGCAAGATCGAGTTTTTCTTTTATCAAATACTCTTCCATTTCATCCATCGACTGCATATTACCCTTATAATTAAAATTAGGATTTTGTTTTATTCGTTCTGCAATACCTGTGGTAATGACATCAGGGGTAGGGTCATAAAAAGCGACACGAATATTCTGTACTTCCATATTTATGGCAAAACCAAACAGGACGACCTCCACTATAGGCATCCCTATTATTATAAGAAGTGTTCTGTTGTCTCTAATAATATGCAGAAACTCTTTATTTATAAATGCAAGAAATTGTTTCATTTTAATCTCTTTCTGCTTTACGTGCTAGTTTTCTGAAGACTTCATCCATTGTATTCGCATTAAATTGTTTACGTAAGGCGGCAGGTGTATCAAGTGCATCGATACGACCATCCACCATGATTGATACACGATTACAATATTCAGCTTCATCCATATAATGAGTTGTTACGAAAACTGTGATACCTCTGTCGGCAGCATCATATATCATTTCCCAAAATTGTCGTCGCATTGCAGGGTCAACCCCACCTGTCGGCTCATCCAGAAAGACAATCTCAGGCTCATGAAAAATGGCCACTGAAAATGCCAGCTTCTGTTTCCAACCTAGAGGTAGATATTTAACCAAGGTATTTCGCTCTTCTTCAAAGTTCAGTTGCTTAAGTAAGGAGTTGGTTTTTTCTGTAATTACATTATCAGAAAGACCATAAATACCTCCAAATAGTCGGATGTTTTCCCAAACTTTTAGGTCCTCATATAATGAGAACTTCTGACTCATATATCCAATATTTCGTTTTATTAACTCATTCTCTTTAATGATATCATAACCGGCAACGCTTCCTTTTCCTGCCGTGGGCATACTAATTCCACACAACATCTGCATGGCGGTTGTCTTTCCTGCTCCGTTGGCACCCAAAAAGCCAAAAATCTCTCCCTCTTCAACATCAAAGGTGATATGATCTACGGCGGTGAAATTGCCAAACCTTTTGGTCAGATTTGATACCTCAATTACCTTTTTACCCATACTATTAATCTGTTAAGGCCATAAAACAATCCTCTACTGTAGGTAGTATAGGAGCAATGCTTACATCTCTGAAATCTTTTTCCATAAGATAGTGCAACAGTTCTTCGGTTTGCAAACCACTATTTACAGTAATATGAATCTTGTCTCCAAATGCAAAACTGCTCTTAATCTTTTCGTGTTTTCGTAATTCACTAAGAATATCCGACATTTTTCCACCTTCCACAGCCCACAAAACCTCTGAATAATCATCAATTATACCTTGTGGAGTGTCGGAGGCTATGAATTTGCCTTCACGAATGAGTGCAATACGGTCGCATTTGCTCGCTTCATCCATATAAGCTGTTGAAACCAGTATAATAATTCCCTGTTCTTTTAACCTCATTAGCATATCCCAGAACTCTTTTCTGGATACCGGGTCCACACCTGTTGTGGGCTCATCAAGAATAAGAATTTCGGGTTTATGAATAAGTGCGCAACTTAATGCAAGTTTCTGTTTCATACCACCCGAAAGAGCACCCGCACGCCACTGTTTAAATGGCTCTATCTGCTGGTATATATCTTTAATAAGGTGATAGTTTTCTTCAATAGTGGTATTAAAGAGTGTGGCAAAAAACTTCAGATTTTCCTCTACACTTAAATCTTGATACAGCGAGAATTTACCGGGCATATAACCAATAATTTTTCTGATTTTTTGGTAATCTTTCATCACATCGTATCCATTCATTATTGCCGAACCGCTGTCGGGTAAAATAAGTGAGATGAGAATTCTGAAAAGAGTGGATTTTCCGGCACCATCAGGACCAATCACTCCAAATATTTCTCCGTCATTTACTTTGAAGGAGATTCCGTTAAGAGCATTTATTTTACCACTTTTGTCGTAACTTTTATATAAATCTTTGACCTCTATCATCTTATTAAAATTTCACTTCTCCATACATGCCAATCTTCAGAAAGCCATCGTTGGGCACAGCAATTTTGATTGCGTAAACTAAGTTTGCACGCTCGTTTTTGGTTTGAATTGTTTTTGGTGTAAACTCTGACTTGTCGGATATCCAACTTATTGTACCTGTGTAAGACTTCATTCCTCCATCTCCGTCATCCACACTTACTGTAACTTGATCGTTGAGTTTTATTTGTGCAAGCTGGTCATTGGTAACATACGCTCTTAAAAACATTTCTTCTATATCCGCAATTTTAAAAAGAGGTGTACCGATAGTAGCCAGTTCACCTACTTCAGCGTATTTATTGAGTACTGTTCCTGAAATAGGACTTATTATAAGGGTCTTTTCAAGCTGATCGTTAAGTTGTGCAACTTGAATATCTAAAGTGGAACTTTGTGCCGAAATATGAGCACTACTCTTTTGCAAAGTTGATATTTGCGCAGAGAGCTGACTTTCCACAACTTCGAGTTGAGATTCAATGTCATCTAGCTGTTTTTGATTGGCGGCGTTGGCGGATACTAGTCTTTCAACCCTTGCTTTTTCACGATTCAAGGTATTTATCTGATCACGCAAAGCAGCTGTTTGAGCATTTATATCGGGTTGCTGAGCAACTACACCTTTTGCATTGGCAAGAAGACTCATCTTTTGGAGGTAGAGTTGTGTGCTGTCAATAACTCCTACCATTTGTCCCTGTTGTAATTGGGCACCTTCATTCAGGCTTAATTCTAAAATCCTACCATTTGCTTGGGAGGAGACAATAACTTCTGTTGCTTCAAACGATCCTGTAGCATCAAAGTTACCTTCTCCATTCCTACAAGAAATTAGCAGAAATGATATTAATATTGTAATAAGTATTCTGAATATTTTCATAATTTGATGTTATGTTTAATATAAGATGTTTATTCTTGTTTTATAGACTTGTAAATTCATTCACTAGTTCTGATTTACAGTATATTTAAGTGTATAGACAGACATCAGATATTGAATTTCGTGAAGGCACTTGGCCTGTTTGACACTCTCTTCCGAATTGATCTCCTTCATTAGGTCTGAAACAGTCATAGTACCATTTTCAACCTTTACTTCCACCGTTTCGCGAATCTGAGTCTGCAATCTGATAATTTCATCGTCGTCTTGCATGGTTTTTCTGAATTTCTCAATCTCTAACTGTTGTTGAGGTATAACAACATTCAGATTATGCATAAATGTTGCTCTTTGTGAATTTACCGTTGACTTCTGCAGATCGATTTTTGCCTTATCATTTTTCAAAGTGTATAGGTTGCCGAAGTTCCACGAGACACGTACACCTCCCAGAAAAAAAGGTGTAAACTCATTATCAAACATATTCAGACCAGGCTTACCATAGCCACCCTGAGCAAAAGCGCCTATAGTGGGCATTATCCGGGCGTTGAGCAACATCTTTTGCGATTCAACGGCTTTTTCTTGTGCTTCAAACATCTTCATTTCAGGTCTGTTGATTACTGATGATACTAATGTGCTCTCAGGATTGGGTTTAACAAATACAACATCACTATTCAGCTGTTCGCCAATTAGTATTGACAACATACCTACATAAGCTTCCAAATTTGATTCAAGATTAATACGCTGCTGTCCTGTTTTCAGTTGTTCAACTTTAATTACATTCAGATCAGTTTGATTAGCCATACCATTTTGTGCATAAACCTGTACATTATCATAATTGCGCTGTAGTTCTTTCTCAAGAACTCTGAGTTGATTGAGTTGTTCTTTTATTAGTAATACACTGAAATATATGTTATTAACACGCTCTCTCAAGGTATAAATTTCATTTCCAAGCTGCTTCTTTTCTAACTCCGCATTGGCCTCTATACTCTTTTTCTGTGCTGAAACTCTTCCGCCATCCCAAATAAGCTGATTAAATTCAGCCACAATTCTGAATTGATCCCGGTCGATAGTAGGAATCTCAACTCCCGTTATATTAAGATCTATACCTGTTACATCTGACTGCCACGTGCCCTGCGCACTAAGTATCCCCTGTGGCAAATAAGCCCTGTTGGCGTTTGAGATATTATACTCTTTAGTTTTCTCAATAATACCATACTGAACAACAGCAGGATAGTTAGCTTCAGCCTTCTCCTGGCACTCATCAATGGTTATAATCTGAGATGATATAAACAGTATATTCGTCGTCATAAAAACCGTTAACAACAATAGTTTTTTAGGTTGCATAATTTTTATTTTTATTTTTTGACAGTTTTCATTATCCACTCTAAAATCTTTTCCTTACGTTCATAAACAAAATCTGCAAACTCTTCTTCCTTTACTAGTCCTGATGAAATAATCAATGGTTTAGCTACAAAAGGGAACATAGTAAGGCTTAGAATATTTACAATTAAATTAGATGTAGATATTTCAGTATTTCTCTCTTTTAACTGTTTATCAATAACCGGCTGTGTTATCTGACGTGTATTTTGTGTAATATCCTTAAAAAGTTCCTTGTTAACTGTCAGCTCATTTAATATAAAAATGGGAAGCTCCTCATTTTCGAGTAATAGATTGGTGTAGTTTTCAGTAATCGTTTTGATTTTATTTTCTAGGGAAATACTTTCATCCGACAAAACGGTACCAATAGTGCTAAGCAACAATCTGAACTTCTCCTGTACCACTTTTTTATAAAGATTTTCTTTACTGCCAAAATAATAATTGAGCAATGCCACATTAGTTTCTGCCTCTTGGGTAATATCTCTGGTCTTAGTAGCAGCATATCCTTTTTGCGTGAATAATTTATCGGCTGCCATAATGATTTTTTGTTCTGTTGTAACCTTATCCATTATACTTAAATTTTAGGATCCGCATTCAATTTATCTATATCACTTAAACAAATGATTAAAACATTTGTTTAAATAAACATTGCAAGTTTAACATTGTTTGGAAAACTGTTTTTTTTAAGCAATTATAGATGGAAATATCCATAACCGCCAGATATTATTTAGTGAACTGATTATAGGTAAATTAAGGGAATATTTCTTTTATTAATCTCTGGTTATCTCGTGATGCTCAATCATTAGAATGTGACATAAATCACATTAGAAATAGTAACCAAAACTAGCATATGGGTGAAAACTTTGGGACAATTCTGAATAACCAAGCTCTAATCTTAGCGGCCCGGCAACAGTTCTATAAGAATAGCCCAAATTAATTCCTAAGAACGATTCTCCTTCAAAAAGTGTATGCAAATGATTGTTGTGAACAGTAAAATTCAGATTAGTATATAGATAATGGTTAGTGGCAAAATTGTAATGAAATCCGATATCGGTTGAAAGAATCATATTTTCTAAAAATTCCATACCCTTTGATCCTTGCAGTGATATCTGTTGTGGTGTATAATGACCATCTATTCTTCCTCCGGCAAGATTTCGGTAGATATTGGGTACACTGTCATTCATTATATATCGTACATCAACACGAGGTGTCATATATATATTATCGCTTATGGTAAATGGTTTTAAGAAATTCATGCTTACAACACTCAAAGGAGCTTCATCTTTCATGCGCACTAAATTATCAGTGTGCAACGAGTACTGAAAGGAAAAATACTGACCTGATGTGGGAAAATAAACACTATTTAGATTATCATACACCCCATTTAGCAAATAATTAAAATAAAGCTGATCGTTTAATTCGGTCTGTGGCGGCTCAAAAACACTTCCTAAAACTTTATAAAAATGGAAATGCTCCATCTGAGCACCCAGGTGCACCATCATATTTCCGAAGTAAAACTCGGAGAAAACCAAATTAAGACTATTTCTTGTAATTCCTAGATTATAAAACAACTTACCCCTATTATAAATGCTAAGATCGTTTTTACTAATTTTGTAATTAATCCCGCCTTTAAAAAATATTCCACTGTTGATAGAATAGTCAATCATCAAATAGGGGTTGCGACTAAGCCTTGCTGAAATATCAAACATGGAGTTGAGTGAACGGTTGAATCTTAACGTGGTATTTGCAAGAATAGCAGCCATATCGTTACTATCAAAATGTATTCCCAGATTTAACCGATTAGTTTTTTTTATATCTACAATGAAAATCAAATCAAAAGGATTTTCTCCTTCTAACCTATAATAGACCCGGTTAAAAATCCCTGTTCCATATATCTTTGAAATCGTTCTATCTAGCTCAGCTCTGGTTACTTTCCCCTCTTGAATATCTATCCATCTGCTCAAATAACTTTGTTCTCTGAGTGTAATGCCTTCCACGTATATATTATTAATAATGAGCGTGTCAAGGTCTATATAGGGATTATCGGATTTATAAGAAAAATTTGCATCCTCATCAATACTAAGCGATTGTTTCAAATCTTTCAATTCATTCAAGTGCAAAATTGCAGCTGCCTCTCCCCGAGCTATGATAGTATCAATTGCGGGTCTCTGAAAATCGAGCATTCCAAAAGGATGCACATCAGGGGTGATCAAAATATCTGTATCTAGAATATTGCTACTACGCTTATTCTGACCAATAAAATTCCAGATCTGTTGTGTTACTTCTAAAATAGTACCTTTTTTTTGCTCAATTTCTTTTTCATCAGGAGGAAATATTACTCCAATAACTATATCTGCCCCCATCTCGCGTACTAGATCAACCGGAAAATTATTTATCACACCGCCATCAATAAGCAGCATACTGTCTTTTTCTACTGGTGTAAACATTCCGGGAATTGCCATGCTTGCACGTATCGCTTCAGCTAAGTTACCCTCTCTCATGACTATTTCATCGCCAGTGCGCACATCAGCAGAAATACAACCAAATGGTATAGGGAGATCATCAAAACTAATATTGTTATGATATCCGATTGTGGAATTCAAAAAGAAATTGTAAATATTCTGGCCGGTATATACTCCTAAAGGAAGAGTAACACCCCCTGAGCTATCGCCAAAGGGTAAATCATAAGGTAACGATACTACATATCTGCCTTGATTATTACGTCCTAAAGCCGGAATATTTTCACGATAAACATCATCGCCCATCAAATGATTCCAATCCTGAATCTGAATTAATGAGTCGATCATATCCGTTGAGTAACCCAGAGCGTAGAGGCCTCCAACAACAGCCCCCATGCTTGTACCGGCAATATAATCTATTGGAATACCTATTTCTTCAAGTATTTTTAATACACCCACGTGTGCAAAGCCTTTTGCACCGCCACCACTCAAAACCACTCCCACTTTTTTTCGATGCGTATCAACCTTAGATAGCATCTCATGTTGTACATTCTGACCTAATACAACAAACAAAAATGATAAGAAGAGTATCGTTATGGAAAGACGCTTTTTCATTTTGACAAATGTAGGTATAATTCTTATTTATTAAAGTTAGAATAATTTAAAAAAAGCTCGAATAGCTAAATCCATTATTTTCAATAGATTTATATTGTACTTTTTACTATAATTAAAAAAAAGCTACTAAACATATCTACTGCTTAATAGCTTTAAAAAATTATTTTTCAGGTGACCCCGGAGGGACTCGAACCCTCGGCCCATTGATTAAGAGTCAATTGCTCTACCGACTGAGCTACGGAGTCTGAAATCGACCGCAAAGGTAAATAAAAAAGGAACAAAACAATAAAGTTTGTTCCTTTTTTATTCCGTGGCAATATCCTTAGAGATTAGAAAGATCTGAACCGGCTTTGAATTTGGCTGTTTTTTTAGCTGGAATATCAATTGGTTGTTTAGTACGAGGGTTGATACCTTTTCTTGCACTTCTTTCTGAAACAGAGAATGTTCCAAAACCTACTAATACAACTTTACCACCGCCTTTTACTTCTTCGGAGATTGTTTCTAAGGTTGCGTCCAATGCTTTTTTGGAGTCAACTTTGCTAAGGCCGGATTTCTCGGCGATAGCACTAATTAATTCTGATTTATTCATAAGAAAACGTAAATAAAGAAATTAAACATAACTAGAAATGTGGGCTAAGCCCTGATTAGGCGTCAAATATAGATTATTAAATGAAAAGAATCAAGAAAAAAGATAAAAAGTATTTGATTTTTCTGAAAATTCCTTTTTTATGTAGCAAAAAACCACATAAGCAACAAAATAATACGTAATTTTGCGCTTCAACAGCAGATTTCAAATCATGAACAATTATAGAAATAGCTTTTCAAGTGCATTACCAACTGTAACAAAAAATTTACTTATCATTAATGTTATAGTCTGGGTAGCGCAGTTTGTTTTATTAAGGAGATCAAGTATCGATCTTACTCAGCAGTTTGGATTACACTTTATCTTTTCAGATCATTTCAGAATATATCAGCTTGTAACCTATATGTTCCTTCACGATCCTTACTCATTCTCACACGTGTTTTTTAATATGTTTGCTGTTTTTATGTTCGGACGTACACTTGAACAAATTTGGGGACCTAAACGTTTTCTCGCCTATTATATGATTACCGGAATTGGTGCCGGGCTGGTGCAGATTATAGTAATGTATCTGAGACTAAGTGCAGTTATGCCATCGGATATGTTTTATGCAGTAAATACGATTACGGTGGGTGCCTCTGGAGCTGTGTTTGGGATTCTTCTTGCCTTTGGAATGCTATTTCCAAATGCACAGTTGTTCGTAATTCCATTTCCATTTCCAATAAAAGCCAAATGGTTTGTAATTGGCTATGGCTTGTTGGAACTCTTTTTTGGCATATCAGACCGCACTGGCGACAATGTGGCTCATTTTGCTCACTTAGGAGGTATGATTTTCGGGATATTCATGATTTTATACTGGAGAAAAAAGGACAGAAGATATGGCTGACATTATTGACAATTTGAAACTGAAGTATAAAACAGGAAATGTACTAACTAAGCTCATTTTCATCAATGTTCTCGTCTTTATAATATTAAAAGTTGTCTATGTTGTCTTCACCCTGTTTAATGTTCATAGTCTAAATCTGATAACTTTTCTGGGTGTACCTTCTAATTTACAATTATTAACAAATAGATTGTGGACCCCTATAACCTATATGTTTGTGCATGAGGGTTTTCTTCACATCCTATTTAATTTGTTGTGGCTATATTGGTTTGGCAAAATCTTTATCCAATACTTTACAGGTCGTACTTTAGGAAGCTTGTATGTATTAGGCGGACTAGCAGGTGCTCTGCTATATGTGATCGCTTTTAATACTATACCCTATTACCTGGATATGGGAAGCAGATCTATGATTGGTGCTTCGGCAGCTGTGATGGCAATTGTGATGGGGGCAGCTTTCTACAAGCCGGACCTGCGTTTAAATCTGCTGTTTTTAGGGCAGATAAAAATTGTATATATCGCAATATTCGCGTTTATACTCGATTTTATGTCTCTCAGCAGTGCTACCAATCCTGGCGGTCATGTTGCTCATATCGGTGGTGCTATATTAGGATATTATTTTGCCGTACAATACAAAAATGGGAGAGATATAACAAGTTGGATGAGCAAATTAATTGACTGGTTTGTCGGTCTTTTTAAACGGCGTAACAAGACGCCAAAAATGAAGGTTTCTCACAATAGAAAAGAAACTGATTGGGATTATAACTATCGAAAAAGTTCGGAGCAGGAGGAGGTTGATGCTATTTTGGATAAGCTGAAGAAGTCTGGATACAGCGGGTTAACATCTGAAGAAAAAAAGAAGCTGTTTGATGCAAGCAAAAAATAGAATCGGAAGATTAAAGAATGTTGTTATATTGGTGATCTTCATTACCAATATAATGGCTGTTATTCTTCTTTTCAGCTCTTTTCTGGCATGGAACGTATCAACTCTAAAAACCAACCTTTTTTCGTATATTGGCCTTGGATTCGGTCTTATATTGTTGTTGAACATTGGGTATTTGGCGTTTTGGTTGATGATATCCAACTGGAAATATGCAGCAATTTGTTTGGTTGCCATACTGTTGTGTTATCGACCGATTACAACATTTTTTCCTCTTCATTTGAATTCTCCTCAAGCTCCAGATAGTGCAATACATATACTTTCATATAATGTACAGGGGTTTCCGGATGATAGAAATAAAGATTCAAAAGAGCAACCGATACTTGATTATATTGTAGAGACTGATGCCGATATTGTTTGTCTACAGGAGTATCTAGTAAGTAAAACAGGTCAGTCGATTTTCTCTCAACAAGATGTAAACCGCAAACTGAATATGTATCCATACCGCTCAATTACAGGTCTTGAATCATCGGGAAAATATCATATATTGGGACTTGCATGCTTCTCAAAATATCCTATAGAAAATACACACGAAGTGGTATTTGAGTCGTCTTATAACGGTGCGACCGTGTACACTATCAATATTGATGGCAATAAATATACGGTAGCTAATGTGCATTTGGAGTCTAACAGTATAAAGGAAGAGGACATAAAATTGTACAGCGATTTTCTACAAAATACTGATTCGGTCAAACTGGAGACTGTAACAACCAACATTCGCAGCCGTTTAGGTAGTGCATACCGCATGAGAGCAAAACAGGTAGAGAAAGTAAAAAACTATATTGAGACGCAGAATACACAAGGAACGATAATTTGCGGTGATTTTAATGATACTCCCATATCTTATGCTTATAACCAAATGAAAAGAGGATTGAAAGATGCTTATGTATCTACTGCATTTGGTCCGGGTATAACATACAACGAATTTCTGTTCCTTTTTAGGATAGATTACATTATGCACAGCGAAAACATTAAAGCTTACCGTTCTAAAGTAGATAAAGTTAAATACTCAGATCACTATCCTCTGAAAACTTGGCTGGAGCTTGATGTTATAGATTAACAAGACAAAGCGACTTGTTTTAATTATATAAATTAATTAGATTTGAATAAAACTCCTGATTAAAAATTAAACAAAGAAACAAAATGTTCAAGATAAGTAAAGAATTTTCTTTTTCGGCTGCACATTCACTTTTCGGGTTACCGGAAGATCACCCTTGTTCTCGTTTGCATGGACATAATTATGTTGTCACTGTTCATCTGAAATCAGATAAACTAAATCAACAAGGATTTGTTCGTGATTATAATGAGCTGAAAATAGTAAAAGAATATATCAACACTAAACTAGACCACAGAAATCTGAATGATATTATGGCACCGTTAAACTCTTCAGCAGAGAACATTGCAAAAATGCTTTTTGATACATTTAAGTCTCAGCTCCCTGAGATGTATGCTGTAGAAGTAAGCGAAACACCAAAAACATCGGCGAGATATGAACCTGAACGTTAACGAGATATTTTATTCTCTACAAGGTGAGGGCGGAAGAACCGGTCAGGCCTCTATATTTATCAGACTTGCAAAATGCAACTTGGCGTGTGATTTCTGTGATACTGATTTTGAGAAAGGGGTCAAAATGACTTTGGAAGAGGTTTTTGAAACTATTGATAAATTTAAATGTAAGTGGATTATATGGACGGGAGGTGAACCGGCTTTGCAGCTCACTGACGAGGTTGTGAGATTTTTTAAAGAGATAGGGTATCTGCAGGCTATCGAAACCAATGGCACAAAAAGAATCCCAATGGGTATCGATTATATTACCTGCAGTCCTAAACAGAATTTTGAATTGGTGAAAGAGTTGATTCCTGAGGTAGATGAATTGCGGTTTCCTATTCAAAAAGGCGATCCTCTTCCTGATATTTCATTATTACCTAAAACAAACAGATATTTGCTAAGCCCGATTTTTGATGATGATAAAATTATTCAAGAAAATGTGGATTACTGTATATCATTGATAAAGAATAATCCTATTTGGGCACTTAGTTTGCAAACACACAAACTTATCGGTATAAGATAACATGACTAAATTTAGAGTTACCATACTTGGTAGCGGATCGGCTATACCTACAACGCTACACAATCCTCCATCACAATTGGTGGAGTTAAATGATAAGCTCTTTATGATTGATTGCGGAGAAGGAACTCAGATTCAAATGAGAAAATTTAATGCTCGTTTAAATAAGTTGCACTCTGTTTTTATTTCACACTTGCATGGTGACCATATTTTTGGACTACCGGGATTGCTTTCAACTCTAAGCATGCTTGGCAGAACTGCCGAACTAAATATCTATGCTCATGAAAAAATAGATTTTTTAATTAATCCATTACTGAAATATATGGATAAACACATGACTTTTAAAATCAATGTAATCCCTTTAAATCCTGAGCATAAAGAACTTCTATTTGAAAATCATTCAATAAAAATAACATCGTTCCCTCTAAAACATCGTATTGACACCAACGGTTTTATATTTGAAGAAAAGAAGTCGTTAAATCACATTAAAAGGGATATGATTGATTATCACAAGATTCCGTTTCATTTAATCCAGGGTATAAAGAGTGGCGATGATTTTATAAATCCCGATGGTAAGGTAATTAAGAATGAGCTGATCACTCTGCCAGGGACTCCTGCTAAAAGATACGCATACTGCTCTGATACAGCTTATGCCCCTGAAATTGTTCCGTATATAAAAAATGTGGACTTGCTGTATCATGAAGCTACATTTGCTGAAAGCGAGAGTAAAAGGGCTGAAGAGACTTTCCACTCCACCGCAGGACAAGCCGCACAGATTGCTAAGATGGCTAAAGTTAAAAAGCTTGTAATTGGTCACTACTCATCTCGCTATAACGAACTTGGGGTACTACTTAAAGAAGCTTCTTTGATTTTTCCTGAAACGGAACTTGCATCTGAAGGAAAAATATTTGAACTTTGAGTTTCAACACACCTAATTTTGTACCGGGTAAATTGATGTAGTTTTATTATAATGTAACTTAATACTTTGAAGCAGTTCGATTTAGTTATATTTATTTTAATGATCTTCGGAAGAGAGTGTTTTTCTTCTGAAGTTTACTATCAAATAACGGAACTTGATAGTTACATATCTGAACTAAATCAATACTCTGATGAATTCACGGAAAACAATCAAACAATATTTTTTCAGGAATCTACAGTAAACAATACATTTTCAACTTATAAAGAAAATTACTCTTATGAGAATATCAAAGGTTCCCAACAATTAAATAACTCTCAGGACAGTGTTGTAATTAAACTTGCCAATAATCGCCTCATAATAGAAAATCTTCCGAAAAATGATATTTTGGAGATTTATAATATCATGGGAGTTAAAGTTTATAACCGAAGGATAAATGCTGGTACAAATGAATACATTCTTTCACTGCCAAAAGGTTATTACATCTTAAAAATAGGGAAAATAACAAAGAAAATAGCAATAAGATAAAATTTAATCCTCTTTTTTCTATCTTTGTGAGTTGGTCGAAGAATGTAATTAGGCTATTATTCTTTTAAAGAG
This sequence comes from uncultured Proteiniphilum sp., assembly GCA_964484665.1. Taxonomy (GTDB): domain Bacteria; phylum Bacteroidota; class Bacteroidia; order Bacteroidales; family Dysgonomonadaceae; genus Proteiniphilum. Next base: position 25,357 of record CAZAFR010000004.1, on the reverse strand, counting down.
TTAATTAAAAAAGTTGATATAAGAAGATACACAACTTGTCAAAGTAAAGATATAAAATCAATCATTATGAATATTGCAATTGTTGGAACTAGCGGAGCTGTAGGTCAGGAGCTGCTACGGGTACTAGAACAAAGAAACTTTCCACTAAATGAATTACATCTGTTTGGTTCTTCAAGAAGTGCCGGTAAATCATATACTTTTAAAGGAAAACAAATTGTCGTTAAAGAGCTGCAGCACAACAACGATTTCAAGGGTATAGACATTGCATTTGTATCAGCAGGTGGTGCCACATCACTTGAATTTGAAAAAACGATTACTAAGCACGGAGCCATAATGATTGACAACTCCAGCGCATTCAGAATGGACGATGAAGTACCTCTGGTTGTTCCTGAAATCAATGGACAAGATGCTTTAAACCGTCCTAAGGGTATCGTTGCAAACCCCAACTGTACAACGTCTCAGTTAGTGATTGCCTTAAAAGCAATTGAGGACCTAACACACATTAAAAAAGTTTATGTAGCTACATATCAGGCAGCCTCGGGAGCAGGTGCAACTGCAATGCAAGAATTAGAAGATCAGTACAAACAACTTGTGAATGGAGTGAAACCCACAGTTTCCAAGTTTGCTTATCAGCTTGCATATAACCTTATTCCTCAAGTGGATGATTTCACCGAAAACGGATACACAAAAGAAGAAATGAAGATGTATCACGAAACTCGTAAGATTATGCACTCAAATATAGAGGTAAGCGCAACTTGTGTTAGAGTTCCTATTATGCGTGCTCACTCAGAAGCTATATGGATTGAAACAGAGAGACCCGTATCGATAAATGAAGCACGTGAAGCTTTCAAGAATGCAAAAGGTGTGGAACTGATTGATAATCCATCTAAAAAAGAGTATCCTATGCCATTAGGTCTTGAAGGAACCGACCCTGTGTATGTGGGACGCATTCGTAAAGATTTGACCAATGAAAACGGATTATCTTTCTGGACTGTTTCGGATCAGATTCGCAAAGGCGCTGCTTTAAATGCTGTTCAGATTGCTGAATATATTATCAAACACTCTTAAAATAACATTCAAACAAATATAGGTTGCTAACCAATAAAATTAATAAATCAAATAAAACTTAAACTATATCAAAGTTTGAATAAATAATAATACAAAAAGGATTATTGTTATTCCCTGTCCAAAATATGTTCTTGGTCATGCCCATATCCATCTAAATGATCATGATCCATTAAGACTCTGTGTGGAAGTAAGCCGTGCCCTAAAATCTCAATAGGGCATGACTGATAGGCACTTGTCAGCCATTCATTAGAAATATCACTACCCGAATGATAATGAAGTCCTTGATTAACACAAGCAATATTTTTTACTAAAGAAATAATTGTACCCACATCATGAGAAACCAGCATGATAGCTATCTCTTTGTTTATATCGCTCAAAAGTTTATAAAAGTTAGTCTCAAATAGCTTATCAACATAAGTACTTGGCTCGTCAAGGATAATAAGCTTTGGGTTATCGATTATAGCTCTCCCAAGAAGTACTCTCTGCAATTGTCCTCCAGAAAGATCCCCTATTGCGCGATGCAGCAGCTCTTCAATTCCCATACGCTCAGCAACATCCTTTACTTTCTGCTTGTCGTTTGCAGAAAATCTTCGAAATAGCTGCTTTTGGGGAGTTAGTCCGGAAAGGATAACTTCTGAAACTGAAATTGGAAATTTTTTATCAATTTGATTTATTTGTGGAAGATATCCGATATTAAGAGTAGGTACTATCTTACCATTTTCATAAAATTTTATTGTACCTTTCTGCGGATTAATAAGTCCCAGTATAGTTTTTAACAATGTAGTCTTACCACCTCCATTAGGTCCGATAATTCCTAAGAAATCATCTTTATAAATGTTAAGTGATACATCATTTAATACATTTGGCCTATTATCATATCCAACTGTTAAATTTTCTATTTCAATTAGCTTATTCATCGGGATAAAATTTCTGCAATACGAATAAGCTCCTCGTCCCAGTTGTAACTCAACGGATTTATTTCAAATATCTCAGCTCCAATTTCCGACGCAATAACCTTCGCATTTTTTTTATCAAACCCCTTCTGTACGAAGATTGTATTAACACCCTCTTCCTTAGCAATATCAACCAAATTCTTGATTTGAACCGGTGAAGGGTTTTTCCCTTCAAATTCAATACTATGCTGATGAAGGTTATAGTCATTTGCAAAATAACTTAAAGCAGGATGAAATATGATAAATGACCTCTCCTGTACATTCTCAAGAGCGCTGCTTATCAACGAATCAATGCTATCAATCTTAGCCGTAAAACTATCGTAATTATATCGAAACATCTCCTCGTTTTCAGGATCTGCTGATATCATAGCGTCAACTATATTCTTAGTAAAAATTCTCACTGCTCTTGGCGATGACCATACATGCGGATCCATTGCTTCATAAACATGATCATCATGATGATGGCCCTCAATCAAGGCAATTCCTTTTGAGCAGTCAACTATCTTTACATTAGGATTATTTTCTGCCAGCCGTCTACTCCATACTTTTTCAAAGCCAAGATCACCAACTTTGAAGTAGATTTTACTCTTCGCCATTTCCATCATCACAGAAGGAGCCGGCTCGTATGTTTCCGGACTTGTTCCCGGAGGCACTAAAGTATTTATTTTATAAGTATCACCCACAATCTGCTCCAGAAAGTAGCGCTGAGGTTCAATTGTCACAGTCAGTAATTCCTTCTTACCATCACCATCCGTTCTGGAAGCAGAGTTACAAGAAGAGAGTAATAAAATTACTAACAATAGAGGAAGATATTTTTGCATCTTGTTAATTTGTAAGACAAATGTAATAAATTTCATGCTTTGATAGAAATACTAAACAAAGATTTCCTAAATTTGTTTGTACGACTCAATTAAATAATACAGCTGTCGTTAACTTAATGATTATTACATTAACAGAATTAGTACAAAGTGCCTTTTAAGAATAATGCGACACAAAATAATAACTACAGATGATGGTTCACACTCTCTATTTGTGCCTGAGCTAAATGAACATTATCATTCTACTAACGGTGCAATCACAGAATCTAAGCATGTTTTTATAGAAGCCGGATTTAGATACTTTTTGAATAAATACTATGTCCAAAAGGAGGAGTATAAGAAACAATCTGAACAAGAGATCGATAATCTGAAAGATGAAAAAGAAGTTCTACAATATTACCCGGAGAAAAACGATGATAAAGAGCATCAAAAGCAGCAACATCCTCAATCAGCTATAAATATTCTTGAAATTGGATTTGGAACAGGGCTGAATACATTTCTAACGTTACTTTACGCTAAAAAAAGATCAGTTAGAGTATTTTATCATAGCGTTGAACTATATCCTATAGAAATAAAAGAAGCACAAAAACTCAACTACAGTTATTTGTTGCAACAGTTAGAACATAAGGAGCTAATAGATCAAAATAAAACAGATGAATTAAATAACATTTTTCTTAAGCTTCATTCGTCACCCTGGGAAACTGCCGTTAAAATTACTTCTGGATTCACTCTGTTGAAAGAGAAATTTGATTTTAGTCACCCTAATGAATTCAAATCCGACCTATTATTCAATCTTATCTATTTTGATGCATTTGCACCTGAAAAACAACCTGATATGTGGACACAGGATATTTTCAACAAAATATATTCTATATGCGATAAGAATGCTGTTTTTACAACATATTGCGCAAAAGGTATTGTGAGAAGAATGCTACAGAGTGCTGGATTTATGATGGAACGACTGCCCGGGCCTCCCGGCAAAAGAGAGATCTTACGGGGTAATGTTGTTTAAAAGCGAATAATTGCGATAAACCTCTATCGACAAACGATTTCAGTGAACATTTATAAATCGCTCCATTACTTAAATCAAGATAATCTGTAATATCTAAATGTTTTGTGATTTATTTAACGTACAATAAGTTTGCTGATATTCAAATTTATGTTTTCTTTTGTTATATTAAATAGATTTTATGGATATAGCTGCACGACTTTCAGAAGCCGGCAAGGAGTATAAAACAGGTGAGTCGACTATCGTTGCCCTGCAACCTACGACTGCCGAATTCAGGACGGGCCAGATAACTCTTCTTGTGGGTCCTTCCGGATCAGGTAAAACTACCCTTTTATCACTTCTTGGTTCCGTAATATACCCTACCATGGGAAAAGTGTGGGTGGGAGATACATGTGTAAATAATCTTTCTGAAAAAGAGTTAGCTGACCTTCGTTTACAACGCATTGGGTTTGTTTTTCAGGGATTCAATCTACTAGCTCCTCTTAATGCTCTTGAGAACGTAATGGAGCCACTTCTTCTGCAGGGTGTGAAACGAAAAGAGGCAAAAATAAAAGCTATGAAGTTGATCAGACAGTTCGGAATGGAAGACCGAATAAATAACCTACCAAGAAACCTCAGCGGAGGTCAGCAACAGAGAATTGCAATTGCCCGTTCATTGATTACTGACCCACAATTGATACTTTGCGATGAGCCAACTGCTTCATTGGACCATAAAAGTGCAAAAATGGTAATGGAAATGTTGAGTCAGCTCTCTCTGGATAATCGTGCTGTTATTGTTGTCACACATGATGTCAGACTAAAAAAATATGCCGACAGAACTATTTATGTATCGGAAGGAAGAATCAGTGAGACAGCAATTGAAGATGATTTTTAAAGTCAAGTAAATCAAATACAGATGAACAAAATAATAATCTTTTTATCCGTTCTTTTCTTATGTGCTTGTGGAAGTAGACAGGAAAAAGCTGATACCCAAAACACTACAATTACGCCATCATATATTGTAGGAATAGGCAAGGTGCTACCACAGGGAGGAGTTGTTGAACTCGCTGCTCCTGCATCTGGTATAGTGAAGAGTATAAATGTGGGTCCGAGTGATAATGTAACCAGCGGAGATCTGATTCTTACGCTTTACAGCAGCGATGAAGAATTGGCCGTAAAAGAAGCAAATTCACGTGTCCTATCTCAAGAGATGGCGGTTGAATCAGCAAGAATTATGCTTGAACAGGAGCGTATTGCCAATACTGATAAGAGAAGACAACTGGAAGATGCTAAAGAGTTACTTGATGCAGGTGCCACTACAGGTGAAAATGTAAGAACACTACAGAATGAATTAGATCAAAAAACAGAACTACTCAAGAAGCTTGAAAACGACTGCAAGCTACAGCAATCGCAACTTAATGAACTTATTGTTCAGCGTTCTTCGCGTATAAATGATTTAAATAAGACTCAATTTCGTGCCCCGATGGATGGGATTATGCTGGATATCACACCGCGTGCCGGAGAGGCTGTTAGTCTGCATCAGCAATATGGGAGGTTATCTCCAAACAAACCGTTAATTGTTTTAGTGGAAATTGATGAGTTATATGCTAACAGCCTAGAAATTGGACAATCATGCAACATTAATCTTCACGGAGATTCAGAAGTAGCAGCAACAGGTGTAGTCACAAGAATATCACCCGATTTGAAAAGAAAATCACTTTTCTCTGACAGCGGGACAGATCTCGAAGATCGTCGTATACGTGAAATTGAAGTCTCTCTGAATGATATAAATAAAACACTTTTCATCGAATCAAAAGTGGAATGCAGAATACAGTTAAACTAATAATATATGCTCTCAACTGCCTTTAAGTTTGTCCGATATGAAAAGTCAAAAAGCATGGGGATACTGACTGCAATAGTAATCAGCATATATCTGATTGGAATTGAGTTGGGGATGTTCTTCTATCTTGCTAATATCATCGGAGGAATTGTAGGCAATTCAAATCCACATTATTCACAAGTGTTTGTGGTTAAGAAGCAGACTGAAAATGTGAATCAGCTTTCTCCTTTCGACATCAGATGGGTAAATCAATTAAGAAGTATAGATGGAGTTGAAAACACACATGCTTTTGTTATTACCAATGTAACAGCCAGATTTCCAAATGGGAAAGATGCTCCTGCGGTAATAATAGGCAGTGACTATCCCACTCTAGCTGCGGGTCCGTATGCCGATCTTGTTCACACTGGTTCCATTGAGAGCTTGGCTTCACCTGAGGTTGTGTCGACCGACATATATGATAATAAAGCCCTAAGATATGATGTGGAACTGGGAACTCGTTTCGAAATTAATGGGAAAACAGCTATTACAGGCGTGATTACTAAAGATGCAAAGGGATTCACATCACCAATAATATACACTACTACCGACAAAGCTCGTTACTATTCCGGGATGCCGTCTTCACAAGTTAGTGGAATAATTGTAACCGTTCTCGATGCAACCAAAATAGAGTCCGTTACATCGAGTATAAACCAAATTGCACCTGACCTGAAAGCATGGCCTGCAGAAAAAATAAGAATAGCTACAATAGTAAACGTGATGACTGCCAATAATATGGGCATGAGTTTCGCCACGTTGGTGTTGTTTGGAATAATAAGTGGATTTTTTATCATCGGCCTCACCATGTATTCAGTAACTTACGATCGCTTAAAAGATTACGGCACCTTAAAAGCAATCGGAGCATCGGGCGGTTACATCACCCGACTGGTTATCACTCAATCAATTATTTATGCATTAATCGGTTACTCTGTATCGCTTATCTTATTGATAATTTCTAAGATTGGGATGGCTAAGGGTGGACTAATAATAAGTCTCACCCCTGCACTTTTAAGTTTTCTGTTTCTAACAACACTAATGATTTCTGTGGGCAGTTCCTATTTTTCAATACGGAAGCTAAAAAAAGTGGAGCCATCATCTGTTTTCAGGTGATACTACAAAAAATAAATTCATGAATAAAACATTATTTACATTCATAAACATACTGCTTTTCTCAGCAATAACAGTCGCACAAGAACCTATGTCATTAGACGAGGCAATCAACTATGCATTAGAAAACTCGCCTATAGTTAATATTAAAATAATGGAGCTTGAAGAAGCATCTATTCAGGTAAGTGAGAGTCGTTTACAATACATCCCTGAGATTTATCTTTCAGGAGATTTAAGACGAAACCTAATAATTCCGGCTACACCGGTTCCTGCAGATGTTTTCGATTCCTCAGCTGCTGAAGGAGAAATAATGTATCTTAAATTTAATACTAGATGGAACTCAGCAGCAGGTGTTAATATGAAATATGACCTATTCAATCCTGAAAAAATAAACAGTGTAACACAACAAAAGCATCAATTAAGGATTCAGGAATACGATACAGAAATTACTAAAGAAGAAATCAAAGTACAGGTAGCTCTTGCTTATGCTGACTGCGTCATCGCGGAGGAGCAGATGAAATTACTTAATGAAGATATCACTTATAATGAAGAGCTTCTTAATAATGCCAATCAACTTTTTCTAAAAGAAAAAATTGGATTATCCGAAAAAAATGATGTCCACAGAGTTTACAATGAATCAGTTGCCGCATCCCTTGAGGCTAAAAAGATAGCGAACGACCGAAAAGCAGAATTGATCTATCTGATCGGCATGGAAGTAACAGCTAAAAATATTGAATCGCTCTCTTTAATTGAAGATATACCCGATTTACTGGAGAAGATGGAACAGGAAGTTTTGCCATATAATAATATCAGCGTTTTAGAAATAATGCGACAACAGGAAATAACCGATCTAACAACGCTTAAAATGAAGTCGGCTCAATGGAAATATGCACCCACCCTTTCATTGAACGGTTATTACGGTACTAATTATTATAGTAACGGGTTCACTCTTTTCAATAACAAATTATGGAGAGGGAACAGTTATATTGGTCTTTCGTTGATGATGCCCATTACCCGGTCAATGAGCACCACAAAGGAAGTATCCCGACTACGTTTGCAACAGAGGATAGAAAGTGAAAACTTACGTGAAATCTGCAATCAGACAGAGAAAGATCGACTAAACAATCTTGCACTCATTAAGGTGAAGAAAGAAAGATACAATCTTAGCAAGGATAACTGGGAGATGAGTCTACAGAACTCAAAAGCAGTACAGTTACAGTTCGAAAAAGGATACATTCAACAATCTGATCTGTTAAACGAGCAACAAAAAATCAAGCAGTATCGACATGATTTTCTACAAGCGGCTTATGACTTGTTCAACGGCTTAATATCGATTAAATAAAACTTATTCTTTTGTCAGCACCTCTAAAGCCCTTTCCGTCTCTCTCAACAATGGTTCAATTGATATAGGTGAACCCACGGCATTCTTCATCCAAAGCTGAGGAATTATACGACCCTGAGTATACATTCTATCAATCTCTGATGCAATGTTTTTACCCCTTACTTGCCGCTCAATCTGGAAGTCGATCAAATGGCCCATAGGATAATTTGGTAAATAAAGAGGATACTCTATCATGTGAGAATAAATCCCAAGCAAAATCTCATCATGACCACCAAGAACATCGGCATAAAATTCGTTCCATACATCTTTAGAAATTGATATTACGGCCTCTTTTAACTGTGACGGAGTAGCATCACTATTAGCATAAAGCCATTCCCATACCTGAATATCTACAAGAGAAACTCCCATAATTTCGAAACACGACCAAAAATTGTCAAGTGCAAGATAATACTCATCCTCTGGATTAGGATTCTGCAGACCAAGCAGATCTAAATCTCGCTTTTGGAAAAGGAAAGCAACCGCTTCAGTGAAGGCAGTATTTGGTACCCCGTTAAGAATATAGTAATCCACATCATTCATGGTAATGGTCTGTTCCACATTATGACCAAACTCATGAACAGCAATATTATATCCCTTATAATCCATTCCATTTTCTCCAATCCTAGTACGTAGTCGCGCAACATCATTTTTCATATTAGCGCCCCATGCATGGCCTGCACCACGTGATGCATCAACTGTTACAAGTGATGCTATCTCGTTGGCTTTCTCCGGAGTCCAACCCAGCTTTATCAAAATATTGGGCAAATCTTTCCGGAGTGCCTCAGCATTTGGATATTTATCAGATGTTATAGCTGTTAGTTTGTCTTCAGAAACAGTTTTACCTGAACTAAACCCATTGTACCAAATATCAAAAGGCTCTAATTTACGACCCAATCTTGTCTCAATAAATGCAGCTACCTCTTTTACCTGCGGAGAAGAAAGTAATTCTTTAAAAAGCTCTTGCACATCCTTTTTAAGTATCTCCATTGTACCATCAAAAGCGCGATCGAGTTGTGTAGGGTAATGATATGAATATGAATCCATTTTCCTCATCACATGAAAATTTTTCAGGAATATCTCATACCTTCTAACATCTTCAGAAGGAGAATTAATAACTTTAGAATCTCTAACCTCATTTGTGTAGGGATTCCAGGTAAAAGAGTCATCATTAATCACCTTCAGAGGGATGGACTGATCAACAATTCGTTTCATTACTTGATAAACCATCTTTTGTTTTTCCAGACCATTCTCACTGTCTGCATAATTTGATTTAAGCTCATCACGCAATCCCCAGTGAGAAATTAACTTCATTCCGTCGGGAAACAACTGTCTACCTTCCTCATTACGAAGCTTATCCATATTGATGTTATATTCTGAGATATAAGCTTCTGCCTCTGTTAATGTTTTTGATATCTCCTGCTGAATATTTGCCGGGACTCTTGAAACAAACATGTCTCCCATACGTGCGTATGCCCACTCCTGGCGGCTCCAGTTTTCACCAAGCTCTGTTTTTTCCTCAAGCGAATAAAAAGGAAAATTGAGTGCAATCAGAAATGCAATTTTATTAGAATACATATCATCATTTATATGAGCTGATGCATCGTAACTACCAAACATCATATCAACCGGCGTAATATCCGGACCTACCAACTGAATAGGCTTTTTCAGCTCAACATCCATTTTATGATAGTATCCGTTTATCACTTCAAAATTCCGTTCAAGAGTAGTGAAGAGATTTGAAAGTTCATCGGGATCTGCTACAAAAGATGATCTACAAAAATCAGCAAAATCTTCTGCTGTCCCATCAGACTCGCGCCAAAGTTGTGAGACCTGATTTACCCCTCTCTCTATTCTGAAAGAATGATTTTCTCCCAAAGAATCTTTTAGTTCTGTAATTACTGCATTATTCATATCTTTACTTTTCGACTGATCTGTGCCACATGCCATAAATCCTAAGATTAAAGAAGTCAGGACTATTAATAATGAATCTTTCATTTTTTTATTCAGAGATTATATTTTGTTTAATATATGCAAATTTAATATTGTTAAATTGATTATTAAAGAAAACATAATAAAAAACAAGTATTAATTATATCTTTGAAGAACAATAGTTGTATAAAAATGATGCAATTGATTATTCCAAATAAAGTTTTCTTTTCCCAAATTATGGAAGAGATTAACGCCGGTAACAATGTCAGAATTCCACCTAAGGGAAACAGTATGCTACCATTTATCCGTCCAAAAAGCGATGAAATTGAATTAAGTCCACTTACTGAAGACTCAATTCGGAAAGGGAACGTCGTTTTGGCAAGGACAAAAGAAAACAGTTATGTGATTCACAGGATTGAAAAAGTAGAATCAGAAAAAATCACTTTACGTGGTGATGGTAATTTAACTATACGAGAATCATGTAATACAGATTCCGTTTTTGCAGAAGTTACAGGCATTTACAGAGACGGTAAAAAAATTACAGAAACAAGCCTTTTCTGGAAATTCGCAAAACACGGTTGGTTTTCATCTCCTTTATTGCGAAGAATTTATTTAGCAGTAGACCGAAGAATTATGAAAAGATAATAATCGATATGAATAACCTTGTTATTACACTTTTTCTGGAGCTTATCAAATCAGCAATTTGGGAACAAAGAGCAAACGAAAGTCTGTTTACAGATATTCAACAATCAACATGGAATGAGATAATAAGCTTTGCAGAATCACAGTCGGTTAGCGCTCTACTTTATGATGGGATGCTAACTTTACCCAAACCTCTTTGGCCTGAAAAAAAAATAGTTTACAAGCTTTTCTTGCAAACGGAATTTATTGAGAAAAGAAACCTAAAACTTGATAAAGAGCTGAAAAATCTGGCTTTAGAATATGAGAAAATCAACTGTCCCTTTGTACTTTTAAAAGGCCAAGGAAATGGCGCTTTGTATCCCATTCCCTCACATCGTAATCCGGGTGATATTGATCTTTTTTTGTTTCGTAAAGGTGACTACCTGAAAGCTAACAAATGGGCTGAGTCCAATGGCCTTAAAATGGAAGATGAGAACGTTCATCATCAGGGATTTGAATACCATAATATTCAGATTGAGAATCATAAAAATGTCTGTTTTTTCGGGATTAAAAAATATGATAAATTGTTTGATGAAAATATTCAGAATATTATACAAAACAACCGATTTTCCGAAATAGAACTAAACGGCTTAAGTGTTAAAGTACTGCCGATTGAACTTAATGCATTTTATATTTTCTATCATATCTTCCATCATTTTATTCATCTAGGTATCGGATTAAAGCAACTGTGCGACTGGACACTTTTTATGAAAGCACATTCCGATAATATTAATAAAGCCAATTTCAAAAAATTGGTTGATTCTTTTGATTTGTTGTATGCCATGGAGGAGTTCGCTTCATTTTCAGTGAAATATCTAGGAGCTAAACCTGAACATTTCCCTCTCGAAATCGATATTAATGGAAAATATGTCGATACGATTTTAGATGACGTTTTCAGTGGAGGTAATTTCGGTTATGATATATTTAAAAGAAGGTCTTTCTACAACGAATTACACAGAAAATGGTATTCTTTTAAAATGTCAACAAAAAGAGTGTCAAAGATAACAGGTCTTGCACCTCAACACATAAGACCTTTACCATATATCAAACTGGCAACTAATCTCAAACTATTATTTACAGCGAAAAAATATTAAGATACCAATCTTATTTTTTAAATTATTAGATGAAAATATATTTCACTCAATAATTTCTATGCTAAAAAGAGAGTTGAATCGTTATTAGAATGGTTACACTTTAGTATTATATAATTCTTATATTCTTCTAATTTATATAATGAATATTAGAAGGAGGTTAGAACAAAGTTAGAAGAAAATTAGAAGAAAATTAGGAGAAAATTAGGAGAATTTCCCTTTTAAACAATCTACGCA
>CAZAFR010000004.1:0-13128 GCA_964484665.1 uncultured Proteiniphilum sp. | reverse complement strand
TTAGAAGAAAATTAGGAGAAAATTAGGAGAATTTCCCTTTTAAACAATCTACGCAAATATTACGTTTATTCATTTAAATTGCTCCCTGTAGAATTGCATTACAATTAGCATATTAAATCAATTTAAATATGATCTCCTTTAATAATAATCTTACACTTAAAATTGTCAAATTGGTTCGACTTAACATAACAAAAAATAAAAAATTTTAATCACGATGAAAACACTAATATTAATTATTTTAGTTGCAATGACTTTTCCTTTACATGGTCAGCAAATCAATTTGATTGCAGAAAATGCTGTTATTGAGAAGTTAGGGACCGGTTACTCCTTTACAGAAGGACCGGCAGTTGCTCCTGATGGTAAGGTGTATTTTACCGATCAGCCTAATGACCGCATTTATGTATGGGATGAGAATGAGAGTATTATTTTGTGGCTTGAGGGTACAGAACGATCTAATGGTATGTACTTTAACAATGATGGTTTGTTGGTTTCATGTGCTGATTTACACAACCGACTTATTACGATTGATGAAGATAAAAATATAAAGGTGATTTTGGAAAATTATAACGGTAAGCATTTAAACGGTCCTAATGATTTGTGGGTTGCTATGAATGGGGGGATATACTTTACTGACCCTTACTACCATAGAAATTATTGGCCTGAAGGATATTCTGAAGAACAAGATACAAGGGGCGTATATTATCTGTCTACAGATGGAATCGTGACGCGTGTGGTGGATGATTATATACAACCAAATGGACTTGTTGGAACTCCCGATGGAAATTTTTTGTACATTGCGGATATTAACGATCACAAGATCTGGAAGTATGATATTGGAGCTGACGGAGAGCTGAGTAATAAGACTTTTTTTGCCCCTAAAGGTTCCGATGGTATGACAATTGACAATAATGGAAATATCTATCTTACAATGGGTAAAGTATGGATCTATTCTCCAAAAGGTGAATTAATTCAGGAAATAGAATTTCCTGAAAGTCCATCAAACGTATGTTTTGGAGGTAAAGACCGAGATACACTTTTTGTTACAGCACGAACATCTGTCTACAGTCTGAAAATGAAAGTAAAAGGAGTACAATAAAGCGATATGGCATAAAAATTAAATATAAAAACAGATAAAATTAAAAACATGAACGAAATCGATAGTTATGTAAAGAAGAATGAGAAGCGTTTTTTAGACGAACTTTTTGAACTAATTAATATACCTTCAATCTCTTCACTCCCTGAGCATAAGGATGATATGTATCGCGCTGCGGAAAAATGGAAAGAGTTACTTCTTGCTGCTGGTGCAGACAAAGCCGAAGTTATGGAAACCGAAGGTAATCCTGTGACGTATGGAGAGAAGATAATTGATCCTAAAGCACCAACAGTAATGGTTTACGCTCATATGGATGTGATGCCTGTAGATCCGATTGAAAAATGGAATACAAATCCATTTGAGCCGGTTGTGAAAGATGGTAAAATTTGGGCTCGCGGAGCAGATGATGATAAAGGTCAATCATTCATGCATGCTAAAGCATTTGAGTATTTGGTAAAATCAGGGAAGCTTGATTGTAATGTGAAATTTCTGATAGAGGGTGAGGAAGAAATTGGATCACCTCACCTACCTAAATTTTGCAAAAAACATAAAAAAATGCTTCAAGCTGATATAATTCTTGTTTCGGACACCTCCATGATTGCACCGGACGTTCCATCCATAACAACCGGGCTCAGAGGACTGGCATATTGGCAAGTAGAGGTAACCGGACCGAATGTCGACCTCCATTCAGGAATATTTGGAGGTGCGGTTGCTAATCCTATCAATGTGCTCTCTAAGATGATTGCACAGACTATGGATGATAATGGCAAGATTTTAATCCCCGGCTTTTATGATGATGTTGTTGAAGTATCCGACGAAGAACGTACAAAATTAGCTAAAGCACCTTTCTCTCTCAAGGATTATAAAAAATCTCTCGAAGTGAAAGAGGTTTTTGGCGAGAAAGGGTTTTCCACAAACGAAAGGACAGGAATCAGACCGACTTTTGACGTATGTGGAATCTGGGGAGGTTATACAGGTGAAGGAGCAAAAACAGTATTACCATCAAAGGCATACGCAAAAATAAGCACGAGGCTGGTACCCAATCAAAATTATTTAAAGATTGCAAAAATGTTCGTAGATTACTTTAATTCCATTGCACCAAAGTCGGTAAATGTTGAGGTTGACTATCTGCATGGCGGTCCTTCTTACGTTTGTCCCATAGATCTCCCGGCTTATAAAGCTGCAGAAAAAGCATTCAAGGATGTATATGGAAAAGATCCTGTTCCGGTACGTTCTGGAGGAAGTATACCTATTATCTCAACTTTTGAGGAAGTACTTGGAATCAAATCTATTTTAATGGGCTTTGGTTTGGGGTCGGATGCTATTCATTCACCAAACGAAAACTTTCCTCTTGAACAATTCTATAATGGTATCAGAACAATACCACTATTTTACAAATACTTTGCTGAAGAAATGAAAAAATAGTTGAAATTGTTTATTTACAAACAAAAAACTACGATATAACAGTTTATACAACATCGAGGGCAACTCTATTGTATGTGCATGAAGTATGATACGTTTGCGACCAGATGAGTTTGTGATAGATGGGGCTCATCGTTCCCAACAAAATTAGTTAAGAAACTCGCAAATAAGATAGTATAATTTATTTCACTACAACATATATAACGTAATTAGTATTTGCTGTGACAGGAGTTAACGAAAAGTAACCGGATACAATCTTTCCGTTATTAACTTTCAACGGTAATTCCTGTTGCAGCTTTTCATGAAATGCAACAGCATAACCCGGTTTCTTGAAATAGTCAACTACAAATTTGCCCTCACTCTCAGGTAACATAAACTGATCATAAAACAATCGTGATGCCACTCCCATATTCATTCTCATATTTATCTCGACACAAGGCTGGATTTGAAATTTTTCATTGGTTTTACAAATCATCATATCTACACCGATAAATCCATTATAATCCGGGAATAATGCAGAAAGCTTTATAAGTAATGATTCTCGCAAATACAACAATACCTCTAAAGGGACATATTCAGCTAATCTTTTCTCAATCTTTTCATCAGATATCAGTTCATTCCCAACATAGGCACCCGAAGATGTTGAGGTAAAAAGAGAATACCCACTGAAATTTGCAATACCATTCCTCAAGTAAAACTCCATTGCAAAATCTACTACTTTATCAAGTACCGGCTCTGCAACCACTCCTCCCTGCACTTTTATCACTCGCCTACACCAATCGATTTGTTTATCAGTTATCTCACCTAAAACCCATATCAAACCTTTACCACTCCCTGAGACGGGCATTTTAAGAACTTTATTCCCGGGCAGAGATCTTAAATATACCAATAAACTATTTATTTCATCAAAATAATAGCTATCCCCACATAAAAGATTGCTTTCTGACCTCAATTCTTTAAGCAATTTAACAGCATTTATACGGTTTGAATAATCACGTAATACTTGCAGTTTCTCAATAGTAGGTAAATAGTTCTCATTAACTCCATTAGAAAGTAGTTTTTTCCTTAGAGCAGGATTCCAGCCCCAGGGGCTAATATCCTCTTTTAATCTTTGAGCAATCTCATCATAAGTAATCAGTTGAGGAAGCAATAAAAATTTATCTTTAACAGTTTCTAAAAACTCCGGGTTAACTTCACCTTCTGCAACAACATCTTCTTGTCCGGCATACCAGATAGGAAAGATAGCCAGATCAAGAGCCATTTTAATTGCAGATGATGGAGGTGTATAATTATTACTAAAGTTTGCGAGAGCAAGATCATGTTCGGGGTTAAAAATATACATACTAAAAAATTATTGATATTCCTTAATCTCTATTTCGCCGTTTAATGCCAAAAGTACATTTTCGGCCAGAGCAATCCTACGGATTGGTCTTTCTTTAGCAAGTTTAATTAATACTGACAGCTCCTTTATCATCTGTTATATGTATTATTTCATTTCAATAACTAACACCCGGTCACGTTATTTTGTTTCGGATAGAGTAAAAGTTTATGTCCCATTGATGAATTAACCTTCAACCATATAATAATCTCCTGTATAGATATAAACCAAGATACCCTTTTTAGTAATACCAACAAGCAAAACAGCTCTTTTTCATGTTTGGTAATCATTTAAATATTAAACAAAAATGACTGTTTTTTTTGTGATAACCATCTTTTTTACAATTAAATAAAATAAGAAAATCAAACATAGAAAATATTATGGTTAAGCAGTAGTCAAATATTTATATAGACAGAAAAATAAGTAATTAGCGATTAAAAATAAAGCCACATTCGGAAAAAAGACTATTTATATAACAGCTAAATTTAAAACATACTCTGCAGTTTATTACGATCATTAATTTTAATCTCTCTCCTATTCACATCAATTATTCCCTCATCAGCCATTTCCATCATAACCTTTACAAGAGCAGGTCGGGATACACTGAATATGCGTGCCATAGCCTCTCTGGAAGTTTTCAAACTAAATACATTCTTGCCATCTGATTCCTTAAGAAGATAATAAGACAATTTAGCACGTATTGACCGAAGTGAAACCAACCGAAGTTTTTCTGAAAGAAAAAAGACTTTGTTAGAAATATAAGAAAGAAATTTAAGCATAAATGATTCATATTTCCTCATGAGTAGATAAACATTATCCTTAGGAATTGCAATGATCTTACATTTACTTTGGCAAATAGCTGAAACAGGCGATCGATTATCTGCTGCAAACAAAAAACCGGTAGCCAATGGATTAGGAGCCTTTATATAATCGATTTCCATAAAATCCCCTTTTTCGTCAGACATCTCTGTAGTTACCTCACCCTTTATGACTATGAATAAAGTTTCGCTTATTGAGCCTTGAGTCACAATAACATCGCCAGTATCATAGTCTCTAACAAAAAACTGCACATCATTTAAGAAGTTATCGCGTTCATTCTCGGGTATTGAACTGCATAATGGACATTGAAATATCATTCGTGCATTCTCTAAATAAAGGGATTCAGGTCTCATAATCTAGGTGCTTAATGATGGTATAAAGCTTTTTTGAAAAAACTAATATAGTATTTTTTTTATTATTGTCATAATTATTACAGTTTTTCAATATTTTTATCCTTTTCTTTGTTATATATGTAAAAATCTTTAAAGTTGGCAATTATGAGCAAACTGCGAGACTTTTGGAATCAAATTAAACCACGTGGAGGATGGAAATATCCTGCCATAATAATATCAGGCGCTTTTGTGGGAGTATTTATTTACACCTTTATTGCTTCTCGTGCATACACATACCTATCAGATGATCCTGCAACCTGCGTAAATTGCCATGTTATGTCACCTTATTATGCCACCTGGTTACATAGTTCACATGGCAAAGATGCCACTTGTAACGATTGTCATATTCCTCAGGATAATTTTGTTAATAAATACTTTGTTAAAGGTCTTAATGGATTCAGACATGCTGCTGTATTTACGATGCGTAGCGAAAAACAGGCAATGCAAGCGATAGAAATAAATTCGCAGGCCATAATGAACAATTGCATTAGATGTCACACTCAATTAAATAGTGAGTTTGTTGAAACAGGGCGTCATACATACAGGGAAATGCAAAAAATAGGTGGCAAAGCGTGCTGGGACTGTCACAGAAACGTACCACATACTCGCAGCAGATCGCTCTCTTCAACTCCTTTTGCAAGAGTCCCTATGCCCGAAAGTAATGTACCTGAGTGGTTACAGAAGCTAACAACGGGGAATTAATATAAAAGCATATAAGCGATAAACTGAAAACAAATATACTATGAACAGTAAACAAGAAAAAAACAAGATGAAGCCCTGGGTTGGTTGGTTACTATTTTTAGTCACAATAGGAGTAGTATTCCTGCTTGGCATGTTGGCCGCATCCATAACCGAAAGAAGAGCAGAAATTACCAGCATGATGTACAACAGAATGATTGAAATAGAGGGTATTGAATCGAGAAGTGAGATCTTTGCGACCGATTTTACTCGTCAATATGAATCGTGGACCCAGACAGCCGATACCTCTTTCCAAAGTGAATTTAACGGAAGCAGTATAGTTGATGTTCTTGAACAGCGACCCGAAATGGTTATTCTCTGGGCCGGTTATGCTTTCTCAAAGGATTATGGTACACCAAGAGGACACATGAATGCAATTGCAGACGTAACTAATACACTACGGACAGGATCTCCAATGACAGCTGAAGAAAGTCCGCAACCAGCTACCTGCTGGACTTGCAAGAGTCCTGACGTCCCTCGATTGATGGATTCCGTTGGAGTAGCCGAATTCTATAATAAACCTTGGGCACATTGGGGTGATGAAATTGTGAATCCGATTGGCTGTGCCGACTGTCACAATGCTAAGAACATGGATCTTCAAATTAGTCGCCCTGCTCTCATTGAGGGTTATGAATCTATGGGAATGAATATTCAGGAAGCTTCACATCAAGATATGCGTTCACTTGCTTGTGCACAATGCCACGTTGAGTATTACTTTACACCCGAAGGCAAATACCTGGTTTTTCCATGGCATAATGGAATGACAATGGAAGGTGCTGAACAGTATTATGATAGCATTCAATTTTCAGACTACACTCATGCTTTAAGCAGAGCACCCATAATTAAAGCACAGCATCCGGATTATGAAATTTTTAAAACCGGAATCCATGCTCAAAGAGGCGTCTCTTGTGCCGACTGTCATATGCCATACACATCAGAAGGTGGTATAAAATACAGCAGTCACCACGTGAGGAGTCCCTTAGCCAGCATAAACAATACATGTCAGGTATGTCACCGTGAAACAGAGGAAGACCTTAGAAACTCAGTGTATGAACGTCAGCGCAGTGCAATTCAAATACGAAACTTGGTAGAAAAAGAACTCTCTACTGCACATCTCGAAGCACAATTTGCATGGGAAAGAGGTGCAACTGAAGCTCAGATGAAAAATGCGTTGCAACTTATCCGTAAATCACAATGGCGTTGGGATTATGCTGTGGCATCCCATGGTGGATCATTCCACTCACCCGTGGAATTTCAGAGAATACTTTCTTTAAGTCTTGATTATGCACATAAAGCTCGCTTTGAAATTGCAAAAATACTTGCACAAAATGGCTTTACGGGAGATGTAAAACTTCCTGATATCTCTACAAAAGCAAAAGCACAAGAATATATCGGACTTAATATGGAAATGGAGAAAACTAATAAAAAGAACTTTCAGAAAAATATAGTTCCACAATGGCTTGAAAAAGCAAAAAACAACAATCGCCTTGTAAAACTCAATTAAACAAAAAAAATAATTCGAAAGTATAAAACAGAAATTATTTAATGAATAGCTCTTCACGCCAAATCTGGAGCCACCCATGGGGATATCCTGAAGGTTTTATTGTTGCCACAGGTGTAGTATTAGTCGGAACACTACTGCAAATAACTGTAGGCAAATTAAACCCTGATCTATATTCTTATCCTATAAATGTATTCATTGGAGCTCTATTTGTTTCAGCGCTACTTATAACCCATTTCATTTTTAAAAGAACCAAAATCATAAAATGGCTATCAAGTGTTTACTCAACCATCCCGGTTATTGTGATATTGCTGGCGCTTAGTATAATTTTGGGCTTTATTCCTCAACTTCCGATTACTGTAGGAGAAGATATGCTCCCAGCTGATTTCTTCTCTTCTTTAGGCTGGTACCAGATGACCACATCTTGGTCTTTTGTTCTGATATGTTTTTACCTTCTTACAATTTTAGGACTTACAACACTAAAGCGTTCAAACCGTAAACAATCATGGCGCGATATAGGATTTTATCTGAATCACCTGGGACTGTTCATAGCTATGCTAGGCGGTATATTAGGTAGTGCCGACTTGAAAAGGTTAACAATGACAGTTGCCGAAGGGAATATTGAATGGCGAGGAACTACACATCAGGGAGAGGTAATAGAAATGTCTTTGGCAATTCAATTGGACTCATTTATAATTGAGGAATATAATCCAAAAATAGTAGTGATCGACACTGAAACAGGTAGAATATTGCCGGAAAAAAGACCCGAAAGTTATATGTATGAAGGAATTGGGGAAAAAACTCGACTAGCAGGAATCTCACTAGAGGTGATAGACTATCTGCCAAATGCTGCAATCTTCAAAGATAGTACTAATTCGAATTTTGTACCAATGCAAATGGATGGTTCAACAACAGCTTTAAAAATAAAAGCAACACCTGATGGAACAGATCATTCTGTTGAGGGGTGGATAAATAACGGAAGCTATCTTTTCCCTCATAATATATTACAGATAGATGACACAAAAAGTATTGCCATGCCCCCGCAGGAAGTAAAAAAATATAGCTCTCATGTAACTCTGTTCACAAAAGAGGGTGATACTAAAAAAGCAGTAATCGAAGTTAACAAACCACTTTCGGTGAATAATTGGATGATTTATCAATATAGTTATGATGACTCAAAAGGCAAATACTCCGACACTTCGGTCTTTGAACTAGTTTATGATCCGTGGCTCAAGATTGTTTACATTGGCATAGCTATGTTATTGGCGGGTGCAATTTTTCTTTTTGTAGCAGGACCTGCAACAAATGATATTAAAACATGATTTGGGATTCTTTTATATATTTTTCGTTAGGCTCACTGTTATTATGGAGTATTAGTGATATTACAGCATATACCGGTAGAAATAGACTCACTCCTATGTTACTCAGAACAGTAGGTTTGTTTTTGTTTGCTATTTTTATAACCCGTCTCTGGATTTCTCTTGAACATCCGCCACTACGCACAATGGGTGAGACCCGTCTCTGGTACTCGTTCTTTCTCCCTTTGGCGGGTTTACTAACTTTCATGAGATGGGATTATAAATGGATACTCCCGTTCACTACCATCCTTTCCGCAGTTTTTATTATTGTGAATATATCAAATCCGGATATACATAACAAAGCGCTAATGCCTGCTCTACAAAGTGCTTGGTTTGCACCACACGTAATTATTTACATGTTTTCCTATGCTTTACTTGGTGCAGTGACTCTTGTGGCAATTTACTATTTGATAAAAGAAAAAAAGTTAAATGATACCTCCCGAATAATGCGTATGACTGATAATATGGTTTATGCCGGAGTTGCATGTATAACTTTAGGAATGCTCATGGGTGCTTTATGGGCAAAAGAAGCTTGGGGACACTACTGGAGCTGGGATCCAAAAGAAACTTGGGCTGCTGCTACCTGGCTTGGTTACTTGATATATATACATTACCGACTTAAGAAAAGATCTTCAAACAAAACGGCAATGATAATTCTTATTATCTCTTTTGTTCTTCTTCAGATTTGCTGGTATGGGGTAAACTACCTACCTTCTGCGCAACAAAGTATACACACATATTCCTAAAAAAACACTATAAATTCTTTTCCCACTTTAATAGGGAAATATTCTTTTAGCTTTTAAATTGAGACTATCCAATTCAAAATGATTATTTTTGCAACGGATAAACATATAATCTAACATTCGCAAAAATTGATAAACTATGTCAATATTACGTTTCAAAGCTGTAGAGGAAGCATCCAAAAGAAAACCAATTGAAGTTAAAACTCCCAAACAACTACCCTCGGAGTATTTTGGTAAATATGTATTTAACAGAACACAAATGTCAAAATATCTCTCTAAAGAGACTATGAAAACTGTTCTTGATGCTATTGACCAAGGTAAAACTCTTCATCGAGAAATAGCCGATCATGTGGCTGCCGGCATGAAGATGTGGGCTATTGAAATGGGTGCAACTCATTATACACACTGGTTTCAACCATTAACAGAAGGTACAGCTGAGAAACACGACTCATTTATAGATTACGTAAATGGTCCCGGCGGCGGAATCATTGAACGTTTTTCAGGCAAACTGCTTGCTCAACAAGAGCCGGATGCTTCAAGCTTCCCGAGTGGAGGTATAAGAAACACTTTTGAAGCAAGAGGTTACACTGCCTGGGATCCATCTTCACCGGCATTTATAATAGATGATACACTCTGTATTCCCACCGTGTTTATTTCATACACCGGAGAGGCACTTGACTATAAAACTCCCCTACTTAAAGCCCTTTCTGCGATTGATAAGGCATCAGTAGAAGTCTGCAAACTTTTCTACCCCGAAGTAAAAAAGGTTTATTCTTTCTTGGGTTGGGAACAGGAGTATTTTCTTGTAGATCAAGCATTATATGCTGCTAGACCTGACTTGAGTCTAACCGACCGCACACTCATGGGTCACGAAAGTGCAAAAAATCAGCAACTCGAAGATCATTATTTTGGTGCAATACCTCCACGAGTAACTTCTTTCATGCGAGAGGTTGAGTTTGAATCATATAAATATGGCATACCTTTAAAAACTCGTCATAATGAAGTTGCTCCAAATCAATTTGAAATTGCTCCAATATACGTTGAAACCAATTTGGCAGTGGACCAAAACCTTTTGGTAATGTCACTCATGAATAAAATAGCGACAAAACATAAGTTTAAATTATTACTTCACGAGAAACCATTTGCAGGAATAAACGGATCAGGCAAACACAACAATTGGTCGCTATGTACAGATACAGGAATTGGCTTGTTTACTCCAGGCAAAACTGCTAACGAGAACCTCCTGTTTGTATCTTTTCTTGTATGTACACTATCTGCTGTATACAAACATAATGGATTGCTTAAAGCATCTATCATGTCAGCCAACAATGCACACCGACTTGGTGTAAACGAAGCTCCACCGGCAATTATTTCAGTTTTTCTTGGTAAACAGATCTCAGCTGTTCTTGATAAAATAGAAAATAGTTATGAAGATGATGATATCACAGTTGATGAACTTAAAAAGATGAAGCTCGGCATAGCACATATTCCTGAAGTATTGGTTGATAATACTGACAGAAATCGCACTTCTCCTTTCGCCTTTACAGGTAATCGTTTCGAATTTAGAGCTGTAGGTTCTTCTGCCAATTGCTCATCAGCCATGATTGCACTAAATTCTGCAGTAGCATCTCAGTTAATCGATTTTAAAAATGAAATCGACATTAAAATGAAAAAAGGGATGAAGAAAGAATCGGCAATCTTTGATACTTTGCGAAAGTTTATAAAAGAATCCAAGACAATACGTTTTGAAGGCAATGGCTACAGCGATGATTGGAAACAGGAGGCTCAAAAACGTGGACTCAACTGCGAAACTAGCACTCCTCTAATTTACGATGCATACACTTCGGCACAAACAGTTAAAATGTTCGAAAGTATTGGTGTGTTAAACGAAAAAGAACTGCACGCAAGAAATGAAGTAAAATGGGAAACATACACTAAGAAAATTCAGATTGAAGCAAGAGTTCTGGGCGACCTTTGCATGAATCATATAATTCCGGTGGCGACTGAATATCAATCGATGCTTCTTGACAATGTTTATAAAATGCGGGCTGTCTTTGATAAAGAAAAAGCAGATAAGTTATCTCGTGAGGATACATCTCTTATTGAAATAATAGCAGATCACATTTCAGCAATAAAAACAAATGTTGATAATATGGTTGAAGCCCGCAAGTCTGCTAACAAACTCGAAGGCACACGAGATAAGGCAATAGCATATCATGACACTGTTAACATCTATTTTAATGTTATCAGATATCACGTTGATAAGCTTGAGCTGATTGTGGACAATCAGATGTGGACATTACCCAAATATAGAGAACTTCTGTTTATCAGTTAAATTAAATATATTCATCACCATAACGAAACTTAACGTCTGTGACAAAGTGTTTAATTCGCTGTTCTTCGCTTTTCTTGCAAATCAGAAGAACATTATCTGACTCTGCAATGATGTAATCATTAAGCCCTTGTAATACAACAAGCTTTTCCTCACTCATTGCAACTATATTATCACTACTTTCAATAAACAAAATCTTACAATTTAGATTTGCATTATTGTCTTTATCGCGTTCGGAAACTTCGTGAAGTGCCCCCCAAGTTCCAAGATCATTCCATCCAAAATTGGAGATATTTACATAGACATTATCAGCCTTTTCCATTACTCCATAATCAATTGAAACATTAGGACAAAAAGGGAAACTAGCATTAATAAACTCTTTCTCGGCAGGCGTATTAAACAAATCTTTCCCTTCATTAAATCTTTGACTAAGATCGGGCAAATGAACCCTAAAAGCTTCCATTATACTTTTAACATTCCACAGAAAAATACCTGAGTTCCACACAAATTCACCACTTTCTACAAATTTGGAAGCAAGCTCTACACTTGGTTTTTCTGTAAAAGCTTTAACCTTGTGAATTCCATCTTTTTCCTTTTCATTCACCTGAATATAGCCATAACCGGTTTCGGGGCGACTGGGTGTAATACCTAAAGTAAGCAGTACAGGATTTTCCCTTACAAACTCCAATCCCTTTATCATATCAACCTCAAACTGATCTTCTTTCAAAATCATATGGTCCGAAGGAGCAACAATAATATTTGCATCTGGATTTATAGCATTAATTCTGAAAGTAGCAAAAGCAATTGCAGGAGCAGTATTCCTTCTCATTGGTTCCAGCAGAAGCTGATTATCCTTAATTTCAGGCAACTGTTTCTTTGTCATTTCAGCATACGCTTCATTAGTAACGATAAAAATATTCTCAGCCGGAACAACCTTTTTAAAACGATCGTAGGTTGATTGTAATAGCGATCGACCAATTCCTAAAAAATCAAGAAATTGTTTAGGTTTATTCTCCTTGCTAAAAGGCCAAAAACGGCTACCTACGCCACCGCTCATTATTACACAATAGTTATTATTTTTGTTTCTCATTCCAAAGATTATATATGTTTTTTAAATTGCAAATTCATTTTGGGTTATAAGTCAATCTTTTAACAAGATTGCATCTTTACAAAAAACATTTGTACTATCTGCTTGTTTGATGTAAGCTACTTTTCATCCTGAAAGATACAAAATAAAAATGAAAATAATGCAAGCCTATTACTTTAATTAAGGAAAATATTAGTACTTTTGCATTCGCATTTGCCCAGATGGCGGAATTGGTAGACGCGTTGGTCTCAAACACCAATGGATG
>CAZAFR010000003.1:0-93527 GCA_964484665.1 uncultured Proteiniphilum sp. | reverse complement strand
TAATAAGATCATTTAATTTTCTTATTTACAATTGAGTGCGTTTCAATGATAATTTTAAATGAGATATATGGAGATTTTTTGAAGATTTCCTTCCGTACAATCTCAAAGTTGAAGAATAAAAAGAGTTACACCGAATAACGCGAGAATTTATTCATAAAAGAGTCGTAATAGGTTTTTGAAACCGGAATATCGGGTGTGGTATCAGCGTCCAGTTCAAGCACAATACCATTCTTTTCTTTTTTTAATATTTTCACTCTATCCAGATTTACTATATAAGAGCGATGGCATCGTACAAGAGGGGTGTCTTCGGCAAGGTTCTCCTCAATCCATTTGAGTGAATTGCGAATCATGTAATGTGATTTGCTTGACTTATTTATGTAGTATATAGTAGCATAATTATCGGCAGATTCTATATAAAGTAGGTTTTCGAGCATCACTGATATCTTGAGAACACCTTTTTCATCGGGAAAGGCAATTAATGACTTAGACTGTTTATTATTTAACTCCTCATGTTCTATTTCTGCTAATTTAGTACTTTTCTCTTTCCATGAAAAAAACAACCAAGATATTGAGTATGGTAACAATAGTGTTAATGCAGTGTTATACAAACTTTGTCTAAATATTTCACTGACCTCTCTACTTATTCCATTCTTTGGTATTATTATTGAAAAAATAGTGTAAAATATAGCCATTGATATAATCTCGCATAAAATCCAAATTACATACTGCCATTTAAGAATATCATGCCTTTTGGAATAAGATATCAATATAGACCTACTGATTACAACTACCAACATACCTGTAAGAATTATCAGACTCGAAAAGGCAAAGTATTTTAAGTCAGATACACCTGGATACCAATCTCTGGAACCAAATGGTTGAAATAGATTAATAAAAAGTAGAGCAAACAGTGCTGTGAAGATTGTCATTTTCACATTATTGCTCTTATTGTATAGATATTCAGGGATTTTATCACCCATCATAATTAATTTGGTATATTTTATGGTATACAAAAATAGATTTTTATTAAAGATAAACCAAAACAATTTCGTCCCTGTATAACTGATTTCACCCCACATGTTTATTTTAGCCACATTTTTTAGGCGGTTTTCCCTTCCTTTTGTAATCATATTTAAAAGTATGTTTCTTTGAATTTATCGAA
The DNA here is from genome assembly GCA_964484665.1 of uncultured Proteiniphilum sp. Lineage (GTDB taxonomy): Bacteria > Bacteroidota > Bacteroidia > Bacteroidales > Dysgonomonadaceae > Proteiniphilum. The sequence goes on along the minus strand of CAZAFR010000003.1, from coordinate 92,365 downwards.
TAGAACGAACACCTCATTTATTATGGATTATTGTAAAAGGTATAACGAATTAACTAAATGTTTTAAACAAGGGAAAGATATTCATCTGGATGAGACAAACATAGATGTGAAGTTTTTCAACTTCAACAGCAAATCTACTAAAGTAAAGAATGATTATACGATAATAGATGACTCTATATATGAGAATATCTCTTTTGAGTACCCTGTGTTTACTCCGGCTGGAAGAAACAAATATGATAATGGTGAAGCAATTCTTTTATTGCATGGTTTAAACGAAAGAAACTGGAGTAAATATTTGACATGGGCAGAGTATTTATGTTACAACAGCGGGAAACCGATAATACTTTTTCCTATTGCTTTTCATATAAACCGTGCACCATTGTCATGGTCAAATCCAAGGACAATGATGAATCTGCTTAATTTTAGAAGAGAAAGATATAACAATGACCGTTCAATGAGCTTTGCAAACGTTGCATTAAGCAATCGTTTGAGTCAACGCCCCGAGCGGTTCTATATTTCGGGAAGACAGACATGGGCTGATCTTACAACTCTATTTGAGGAGATCAAAACCGGCAAACATCCTCTTTTTAAAGAAGGAACCAAGATTGACATATTTGCATACTCAATAGGTGCATTTCTTTCTCAAGTTGCATTAATGGCAAATCAAAAAAACTATTACGCTAACACCAAACTCTTTATGTTCTGTGGTGGCAGTATATTTAACTCTATGCAAGGCACTTCAAGGAGTATCATGGATAAGCCGGCTTTTGAAAAAATACAGGATTACTATATACATTACTTTGGAAACGAGAAAACTGATAATGAAACAAGTACTAACTGGCAGCAAGATGATGCCTTTGAAGCCTTTTTTAGTATGATTTCACAGGAGAGAAATCAATCTGAACGCGAAAACTTCTTTACATCTTTAGACAAAAAGATAAAGGGAATAGCTCTTGCCAAAGATACAGTTATTCCATATAAAGGTATACGTGAAGCATTAGGTGTAGCAAGCAGTGAAGCAAATATTCAGTTACTAGATTTTGATTTTTCATATTCGCACGAAAATCCGTTCCCTATTAATAGTGTCAACAAAACGGCAGTAAATTCAGCATTTAAGAGAGTTTTTTCGTCAGCAGTTAATTTCTTAACTGATAAGTAAGGTTGCGGGTATCATCTTACCTATTTCTTTCTTGAAAATACTGTTTTTTTTGTTAGCTCAACATCATCACTATTTTGTTGAGCTAATAATGTTTGTTACATAAAAATTGTATATTGCATCATATTTTTTCGTAATACAATGTAAACCCTTAATTATGGTCAAGATACCGCTAAAACGTAAGGAAGATATAGGGCTATCGCCTCACGAATTAAAATTTCGAGGGCAGCATCGTTCTAAGAAAGTACAGATGACTGTTTTTGATATCAATGCTGAAGATACACAGGAAATAATAATTCATTCAGTAGAAGAACTTAAGCAATATGAAGACAAACTTATTTGGCTTAATATTGATGGATTACACAATGAGAAGTTGATGGCTGAACTTGCAGATAGTATACAAATACCTGCGGAGATTTTATCTGATGTTATGGAACCGGGGACACGTCCACAGACGGAAGAGTTTGACAATGGCTTTTTTGTATCAATCAAAATGATGCAATTTGACGAATTGCTGCACGAGGTGTCAATAGATAATCTTAGCATCATAGTGATAAATAATTGGCTGATTACTTTTCAGGAAGAAGAAAGTAGTCTGTTTAATCCTGTTAAAGAGCGTCTTAAAAAGCATAATAAAAGATTCAGATCTATGGGAGCCGATTATCTGGCATTTGCTCTGCTTGATGTAGTAATTGATAATTACATTTTTATTTTGGGCGTTCATGGTGAAAAAATTGAGGAGTTAGAAAATAAAATGGTTCTCAGTCCTGACAGAGGAACGTTGAAAGTAATCAACCTGTATAAACGTGAACTAAGTGATCTTGGACATTATATAAAACCTGCTAGGGAAATGATTACAAGCCTCGTAAAGATGGATAGTGAATTTATTCCTCCAAAAAATCATAAATACTTTAAAGAGCTTCATGATAACATAAACCAAGCGGTGGAACTACTGGATTATTACCACGAGATTTTGTATGATGAGTTAAATATTTATCACTCTTCAATGAGTACCAAGCTGAACGACATTATGGCACTTCTAACAGTTTTTTCAGTAATATTTATACCTCTTACCTTTATCGTTGGTGTGTACGGAATGAATTTTGATAATATGCCTGAACTTCATATGCCGCACGCATATTTTATTGTATGGGTAGTGATGCTGTTGATTGTAATAGGTATGCTCTGGTATTTTAAAAGAAAAAAATGGTTTTAAAATAAAAAGCCCGCTTTACTATTTGTTAAGCGAGCTTTAAGTTATTTATGGAGTATGTTTTACATTTTTCCTCCCCCATGTGAACTAATATAATCAATCACCGGTGAAATATTAAAATAAACCCTATCGACACCAAAGCGATTTTCGCCCAGAGAAAGATAATTTACTTTTTTATTCTTAATGATTTTATCTACTCCCCCATAAGTGTATCCTAAGAAGGGTAGTATATCGTACTCATGAGATACTTTGATTACATAAAAAGGAGTTGCATCTGACATTCCGTCCCCTGTGCTCACAATTGCATCCTGTACAACTTTTCTCTGTTGTGCTACTTTTTTATACTCTTCAGAGTCATCCTGTTGAGCATATACTAAAAGCTTAGCATTTAATGCTCTCAGGTTAAATGGATCCTTAAGAAGGAGTGCACTAGAATATTGTAAAATATCATTATAATCAGCAGAAGTGAAAACACCTTTGGCAAGCGTCTTAGCTAACAAATTGTTATAAGAAGAAGTATCAGTCGGTTCATAGCTTTGTTGATACACATAACCGAAATAGAGGTGTCTACTTTCATCACGTGTTATTTTATTATCTCCATTCATATATTTTTTCATTAGATTTGGATAATAAAATGAGGAAGTAGGTTCTTTTATATTACGCTCTATTTGTCTAAAATCAGGAGCATCGAAAAAGTTTTCCTGTGCTTGTACTGATAGTATTATGCAAGAGAAAATAGCGAAAATAATTACATATCTTTTCATATAAATCTTTTTTAGTTATGGTTGTTAGAAACAAATGTATTTTCTAATATCCTTTTTAACAAATAAACGTTGCTAAGAAAGCTTAAACACTATATCGGACTTTTAATTGGGAAACAATATATTTTATTGTTTCCCTGAAACTGCTACACTTTTATCAATTTTTGAAATTAATCCCTGAAGTACACTACCTGGACCAAGTTCTACAAATTCAGTTGCGCCATCAGCAATCATATTCTGTACTGATTGAGTCCATTTTACAGAAGTCGTAAGCTGAGCAATTAGATTATCCTTTATTACTTTAGGATTTGTCTCCCCTTTTGTAGAAACATTTTGATAGACAGGACAAGTGGGAGTAGTGAAATTAGTAGCTACGATAGCATCAGAAAGTTTCACACGTGCCGACTCCATTAATGGAGAGTGAAATGCACCACCCACTTTTAGAGGCAGTGCACGTTTAGCGCCGGCCTCTTTCATCAATTCACAAGCTTTTTCTATACCACTTATTGTTCCGGAGATAACTACTTGTCCGGGACAATTATAATTTGCCGGTACAACCACATCATTAATGGAGGCACAAATTTCCTCAACTTTTTCATCAGGTAGAGCAATAATAGCAGCCATTGTAGATGGGTTTGCTTCACATGCTTTCTGCATGGCAAGTGCACGAGCATATACCAGTTTAAGTCCATCTTCAAAAGAAAGAGCTCCGGCAGCTACAAGAGCCGAGAATTCACCAAGAGAATGTCCTGCTGTCATGTCGGGTTTGAATTCCTCTCCCAGAGTTTTTGATAATATCACAGAGTGAAGAAATATTGCCGGCTGTGTTACTTTTGTTTGTTTTAAATCTTCATCAGTTCCAGAGAACATCAGATCAGTTATTCTGAAGCCTATAATCTCATTTGCTTTTTCGAACATTTCTTTTGCAATTGCTGATGTTTCGTATAAATCTTTCCCCATTCCCACGAACTGAGCTCCTTGCCCGGGGAATACATATGCTTTTTTCATATATTTATTTTATTTTGAATTATTTATTCTATTTATTTTTACTTCTGATTTCCACTCTCCTAATTTTACCACTAATTGTTTTAGGCAGTTCATCAACAAACTCAATTACTCGTGGATATTTATAAGGTGCGGTTACGTTCTTAACATGATCTTGTATTTCTTTAGCTAAGTCATCCCCTGACTGAGACTTATACTCATCTGCAAGAACGATAGTTGCTTTAATGACTTGACCTCTAATTTCATCAGGAACGCCTGTAATTGCACATTCTACAACAGCAGGGTGAGTCATAACTGCACTCTCTACTTCGAACGGCCCAATGCGGTATCCAGAACTCTTGATTACATCATCTGTGCGGCCAACAAACCAGTAGAAGCCATCTTCATCGCGCCAAGCCATATCTCCTGTATGATATATGTTATCGACATACACCTGTTTGGTGAGTTCTTCATCTTTGTAATAACCTTTGAAAAGAGACAATGGTCGTTTTTTATCTGTATGAAACACAATCTCACCCTGTTCGCCATCTTCAGCACTGCGACCATCATATGTAATTAGATCCATATTATATAATGGATTTGGAACGCCCATGGCTCCCGGTTTTGGTTCAATCCACGGGAATGTAATAATTGTGGGTGCCGTCTCAGTTTGGCCGAATGCTTCCATCATTTTAATTCCTGTGTGGTCATAAAATGTTTTGAATACTGACGGATTTAGTGCTTCACCAGCAGTTGTGCAATATTCAAGAGATGAGAGATCGTATTTACTTAAATCCTCTCTAATTAGAAAGCGATAGATTGTAGGAGGTGCACAAAAAGATGTTACCTTATATTTCGAAATTATATTAAGCATATCTTTAGGAATAAACCGTCCTTTGAAATCGTAAACAAATACACAGGCACCAACAATCCACTGACCATATAATTTACCCCACACTGCTTTTGCCCAGCCAGTATCTGCAACAGTAAGATGAATACTATTTTCGTTGAGATTGTGCCAATATTTTGCTGTGGTTATGTGACCCAATGGATATGTATAGTCGTGCACTACCATTTTGGGCTGACCTGTTGTTCCTGAAGTGAAGTACAGAAGCATTATGTCATCATTCTTATTGACTTTCTCCGGCCTATGAAATGCAGTAGCCTCCTCAATGCCTTTGTGAAAATCAATCCATCCTTTAGGAATGTTTTTTCCAATCTTTATGCGATACTTAACAGTTGGTGAATCTTTCATAGCCAAATTCACATGTTCTATAAGATCATCATCTTCTGTGGCCAAGATAGCCTTCACACCCGCTGCATTATTACGATATACGATATCTTTATCTGTTAGTAAATGAGTTGCAGGGATTGCAATTGCACCAATCTTATGAAGTGCAATAATAGTTTGCCAGAATTCTAAACTGCGTTGTAAAATAAGCATAACCAAATCACCTTTGCCTATGCCGAGTGACTGTAAGAACGATGCTGTTTTATCAGAGAGACTTTTCATTTCTCCAAATGAAAGGTCCCGATGAGCCCCTTTGTCGTTAGTCCAGCAAAGAGCCCGTTTGTTTGGGTTTGTTTTTGCCCATTCGTCAACTACATCGTACGCGAAATTGAAGTTTTCAGGTACGTCTATGTTGTAGTTTTCGATAAAATCTTTGTGAGATGTAAATTCTGTTCTTTTTACAAATTTTTCTATCATGATAACCTTTTAAATAATCTTAGTTAAGGATATAATATCACGGCAAGAAATTTTACCGGCTTACCGTTAAGCGCTTTCATTCCATGAGGAAGTGAGGAATCAAAATAAATGCTATCTCCACGACCCAGAATGAGGTTTTTACCGTTGATATTTATCATCATGCTTCCCTCCAGTACCATATTAAACTCCTGTCCTGCATGGATATTTTTATAAAAATCTATATCAGGAGACTTAGGTTCAACTGTCACTTCAAAAATTTCGGCCACGTTATTAGTGAATCCTGAAGTGAGCGACTGGTATTTATAAGCAGATACCCTTTCAACCGACAATCCTTTATCTTTCCTAGTTATAAAGTATGAGTTCATACGCGGTTCTGTACCAAACATTAAAGTAGAGATATCAACGTTGAACTCTCTTTCAATACGCTGCAGAAAAGAAACTGAGATATCCTTTTCTCCTTCTTCGAAATGTAAATAATCTTCTAAATCAACTTCGAGTTTTTCCGCCATTTCTGTAGGTGAATAATCCAATGCTTCACGTAATCCTTTGATACGTTCGCCAATTTGTTTTAAGTCTGTTTTCATCACATTATGTGTTGAGTAAATATTATATAAAAATCTAAAACAAAGATATCTTAATTCATTCAAATGAACAAATATAGACTAAGAGCCATTATTGCCATACCCATTACCAATCCTATTATAGAGAGGTGATGTTTACCATATTTTTCTGCGCTTGGTAAAAGTTCGTCAAGTGAAATATAAACCATAATACCAGAAACTGCCGAGAGTACATATGCATTTAGTGTTGGACTCCAGAAAGGCATAAGAAAAAGGTAAGCGATTAGTGCACCAATAGGTTCTGCTAATCCAGAAGCAAATGAAAGCCAAAACGCCTTTTTCTTACTGCCGGTTGAATGGTAAATGGGAACAGCTACAGCAATTCCTTCAGGGATATTATGGATAGCTATAGCAGCAGTAATTGGTATTGCTATTTCAATTGAAGTAAGTGCTGACATGAAAGTTGCAATCCCTTCCGGAAAGTTATGTATTGCAATGGTTATTGCAGTAATGATACCTGTCTGTTTCAAGCCATTTATTCTTTTCATCTCTTCAACGCCATGCATTTCATGAGGGTTACTATCCTTGGGTATAAGGAAGTCGATAAGTGCAATTAGAATAATTCCACCAAAGAATCCAAGAATCATATATAACATCCCAGTCTTATCACCAAACTCTTCCGTCAAAGAGTGAAGTGATTGAGGCAACATTTCCATAAATGATACATAAATCATTACACCGGCAGACAAGCCCAATGCAAAACTCAGAAAGTTTGTGTTAGTACGTTTAGCTATAAACGCAATAAAACTACCAATTCCGGTAGATAAGCCGGCAAAGATAGTTAACAGAAATGCAGTTGTGATAGTTTGATTGTCCATAGGTTATTTCCGAATAATATATTTCATAATTTCCTTATGAATAACACCATTTGAAGCTACCATTTCTTTGCCAAACAGGTAATTGCTACCCCCTGAAAAGTCGGTACACTTGCCACCTGCACATTCTAAAATGAAAGCACCTGCAGCAACATCCCACGGTGACAGACCTGAATGAAAATATGTATCGCTTATACCTGCAGCAACATAACATAACTCTATAGCAGCTGACCCTTTTATGCGAAAGCTGGAATTACGGAACTGTTCAAATGCATTTTTCAGTACTTGCTCACCAAACTCATCCAACGTATATGGAATCCCGAAACCTATATATGCATTTTTAAGAGTTGTATGTCCGCTCACTTTAATCAAATTATCATTTAAGTAAGCTTTACCCTTTGAAATTGCACTAAACATCTGATCTGCCAAAGGATCATAAACGACACCAAGGACAATTTTATCTCGCTGTTTTAGAGCAATACTTACTGAATAGGGAGAGTTGCCATGAACATAGTTTGTTGTACCATCCAGAGGGTCAATAATCCATGTGTATTCTGTTTCTACATACTCAACAGTCTGTTCCTCTACTAAGAAACCACTATTTGGGAATATAGCTTTTAGTTTTTTCACCAACCTGTTTTCAGCTTCTTTATCGATATAAGTCACATAATCACGATTACCCTTTAGCTCAATATCCTTTTTACTCAGTGATTGTTGCTCATTTTTGAGATACTCACCCACTTCGTGTGCAATATTTTTTACTTTTTCTAATAGATTTTCCATAAACCTTGTTATTTTTTATTCGCCAGGATACATAGAATCCCACCATCTTGAATCATCTTTTAACCACTTTGCAAACCAAGCATAGATAGCATTATTCCAAGCAATACGTTTATCATAATCATAGATAGCATGGTTTTCACCAATTACCTGAATAAACTCAACAGGTTTATTCAATAGTTTTAAAGCAGTGTACATTTGAATGCTTTCGCCAATAGGAACGTTAGTATCTGCAGTACCGTGTAGTAATAACAACGGAGTGTTTATTTTGTCTGCGTTGAATAGCGGACTCTGTTTTACATACAACTCCCTATTATTCCATGGGAAGCTACCGGCACTTGCGCCAGCACTGTATGAGTAACCCCAGTAGCCTTCACCCCAGTAGCTTGTGATATTACTGATTCCGGCATGTGATACTGATGCAGAGAACAAATCAGTTTTAGTAATCAGGTACTGAGTCATAAAACCACCATAAGATGCTCCTATATTACCAATTTTGGTACTATCAACAAATGAATGTTCATTAACAAATTTCTTCACTCCTTCGATAATTTCCTCAGCAGTCCGGTCACCCCATGCATTTACATGGCGAGCAGAGAACTCCTGACCGTAGCCTGTTGTACCACTTGGTTGCATAGTATAAACCACATAATCTTGTGCAGCATAAACATGCAAAGGATATGTACTCTCGAAAACACGTGAAGTTGGACTGGTTCCACCATAATAATAAACAATCAGTGGATATTTTTTTTCAGGATCAAAGTTTGGAGGAAGATAATAACGCCCTTCTATTTCATCTCCATAAGAAGATGTGAAATTCCAGTCGTTCACCTCTCCAAGATTAATTGTGTTTAATCTTTCTGCATAAGGGTCAGATAAAAGAGTTGACTTCATATTTTTCAGATTCAACAGATAACTCCTGTTTGAATTTGACGTGCTTACACCTGTATAAGTAGCCCAAGCTGCATTTTTGGCAATACTGAAAGAACGTATAACATCTTCTTTGAGAGGCAGTTTTTCGAATTTTCTGTTACTCTGAGAATAGCGATACATATTAACTCTGTCACCTTCTTCAACCCTGTAATAGATATAATTATCCTGTGGATTCCATATTTGAGCTGATATGGTTGGGTTAAAGTCCTTAGTGACAGGATCAATTTTTTTAGTCTCCAGATCCATTATAAATGACTGAGTATCATAGCTATTTGCAATTTGGTCAGGATTAATATTCAATCCGATACCATCAAATGCTTCAGGAGCACCATGGATTAAAAGTTTTTTTCCATCAGGAGAAAACTGTGCCGAGTATGAGAAAGGTTGATCTTTCCAAATTGTATCAACCGACATTGTATTAAGATCCAACATATAGAGAGAACTTTTGCTAAACGGACGTTCAGAAAGATCCTCTTCGGATGTTGAAAATAATAAGTACCTCGAATCAATAGTGATATCGTTTAGAAAAGCCGACTGCTTACCGAAAGTGAGTTGCTGAGTGAGTCCAGTGTCCAGAAAATATTTGTAAAGAAAGCTACGCTCCCTATAACTTGCTTGACGGTCATCTATACCAATTAGTCGCTTTAATCCGGCGGGACTAGCAGCCGATATTGTTTCTTCTGATGAGAAAAATAGTGATTTTTCATCCGGAGCAATATAAAAGCTTTCTTTGGGCAACCCTTCAGCCAGAAGGATAGTTTCTTTTGTAAGCGGATTTAGTGTATATATATTTCTTTTATCACTAATATCATCAACATAATAAAGTAGATCAGATTCCGGCATCCATTTAATATCTTGTTTATTTGCAGACTCTGAGATTATAGTTTGATTTTGCTTTGAGTCATAAATCTCAATGAAATCCAAGTTTTTACCTCCCGGCAGAGTTTCTCTTAGAGTTAGCAGTACAAAACGACCACTTGGTGAAATAGATGCATTATTTACTCGCTTACCCTCAAGAATATCTTTAATATTTATTCTTCTTTTATTAGTATCATTAAAAGTGTAATTCAGTAGCGAATCGATTTCTTCAGGCCTTATATCAATTTTTACAGCCGGTTTGATACTATCATCAGCGGAAGTCAGTAACTTAACAACTATCCTTTGGTTATTTGTGAATCCGTTTAGATACGTATCCACGGAACCAGAATGGTGAATACTGTCGTTCAGTTGAGTTTTAGTAGCTCTTTTTACATCATCCACCCACAACTCCAATGGATTAGGTGATGTTACAGTAAGCTTTCCTCTTCCGTACCTGTCGCTACTTACGTAAACTGACAACAATTGGAAAGCCCGGCCGTCATCAGGTCTCTCCAAGTGGAAGAATCCCGAACTGTCCGGTGTTAATTCTGTTGTGAAACGTGCTTGCTCGGGGAAAACCACTGAATAAGACAATAATATTTCATCAGAAAATGGTGTGTTATTCAAGTTAACACTATCAAGGAGAATTGGTTTTTGAAGTCCGATAGGACCAAAAGAGTGTAGCTTTTCAGGCATAAACGTATTCTGTGCCTGCAGATTGATTACAAACAGCAATCCTATTGCCACTAATAAAAATTGACTTTTTCTCATATTTGTTTTACTATTATACACTAAGAGAGTTTACCACACCAAACAAAATAGTTATTGAATTTTTTTTCACAATCAGGCTTATTTTTAAAAATGCCATAAACAGATGAGCCCGATCCACTCATAGAAGAATACAATGCTCCCATTTCAAATAATTGATTTTTAATATTACAAATTTCGGGATGCTTTTTAAATATTGGTGCTTCAAAATCATTTTTCATTAGCTCATTCCATTTCGTTAATGGCTTTGCGATGATTTCCTTTAAAGAAAACTCTGGATCTCGAGGAGTGACCATTGCGTAAGCGTCTTTTGTAGACACTGAGATATCCGGTTTTACAAGCATCAGATAATAGTTGCTCAAGTCAAGATCAATATCTTCCAGTTCATTACCAATTCCTGTTGCCAGCAAAGGTTTATTATGTATAAAAAAAGGACAATCAGCACCTATTTTTGAAGCAAGCCTCATTAAATCATCTATTGAATAATTAAGAATGAATGTATCATTTAACAACTTTAACATAAAAGCTGCGTCAGAAGAACCGCCTCCAAGTCCTGCGCCGGAAGGTATTTTTTTTAGAAGATGAATATCAATAGATGGAATATCCTTCTCCTGCGAGATCAGTTGCAATGCTTTGATCACGAGGTTATCATTAGTTTTCCCATTAATTATATCTCCATGAGGGAAAAAGCGGTACTTTTTGTTTAATAAAGATTCAGTTGATTTAGTAGTAACTACAATCTCCAGAGCATCTTTCAAGCCGATTGGATAAAAAATAGTTTCTATGTTATGATAACCGTCCGGTCGGCTAGAAACGATTTGTAATCCTAAATTGATTTTTGCGTTCGGGAAACAGACCATCTATAAATATTTTTTGCAAAGATATGAATTTAAGCCTCAAAATTCAAACGCTGCACGTACTCCAATATGACTAAAATATTTTTTGTGAAATGAGGAAAAAATTCCCGCATTAAAATAACGGTTACCAATTCCATACCCGAACTCAGTATATGATATAATCTGAGGGGTGTACAATTGGCTAATATAAACTCTTTCCTTATCAGCAAAATCAGATACAAAAGAAATATTTTTTAAAATCAGAAATGGAGTTTCTAACATGATGTGTGCCTGAATATAAGAATCAGAAGCGTTATACAAATCTCTGCTAAGCAGGTTAAATATGCCACCCAATCCGTCATTCCAAGTTTCCGGGAAATTGTTCTTTGCGAAATATACAAAATCAGCAAAATACTCAGTCTTTTGATTAATGAACCCTCCTGCACCTAAATGATATTGAAATGAATTCATAAGTCCTATTGGTATCTTTTGATTAATATCCAACTCAATACGGTTATATTCAGAAGTACTACCAAGAACATCCTGAAAGCTACGCGATAATTCAAGCTTAAAAGTAGGGAATGATGACCTGACATAAATTTTTTGTCTCCCTTCATATCTGTAGTATTGTCTGGGAGTCCAGCTTAGACGTATAAAAGGAGCAAAGGATCTTTTTATACCGAACATATTTTCAATAGGTTCAATTTCAGAACTTGTAGAACGTAGATTAGTAGTTTTGTTTTTACTTTTTCTGATATGATAATCGATACCGGTTTGAAGGAGCAAGCCATTAGTTATCTCTGTAGTATTATACAACTTAATGTAGTAATCCTTATAGTAATTAAGAGAAATATCTTCGAATGATAGCCCTTTATTTTTAAGACTATCCTGAATCTGATCTACAAATATTGAGCTGTATGTAGGGGTACCATTACCAATAGAAATTGCAGCACTACTAAGTCGAAACGGATTGTAAATCCATGTTGTAGTGAGATCAGTAAAGATTTCTTTTCTGTGAAACATATACCCCGCGAAAGCATAGATGTTGACAGTACGGTTGCTTTTTAAGTCGATATTAAAAGACAACCTTTGACGATACGTTATCCCGTCTTTTGTTGAATACCCAATCATTAAAGGATTCAAAAGTCCTGAATATCCCAGTCTCATCGATTTGTATTTATAGCTAGAGTTCATAACCATACGCTGAGCAAACTGTTGTGCAATTTTATTGTCCATTATAGTATCGCCATTAGCTCTGCAACGTTCCTTTTCATTTACACGTTGCATATATCCAAGCATAACCTCTTTTTCTTGGGCTTGTAGAGGAATAGGCCTATGAGTGTTCCAAAAAATTGTATCACTTCGAACGGGTACAGAATCGAGACGTATTTTATAGAAATCACTAATATTAAGAGACCTAACAGGTTCTGTTACTTTCCTTAGTTTAATATCAGTGTAATCAATACTTGCAAGATGTCTTGCTGCAAGAACGTTTCCTAGATAAGAAGTGGTTTGATAAATTGTGAAATTTACGGGAAGATAATTTGTTATCCATTCATTTCCCATAGTCATTTCAAACGAGTAATCTGAAAATATATCTATACCTTCACCCCTAAAAAAAATCACTCTCCAAGTACCTCTTTCTACAATAAAAAAACCTTCTAGCAATTTAGGGTTTTCATAAATTGGAGTGTAGTGAAAATAATAATAGATTTTATTATTTTCCGTAAAAGTTTTAGTTAACTCATATCTGTAATATTTTGCAGTACTGAAACGCAAAGGCATAAAAAAACTTTCATCGTTTGTGGTTTCACCATATATATTAACGTTTATAAGTTTAAAGGGAATAGATTCGATATCTTTTTTGTTTGTAAGCGTACCCGACACATGTTTAATATCTTGAACATAATTATTTGGGAAATCGAATCTGAAGTTACTTATTGTCTCAATAAGTACTGTGTCGTTGTGTGGATCGTGGAGTACAAACTTTGGTATAACATGAGTATATTTGTAAAGGAGGTTTTTTTTCTTCGTTTCTACATATGATCGAGTATAGACCTCAGCGGAATAACTTTCCACCAGATCGTTATATTTTTCTGCTGCGTTCATAACTCTAATAAGTATTGAATCTTGCCGTAAAGGGCTAGATGCAAAACAGCTTAGTGAAATTAACAAAAAAAGTATAGTTTGTATTAATTTTTCTCTCTTCATTGATATGCAAACTTACGTTTTTTTTAAATATCACGATCTGTTTTATATTATAGTATCACATATTTAACAGAATTTTTTTTCAAAAAAAATATCTTATTTTTTTACTTACTAAAAAAAACTTATATATTTGTGTTCTAGAACATAGTTCTATAACATTTATGCCTGGAAAGAGTAAAGAAGTAATAGACTTGTCTTCAACGTTACCCGAAATTTGGAGAATGTTGTCAGATGTTGAGCGCAATCTTTTGCGTGAGAATGCTCGAATTATTAATTATAAGAAAAATGAACTCATCTATATTGAGGATGAAAGTCCTAAAGACCTAATGTGCCTTTTTAAAGGAAAGGTAAAAATCTACAAAAGTGGGGTAGGTGGGAGGAGTCAGATAATCAGAATAATACGACCTGTTATGTATTTTGGTTATCGTGCTTATTTTGCAAGAGAACCATATGTCACGGCAGCATCTGCTTTTGAGTCTTGTACTGTTTGCATGATTCCGATGGAGCTAATTGAGAGATTCCTTCGCGAAAATGGAGACCTAGCAATGTTTTTTATTCAAATGTTGTCGGTTGACTTAGGAATAGCAGACCAAAGGGTGGTGAACCTTACGCAAAAACATGTTCGCGGACGTCTAGCCGAATCATTAATATTCCTTAAAGAAAGTTATGGGCTTGAAGAAGATGGTGCTACGATAAATATTTATTTGGCTCGAGAAGATCTTGCAAGCCTATCAAACATGACCACTTCTAATGCGATAAGGACACTCTCAAATTTTGTTAATGAACGTATTATTGCAGTTGATGGTAGAAAAATAAAAATAATTGATGAAGATAGGCTACGTAAAATAAGCCGAATAGGTTAATTAGAATTTTTATTTAATTGTGAATTTATTTTTCTGATTATTGAAACTCCTGTATACCTTTGTGTCACAATTTTCAAGTAAAGAATGATTCAAAAAATAGTTAGATCGATACTTAACTCATACTATAGACCAGTGGAGAATTTCTTAGAAGATCCACTTGGGACCCAACAACGAACATTTCAATATCTACTGGAACATGGAAGAAATACACTATACGGTAAAAAAAATGATTTCGGAAATATAAGCGATTATTACGAATTCAATAAAAAAGTACCTGTGATTTCTTATGAGGATTTAAAACCATACCTTGAAAAGATAATTGTAGAAAAAGAGAAAAATGTACTCTGGGATACTCCGATAAAGTGGTTTGCAATGTCTTCCGGCACAACGGAGGATAAAAGCAAGTATATTCCGGTAACAAACGAGTCGCTTTATAATGGAAATTATCGAGCAGGTTATCAAATGCTTGGAATCTATGCAGCACATTATCCAAAAACTGCATTTGTATTAGGTAAAACCCTTGTGATGGGTGGCAGTCAGCAAGTTAATCGTATTGGTAACAGTATATACACTGGCGATATATCAGCAATATTGATGATGAATTTGCCCAAAGTTGTAAAAAAAAGAAGAACACCCGAAGAGATTGCACTATTACCGGACTGGGAAGAAAAACTGGAGAAGCTTACTGAATATTCAATAAAAATGGATATTCGTGCACTTATAGGTGTGCCTTCATGGATGTTGGTTTTACTAAAAAAAATTGTTAAAGATACTGGTAAGTCAATTATTGATTTATGGCCTAATATTGAAGTGTTTTTTCATGGCGGAGTAAGTTTTCTTCCATTCAGAGAGCAGTTTGACAAAATTATTTCACCTGATAAAATAAACTATTGGGAAACTTATAATGCCTCAGAGGGATTTTTTGGCGTTCAGTTTTCGCCTGAATCGAGTGATTTGCTGTTGATTTTAGATAACCAGGTATATTATGAATTTATACCTGTTGGCGAGTGGGATAAAGATAATCCTGAAGTTGTACCATTAGAAGGAGTTAAAGTAGGAAAACAGTATGCAATGCTAATTACTACCAGTGGTGGTTTGTGGCGATATAAAATTGGTGATACTGTAGAGTTTTCATCTGTCAACCCATATCTTTTTAAATTAACAGGACGTACCAAGCAATTTATTAATGCTTTTGGTGAAGAGCTTATTGTTGAAAATGCTGATAGGGCAATTCAGGAAATTTGTAGTAAGACAGGTGCTAAGGTTACTGAATATACTGTAGCTCCAATTTATTTTTCAGAAACCCATAATGGTGCTCATGAATGGTTAATTGAATTTGAAACTGAGCCGAAAGATTTGAAAGAATTTACTCATCTATTGGATGAAAGTCTCAAGAGACTTAATTCTGATTATGAAGCGAAACGTTCATATAATCTCTCATTAGATGCTCCTATTGTAAGATTAATTGAAAAGGATGTATTCTATAATTGGATGCAACAGAGAGAAAAAATTGGTGGTCAGAATAAAGTTCCAAAACTGGCAAATGATCGAAGATATGTAAATAGTATCCTAGAATTTGTTTCAAATAAATCCTAAAATAGAATAAAATTAGGTTTGCATACCTATAAATGAGAAAGATTCAGTAAATTTGCAGACTTAAAATGACTTGTAACGAGATGAAAAATAGACTTATCTTTTATTTGATGTTTGCTTTGGCCTTAGGTTCATGTAGTGAATATAATAAAATATTGAAAAGTACTGATAGAGATTTGAAGTACAGTTATGCAAAAAAATATTTTGAAGAGGGTAAGTATAGTCGTAGTATAACGTTACTTGAAGAGTTGGTTCCTTTTATGAAAGGAACTGCACAAGCAGAAGAATCATTGTATCTTTTAGCACAGAGTCATTACAATTCAAGAGATTATTATTCAGCCACAGAGGTTTTTACAACATATTACAACACATACCCAAAAGGAGAATATACCGAGTCAGCATTATTCTATTCCGCTTATGGGATGTATCTTGATTCACCGGATGCAAAACTGGATCAAACAAAAACTTACACGGCAATAGCCGAATTTCAAAAATATATTGATAGGTATCCACAGACTGAACGGGCTGAGCAGGCAAAGAATTATCTTTTTGAGCTTCAGGAAAAATTAGCTTATAAAGAATTACAAGCAGCCGAACTCTATTTAAATCTCGGTAATTATATGGGAAATAATTATGAATCAGCTGTTATTACTGCTAGGGAAGCTATGAAAAGTTATCCTTATTCAGTATATATGGAAGAGTATCAGATAACTATTTTGCGTGCCAGGTATGAATTTGCACAAAGGAGTACTTTACAGACACAACCTGAGCGTTATAGAATGGTTGTTGATGAATATTACAACTATACTAATACTTTCCCTAATGGGAAGTATCTTAAAGAAGCTGCGGGATATTATAAGGAAGCCCAAAGCAAAATCGATGTTTTACCTACTACATAAGAAAAATTAAACATTTAAATAAAATATGGATTACAGAAAAATAGCTGCTAACTCAAATACAGAAACGCGTGACGTTATGAAATTAGCCGAACCGGTTGGAAATGTTTATGAGATGGTTAGAATTATTGGGAAAAGAGCTAATCAGATTAGTATAGATATGAAACAAGATCTTGATTCAAAATTACAGGAATTTGCTTCATACAGTGATAATTTGGAAGAGGTATTTGAAAATCATGAGCAAATAGAGATATCCAAATTTTACGAAAAACTTCCAAAACCTTCTTTACTTGCTACTGAAGAATGGAGAATGAATGAGATATATTATCGTAACCCTTCTAAAGAAAAAGATTTGTTCTGATTTATGCTTCAACGTATTCAAACAGTTTTTCTTGTTTTAGCTGCTGCAGCAATGCTTGTTGCGTCTGCTACTCCTTTGGCTACTTTTCATTATAATTATAGCGATGAGGTTGTTTTTGAGGCTATGGGTGTATATTTAAACGGAATACTTAATGACTCGACATGGGGACTTTTTGCTCTTAGCTTAAGTAGTTCTGTTTTAGCTTTGATAACTATCTTTTTATATAAAAAAAGGATATTACAGATAAGGCTATCAATCTTCAATATTATCTTGATGATAGGTTTCTATCTATTTTTCGGCTTTGTGTTTCACAAAGTATACACAGTAGAAGATGTCCTTTTTAATAAAATTGGTGTAGGCATAATAATGCCTGTAATAGCCATCATTCTTACCATACTTGCTATCAGGAAAATAGGTGCGGATGAAACTTTAGTACAATCCCTGAATCGGTTGAGGGGCTAGAATGTCCATTTTTCCGAGGTCTTGCTTTTGTTTGTCTCAACAGACACCGGAGTTTTTGTTTTAATAGGTTCGGTAGTTTCATTTTGAACGCCCGAACCTTTGTAGTATTGAAGAGCTGTTGGCATAATAGCAATCAGTTTTTCAATTCTTTTGCTATCAGCAGGGTGAGTACTCAAAATCTCGAGACCTCCTGCGCCTGCAGATGCTTCAGCCATTCTCGTCCAAAAAGGAATAGCAACTCTGGGATCATATCCTGCAATTGCCATAATGATAACACCTATTTCATCAGCTTCCAGCTCCTGTTTTCGTGCATAAGGCATCATAACTCCGTATTGAGCACCCAGACCGAATACAGTAGTGGCAATTTGACGAGTTGATTCAGAATTGCCGAGCAGACCCCCTGCTACAGTGCTTCCATACTGTAAAGCTACTTGCTGGCTCAATCTTTCATTTGAGTGCCTTGCAATAACATGTGCGATTTCGTGACCCATAACAACTGCAAGAGCTTCTTCTGTCTGTGTAACAGGTAGTAGTCCTGAGTAAACTACGACTTTGCCACCCGGCATTGCAAAAGCATTTACATTTTTTTCTGATACAAGATTAAATTCCCATGCATAATTAGCATTTTCAGATTCGTACCCATTGCTTGCATAAAAAGTTTCTACTGCCTTCGCTATTTTATTCCCAACACGGTTTACCATTTGAGCATCTGCTGTACCCCGTTCAACAGGAGCGGTTCGCATAAATTCCTGATATTGTTGTAAACTCAAAGCTATAACTTCATCGCTTGAAACTAGTTGTAATTGTTTTCTGCCAGTGAAAGGAACGCTTCCACATGCTAAAATAAAAGACGCAATAAAAAATATCAGCAACGATTTTATTATTTTCTTCGGTATTCTAAAAAATCCCATAGATAAATTGTTTGTTGTTATTCCGTAGTTATTCAACAAAAATATATAAATTTCTGTTAGTAAAAACTATTATAACTTTATTTTCAGTTTTAATGTGGCATTTATCATCTCTTTTATAGATATTATTCCATTTTGGAATTAACCTCATTTTTCATATCTTTGAGCGATTTTTAAGCAAATAATTTACACCACTGAAAACGATGTATGCTGCCGGTAAAAGGTGGTAAACATCTGTTTATTTAATTGACATATGTCTTCTAAACAGATTAACAACGACGATATTATAGAAAATGACGATGCCCTGCAAAGCGATGATATTAAAAAGCAGCAGGAAGACCAGTTAGAGAAAAGTTTTTACTCAGGCGCCACTCCAAACTCAAGAGTTCCTGTACGGTTAAGTGATGATAGTACACTAAACTTGTCAAAAATGTATCAGAACTGGTTTTTGGATTACGCCTCGTATGTAATACTTGAGCGCGCGGTACCGCATTTGTCAGATGGATTGAAGCCGGTTCAGCGACGGATTTTGCATTCCATGAAACGAATGGATGATGGTCGTTATAACAAAGTGGCCAATATTATCGGTAATACGATGCAGTTTCACCCTCATGGTGATGCATCTATCGGTGATGCATTGGTTCAGTTAGGACAAAAAGATCTGTTGGTAGACTGCCAGGGTAACTGGGGTAACATACTAACCGGTGATAGTGCTGCAGCACCTCGGTATATTGAAGCAAGACTAAATAAATTTGCTCTTGAGGTATTGTTTAATCCTAAGACTACCGAATGGAAGCCATCGTATGACGGTCGTAATAAAGAACCGGTCACTCTTCCTGCAAAATTTCCATTATTATTGGCACAAGGAGCTGAAGGTATTGCAGTAGGCCTTTCTTCAAAAATTTTACCTCACAATTTTAATGAATTGTGTGATGCAGCTGTTTCTTATCTTAAGGGCAAATCGTTTAAACTCTTCCCTGATTTTCAAACAGGAGGTTATATTGACATAGAAAAATATAATGATGGGGAGCGAGGTGGTTCTGTTAAAGTACGCACTACTATTTCTAAACTAGATAATAAGACACTTGTTATAAAAGATGTCCCATATGGAAGAACCACATCCGGATTAGTTGACTCAATTCTGAAAGCAAACGAGAAAGGCAAAATAAAAATTAAAAGAGTTGATGATATCACCGCTCAGAATGTCGAAATACACGTGCAGCTTGCATCGGGAGTGTCATCAGACAAGACAATAGATGCATTATATGCCTTCACAGACTGCGAGATAAGTATATCTCCCAATTGTTGCGTTATTGATAATGATAAGCCTCATTTTCTCACAGTAAGTCACGTCTTAAGGGCATCGGTTGACAACACTAAGGAATTGCTCAAGAAAGAGCTGGAGATTGAAAAAAGAGAGAAACAGGAGTCTCATTTTTTCGCATCATTAGAGAAAATATTTATAGAAGAGCGAATATACAAAGACAAAGAATTTGAAGATGCTAAAAATATAGATATTGCAGTATCACATATCGATAAACGTCTTGATCCTTTTAAATCAACCTTCATCAGGGAAATTAACCGTGACGATATACTAAAGCTGATGGAGATAAAGATGGCACGTATTCTGAAATTTAATGTGAGTAAATCTGATGAACTGATAGCCAAGCTTCTTGAAGAAATTGATGAGATTAATCATAATCTTGACAATCTCATTGACTACACAATATCCTGGTATATAATGCTTAAAGAACGTTATGGAAAAGCTTATCCTCGAAAGACAGAAATACGCAGCTTTGAAAATATAGAAGCAGCTAAAGTGGTAGAAGCAAATGAAAAACTATATATAAACAGAGAAGAAGGATTCATTGGTACAGGATTGAAAAAAGATGAGTTTGTTTGTAACTGCTCAGATTTAGACGATGTCATCATCTTTTTTAAAGATGGAAAATACAAAGTAGTGAAAGTGAGTGAAAAGATGTTTGTTGGTAAGGGAATACTTTACGCAAATGTTTTTAAGAAGAACGACAAACGCACTATTTATAACGTCGTATATCGGGATGGTAGAACATCACCCCACTATATTAAAAGATTTGCAGTAACAAGTGTTACTCGAGATAAAGAATATGACCTGACTAAAAAAAAGCCGGGATCACGAATTGCATACTTTAGCGCTAACCCCAATGGAGAAGCTGAAACTATTAAAGTGATGTTAAAACCGAAACCTCGTCTACGTATTCTTCAGTTTGAAAAAGATTTTAGTGAGATCGAAATAAGGGGACGAGGAACTATTGGGAATATACTCACAAAAGCAGAAGTTCACCGTATTCAATTAAGACAAAAAGGTATTTCTACACTTGGTGGCAGGAAAGTTTGGTATGATCCGGATGTTTTCAGACTCAATTATGAGGGTGATGGTAAATTTCTTGGCGAATTTCAAGGAGATGATACAATTTTGGTAATAACTAAAAATGGAGACTTCTACACATCCAGTTTCGATCTTTCGAATCACTTTCCCGATGATGTGCTAATTGTTGAGAAATTTGATCAAGATAAAATATGGACTGCCGCTCTCTTTGATGCAGATCAGGGCTATGCTTATCTCAAACGCTTTACAATGGATGCCACTGAAAAGACTCTTAATTTTATGGGAGAAAATGAAGAATCTCGATTATTATTGCTTACTGATGAAGTATTCCCAAGGGTAAAAGCTATCTTTGGCGGTAGTGATGATTTCCGTGAACCAATTGAGCTGGATGCCGAAGAGTTTATTGGTGCAAAAAGCTATAAAGCAAAAGGAAAACGAATCTCTAATTTTGAAGTAGAAACTGTTGAGGAACTTGAACCTACACGGTTTCCTGAAACTCCTAAAGAGGATGAATCTACAAAAGTTGAAATAGGAGAAGATAATGCGGAAAACGGGAACGAAAATATATCAAATTCTGATTTAAGAGATGAAATCTCCGGACAGATGAAGCTATTTGATTAATGGCATTAATGCCATACATATGAAAACAGATGAGTAAATGAAAAGGATTCCTTTTATAGTCTATATATGTTTAAGTTATTGTTGTCTTCTTTTTTCACAGGAGTCCATTACTCAAAAAACCATTAGGTCGGTAAATCAATCTACACTCATAGGAATAGGCAAAGCTTATTTAGATGACAGCTATTTATCTCCGATAACATACGATGGTATTGCAATCTCTCTTATTCATGACAGGTTGAAAGAATCAAAAATGTTTGGGAGAGAAGCTCTGATTCAGAATCAGTTTAGAATACAAACAGCAATCACAAAAAATCCCACTTCATCTTCGTCGGAATACTGGGGTAGCCTGTACTATAATCTTAATGGCTTTTACCCTCTATGTACTTTAGAGAATTTACGACTATTGGGGGGAGGTGGACCAGAAGCATCATTGGGTGGCATATATAATGTTAGAAACAGTAATAATCCGGGATCGCTTAAGACATACATTAATTTAAATTTGTCCGTAATGGCGTTATATTACTGGCGTAATATAACTTTTAGATGGCAGCTAACAACTCCTTTTGTAGGTATGTTTTTTTGTCCCGAGTATGGACATTCTTACTATGAGATATTTACTCTTGGAAATAACAATGGAACTATACATTTAGGCTCATTTCATAATCAGTTGGCTTTACGTAACTATTTTACTGTTGATTTACCTGTTAAAAATATAACAATACGCACAGGTTATATGTGGGACTATTATACAACCGATGTAAACGAATTGATCACCAAATTAAATTCACATCAATTTGTATTGGGATTGGCTTTTGAGTCTCTTAATTTCGGAGGCAAAAGAGCACGCGACAAAAGAGTAATCGAGAGTGTTTATTATTAGAGGATGAATTGTAACTAGATTTGTAATTATCAAATTTAAGATGAAATATAATTTTGACGAAATTATCGATCGGTCAAACACCGATAGTGTGAAGCTTGAAAATTTAACAACAGTCTTTGGACGTGACAATATTATTCCATTGTGGGTTGCTGATATGGATTTTAAGTCGCCACCTCCAATAACAGAAGCTTTGATGAAAAGAGTGGAGCATGGGTTGTTTGGTTATACAATTCAATCAGAACCCTATATAAATTCGATCATTAACTGGTTGAAAAATCGACATGACTGGAAAGTTAGGAAAGATGATATAATTTATTTACCCGGAGTTGTCAAAGGTTTTGCTTTCGCAATTGATGAATTTACTCAAAAAGGCGATAATATAATAATACAACCACCTGTATATCATCCTTTCAGAATTGTAAGTACATCGTTAGGCAGAAAAATAATTAATAATCCATTAATTGAAGATAATGGTAGATACAGAATGGATTTTAATGGATTACGAACAATTGTAGCAGAAAAACAGTGCAAGATGCTTATTTTGTGCAATCCACATAACCCGTCAGGTAGAGTATGGCTTCCCGAAGAGCTCGAAGAGCTTGCTGAGATATGTTACGACAATAATGTTCTGGTTATTTCCGATGAGATTCACTCTGATATAACTTTACCCGGCTTCACACATACTCCATTTGCAAAAGTGTCTTCTAAGGCAGATAATAATAGCATTACACTTATGGCCCCCAGTAAGACTTTTAATATTGCAGGGATAGTTAGTTCATTTGCGGTTATTACAAATAAAATAATAAGAGATAAGTATCTAAGTTATATAAAACCCAGAGGTCTGGATGAAGGAACACTTTTTGCTTATACCGCTACCAGGGTTGCTTATGACGAATGCGGCGATTGGCTCGATCAGATGATTGAATATGTTCAGGGAAATGTTGACTTTGTAGATAGTTATTTAAAAAAGAATATTCCACAAATAAAAGCAATGCTACCAGAGGCTTCATTTTTGGTGTGGCTTGATTGTTCATCTCTGATGCTAAAACAGCCGGATCTTGTTAAGCTATTTGTTGAGGAAGCCGGACTTGCACTAAATGATGGAACAATGTTTGGTCCCGGGGGTGAGGGTTTTATGAGGTTAAATGTTGGTACTCCCAGAATTGTACTTGAAAAGGCTCTCAATAATCTCAAAAACGTTGTTAATAAATAAACTTCAATTACATTTGTTATTATTATTCAAATAGTATAAATCATTTAATATAAAAACTCAATGAAAATTTCTGAAAACAAGTATATATCGCTTTCCTATGACCTAAATGTGGGAGAAGGAGATGATATTGAACTAATGGAACAAGCTACTGCAGAACAGCCAATGGAATTTATTTTTGGAACCAACATGATGCTTGATGCTTTTGAAAAACAGATAGAGGGTCTGGAGCAGGGCGAAGAATTCACTTTTCAATTAACTCCAGATGATGCTTACGGTGAATATGATGATGATCAAATAGTGGAACTGCCTAAAACGATCTTTGAAATTGATGGAAAGATTGATAATGAGGTACTATTTGAAGGCAATGTGATACCAATGATGGATTCATCCGGTAATAAATTGATGGGTTCGGTTGTAAAAATAGATGACAGTATTGTAACAATGGATTTTAACCATCCGCTGGCAGGAGAGAATATGTATTTTACAGGTAAAGTATTAGGAGTAAGAGATGCATCCCCAGAAGAGATAGCTGCGCTATCTTCATGTGGAGGATGTGGCTGTGACTCTTGCGATTGTGGATCTAAAGGTTCCGGTAAAGACAATGGAGAACAGTGTGGTTGTGGAAACTGTTAATATATGAATACATTTGGAACATTATACAGGCTCACATCTTTTGGTGAATCTCATGGTGCTGGTGTGGGAGGGGTTATTGATGGCTGTCCTCCCGGTTTAGAATTGGACATAGATTTCATTCAAAACGAACTTAATAGGCGCAGACCGGGACAGTCACGTATTACTACTCCACGTGTAGAATCTGATGAAGTTGAGTTTCTTTCAGGTATATTTGAAGGAAAGACAACAGGCGCTCCAATTGGCTTTCTTGTAAAAAACGAAAATCAACAGCCTGCTGATTATAGTAATATTAAGAATGCCTATAGGCCATCACATGCTGATTATACATATCAACAAAAATACGGAATTCGTGATTACAGAGGTGGAGGACGTTCTTCTGCTCGTGAAACAATTGCACGAATTGTGGGAGGTGCAGTAGCTCAGCTCTACCTAAATAGTGTGGATATCGATATAAAAGCTTATACTTCACAGGTAGGGCATATAGGTTTGGAAAATGACTACAGGTTATATGATCTCTCAAAAATCGATGACAATATCGTGCGTTGTCCTGATGCTGAAATAGCTGAGCAAATGATAAAGTTGATACAGGAAGTACGTTCTAAAGGAGATACAATTGGGGGGATAATAACATGTGTGATTAAAGGTGTACCTGTAGGACTCGGAGAACCGGTATTTGGAAAGCTTCATGCCGCCTTAGGCGCTGCAATGCTAAGTATTAATGCGGTTAAAGGATTCGAATACGGAATGGGCTTTAATGTTTCAAAAAAAGGTTCCGAAGTAAATGATTCTTTTTATGACTCTAATGGAGTTATAAAGACCAGAACTAATTATTCAGGTGGAATTCAGGCGGGTATTTCTAATGGACAGGATATTTATTTTCGTGTTGCATTTAAACCGGTATCTACTATCCTCATGGAACAGCGGACAGTGGATATTAACGGTAAGAATATAATAATAAAGGCAAGAGGTAGACATGATCCTTGTGTACTGCCCCGTGCTGTTCCAATTGTAGAAGCTATGGCATCAATGACAATAATGGATTATTATCTGTTGTCGAGAGTTAATAGATAAAAGCAATAATTATTTAAAGTTTATGATTATGGGAAAAAAATTTGGTATTGGGGAGATTTCATTTTTCCTAGTCTTGACTATTGTATTTTTAGCAGGCAATTTATCGGCTCAACCAAAGGGGCTTGCTATTCTGGATGATAAACATGTTTTTGATGATTATATTAAATATATTGAATCCTGGAGCTCTGATTCCAAAGAAGTTATTTTGGAAAAAACTGCTACATATTTTCTAGGGAAACCTTATGTGGCTCATACTTTGGATAAGAACGATTTAGAAGTGTTAACCGTGAATCTTCGTGAACTTGATTGCTTCACTTTTGTGGAAAATGTAATTGCTTTAACGTTAACAGTTATTGATGAAGAACCTACTTTTGACACTTTTATCTCCAAGCTTCAATCAATCAGATATCGAGATGGCGAAATATTAGGTTATCAATCGCGTCTTCACTACACTAGCGACTGGCTACATGAAAATGAAAAAAATGGTGTTTTAAAAAATATCTCTGAAGAAATTGGTGGAATAAATGATAGTAAAGAAATAAATTTTATGTCTGAACACCAAGATTCTTATAAGCAATTAAAAAGTGATGATAACCTTTTGAAAGAAATTGTTAAAGTAGAAAAACAAATTAATGAAAGAGAAGGTTTTTATTATCTACCGAAAGATAAAATAGCTATAGCCGAACCACTTATACCACATATGTCGATGATAGGTTTTACTACTAAAATAAAGGGTCTTGATGTCACCCATGTGGGGTTTGCTTATCGAAGTAACGGAGAGCTTAGGTTTATTCACGCCTCCTCAGTTGTGAACCAAGTAATCATCGATGAGCAGACTCTCAGTGATTACTGTGGTAACAGAGATTCTTGTACAGGTATTATCGTAGCAAAAGTATCTTTATGACCTATCAGGCACGTTTTCTGTTAATGGCTCTAATAATGCATTATAAACCTCAGGGTTTTTAATAACTTCAATAGCCTTTTCAAAAACTTTATCACCAGCTAGTTGATGTAACAAAACTCCTTTTTTGTAATAATATCTTTGTACTATTTCAGATTCTATCATATTTTTGATTAAATCTTTAAACAATTCAAGGTCCCTATTAAGATCAGGATGTAGCTTTGCTTCAAGCGCTTTAAATTCATCCGAGGCAACATCTAAGTATCCTTCAAGCTCCATAATATTCTTCAATTGATTTAATGACCTTCCACTCATTTTGTCATATTCAAAATTCTTTGTTTTGACGAAATCCTTAAAAGACTCATAATCATTGTCAGACAAAGCAAACAGATCCGGAGAAGAAATATTATCGTGATCTTGCACCCATTCCGTAACAAAGTCAAAGATAATGTTATCAGCCATAAGGTAATAAGCAATTGTTCCACCAGTCGTTTGAGGTATAATTATGTCTGGTGTTATGCCTCCACCATCACGTACAATACGCCCACTACGGGTATGAAATACGTTCGTTAGCGAATCAGGAACACGAGCAACACTGCCATCAATATTTCTATGAGAATAATCCAGAGACTGAATGCCACGCCCACTTGGAATATAATATTTGGAGGTAGTAATTTTCATATTTCCACCGTAAGGCAGGTCACGGGGAGTTTGCACTAAACCCTTACCAAAAGAGCGGTTGCCTATAATTACTGCCCGATCAAGGTCTTGCAGTCCACCTGCAACAATTTCAGATGCAGATGCAGAGCCCGTATCGATAAGTACTACTATTGGAATTATTTCATCTAAAGGTTGCTCTTGAGTGAAATAACTTCTATCCCATTGAGTAACCTTACCCCTTGTTGACACAATTTCCTCACCTTTAGGAACAAAAAGATTAACTACATTTACAGCTTCGTCTAGTATTCCGCCCCCATTACCACGAAGATCCATGATAAGTGAATTAGCTCCCTTATTTTTAAGTCCTTGCACTGTTTCTTTCACTCTGTTAGCACTACCGGAAGTAAAGCTACCAAAGTGAAAATATCCAATATTATCATCAAATATACCTGAATATGTTACAGGATCCATCTCAATTTTCTCACGAATAACATTAATCGTAATATTCTCTTTTTCACTTGGTCTATCAATAAGCAACTCAATAGTAGTTCCTGGAGTTCCTTTTAGCTTATTACTTACCTCTTTTACTGTAGCATTACGTGTATCCTCATCATCAATTTGAAGTATAGCATCTCCTGCTTTAAGTCCCGCTTTTGCAGCAGGCATACCTTCATAAGGCTCATTAACAATAACTCTACCATCTTTATACGAAATGATAGCCCCAATTCCGGCATATTCGCCGGTAGTCATAAATTGCAGTTCTCCTATGTTCTCCTCAGAATAATATTCCGTATAAGGATCTAGTTGTGATAGCATATTCTCAATAGTTCCCTGTACAAGATTGTCTACTTCTATGCTATCCACATAAAATAAGTCCAGCTCTTTCAATATTGAATTAAAAATATCGATGTTCTTGTTGATATCAAAATAACGTTGATTTTCTTCGGGAAATGTTGATTGTGCAGAAATATGTATTGTTGAGATACAAAACAGTACTAATAGAATATATTTTCTCATCTTCACTCTTAAAATTAATTTGTTGCCATACGTAAGTATTGCTATCATCTAAATACTTATTTAGACAAAGAAACAACTTTTTCCTTAAATCAATCCTTTCTTTTAGTTATATGTTTATAAATATCGTATGTAATTAAGATAAATTATTTCATTAAATTAAAATGATATTATCTTTGCAACCAATCAACGAGCATTGAAATTTCAATTATGAAAACCTTGATACGTTTTACTTTATTACCTCTGATAGTAGGTGTCCTAATTTTTATAGGCACATGTTTAATTCCTTCCGATAAGGTTCCTGATATGCCTGCTGGAATTTCTTGGGATAAAATAGTTCACTTTGGTATGTTTTTTCTTTTATCAGCAGTTTCTTTATATGATTACAATAAATTACACAATAAAAATCCTAGTTTAACCAAATGGCTGTTTTGGGGGCTTATAGTACCGATTATATATGGTGGTATTATAGAATTATTACAAAAATACTTCTTCGTATCACGCAGCGCTGAATTAGGCGACTGGATAGCAGATATTTTAGGATCGCTTGTGGCAACAGTACTTGTGATAATTCTTTTACGAAAAAGGCGATAATTAGAGAAAAAACATATCTTTGTGTAGAATAATATTTACTACACTAGGTTGAGAGACAAGAACCGGTTGAAATAATATATCACTAATTTCAAAATACTTATATTTATGAAATACGAAGATTTAAAGATTTTAGATGAATTAAGAGAAAAAGGGAGTATTACGGAAGAAGAATATCAACGTGAAAAAGAGAAGATATTGAATGACGAAAGCACATCCTTCAGTTCTATAAAAAATCCCCTTTTTGGTATGACTGAGAATACATATATCATGCTGATGCATATAACACAATTTGCAGGAATTATACTTCCGTTTGCCGGTTTTATAATACCAATTCTCATGTGGATAGCCAATAAGGAAAATAATTCAAATGTTGATTTGCACGGTAAGAACATTCTGAACTTCATGATTAGTTTTGTAATATATGCAGCAGTAGCTGCAATCACTATAATAGGTATACCCATCGCCGTACTTGTAGGCATTTTTTATATGATTTTGGTTATCATGGCAACCGTGAAAGCCAACAACGGTGAGTATTGGAAATATCCGTTGTCGATACAATTTATTAAATAATGATTAAAGAACAGATCGTAAACTACTCAAATGTACAATTAAATCGCGATGAGAACATTATTCTTAGAAATGTAAATCTAACAGTAAATCGTGGTGATTTCTTGTATATAATTGGAAAAGTGGGATCAGGTAAAAGCACACTCATGAAAAGTATGTATGCTGAGTTACCTATTGAAGCTGGTAGTGCACGCGTTTTCGATTACGAACTTGTAAATATTAAACGAAAGCTTATACCATTTTTAAGAAGAAAGATTGGAATCGTATTTCAGGATTTTCAACTACTTGTTGATCGTACCGTTGAGAAGAATCTAGAATTCGTACTTCGTGCAACAGATTGGAAGAATAAACGTGAAATTAAAGATCGCATTAATGAAGTGCTCATCTTGGTGGGTATGCAGAATAAAGCCTATAAAATGCCTCATGAATTATCAGGTGGAGAACAACAAAGAGTGGTAATTGCAAGAGCACTACTTAATTCTCCTGCCTTAATATTAGCAGATGAACCAACTGGTAACTTAGACCCTGAAACTGGTAGCCAGATTGTATCTTTACTTCAAGATATTTCAAAAAGGGGCACAGCAGTGATTATGTCAACACACAACTATTCCATTGTTCAGGCCTTTCCCGGTAAAATTATGAAATGCGAAGATATGAATCTCGTTTCGATGTAATTTTACGTAATAATTTGATTTTTCTTAATGTTATATCTTTTCAAAATTATAATATTGATAAACTATCGTTACCCATTGTTCTAAAAAATATGTACCTTTGGGTCTTCAAAAAAAATTTTAAAATACATCACAATCGTGGCTGACACAAAGTATATATTTGTAACTGGAGGCGTAGTGTCTTCATTAGGAAAAGGTATAATAGCATCTTCACTTGGTAAATTATTACAGGCAAGAGGATACAAAGTTACAATTCAAAAGTTCGACCCATACATCAATATAGATCCCGGAACTTTAAATCCATATGAACATGGCGAATGTTATGTTACTGTTGACGGGCATGAGGGCGACCTTGATTTAGGGCACTACGAGCGGTTCCTTAATATTCAGACAACAAAAGAAAACAATATCACAACCGGTCGTATATACCAGAATGTGATTTTGAAAGAGAGACGTGGCGATTATCTTGGAAAAACTGTTCAGGTCATTCCCCATATAACCGATGAAATAAAACGTAATATAAAATCATTAGGCATAAAGAATAAATTCGATTTTGTGATTTCAGAGATTGGCGGCACAGTAGGTGATATTGAATCTACGCCATATCTTGAAGCGGTTCGTCAGTTAAGATGGGAGCTTGGTAAAAATTGTTACTGCCTGCATTTAACATACGTACCCTATATTTCAGCTGCCGGAGAAGTTAAAACCAAACCAACGCAACATTCTGTGAAAGAATTGCAGTCACATGGTATTCAGCCTGACATGTTGGTCTTGCGAACCGAACGTAAGCTAAATAAAGAAATACTTGATAAAGTTGCACTATTTTGTAATGTGGAGCAAGGTGCGGTAATGCAATCAGTTGATGTCTCAACTATTTATGAAGTACCTCCCATGATGCAGCTTCAAGGAATGGATGAGATAGTTCTTAAAAAGATGAATATGCCCACCAGAGAAAGTCCAAAAATGGATGAATGGAATGCATTTCTACAGAAAAGAAAAGATGCAAAAGAGCATGTTAAAATCAAGTTAGTAGGTAAATATGCCGAACTCCCCGATGCATATAAATCAATCACCGAATCTCTGTCACAAGCAGCTATATATAATGATAGAAAACTGATTCTTGATTTATATCAATCCGAAAAGATTACAGAAGAAAATGTAGCAGAAAAGCTAAAAGATGCAGATGGGATAGTTGTTGCACCCGGTTCCGGTCAAAGAGGAATAGAAGGTAAATTTATTGCCTTAAAGTATGCTCGAGAGAATGATATACCAACATTTGGTATTTGTTTAGGCATGCAGTGTATGGTTATAGAGTATGCACGTTCAGTATTGAATCTACCTGGAGCAAACTCCACAGAAATGGACCCCAAGGCAGAAGATAAAGTAATCGACCTTATGGAAGAGCAGAAGCATATATTTAATATGGGATCAACCATGCGTATTGGTACCTATGACTGTATTCTTAAAAAAGGATCATTAGCATACAAAGCATATGGAAAATCAAAAATTCAAGAACGCCATCGTCACAGGTATGAATTAAATAATAAATATAAAACAGAATTAGAAGCTGCAGGAATGAAATGTAGTGGAATTAACCCTGATTCTGATTTGGTGGAAATTGTTGAAGTTCCCAGTTTACGATGGTATATTGGTACACAGTTCCACCCTGAGTATAACAGTACAGTTATATCACCAAATCCACTGTTCATGAGTTTTATGTTAGCAGCAGCACTTACAAAAAAAA
Source organism: uncultured Proteiniphilum sp. (assembly GCA_964484665.1). Taxonomy (GTDB): domain Bacteria; phylum Bacteroidota; class Bacteroidia; order Bacteroidales; family Dysgonomonadaceae; genus Proteiniphilum. The sequence continues at coordinate 60,705 of CAZAFR010000003.1, read as the reverse complement.
TCAGAAAAAAATAATATTAAGGAGTTAATGGATAAAAATACAGTTATAGGTTTACTGTTGATTACGGCGATTATAGTTGTTTTCACTATATACAACAGACCTAGTCAGGAGCAAATAGCAGAACAACGACGTCTGCATGATTCTATTGCATTAGTTAACAAACAACGTGTTGAGGCTGCAACAGAGTTGGAGCTACAAAAGAACAACAATTCTCTTAATAATGATTCTGACATTGATAAAGGTTCAAATGTGTCAGATTTCTTTAGTACCGGCATTTTACAAAATGAAGTAGTAGCTGATTCCACATCAAGAGATTCAAGTTTGATAGTCGAAGCAACCCTCAAAGAAGAAATAATTGTTCTGGAGAATGAAAAATTAAAACTACGATTAAACACTCACGGTGGAAAGATACAATCAGTTCAACTAAAAGAATTCTTGCAATATTCAGGTGATAGCTTATTTCTTTTTGCCAATGACGAAGAATCTCGTTTCAACCTTGAGTTATTCAATCGTAATAGTTTACGAATATCAACCGAAGACGAGCTTTTTACTCCAATACGAAGTGCAGACGGTAAATCGGTAATAATGCGTTTACAGAGCAACGCCGAACAGTTTATTGATTTAATATACACTCTTGCCGATGATGAATATATGCTTGATTTTGATATTCGAGTATCAGGTATGAGAAATGGGTTACATCCTGAAAGTCTAACCAACTTCAGACTCTATTGGGAGCAAAAGGTAAGACAACAGGAAAAGGGTCGTGCATTTGAGAATCGTTATTCACGCATACACTATAAATTTGATAAACAGGATTATAGTAGACTAAGTGAATCAAAAAACGATCAAAAAGAACTTTCGGAACCAATCAAGTGGTTTGCATTTAAAGATCAGTACTTCTCCGCAATTATTATAGGCGATAAGCCATTTAATAACACTATTTTAACTTCAACATTACTCACTGATTCTGAATATATAAAAAACTACAAAGCAGAAGTTTGGGCTCCTGTGCAAATTAGTCCCGAAAGTGATCTTGTAAGTGCAGGATTCAAATATTATTTTGGACCCGTACATTATACTACACTTAAAGCCTACAATGAAGGTGCTGTAAGTAGTTCCGATAAACTCGAACTTCAAGAGATAGTAAGTCTAGGTTACAAATGGCTTAGCTGGGTCAACAAATGGTTTGTAATACCCGTATTTAACTTCTTTCTCGATCTAAACTGGAACATGGGACTTATTATTCTTATATTGACACTCATGGTGAAAATCATCATATCACCTTTAACATATAAGTCTTATATATCCTCTGCTAGGATGCGAGTATTACGCCCGCAGATACTGGAAATTGAGAATAAATATCCGGGGCAAGACCAAGACATGATGATGAAGAGACAACAGGCTACCATGGACCTATACAACAAAGCAGGAGTAAGTCCAATGAGTGGTTGTCTTCCCATGCTTATTCAAATGCCTGTACTGATGGCACTGTTTTTCTTCTTTCCATCAGCAATAGAATTGCGTCAGCAAAGTTTTCTATGGACAAATGACCTTTCAGCTTATGACTCTTTAATTTCATGGAGCGGTAACATCCCAATTATAACCAGATTTTTAGGCAACCACATTAGCATATTCTGCTTATTAATGACAGTAACAAACGTTATATACACAAGATACAATATGGCAGCTATGGATACTGGGCAGCAAACAATGCCCGGTATGAAAAACATGCCATTGTTTATGAGTATATTCATGTTTTTCATCTTGAACTCCTATCCGGCAGGATTAAACTACTATTATTTTCTATCTACATTAATTACAATAGTTATCATGACTATAATGAAGAAAACAATAAATGAAGAAAAAATCCTTGCTCAACTAGAAGAGAATAAAAAGAAACCTAAAAAGAAATCAGGATTTATGGCTCGTTTGGAAGAAGCTCAAAAGCAACAAGAAAAGCAAGCTCGTGAGCAAGCAAAGCAAAATGCAAAAAGAAATTATCGTAAATAGGTAATAAAAACTGCATGAACATATTTTTTAAATAATTGTTTTAACTTAATACACATCTAAAAAGTTTTGTTATGAGCGAAGTAAAGAAAGAACTTGAATATGACGAAGAAGATTCCCTAAGATTTATTCAAGAGTATCTCCCGGAAGAAATGAAGGATGAGTTTTCCGATGACGAAATCAACTATATAGTTGATTTGATTTATGAGTTTTATGAAGATAAGGGATTTCTTGATGCGAGTGAAGAATTAGAGATTGAAATTGACGAAGACGAATTATTGGATTATATCTTTGATAACGCCCGGAAAGACAATATTAGGGATTATACGGATGAACAGATAGAATTGATTGTAGCCGGAGAACTGGCATATTGCGACACCCTAAATTTGTTCGATTAAGAAACTATTTTATTTAAATATAATTCATCAAAACAAAAAACTAACTATGAAACAATTTTCTAAATTATTGGCAATTGTATTGCTAGGAGGCTCTTTGATTTTATCAGGTTGTGGAGCAAACCAAACTATCAAAGGAGGCGCAATAGGATTGGGCTCTGGTGCAGCCCTAGGCGCTGGAGTAGGAGCTATTGCCGGTGGCGGTAAAGGAGCTACTATTGGGGCTAGCATAGGTGCCATTGTAGGAGGTGCAGCAGGCGCAATTATTGGTAACAAAATGGATAAACAAGCCGCCGAACTTGAGCAAATTGAAGGAGCACAAGTAGAAAAAGTAAATGAAGGAGAAGCAATTAAAGTCACTTTTGAATCGGGCATTCTTTTTGCAACCAATTCAAGTACATTAAGCACCCCATCAAGAGTAGCACTTGACAAGTTTGCAACATCATTGCAGAACAACCCGGATACCGATGTAGAGATCTATGGTCACACCGACAGCACAGGTAGCGATGCAATTAACAATCCACTATCAGTGCGACGTGCAGAATCAGTCTATAACTATTTAAACTCCAAAGGCGTATCGGGTTTACGTATGTCTTACGAAGGATTTGGATCTTCTCAGCCAATAGCTGACAATAGCACAGCTGCCGGAAGAACAGAAAATCGACGTGTTGAAGTAATTATCCTTCCAAATGCCAAGATGATAAAAGATGCACAAGAGCAAGCGCATTAAGAATATAAAGCAACATATTTCTTATTGAATAATATTATGTAGGAGGGGATGTATCATAATGTGATTTCATCCCCTTTTTATTTGTACTCCTACCTTAAAACCTCTTCTGATTTTCAAATCTCAAAAGCTTATTATCTATTCTGATACAGTCTATTTTGTTTTAAAAGACCTATAGTTTCTTAACCATACAACCATTCATCTCCACCATAGCACACCCAAGTTGATTAATTCTAATTACAATACTCGATTTATCTTCGAGGTTAACCAACTCACCCTCTAGTCCGGAAAGAGGACCTTTAATTACTTTCACCTTCTCACCTTGTTTAAGATCATCGGTAGTAAAGTTTATCGACTCTTCTGAAAAATTAAGCATGAATCTAAAATTATCCATTTGTTTTTCAGGAATCACAGCAGGAGCATGCTCGCCACGTAATACCAAAAAACGAAGTACCGATGGCTGAGCAATAACAATATGCTGTTCCTCCGAGTTAACCCTCACAAATATCATCATTGGAGTAAGTACCCTCTCTATTTTTTTCTTCCTATCGCTCCACTGCCTTATTTCAACTTGAATCGGTAGAAAGTTTTCGATACCCAAATTAGTTAATCTATCTCTTACTTTCTTTTCGTGATGCATTTTAACGTAAACAGCAAGCCATCTCTTTTTCGTCATAATAGTTTATTACATTTTTCTCAGACTACAAATATACCGAAAATTAAATTTCTTTGAAGCGCAAGTTTATACTCAAACTTTTAGACTGTTAACAATATAAAAATAATCAAATTGACTCCATTTTTACATTAAATTTGTGATAATATTATTATAAATATATTTTAGAGTTAATGAACAAAATATTTATTTTGCTCATTCTGTTGTTATTTAGTTCGGTTGATGTAATCCTCTCCGAAATACCTGCTACGGAAGTGAGAGCTGTTTGGCTAACCACAAACTATGGCCTAGATTGGCCAACAAACAGAACAAATCAGGAAGTTCAAAAAAAAGAACTTGTATCCATATTAGATTCATTGAAGAAATACAACTTCAATACTATAATGTTTCAAACCCGTGCACGTGGAGAAGTATTCTATAAATCTGATATAGAGCCTATGTCGTCAATAATAGCACCTAAACGTCCCGGAGCACCTGATTTTGATCCACTAGCCTTTGTAATCGAAGAGTCACATAAAAGAGGAATTGAATGCCACGCTTGGTTAGTAACCTATCCCTTAGGAGGAGATCGCTATGTTAAAAGTTTAGGCTCAAAATCAGTCGTAAAAAAGAATCCCTCCATCACAAAAAAGTTCAAAGGAGAGTGGTTTCTTGACCCCGGTCACCCCAGAACAGACGATTATCTCATTTCCATTGTTGAAGAGATAATATCCAATTACGATGTTGATGGAATTCATTTTGATTATATAAGATACCCTGACAACAGAGGAAAATTTCCCGACGACGGACTCTACCGACTTTATGGTGAAGGACAATCCCGCGCAGATTGGAGAAGAAACAATATAACACGATTCGTGACTAGAGTATACGACTTGATAAAGAAACAAAAGCCATGGGTACAAGTAAGCAGCTCTCCTTTAGGGCGATACAGAACTATAAATGAACGAGGCAGAGGTTGGACAGCACTAGAAACTGTTTTCCAAGATGCCGGCAAATGGATGAAAGCAGGCAAGCATGATGCCCTCTACCCAATGATGTATTACAAAGATGAATTGTTTTATCCTTACCTCGACGACTGGGCACTCAACAGTAATAATAGAATTTTAGTCCCCGGGCTCGGTGCATTCCAGATGATAGAATTAGGCTGGAGCTCAAAAGATATAATAGAGCAAGTAGATTATTCAAGAGAAAAACAAGTTAACGGTCAAGCATATTTTCGCACAAAAAATATACTATCTAACTACAAAGGTATACTCAATAAATTAGAAGAAAAATATAAATACCCTTCAAAGCTCCCCCCGATGACATGGTTGTCCGACTCGATACCCGATACGCCAATAGACTTGCGAGCAGAAAAACTATCAAATGGACTATTCGAATTAAAATGGGAAAAGATAGACAATAGCAGAGTAACCTACAACGTTTACAGAAGTGAAACAGATAATTTTGATAGAGATATAGCAGAAAACATAATAGCTACAGGATTGCGAGAAACAGCATTATATTTCACAGCTGAAGATAATGATAAGGCATACTACTATTTTGTCACCGCCTCAGACTCCTTCCACAATGAAAGTGAAATTTGCACCCCTGCGTTTTTCTATCATTCGGAGACAATAAAATAAAATTCAGTTATAAAAGCCTAACGCAATCAATTCATTAAAATTCCTTTAATAAAATGATGGTCAAAACATAGGAAAGTAGAAAAAATAGAATAATTTTGTAATTATGGAAGCCAATTTGAAATTGAGAAAACAAGTCAAAGATGAATTTACGGAGTACCTTACTTTGCACAAGCATCGTAAAACTCCCGAAAGGTTTGCCATACTCGATCACATATATTCCACCAAAGGGCATTTTGATATGGATACACTATACAAATCCATGATTGAAGTAAACTTCAGAGTAAGTCGAGCCACTCTATACAATACAATCGACTTACTGTTAGATTGCGGTCTTGTAATAAAACATCAATTTGGTGGTAACATCTCAAATTACGAAAGAGCTTATGGCAATGAAAATCATAACCATCTGATATGCACTATCTGTGGAGAAGTATGGGAAATGAAAAACGATGATATACTTACAGCAGCTCAGCTAAAGAAGATAAAAAAATTCAATGTCAGTTATTACAGCATGTATATTTACGGAGTATGCAGCAAATGTAACCATGCAAAAAAGATGCAACTACGAAAACTTACAAGTACCGTTAATAATAAAAATAAGAATAAAAACAAAAAATAATTAAATAATTAAACTGAAAATTGGATGAACCATTACATCCATAATAAAATTTAAAAAATGAAAGTTGATGTTATTTTAGGACTCCAGTGGGGAGATGAAGGAAAAGGTAAAATTGTTGATGTTCTCACACCAAACTACGAAATTGTAGCACGATTTCAAGGTGGTCCAAATGCAGGACATACATTGGAGTTTGAAAATCAGAAATATATTTTGAAATCAATACCATCAGGTATCTTTCAAAAAGGTAAAATGAATATCATAGGCAACGGAGTAGTGATAGACCCTGCCCTTTTTAAACAAGAAGTTGAAGCACTTGAAGAAAGTGGCCATATACTAACCGACCGACTATGCATCTCAAAGAAAGCACATCTTATCCTCCCTACACATAGGTTGCTTGACGCAGCTTCAGAAACATCAATGGGAGAGAACAAGATAGGAACAACCGGAAGAGGAATTGGGCCCTCATATACAGATAAAATCGGGCGTAACGGCCTCCGAGTAGGTGATTTATTACATAACTTCAACGAAAAATACCAGAAAGCAGTAGCACGTCACAAAAGGATGCTCGATAGTTACAATATCGACTATGATATAGAATCCCTCGAAAAAGAGTGGTTTGCCGGAATAGAAAAAATGAAAGAATATCAGCTAATAGATAGCGAATTATATATCAACAAACATCTTAAAGAAGACGGCTCAGTACTTGCAGAAGGAGCACAAGGATCAATGCTAGATATTGATTTTGGTTCATATCCTTTTGTTACATCATCAAACACAATATGTGCAGGAGCTTGCACAGGCTTAGGCATATCACCACAACGAATAGGAGAAGTGTTTGGAATTTTTAAAGCATACTGTACAAGAGTAGGCAGTGGTCCCTTCCCAACAGAACTCTTTGATGAAGACGGACAAGCATTACGTGACAATGGTAACGAATATGGATCAGTCACCGGACGCCCACGACGTTGTGGTTGGATCGATCTCGTAGCATTAAGATACACCATCATGCTAAACGGAGTCACCAAATTAGTAATGATGAAAAGCGACGTACTAGATAGCTTTAAAACAATCAAAGCATGCGTCACCTATAAAGTAAACGGAAAAGAAACGGAAGACCTCCCATTTGATATATCCCAAGGAATAGAACCAGTTTATGTAGAACTACCCGGCTGGGAAACCGATATGTCAAAGGTGCAGTCTGAAGACGAATTTCCCGAAGAGTTCAACAACTATATAACCTTTCTTGAAACAGAATTAGAGGTACCAATATCAATTGTTTCAGTTGGTCCCGATAGAGCACAAACAATCATCAGATAAAATCAACAAACAAATAATGGTATGGTTTTTGCTCTTATCAGGTTAGCTATTACAACAATAAAAATATAAAATAGACAAATAAAAAACTTTATGGCTTTAATTTGGATAATATTCATTGGCATTGCACTCTTAGGATGGATAGTGCAATCTAGACTACAAAATCGTTTTAAAAAATACTCCAAAATCCCATTAAGAAATGGGATGACCGGCAAAGAAGTAGCAGAAAAGATGTTGCACGAAAATGGAATATACGACGTGCAGGTAATCTCAACACGCGGACAGCTTACCGACCACTACAATCCCCTAAAGAAAACAATCAACCTTAGCGAACCAGTCTATGGTAGTAATAGTGTAGCCGCCGCTGCAGTTGCAGCACACGAAACCGGGCACGCACTACAACATGCACAAGGATATGCACCCTTAAAAATGCGTTCTGCTCTAGTACCCATCATCTCATCTACCTCAAAATGGGTAATGTGGGTATTATTACTAGGCATCATACTCGTACAAACGTTCCCCTTTCTACTCTGGTTTGGGATAGTAGTTTTTGGACTATCAACCCTATTTAGTTTTGTTACACTACCTGTAGAAAAAAATGCCACAAATAGAGCTTTAAGATGGTTAAGTAATGCCGGCATCACCGATTCAAGTAATCATGCCCAAGCAACAGATGCGTTGCGATGGGCTGGTTACACATACGTTGTTGCCGCACTCAGTTCATTAGCAACACTACTCTATTACATAATGATTGCATTAAGCGGAAGTAGAAGATAAAGAACTTTTCTTAGCGCTCCACACGTCTTCAATCACACCCACAATTCTGTGAATATCATTATCCGTGAGGATAGAGCCCGAAGGCAAGCAAAGGCCATGGTCAAATAGGCGCTCTGAAGTGCCATTACCATAGAACTCATACTTCTGGAATACCGGCTGCAAATGCATTGGTTTCCAGAGTAAACGAGTTTCAATATTCTCTTTCTCCATAGCATAATACAACTCCTTGCGAGTAAAACCCGCCACATCCGGATCCACAATGATACACGTTAGCCAATAATTAGAATTGTACTCCGACGACGGGTTAGTGTGAAATGAGATTCCCGGAATATCCCTTAACAGCTCACGATAAAGACTATTAATTGCTCTTCTGCGAGCCACATGATCATCCAGAACCATCATTTGTCCCCTACCAATACCTGCGCTAATATTACTTAAGCGATAATTATAACCAATATGCGAATGCTGATAATACGGAACATCATCCCTTGCCTGAGTAGCAAAATACTTAGTCTCATCCGCACATTCCTTTGTACGGCATACCAAAGCTCCACCCCCAGATGTAGTAATCATCTTATTACCATTAAATGAAAGACACGCAAAATCACCAAACGTACCACACTTTTTACTCTTAAACTCTGATCCCAACGCCTCTGCCGCATCCTCCAGCACCGGAATTTCATACTCATCAGCAATAGCCATAATCTCATCCATCTTAGCAGGCATACCATACAAATGCACCGGAATAATTGCTTTTGGCTTTCTGCCCGTCACTGCGATTCTATCCTCAATAGCCACTCTAAGATACTCAGGCGACATATTCCACGTATCCGGTTCACTATCCACAAACACAGGTCTACCTCCTTGATACACGATAGGATTAGCCGAAGCCGAAAACGTGAAACTCTGGCAAATCACCTCATCATCACGCACAACACCCAGCTGCACCAAAGCCAAGTGAATGGCCGACGTGCCCGAGTTGAGTGCTACTACACAATTATTATTACCCAAATACTTTTTTAAATCCTCCTCAAAACCATCCACATTAGGTCCAAGTGGAACCACCCAATTGGTGTTGAACGCTTCATTAATAAATGTTTTTTCATGTCCTCCCATCTGAGCCAGTGAGAGGTATATTCTTTTTTTCTTCATTTTGTTCTATTATAGCACACATCTTATTTTCATTTTACCGGCAAATTATATTGATGACACCTTAATAAAAAATTATCTTTTAAATTTAAAACGAAAGCAAGAAATTATTTTCTATTTATAATCTTCCCTGGATTCCCTACAACAGTTGAATTTTCAGGAATATCCTTAATAATTATTGAACCACCACCAACAGTACAATTGTTTCCTATTGTTATAGATTGAATAGTATTAGCTCCAATATCTATAAAACTTTTTTCGCCAACAACGATAAATCACCAACATTTCTGGCGCCCACTATATATAAATCTACTACCCAACCTCAAATCAATATCCATATAGAATCATTACCATGCGATCACTTGTCATGCATATCGTTAACATTAATTATGGTCTGCTAATATGGAGTACTCTTCGTTGTAGTTATCTACTATGTTTTTGTTTATTACGGTTGAATATATTTCATCAACAATTTTGCATACCTCTGGTGAGCAGCCTAATGATGGTTTGAGTATTTTGTCGGCTGTGAATTCTCTGATGCATACAAAAAATTGCAGGTTGTAATATAACCCGCTTAATTTTTCTATTATGGGGATACATTGATCTTTGGTGACCGTGGGTAATAAGGTGGACTCAAATATCACTATGTCGCCATTGGAGATCACACTTCCCACGATTTCGCTTGTATATTGTAGTTCCTTGGGGGTGGTGACGACTGCTATATAGAAGTTGCAGTTGCGTATAGTTTCTATATTGTTGCGTTTGTCAAGATTAAATAACCTTGTTCGGTATTTGGTACTGAACAGTTTGGCGAGAGGTCGACTGTGTTTGCTGGAACCAATTATGCATACTCTCGGATCGAAATATGATATTGTTTCTTCATTTTCCATATATAATGATTGTTATTAACCATTTGATTTTTAAAAACACTTCGTGGATACCTGTCCCACTATAATGCTATGGAGGTAGCTAACTACAAATAAAATAATCGGTATTTAGCAGCATTGTGTGTAATTGACTTACATCATGCTGTTGGTTTGTGTGGTTTTTTTACGACCGACTGTCTTTTTTTGATAATGCCGAAGATTTTTTCTCAAATATGTGATACAAACTTACAGAATATTTATTTGAGTTGGTGTTAAAACTTCATTAAAATTATGTTAATTGCTGCATCTATCTATTTTTAGAAGTGGAATATATGATTTTTGATACTTAAGGTAAAGAGTAGTGGAATAGGATGTTAATGATATTTCAATTTGAGATATTAAAAGGCGATAGTTTATGTTCTAAATTTGATAAATCCAATTTGTATATAAAACAAAATGTATTAATAACCACTACTTTCTAAAAAATCGATTATCAGAAGAAATATATTGTTTTATTCATTGTTGTATTTTTGTTTTTTGAAAAATTCGGTCATGTCGAATATTACTGTTTTTTGATTAAAATGCATATTATGATTGTTAGCGTAACTGAAAAAGAACCGGGTATAAATGCTATTATGTACTTTTGTTGTAATATAACAAAGTTTGCTTATTTTTGTAGTATTACCCTTAATTTAACGAGACATTTATTAAAAAAATCATATTTTATGAAAATGATTAATAAGTTTACATACTGAAGCATGAACTTTTAATAGTAATAATGAATTGAATATTTCACGCATGAAATAAAAGTAACAATAGTAGCAAAGATTAAAATATTTGTTTAATAAATAAAAAACTAACATGAGGAATTATCTTGGAATTGATATCGGTGGTACATCTATCGTGAGTGGAAGAATTGAGGGTAACTCAATTGTAATGCAGGAAAAAGTAGATACCTTAGCACATGAAGGGGGCGAAACTACATTAAATGTACTTAAACAAAGTATTAATAAACTTATTACAGACGACACTACAGCTATTGGAGTTGGAGTTCCGAGTGTTGTTGACAGGGAAAAAGGTATAGTTTACAATGTTCAGAATATAAAAGACTGGGATGAAGTTCACTTGAAGCAAATTCTGGAGAATGAATTTAATGTACCTGTTTTTATTGATAATGATGCAAATTGTTTTGCATACGGCGAAAAGATATTTGGCAAAGGAAAAGAGTTTAGCAATTTTGTAGGCATTACATTAGGTACGGGTGTTGGTGGTGGAATTATTCAGGATAATCATTTGCTTTATGATTCAAACTGCGGTTCGGGAGAGTTTGGTGAATTACCTTATCTTGATTCTATACTTGAGCATTATTGCGGAAGTAGATTTTTTATGGAACAATATGGTCAGTCTGCATATGACATAGCTTTAAAAGCAAAAAATAATGATCCTAACGCTAGAGAGATATATAATGAATATGGGAAACACATGTCAGTTTTGATAAAAATTATTCTGCTGATTCTTGATCCACAAGCTATAATTTTGGGAGGGTCAATTACTCAGTCTTTTAATTTGTTTGAGAAATCTATGTACGATAATCTTAAAGATTTTCCTTATCCTAAATCTATTGAAAAGATAAAAATATTGACTTCTGATTTAAATAACATTGGCATATTAGGTGCGGGAGCATTATGTAAATAATTTATAATATTGGAATATAGTGGAACATTAGTTATCTAAATCATTTTTATTAATATCAGAACTATTTTTTTATCGGACTGTTATATACACAGCTTATTATCACAGCTATTTTATTTTTATAACTTAGATACAAATAAATCGTTGAATGATTCAAAACGATTTACCTGTATAGGTTATTAAACTTAGCAAATTTAATATACTGTTCCCAGTCATAATCTGTGACACCATGTATACCTGTTCTAAGATGATAACTAACTTTATCAATGATCGGGCAATCCGGTTCGGGCATCTTGATAGGTGAGAGTCCCGTTATACCATATAAATTGTATACTACTGAAGCTTCTTTTGCTGATAAAAATTCACCTTTAGGGTCTGCCCACAGATCCTCTGTTGCACTGGCAACATATACCGGACGGGGTGCAATCAGTGAGATAAGCATATGTTGGTCTATGGGCAAGAAATGTTCTTTGTTGGAGTATTTCTTGAAGTTTTCGCAAAACCAGTAAGGGAATGTAGTATTAATTACTTCCACAGTTTCACCAAAGTTACGTCTTGAAAGAGCAGCTCCCATTGCTCCCGAATTGTTTGAAATACAACCCGCAAAGCGCTTGTCAGTAGCTGCTGCCCAGAGTGAGGTTTTTCCTAATCTGGAGTGACCAAATACAATTACTTTTTTATTATCTATATCTTCATCTGTTTCGAGATAATCCATAACTCTTGATAGTCCCCAACTCCACGCTGCAATTGTTCCCCATTCGTCAGGTTTAGGTTTAGTCTGCTCCTTTGTGTAGAAAAGATTATGGATGCCGTCACTAAAATCATTTTTATCGGGATCAATATCCCCCCGGTATAATGTGACAAGACCATAACCGGCTTCTATAATTCTCTCAACAGACCATCTTTTTTTCATACTTCCTCGCGAATCTTCAACGGCTGTATTAGATTCAACTCCTATCTCATGATTTATAGGCACCCACGATTTAGTAATGTTTATGTCTTTGTCGTTTGATATGGTATGATTCCCTTGAAAATTATAGCCCAAAAATACAGGTGCTTTCTTATCTGAGTTGGGCAAATAGATTAAAATCTCTGCATTTAATACTTTGCCGTTTTTGATAAATGTTAATATGATCTGTTTACGTTTTGCTTTGCCATTTAAAAAAACACCCTGTTCAGTTAATTCCACTTTCATTGTATCAAGTTCACCGGGGATGCGACCGTAAACATGATTAGTAAAACTAGATAATATTTCGGGCCTTCTGAATTCTTCCCAATCATTCACGTTATTTATGATCATGCCACTTTGAGATGTTAAGATTGATGGAAGTGAGTAAGGACTTACTTTATCCTCATCATAATTAACATTCCGTTGTTGAGGAAACATTAAACATATGTTGAAAAAAACAAATGAAAATAGTAACGGAGTAAATTTCTTGATAATCATAATAAGGTTTATTTTTTATAGATATTTCATCTGATTGAGCTATTGAACTCAAAAGCTAGTATTTATTATCTCCAAAAATAATAAATTTTGTTATTATTGAAAATTTTAATACAATCTTTATTAAAGTTAGTCGCAAGGGTATATTACAAAACTCAATTAAATTTTGAGTTGCAATAGCTCATTAAAGTCATCAAATGCGATAAGTACGTAAATAGTTAAAAAACTTACAAAGATACAGCTGTTAATTCTGCCACTGCAAGTGCATAATCCCTTTCTATTTCAAGCATAGTGTTATATGCATCATAATAGTTTTCTATTTGCAGCAGATAGTTTAGAAGATTAATCTCACCTGTATCAAGTGCTTTCCTTAACATGGGAAGACTATTATATGTTGAAAGTGCTTGACGATATTTCTCTGCAGTTTTTTGCAAATCGACAGATTTATTGAATAGGTTTTGCAACCTGTTATAATATTGAAGCTTATTGTCTTCTAAAGATGATTCGCCCGAAACTACATCTGCTCTTGCTTGTTTAACTGTATTTTTGTTTTCCCAAAGTGGTATAGAGATACCTATTGCTATACCTTGTAGTTTTTCACCCAAAATTCTTTCATCGTGATATCCGGCGGAAAGTTTAGGTAAAGAAAGTGCCTGATGGAGTTTTATGTGTTGTTTGTTTATTTCAATCTGTTGATTTAGATATTGAATAACAGGACTTCTTGATTCTGCTTCTGAATACCATTCATTAAAATTTAAAGGAAGAGGAGAGTGGGGTATTTCTGTTTCGTCAAATTGAATATCTTTATCCCCATTAAATGCTTTTAGCTCATTTAATAACGACTTTCTTTCAATATCAATTTTCTCTTTGTCATTTATACGTGTCATAAGGTCCATATACACTTGATTTCTCTCTAAAATGTCAATTGCTCCTTTATCATACATTTTCTGATATGATTCTGCAACTTCCTTTGCAATCTCTATCCTGTTTTCATAATCCTTTGACAGAGCATTATAGTATGAAAGATTGATAATCAATTGTTTTGCCTGCAATAGCACATTCATTCTTTCAGAATTGTAAAACATATCAAGGTTTTGATTTTTCATGCTCGATATTTTTTTCCTGTGTGCGTATGCAGTAGGAAAATCCATTGATTGAGTTATGGTAAATGACTTTTCATTCTCAACTTCGGACGGACTACCCCATAAATAACTATACTCAACTTCAGGGTTTGGTAAATAAATACCCGTTTTACTTTCTAATTTTTGTGCTTCTATCTGTTTTTGTATAGAATGTAAGGTAGTGTTGTTTGTTTCAATTTTTTGTAATATATATTCTATACTGCTTTGAGCATGACTTCCCATAAAAACCACAAAACAGAGGAGAGTTAAACTTAATCTTTTCATTTTTTCATTTTTTCATTTTAATACAATTACAAAAGTATGGAAAGTAAAAATGAAATTCGTCTCCTTTTTGTGATATATCACATTGTTTAACAATAAATCTATTTTAGAGTATTAAAATCCAAAATCATCAATTACAATTTCATCAACTTCATCATGTTTAATTTCGATGATATTCTGTGTATCGATTCCTTCTACATAAATAGCTTTGTATGGTATGGCTGGACAGACATACTCACAGCCACCGCAACCTATACATATAGAAGGGTCAATTTCAGGAATAGTTAGATGCCCTTTATAGGGAACCATGTGAACGGCTTGGGTAGGGCAGTGTTCTGAACAAGCGCCACAGCTTGTTTCATCGCAGTAGACGATACAATTTTCGAGTATAAATTGTACCTGTCCCATTTGTGTATGATTTTTTTCTTCAACGGTTAAAGGTTGAATGGCGCCTGTTGGACAAACATCTCCACATATAGTGCAATCATAGTTACAGAATCCATGATCGAAATAAAGCTTAGGTTGCATTATTCCTCCAAGTCCGTACTCTAGGAGAGCAGGTTTAATTACGTGAGAGGGGCATTTGCTTACACATAAATGGCAAGAGATACATTTTTCTTTTAGATGATCAAAAGAAAGTGCTCCCGGAGGTGCAATTGGCACCTGCCTTTTAAGGTCTTTTTTAGGTAGGATGTTACCCGAAACATGTTGAGCTAGTAGCTTCCCCGCTGTGAGTCCTGTTATCAGTGATGCAGATATAAAACGACGTTTGGATTCGTTTACCGTTTTGAGAGCCGACTCAGACTTCTCTGTTTTATCTTGATATGATGATTTGTATGTTAAATCTTCTTTTTCATAAGTATATGCCGGAATTGCATTGGCAAGAGTTTCTTTTTTTCGTTGGACTATCTTGTATTTTATTGCTTCACGGTTACAGCTTTCTATGCAGTTGAAGCAGGTAACACATCTGCTGTAATCGATCTCTTTATTTTTTATGTCGATACAGGATGCTTTACATTTCATAGCGCAGAGACCACACAAATTGCATTTTTCGTCAATAAACTGAACTTTGAAAAGTGAGTATTTACTCAAGAGACCGAGTGTTGTTCCAACTGGACAAATAGTGTTGCAGTATGTTCTTCCTCCTGTCCATGCCATATAGCTGATTACCACAAGTGTGATTAATGCTATTATTGTTGAGGAAACGCTCAAAATATAAATACTTACTTTATAAAAAGTGTAATTGCCGAATGAGGTGAATATTGTCTCCAGAAGGTTGTTCCCTGCCAGATAGCCAGGTCTGAAAAGATGAGTTACCATTCTGCCATAAGCTCCGTATGGATCGAGTAGTCCAACTAAAAAGTTGAACCCAATGATAAATGCAACAACCGTTGCTCCTAAAACACTCCAGCGAAGTAGGTTTTTAGCTTTGATGAATTTGTATCTCTTTTTTTTATTGAATTTCTTAGACAACCATGCAACAAGGTCCTGATATACACCCAAAGGACAAATTGAAGAACAGTAGACTCTTCCGAAAAGAAGCGTAAGTACTATCAATGACAGTAATATGATTACGTTTAAAGAAAGAAGTGCTGGGATAAATTGTATTTCTGTCAAAAAATTTAAACTTTCCGGTAGAAATCCCCTAAAATCTAAGAAATAAAATGTTATAAGAGCGAAAATTATAACAGATACCGTTACACGAATTTTTTTTAGCATAATGCTTTTCTTTCAATTAGTTTTTCATTCGATTAAATAGATGACCACAACAGGATATTAAATCGGGTTATTGGTTACTATGAATCAATAAACCTTAACATTAATATTATATTTTGATTCTTCTAATATTCAGCTTCTCAAGATCCATGGTCCCTAATCCATGCTCCTGTGCTTTTGCTATATGTGTTACATTTTCAAGAGGCATCTTGCGAGCTTGATTAAAAAAATTGGCAGCAGCAGTGTCAACAGCAACAATGTCTTGCGACATAAACAATCCCTTTGATAGTACAACATCTGAAAGCGATCTTCCTCTCGGTCCGCTTGTTTTCATAAGTCGATAAGCATCAACAATATTCAAAACAGGCTTTTTTTCATAAGTACAAATATCGGCAATACATTGTTGTAGGTCGTTTGCATGAAAAAATCCTCTATCCCAAACTATCCCCATATAGTTTTTCATGGAAATAGTTAGTTGTGCTCCTCCATGATTTTTAAGAATGGGCACATTTATCCACTTATCACTGTCCACAATTGCTTGATGGATTTTTGCAGTCTTCAGGCTTCTGCCTTTTGGTATAGAAACAGTTTTATAATAAGATTCCTGATGAGCAGGCAGAACTTCTGCTCCAGCCTTTTTTGCAGCATCTTCTATACCGCTATTAGCATACGATTTGCGCCAATCGTCGCAAGTATGATCAAAAACCTTAATCTCAGCAGCACCTGCATCAAAACATTGTTTTATTATTTCAGTAATAAGTTTTGGGTTAGTGTTAGCAGCCATTTCAACAGGTTGGTCCCAACCTATATTGGGCTTTATGCACACTTTATCTCCTTTACTAATAAATTTCTTTATTCCTCCCATCTCTTCAATTGCCTTTCGAAACATAACTTCAGGCTCACCACCCATAACAGCAACCATATCATAGTTAGTAGCGGCGTTAGTGGTTTGAAACGATTGTGAAAGTATGCTCATGGCATCAGCCTCTTTTATAGTCGTAATAGCAGCACCAGTGAGGGCTATTGAACGTAAAAAATTCCGTCTGTCCATAGTACTTATTTTTTTGATATTTCAGTTTACATTTAAGACAATATCATGTCGGGTATTTATTATACCCTCTTGAATCAACATTTAGAAATTCGATTCTTTATAAATCGAACCGTAATCCTCCGAAAACGGTTGCACCAGGCATAGGGTAACCTGCATTTGTTTCATATTCCTGACCAAGTAAATTTTCTCCTCTTGCAAAAATGTTTAGCCATTCAATTACTTTAAAGTTAACTCTTGCATTCCACAGTAATGCTTTTTCTGTAATCGGTTCCGGATTTACTGTTGTATATAAATCTCCCAAATATTGCATACCGGTAGAGAAGTTCCATCTATCAATAGAATAATTACCACTTACATAAAGCTTGTGTTTAGGTGCTCCAATTATCTTATGAGTCATATCCAATAGACTGTAGTTTGCTGAGAACCTTAGATTTTTAGTAGCATTATAATTGGCAGTCAGTTCAAAACCTTTATTTTTTATCTCTCCAGAATTAACATTTAATGGCCTTCCTTCAGTCATCTGAACCTGAATTATATTATCTCCCTTAATATAGAACAGGTTTAGGCCTAAAGTTAAGCCTGAATTAGGAATCAATTGAGTTAACGAAATCTCATAGTTCATCAATCGCTCAGCTTGTAGGTTAGGATTTCGAGGAGGAAACATATACAGTTCTCTAATAGTAGGATTTCTAAATCCTTTGCTTACGATTGCTTTTAACCAAGTGTATGCTGTGGGTGTAAAACTTAATCCAAACTGAGGTATCCATTCCGACCCGTTTAATTCGTGATGATCAAGACGAATACCTGCATTCATTGTTAAACGATTATCCATAACCGTTTGCTGTACATTCAGGTAACCAGCAATATTGTTTATATGAATGTCTACCTGAGTAGAATCTTTGGAAGGTCCTTCGGGAAATTTGTTCCATGCTTTACCCCCAAAACGCTGCAAATCGATTCCGGCAGTTGTTTCATTTCCATCAAAGAAGCTATACGACTGGTAAGCTGATATTCCAAGCATTTGGTCGTTAGATCTGAAACGATAATCGGGTATAAACGATGAACTCGCAAGATAGCCATCATTTATTTTATGTGTTCCGAAATTGTAGAATAACTTTAGTGCTCCTGATGTGTTGATGTAATCATTCTCTAAAACTACCGAAGCTGCTCCTCTTAAAATATTAGCATCATTATCAATAATAGGGCTTGTGACAGTCCCGGGATTAGAGCTAAGGGTTTTAGACAGATTAAAGTCGATAAAACTACTCCAGTTGGCTATGAAATCATAACCAACTTTGGCATAACCATTGAACTGTTCAAAATTCATATTCTCTCTATGACCGTCGGAGCGATTGTATCCAATACTGCTGTTGAAGTTAAATTGATCACTTTTAATTCCTGACGAAACTTCTGCACTAAGTGTGTTGTAACTTCCATAGGAAACCTGTGCGGAATTATTGCTGCCATCTTCTTGTTGTTTTTTTGTAATAATATTAATTACACCTCCCATAGCGTTTGAGCCATACAACACAGATGCGGGTCCTCGAACGACTTCCACACGTTCCGTCATCATCGATTGGTAACTGTCTGCCAACGGATGTCCCATCAGACCCATATATTGCGGATGACCGTCGATAAGTATTAAAACTCCCGAAGTGGGTGACCCTCCTATACCTCGTATACTCATTCCACCTGCAGCTCCTGCTGCAACACCATAACCCATAACTCCTCGCTCTGAGATGAAAAGTCCCGGTACCTCTTCTGTAATCAAGGGTAGGAGAGATGGTTGCATTCTTTCAGTAATTTTGTTTTCGAAAATTACTGAAATACTCATCGGCACATTACGAAGATTTACTTTCGGCATTGAACCGGTAACAACTACTTCATCTAGTCTGACAGTATCATTTAAACCATCTGACTTGTCGGAATTAATAAAATAAGGGTTATTGCTTAATAGAGGGTTTAATGCTAATAAACAGAAAAAGATCAAAATAGCAACTCTTCTCATATATTCCAAGGAAATTTGAAGCACGCCTCGTCATACAAGCAATAATCGGCTTTTCCGTTTACTGCGAATGTTTTTATTTGTCCGGCACCATGTAAAAGATCGATGGCGAATTGTACAGTCGCTCCAGTTTTGACTCTATCTTCAACTAAAAGTATATTTTTATGTTTAAACTCAAATTCAATTGGAGAAATTAGTTTAGGACTATCGTACTTTGGCTTCTGGTTGGGATCGCGCAAGTTTATTTTTAATAGTTGTATCTCTATGTTCAACTTTTGGTTAATAATTGCAGCTGGAATAATTCCGCCATTAGCAATTGCAACTATCATATCGAAAGTCTCGTGAAATTTAATTTCACGAAATCGTTGCATGACTTCCTCAAATGATTTAGTATTTATCATTTTTATAAAAATAAAGCTATAAAAGTCAGTTTAGACTTTAGCTAAAGCCTTTAGAACAAAATAGCCCCCAATCAACTGGATTAACATTCCCGGAATGCCTATACGAAAATCCTGAATAGCAACCATAAAGTTTTGTGTCATAATCCATTCAATGCCCGTTCCGATAAACTGGTAAGCAAGTATTGCCAATAAAATACCAAGCAACGATATTTTTCCAAAATGTTTGGCAGCCATTGCCGCAGCTACAGCCAGGATAGCCGATTTGATCATAATTGCCGGAAGAACAGCAACAGGAGGCATACCGAAAAGCATGCTGTTAGCCAGTGGCGAAAGTATCGCTGTTAGCAATCCTACATGAATACCATACTTGTAAGCAGCAATTAATGTGAAGAAATAGATTGGCAGAAAAATAAATCCGCCCTGAGGAATTAAGTGTGCAAGTTGAGGAAACAAAAGATTACCTACAACAAATACCGTAGCAATCAGGTATGTTTTTGCATTATTTAAGCCTAGAGTGTAAAGTTTAGCATTCATAGCCATAGCATTTTGTTTTAATCATTTAACGTAAGTTACAAATCTATGCAAAAATTACGGTAAACTGTAGTGATAGGCTGTTATTTTTTATTTAAAAACACAAAAACAAATTGATATTAGCAAACATTGATCTTTTGTTGTTAATTATATACTTTTATCAATATCTTTGCCAACAACAAAATTACACACAAATGTGGGAAGATATACAACATTCTCTTCCTTTGCATATGAGAACTTACGGTTGATTGAGACCAATCAATGGGGATTGTTTGCATTATGCACCTTGGCAAGTTTAATACTTGGACTATTGGCAGTATGGGGAGGAATGAAATTCACAACATAATTTGTAACCTAACTTATCCTAACATTTATCCTATTTCTTTTTTATATGTTTCTTACTTGTTTCTTATATAAGTCGTTCTTATATAAGGAATATTAGAGGAGGCTTAGAACCAGGTTAGACTTAAATTAGACTTAAGTAAAAGTAAAGTATATTTTATGTGTACTCTTTGAACAAAAAAAACGGGTGAAAAACTGTTAAGTTTCTCACCCGTCAAATTATTTACTGTAGAAAAATGTCGACTTTTAAAGTTCTTTTACTCGGATATTTTTGAATTTAACCGTAGAACCATGTCCGAGGAATCCGATGTGACCGGTCTTGTTAAGTAAGCCCGGGTGATCACGACCATCTACAGTGCCATTTTTTGAAGCTTCGCGGATATTTCCATCAACGATTGTGGTACCATTGAGGATGACTTTAATATTATCACCATCAGCAATAACTTCCTCATAGTTCCACTCACCTAATGGTTTCAAGGCTCCTCTTTTAGCAGGTATTACCCCATATACTGAACCGTGATACTGATATATCTGTAGATTTTCATATATAGGTGCATCATTATCAAGTATTTGAAGTTCCATTCCAACATAAGCAGCATCGCCTTCCAGTGGTGTGCGGATACCTAATCCATTGTTTGCACCTGGGGTGAGCATGAATTCGAAACGGAAGACAAAATTATCGAACTGATCATTAGTATATAAGTTTCTGGTTCCTCCAGTACTTTTACCGGGATAAACAGTTATTGTTCCGCTTTCAACTGCGTAGTCATCTTTATTTCCGTTCCATTGGTCAAGGTTTGTACCGTCGAAAAGGATTTTAAAACCTTCTGATTCTTCTTCTTTTGATAGTGTAAATGGCTCTGGTCGAGGAATTTCCTTTATATATATATCGCGATATGCTACTTTACTGCCATGAGCCTGAAGTTCAATCTGCTCAATGGGGAAAATGGGTTGTGTTCTGTCCCAGAAATTTTCTAATACTACATTATCAGTAACTAGTTCACCATTTAGCCATACAGATACTCTCTCGCCCACCATTTTTATAAGGAAGCTGTTCCATTCACCCACTTTCTGGTCGGCCACTTTAAGCGGTTTACTCATATGTACTTGGTTATTATAGAGACCACCGGAACCAACCTGTGCACCAACATTAACTCTTGCTGTATCCCATATTTGAACTTGCGGAGTACCACGAAGATAAATTCCTGCATCAGGTTCATTACCGGGATATAATTTCCAGTCAACCAACATTTCAAAATCACCATACAGTTTTTTTGTGCAGAGATTATCATAACCTTTACCATCAAATATAATCAAACCATCTTCAACCTTCCAGTCCATATCCATCTGCTGATCAGCTTTTACCTGAGCAGCAGCCAACTCTTTCTTGCTCATTTTTGCCCTCTCTATGGGGTTGGCAACCAGACCCTTCCAACCATCAAGGTTTTTACCATTGAAAATTGAAACAAAACCACCATCAGTTGGGTTTTCAGCAAGGAACTTGTTAATCGACTGACGCTGATAATCTGCATCAGGGTTAGATAGCGTTTTAGCTGCTTTGTTTAGAGCAGCGGTTGTTGCTTCACCTGCGAATGAAGGATCAGAGATACCGATATTCATAACAGTAATTGCTGCAGATTCACTTAACTCAGCAACATCCATAAAAGAAGCGGCAAAGAGCATTGCTTGATACTGACCAGTGCTACCCAATTGTTTGAGTATACTGTTTTTCTGTCGGTCGTTTTGTGCAAACTCCATTGCTTCTCTCAGGTATAGATATTTAATAGCACCTGTTTCATTTGATCTGCTAACAACATCGATAATAGCATCTGTAACTTTCTCAATCTCCTGTTTGTTATTGCTTGAACGAACTATATCAAGCATAGGATAAATCACGTGAAATGAATTGATATTTGAAAGTGCATCAAATGCAGCATCTTTGTTTGAACCTGATTCGTTTTTGTAAGCATTAGTGATTTTATCTATTGCATCGGAAGAGCCAATACCTGCAAGTGCACTGTAATACAGATGCTTATTGGCAGATTTGTTGATTCGGTCGGTTACTATCTCTATCTGCTCGTTATTAGGCAGTTTTTTTAATGCAGCATTAATAGCTTGCTGAATGGCGGGAACGTACTCCGTTTCTGACTGCTCAAGAAGTGTAAACAGATCAGGAAGATTTTTATCTGTAGAAACATCCTTCAATGTATTAGCTGCAACTGCTTTAACCTCTTTGTCATCAGAAAACATCTGGTTGTAAACTAAATTGTACTGTCCCTCTATTTTACGATTTGAGATCAGTTCGAGGATAGCCTTTTTTCCTATTGTTTCTGAGTCGTTAAATACTGATGCAAGCGTGTAAGCTATATCACCATCAAAACTCATAAGAGCATTTTTGGCAAGAGTAACTGATGCCTCATCACTGCTTTTAAGTAAGCCTGCAAGCGATATTAAAGCATCGTTACCGCCAACCTTAGTCAGTCCCAGCGTAGCAGCCTTTTGCACCATTTTGTTAGATGAACTTGCATGAGGTGTTAAGAGTGCTGTAGCATTTGCAGACGGATTATTACCTAACCAGTAAATCAGTGCGGTCTGCACTTCAGGAGATTTGTTTGAAGTAATCTCCTTTTTTATTAGTTGAACAGATTTAGTGTTATTTTCAAATGGAAATATATTTAGAACACCCGAAATATATGTCAAATCGCCATCTTTAATTACACTATTAAGTATCTTAGAAACATCTGCTGAAGGCTGTGTTAAGAGTATTTTGGTTGCAGATATTTTTAGGTCTTGTCTGTTTAATTTGTCAGCAGATTTGAGTAATTTTTCAGCCTCCTTCTTTACAGTTTTAGGTTCACTGATATTTAATCGGCCAAGTAAGTTGATATACGCTTCAGTTGCATTATTTTTTTGATAGGCAAAATCGGACCTTTCAGCTTGATTACGCAACAATTTTAAAGATTCCTTAGTACCAAGGTTACCCAAAGCAGCAAATATTACCCGTTGCATTTTTTCAGATTGAGTATCATTCAGCATCCCTAAAATAACCGGTTCAGCAATACTGTAATCAGTATGTCCCAAAGCATTAATTAAATTCAATTTAATCAATTCAGAGGCAGAAGGAGTAAGATAACTCAACAATGTAGCTTTTGCTTTTGTGGTTCCTATGCTTGCAAGAGCTTGTGCTGCAGGATCAGACAGATATTCATCTGTTAGGAAGCCGGAGAGAGTCTCTACATTATCATCACTACCAATAGTACGAATCTGACGGATAATATAAGCTTTAATATCCTTATCGAGAGGACTGCTTAATGCTTTACTGAATGTGCTTGCAGTAGCAGTACGCAAAGCGTTATCACCGGCAACGTAGTGAGTCCATCCACTAATAGCATACTCAACAGTCTCATTACTTCCTTGACCCGGTGCATGTAATCTGTTTATCAGGTCAATTAGACCCTCTTCACCTGTTGAAACCAAGTCTGCAATAGTTTGATTATATTTTTTGTTTGAGTTTGCAGGAAGTTGGGCAAGTGCATCAGCAACGATTGTAGCTTTTGTTCTCCCCTGTGGCATCTGAGCATATAATCCAGCCACTAAAGATAAACAAAAACTTATTAAAATTATTTTTACATTTTTCATTGTTACAAAATTTATAAATTAAATAGACCAAGGTGCACGCATTGGTTGATTAATAAATCTGTTTGCTTCCTCATCGTTGATAAACATCTCCTTAACCGGATCATACTCCAGTGTTCTATTAAGTTGAAGAGCCACAGCACCCATATTTACTATTGTTGCTGAACGATGTCCGTTTATCTCATTTAGTGCATACTTTTGCCTGTTGTGAATACTTTCAATAAAATCAGTGTTTTGTTCTTTTGGTTCAGGGAAATCCGCCAGTTTCTTTTCCCAATCCGGGATATCGCAAACAAAGTTTTTATAAACATTACCCTTTGGACCTGCTATATAAGGTGTATTTTGTTCACCATAATCACCACCCCAAAGTACAATCTGACAACCGTCCTCATATGTGTAAGTTATGCTACGCCATGTACCTACAGCATCAAAATGCTGCTGAGGGGCATCAACTTCAACCTTTACAGGGCTAGTATTATCTTTGCCAAGCATATATTGTACAGGATCAATATAATGCTGTCCCATATCACCAAGACCGCCACCATCGTAATCCCAGTAACCTCTGAAAGTCTGATGTACCCTATGGACATTATAAGGCTTATAAGGGGCCGGTCCCAACCACATATCATAATCTAGTTCAGAAGGAACAGGCTGTGGTTTAAGGTCGGTTTTACCCACCCAGTAGAATTTCCAGTCGAAACCGGTATGCTTACTGATGGTAACCTTAAGAGGCCAACCAAGCATACCGCTGTCAACTAGTTTTTTAAGAGGTTTTACCGGTGTACCCAGTCCGTAAAACTGACCTCTGAATCTAAACCATGTGTTAAGTCTGAAAATGTTCCCGTGCAGTTTAATTGCCTCTCTAACTCTTTTTCCTTCACCAATTGTGCGAGTCATCGGCTTTTCGCAGAAAATATCCTTACCTGCTTTAGCAGCTTCAACCGACATAATTCCATGCCAGTGAGGAGGTGTAGCAATATGAACAATATCAACATTCTTATCAATGATAAGATCTCTAAAGTCATGATAAAGATTTATTTTGTCTTTAACCAATGCGGCTGCCTGAGAGAGATGATTTTTATCAACATCACACATTGCAACTACCCTGGTATTATCATAAGGAATGTGTCCGCGACCCATTCCCCCAAGACCTATAATCCCTTTAGTGAGCTGATCACTTGGAGCAATCATGCCCCTCCCCAAAACATTTCGGGGAACAATAGTCAGTAGAGATACCCCGCCTAATGTTTTTAAAAATTGTCTTCTGGATGTCATAAGAAATTTTGTATTTATAATAAGTATTTGTTTGATTGTATCGGTTTTCACAAAAATAGTGATAATTTTCTAAATAGTTAAAGCGGAATCAAAATAAAACAACCTCTTCCGACAAATAATTGCCTCGGAAGAGGTTGTATACAAGTTATAATATAACGTAAATTGTAGTTTTTTGTAAAAACAATCTAAGTATATTTATAAAACCTTAACTCGTTTTTTGTACTCTGATAATGCATTATCAAGACGATCATGAGCAGTTGTGTCACCCGGAATATTATGCGATGGATGAATAAACAGTTTTACACCTCTGTCTGCAAGAATTTCAGCAACAGTAGTTATTGTAACCCAAACTAAAGTTATAAAACCAATTGTTGAAAGAGGACCAACTTTATCAAAATGATTTTTAAGTGGTACAGATGCATCCTCCAGTGGTACGCAAGAATCCACGATAACATCGGCAAGTTCAAACAAGTTCTTTCCACAAGAATGGCGTGGTTTCTTACCAGAAGTTTGTTCAGCAGATCCATAAACAATCACCTTCATCCCTCTCTTTTTAGCTTCTAAGGCAACATCAATATTTACAGCATTTATTCCTGTATGTGAAAATAACCAGATACAATCTTTTGAATCGAAATCATAGTTTTTCATAATTTCAACTCCATAGCCTTCGGCTCTTTCCAAAAACAGGAATTGATGTATACCCATTTGACCCTTAATTTGAGTAAAAAAGGTAAGCGGGAGTTCAACAAGCGGATGAAATCCTACAAAACCACCAATACGAGGATACATTTCTTCTACAGGAATTGTTGCATGACCACATCCAAAGGTGTGCACCCAACGTCCTGCTTCAATCGAGTCAGCCATTATTTCAGCTGCTTTTCTTACATTATCCAATTGGGTGTCTTCGATATTATTCATCACCTCGTATGCATTTTTTAACCACTCTTTTGCTAACATAATTGTTTAATTTAAATTGTTATTAAGTTATTATTGTTCTTTTAAATAAATGATAAAGAAATATATAAAATCGACTTTAAGTCTTTGTAAATGTTTGATTTGGTTTATTTACTTGTCCGAAAATTAATAATATAATTCCAAAGCAAATAACTAGAATTAATGGGTAAACATAAGCACCACTTTTATCCAGCCAAATGCCTGTTACGCTATTCATTATATTATTACCCAACAAAGCTAAAACTAATGCTACGCTGAAAGCGGTACCCGACATAGTTGGGAATTTTGTTCCAATTATTCCCAATATAATTGGAAATGTGGATGCAATACCAAATCCTACTAGCATCATACCTATAAGAGAAGTAACATAATTAGGTTGTATCATTAGCAATACTCCCGCAATAGCTATCAATACACTTGTTATCAAAATCCTATTCTGAGAAAATATTTTAAGTAGTGATACAAGAACAATTCGTGCTACTGTTAAACTTGCAGTCATAACTGTTATAGTAAGCAATGCTTTTGAATGATCCAAGAAGCCAAAATCAGTAAGATAGAAAACAGTCCAATTATTAACTACTCCCTCTATACCACTCTGAAAGAACAGAATAAATGACAATAGTAATAAGTCTTTTCTTTTTAACAGTTTAAATCCTGCTGAAATAGGAAATCCCTGTTTTTGTGTCGCTTCAGGATACTTAATTATTATACAATATAGTATAAGTATCATCATGACAACACCAATACCGGAGAAAATTTGTTGTAGAGTATAGTTTTTCAACAAAGTACTAAGCAGAACCGGAATTCCTAAAGCCCCTAATCCATAAAATACACCCAGAAAACTCAACATTGAATTTCTCTTTGAATCATCGTACACAACAGACACTAAGGCATTAGTTAAACCATTTAGAATTCCACCACCGAAACCGATGATAAAAATACTAAGTTGAACTAATAGTATATTCTCAACAAATGCCACACCTTCTAAGCCTATCAATATCAATAAACTACTGATTATTAAAAGGCCCTTATAACCTTGTTGGTCTACAATGGGACCAAATATCACCGAGCCAATCAACATCCCGATAGGCAAAAATGCCACAAGTGATGTTGCTTGAGCGGTGCTGAGAGTGAATTTAGCGGCTAAAATGGGCAGAATCGATCCAAGGACAATCATTGATATTCCAAAGAACGACATTCCAATACATGCTGCAATAAATACTTTAGTTTTGTTATATGATTGTTTCATGAAAAATATGTTTTAATACTAAATACGCCGCACCTTTTAACCCAGCTTCATCTGAAGATTCCGAAGGGAGATATTCAACTTGCCTAATACTTATAGGTTGAGCCCATTTGCATGATTCCTTATATATCTCAGGAATCAATTTTACAGCAGGACCAAAAACACCTCCGCCCCAGATAATTTTTTCAGGATTAAGTAGGCTAACAATATTAGCGCTTGCCATACCCCACATTTGCACTGCTTTGCCTATAACTTCGGTAGCAATAGAATCATTCTTATCAAAAGCCTCAAAAACATCTTTAGTCGTTAGGTCTTTGATATCTTTATCTTTTAAAACTCCGTTATAATCTGAGTCTTGCAAGATTAAATCTGATGCCCTTTCGTGTATACCGTTGCCAGATGCATAATATTCAAAACATCCGCACCTGTCGTACAGATCATTATAAGGTAATTGCAAAGCCATCCACCCCACAGAACCAGCTATATCACCGATGCCATGAAGAAGATTATTATCTATCATGATTCCTGCACCTATTCCGGTACCAACGCCAATATAAACAGCATTTTTTGAGCCTTTTGCAGCACCCTGCCATAGTTCTCCACATAAGTAACATGATCTGTCTGATTCAATGATTACATGAATCTTATTGTTATTCAGATGTTCCTTTATTATTTTTTGCAGAGGAAACTTTTCCCAACCGGGAATATTAGGTGCCCAAACGCTGCCATCTTCAGAATAAACTATGCCGGGTACAGATATTCCAATACCGGTAATCTTCAAAATATTATTTCCTGAAGCTGCAATAAGCTCGTCTAATAATTCAATTACAAGTTTACCGGCATCTTTACCGGAGCGCCCTTCCAATAATACTTTAGTGAACTGATGAATTTTTCCATCAAAAGAAAACAACGCTCCGGATATCTTTGTACCTCCAATATCTATTGAAATAATCTTTTTGTCATTCATCACGATTAATTTCAAAAACCCCGGCATTTCTACTATTTGCTAATAAATTAAGCTTTAGAATATTGCCACTACTTTTTATTTTTTCACTCTTTTCATTTATTACATCTCTTACAAGAAAATTACCATCAGAATTAACTTTCAGATCAATGTCAATTTTCTCATTATTAAAACTATGATTAATTAAGAAAAGAATATATCCATTATCTGTATTTTGTAATCTGACTTCAACCTGATCGCTGCTTTTCCCATCTTGCGAAGTAATAAAAGGACGTTCAATTTTTGCCCAATCTAATAGATTTATGAAGAATTTATCGTTATTTGGTACTATCTCACTAAAATTTGCCATTCCTAGATACGAACCGGCAAGCATAGCTTCACCTTTACCGTAATTTGAGCTTACGATTGCAGGATCACCTTCAGAAGTAGTGGCCAAAACTTTTGCATTACTTTTATCAAGTAATTTTACCGATTGAGAATACAACGCACCATTTAATTTATCGCCTGAATTGAATCCTTTAAGAACAGGATGCTCCTCCTTTATTAAAGTTAAATTAACGTTCTCTCGCATTCTTACTTCATCTTCTCTGGCGCCAAATATATCATGCATACCTAAACCGGGAATAATTTCTGACGCATATCCGCGATTATCATTCCATCCAAATCTTGCTTCAGCAAGAACATAACCTCCATTTTGTACAAACTCTCTGAGTCCTTCAGCAGCTTCCTTAGTGAACATAATAGGATAGGGTAGTATGATGAGCTTATATTGCGATAGCTCCTTCTTTTCAATATGTTCCCTATGAATAAAATCCACAGGTACATTATGATTTGCAAAAGATTGGTAATAACCTATTAAAGATTGACTCATAGCAGCAGGATAATCTCGTCTCTGCATTCCTCCCACCATTTGAGTCAAAGGGTTATACACTATTCCCACTTCAGCTTTTGCCGGTAATCCATTTAGAAAAAGTTTTTGATTTTTGTTTACAATATCAGCAATCTTACCTGCATTTATAGAGCGTTCTGTTAAGGTTCCGTCAAGATTAATCAAACCATATCCACCGGCCTCATAACCTGTTGACATTGGATAATATGCATAAATATTTACACCTTTAGCTCCTTTTGCAATTGCCGACCATGCCCATATTGAGTGATCATTTGAAGTTACCGGATCGCTAATTAAAAGAGATATAGTACCCAAACCGGCTTGTAATTCCCCAACAAACCAACCCCCACTTTCACGATTAGCACTTCTGGTAAAATCCATCACTGTACGTAGAGTTGTGGTAGACCATGCTCCCTCGGGCCTATTATGCTTTGGATAAATTGACACTCCATAATAGTCCAATGGACGAGCCATAAGAAAATCATCTGTAGCACCTGCACCAACGTGGGGTGACTGAAATAGAGATGCACCAACTGCATGAGCTGTTATAAGACTTGTTGAATCAACTTTTCTAATAGCATTATACCTTGCTTGCATATCACCCACAAGCTTTTCGTAAATAAAAGTTTTCCAGTCAATAAAATCTGTATAACTTAAAATTGTACTAAATCTAGGTGCCTCAATCTGATTCCAGTCGGTGAAATTTCGATACCAGGCACTATTTAAATTTTCAAGAGTCTGGTATTTGTCTTTAAGCCAATTTCTGAATCTATTTTGTGTTCCATCGCAGAAACAAAACTGAATATTTGGCACATAATCTAGTGAAGCCCAGTTGATAATATGAGGTTCGCTCCACAAGTCCCACCCAAACAAATTGGGATACTTATTTGCAACCTTAGCAGTCTCAGCATAGAAGTTTAGAATGGCATCTTCGACCTCCTTATTATCCATACAAGCACCGGGAGCTGATTGTGGTACAACAATATCCCCACTTTGAGCCTCAAAAAGAGCATGAGGAAAATTATGTGCTACCCAATCGGGTGCCGAGTCGACATATATCTGTATAAACACTCTAAGACCTACTTCCTCAGCCAGACTCATAAGTAATTCCAGGTTTTTAAAATTATATTTTCCCGGTTCAGGCTCACAAGTTGCCCATTCAACCCAAGTTCTAACTGTATTAAATCCCAGATCTTTTATCTGTTGCAGGTCTGCTCTCCACTCTGCTTCTGAGGATTCTGTTATTTTACTAAGCATTGGTGCACGTGCTTTGCCACCACTGTACCAGACTGAGAAAGGAAAGAAATCCTTTTCGATGTTAGCAGTATTATTTTTCCCTTGTCCATTTATAGCCAGGGTTGAACACAATACTAAAATAGTAAGAACTATTAAATTTTTTATTTTCATTTTATATTTTCGATTTTGCTTTATTTCAATTTAGATATTTATATCCTTTCCTTTTGAATCTCCATGTCCAACCTGTATTTTTAGCAGCACCTGCACCATCTTGAAATAGAGCCAATTCATTTTCATTAAGGATTTTAACTTGAAAAGTATCTTTGTATGCATGATCCATTCCCGGGAATATATCATCGATAACAGTTAAGGTCATCTCTTCAGAATTAAATAAAAACTCACTTACAAGTGGTTCATCTCCAGGAGCATTTGTTACTGTTAAGAATAACTTATCATCAATTTTTTCAAAAAACAATTCAGCTTGAAATCCATCTTCAGATGAAACTCCATCTGCTATAGGTAACCACCAAATTTCCTCCCATGAGTATGGTGCCGAAAGGAACCAATGCAGTGTACCGTCTCCATAATCAGTAGCATATACCCATGTTTTTCCATCCCCAAAATAATCAATTAGAAAAGCAAGTGGTTCATCTACGAGATTTGGTACAGATGTTACATTTACAGTCCTTACTATGCTAACTTGACCACCTTTAGTTAAAACATTGCATATTATAGTTTTCTCTCCTGTAGTTCTTAATCGAATGGTATCATTGTTTTTAAAAGAGTTTATGCCTTCTGCATCCCAATGTACCTGAAACCCTTCATCTACACCTAGAGCTATAATGTTTCCACCGGGAAAAGTGTTCTCCACTTTTAGGTTTATCATTTCAGCTACTCTGTCAGGATTTTCTAATGGAGGTAATGTGTCCCTGTTCTCTATAGGATCGCAAGAAACAAGAGTTACAACCACTGCGACAAATAATAATATAATATTTTTCATTTTCATTCAGTTTAAGTTTTAAAAATTTTTACCAACCTTCATTTTGTTTTAAAACACCATCTGATAATAAAACCTGTGACTCAGGAATTGGAAGGTAACCTTTAGTTTCGGGACGGTAAATAGCACTATATTCAACGGGTTTACCTTCATTTTCAAGAGGAATGTTTTTCACCTTACTAAAAGCACTTTCTAATTCTCCCCATCTCATCAAATCATAGTATCTCACTCCTTCGAAAGCTAGTTCTAGTCTTCTCTCTTTTTTAATGTTATCTAAAGTTACTGGCACACTTGGTAAATTTACTCTTGCTCTTACAATGTCGAGATATTCCTGTGCTTTTGAGGAACCCAATTCTGCACCCATAAGATAAACATCTGCAAATCTCATTAAGACTATTTCTTGTGCATTGCAGTCCATATTAGTTGCAGGAGTTCCATAAAGAAAAGTGAACATACTTTGCTGCTTACCATCTTTATTGATATTTATAGGCATATATTTTTTTTGCCATAAGTATGATTCATGATACTGATCAGAGCTTGAGATGTATCCTATATCTTCACTTGTCACATCACAAATTGAACCTTTTTTTCTTAGGTCTGCATCGTCCCATGAATCCCATAATTGAGGATTTACAGGCCCGGCACCCCAGCCGTAACCAAAAGGGTTATTGTTTTGCATTCTTACGCCAAAAAACAACACAATTGTATTTCGACTACTACCACCAAATGATCCAAATCGGATAGAAAACAAATTTTCTTTGTTTCCGCCCTCTTCTCCAACCCAAGATAAATTATTCTCTGTTGTATAACTATAATTGTCTGCATATGAATATGGCCACAAGTTTCTGAAATCTCCAACCAATTCATGACCACTATTGGCAATGCAATCGTCAACGTAACTAATGACTTCTGCTTTTGTTAACGTACCAGTCTCAGGTAGTGATATCTCTGTTTTACCATACACACCAGTGTAGTAGAGGAATACTCTTGCCAACATTCCCTGAGCTGCCCATTTAGTTGCTCGACCAATATCACTTGATGAATATGGAGTAGCAGGTAATTTTTCGATTGCTATTAAAAAATCGGATGCTATTTGTGCAAATAACTCTTCAGGAGTAGCTTTTGGGAGGTTTTGTGGAATAGTTTCTAAAACGAGTGGCACAGTTCCAAACATTCTAGCTAGATCAAAATAATAATAAGCTCTCATAAAATGAGCTTCGCCAAGGTATTTATTTTTCTGAGTTTCAGATACCCAGTTTGTAACCTGATCGAAAGATTCAAGAAGCATATTAGCTCTGAATATCCCTCTATAATTTTGCTGCCAAGGATATAAATACATATCGTTGGAGAAGTTTTTAAATTCAGATATTGCGTGAACAGCGGCATCAACTCCTCCACCCCCAGCAAACCTATCATCTGAAAGCAGTTCAGAAATAAAAAAACTGTGCAAGTGAGATGTCCCCGGGTTAATGACGGAATAAATACCTAATAAAGCCTGATTTACATCTTCATGTGACTGATAAAAGTTGGTATTCACCTTACTGGTAAGTGGTTCTGTATCCAGAAAATCAGAACAACTTCCAATAAGAAATAGAACAATTAATATACTAATATATTTTTTCATAATTATACTCTTTTTAAAATGTGATATTTAAACCCATCAATACTGTTCTGGGACTAGGATAAAACCCTAAGTCTATTCCGGAACCGAAACTTACACCTCCATTATAACCTATTTCAGGATCCATACCCGAATAGTTAGTAAATGTAACAAGATTCTGAACTGAGAAATAAAGGTGTAATCTGCTTAAATAATCAGTTTTCAATAGTCTAATAAAATCATAACCAACTGATATGCTCGAAATTCTTAAGTAATCCCCATTCTCTACATATAAATCAGAGATATTAGAGAAGTTTTTAGACGATGCGGTGGACAATTTTGGAAGTCGGTTTGATGTTCCTTCACCATACCATCTGTTAAAAATATCTGTTGTGAAATTATGAGTTGGAAAAATTGCAAAGTCACGGTAAGATTTAATAATTTGGTTACCTACAACACCATTGGCTACTAATGAAAAATCGAATCCTTTATAATCTGCACCAAGAGTTACTCCAAAAGTGAAGTCAGGATTAGGATCTCCGATCATAACTTTGTCATTATCATCAATAATATTATCGTCATTCATATTTACAAAACGAACATCGCCTGGCGTTGCATCTGGTTGTATTAACTCCCCTTTTGAATTTGTATAAGCTTGTATTTCAGGCATGTTTTGAAAAATGCCATCAGTTTTATATCCCCAAAAATACCCTATAGGGAATCCCTCTTCAGCCCTAAATATCTCACTCGTGAGATCAGCTAATACATTAGGTAGTCCGTGTATAATTTTCTCATAATTGGCAATTCTAGTAACTTTATTTTTGTTATGTGATAAATTAGCACCAATTGAATAATTAAACTCGTTAATGTTGTCTTTCCAGTTTGCAGACAATTCAAAACCTTTGTTCTGAACATCACCGCCATTGATATATGGAGCTCCGGTACCAAAACTTGCTAAAGTAGGAGCAGCCACGAGCCAATCGCGGGTGGTTTTATTATACCAATCGAAATTAAAAACCAACTTGTTATTTATAAAATATGAATCAAAACCAATATTTAGTTGTTCTGAAGTTTCCCACGTTACATCGAGATTAGGTAATATATCTGGGTAAGCTCCAATTAATTTTTCATTCTTATTAATACCATAATAGTCTGCTCCACTTAAACTTATTGTTGAAAGATATTGGAAAGGAGATATATTTTGATTACCATTTTGACCCCAACTTGCACGAAGCTTAAAAAATGAGACACTATTTTTAATATTTTCCCAAAAAGGCTCTTCAGAAACCACCCATCCCGTGGCAATAGATGGAAAATATCCCCATCTTTTGTTTTTAGCGAATTTTGAAGATCCATCGGCCCTTAGCACAAGTGTTAGTAGATATTTTTCATTATAATCATAATTTATTCTACCAAAATATGATAGTAATCTGTTTTCTACCCATGGATAACTTCCCAATTGTGTTTTTGCCGGATCAATAATTTTTGAATTGTCAAGATAAGCATGTTTAAGATCATCAAAAATGCTATTGATGTTGGTTCCACTAATTGTTTCACCAATATTATTTATTTGGATAGTATTACCAACAAGAAAATCTATTGTGTGACTTGAATCATCTAATTGTAAGAGATAATTGACAGTATTCTCATTTGTCATTCCCAATACTTTATACATATTGTGACTTGTGCTACTGTAATCTCTAAAATGTCGTTCACTCAAATTATATTTAGGGGTATAACTACGATAAGAATAATTTGAATAATCATAACCAAAAGAACTGCGAATCGTAAGATCTTTAATAGGTTGAAGATTTATATAAACATTGCCTAATAATTTATGATTTACAGACGTGTTGTTACCATGAGTATAAACCATTATTGCTACAGGATTAGGAACTCTAATATCCCATGGAATAGCAAATTGATATTCACCATCATCATCATAAACGGGCATAAAAGGTGAAGTAGCCAAAGTATTTCGGATTGAATTGGTATACATTCCACCAGTTGCAATTCCTGAGCGATCAATATAACTATAAGATAGATTTTCACCAATTGTGAGGATTGAACGATTATCTTTCTCAAGAATTATATGTTCACTATTTAATCTAAAATTATATCTATCATATTCAGATGCAACAGGTTTTCCGATTATACCATCCTGAGAGGTATAAGAGAATCCCATTGTATATCGAGAACTGGCAGTTCCTCCGTTAATGCTTAATGCGTGATTTTGTAAAGGTGCATTATTAACTAAAATTTCACCGAACCAGTCAGTACCTTTATTTTTTCCACTCTGTATTTCTCCCCAGTTTGGTACAAGAGATGCATAATCATATGGTACTAAGCCATCGTTAAGTCGGGCTTCATTCATTAAAGTAGCATATTCTTGAGCATTTAAAGTAGGTAATTTCTTATAAAGATTTTGTACACCATAGTATCCATCATATGAAATTGTAGGTTTTGAATTGAAATTACCTGATTTAGTTGTTACCAATACTACACCATTTGC
The DNA here is from genome assembly GCA_964484665.1 of uncultured Proteiniphilum sp. Lineage (GTDB taxonomy): Bacteria > Bacteroidota > Bacteroidia > Bacteroidales > Dysgonomonadaceae > Proteiniphilum. The sequence continues at coordinate 24,659 of CAZAFR010000003.1, read as the reverse complement.
AGCTCTGGAGCCATATATAGAAGAAGACGCCGCATCTTTAAGAATATCAATTGATGCAATTTCAGAAGGATTCAGATAGTTTATATTACTTACCGGCACCCCATCTACAATAAATAATGGAGTTGCATCTCCAGTTGTTCCTAATCCGCGAATATTTATTCTGAAATCTGATCCAGGCTCACCTGAAGTCTTTACAATTTGCATACCGGTTGAACTTGATCTTAGAGCATCAACTACAGACACAGAGTTTTGTTTGCTTATCTGATCTGCACCTATTTGCGAAGTTGCACCAGTAACCAGTTTTTTCTTTTGTACTCCATAGCCTACAACAACAAGTTCTTCCAAAGCTTTGGTATCCTCAAACAAGATAATTTCAAAGTTGTTTTTTCCAGAGGTAGTAATTAATTGAGAGAGATATCCTATATAAGAAATAAGAATATCAGCATTTTCATTAATTTCTAGAGTAAAATTACCATCTACATCTGTTACGGTTCCGTTAGTACTACCAGCTTCAATAATATTAGCTCCAATTATTGGAACGCCTTCATTATCTATTACCCGTCCTCTTATTTGTTTGTTCTGTTGAACAATTTCGTTAATTTTCTCAACTGCATTTTTAGAGATTATGCTTTCCTGATTTTTGTAAAGAGAAACTTGTCTTTCAACAACACTATATTTAAGTTTTGTTTCTTGTAGTAGTAATTCAAGTATATTATTTATACTTTCATTGCTAACGTTAATTGAAGTTTTCTTATTTAATTCGGTTTTGGCCTCATCAGTAATTAAGAAAACATAGTCGCTCACTTTCTCTAGTTCCGAAATAGCATTAATAATTGTTGTATTTCTCAACTTAAGAGAAATTTCCTTTTGCTGAGGATGAACATTTTCAGCTGTCAATATGAAAATGCTGACAAATAAAAATAGGGCTGACAACTTCATGATCATTAAGTTTCGCTTATAAATTTTATAAGCAAATTGTTTAGATTTAATAATTTCTTCCATACATTTGTGATGAATTTAGTTTACCTGATTTAGGTCGGTTTGTAAATTAATTTCTATTTATCGGGCAATGTGGCAGCGTTGTCCGATTTTTTTCTTATTGTGATCAAAGTCTTATTTCATAGGCATTTATTTTTTACTTATAAATATTTTATTTTCTTTTCTCAGATATTCAGTTGATGAAAGCGCAGATATAGAGATCATGACACTATCTAGATTATTTGAAAGGAATAGTTTACCCGAAAAAGTTTTTTCATTAAGTGAAAGATCTTGAGTTTTCTCAAACTCCACATTGTAATATCTACCAATCTTTTTTAAGATTTCAGACATTGGTGTACTATTGAATTCAAGCAATCCATCTTTCCAGCTTACATATTCTGATACGTCAACAAATTCTTTTGTAATAGAATTGTAGTTGATTTCAATTTTTTCATTAGGCTCAAGGTCTGTTTTATAATTATTATCGGTTTCAATTTGAACTTTTCCATTTACTAGAACTACAGATTTACTAATATCATCTTTATAGGCAGAGAGATTAAAAGATGTTCCCATTACAGTGATGTTCATATTTCCGGCATGTACTATAAAAGGTTTTTTTTTGTCTGTCGCAATGTCTATATATATTTCACCATCAACAAAAATTTCGCGTGATTTACCTTTGAATTCAGAAGGAAAGTCAAGTTGAGTTCCGGAATTTAGCCACACAACTGTGCCATCAGAAAGAGTAAGGTTTGTCCTTTTACCAAATGGAACAACCAATTTATTAAGTTCTGTAGTAGCAAGAATTAAGTCTTTTGTGGATTCAGTGCTATCAGTAATCACCGCTTTACCATTATCTTTAAGTCCGATGTGCGATTTATCATTTAATCTAATCTTCACACCATTTGATAGGATATAAATATCTTCTTCCGGAAGAGCCTGCCCTACAATCACATCCATGCTTTCAGGCGAATATTGTTGCTTACTCTTCCTCACTTCCCAAAAAAACAATGTTGAAAAGATGCCAATTATCATAACAGCTGCAACGTAACCAGCTCTAATAGCTAAGCGTCTTTTTTTACATTGTTTAATTTTCTTGTTTATATTAATGAAGATCTGTTCTTTTTCTAGATCAGAAATTTGGAATTGATTAATTTTTACTTCATTAAACTGTATGATTGCTTCCTCCAAAGCTTTCTCCAAGTGAGGTTTATTGATAATGAAATCTTTCCAATATTCTTCAAGCTCTTTAGTTTTAAAAAGCCTCCAACTGATAAACTTCTCATTTAGTAAAAGCTTATCGACATTGCGAAAGAATTCTTTTTTATGTTCCACAGTAAACCTTTTCTTATAATAACGGTTTAAAATTGTTTACGTGGACAGATAATTACCATAAAAGTGAAAAATTAACTTTTGGAATAAAACCTTATATAAAAAAATTTATCAACCCTGCACATAAAACAAGAAAGGATATGTCGTCATCAGATACACTTTCTCTTAGTTTTTCCATAGCCCTGTATAATAGTTTTCTAGCTGATTCTTCTTGAATATTTAAAATATCTGCGATTTCTTTGTGATTAAGGCCTACTACATGTTTGAGATATACAGCTTCTCGTTGGTTAGGTGTAATATTTTCTAATAATCTGTTGACTTTTTTCTTTAATATTGCAGCTGTTTCAACATCTATTATATTATCGAGAACTGTAGCCTCCAAGGTGAATTTGTCGTCAAATGAATTAATGTTGTCTTTTCCACTATTCTTTTTTTCCAGATCAATCAGCCTGTTCTTAAATGACCTAAAAATATATCCGGTCTTATTTTCAATTTTAGATATGTTATTTTTAGATAAATAAATCTTAATGAAAACGTCTTGAATTGCATCTTTACAATTTTCTCTATGAAACCCTAGACTTATTCCATAAGCAAACAAATCTACTACATACTTATTGTAGATTACAGAAAAAGACGATTCATCGTCTTTTTCTAAAAAGTTTTTCCAATTTTGTTCTAATGGAACCATTTATAGCATATACAAAAATTAAGTTCCTTAATAATACTAATAACAAATAAACATAATTTTTTCTTTTTAAACAAATACTTTAGAACTTCTAGTTTAATAAAAAAAGGTAAATAACTTAATATCTACCTTTTTTGCTTTTGATTTTAGTCGTTACTTTTACGACTCTTTATGTTGAACGCCTGCTGATGGTGGAGTTTCACTTACACCTTCTACGCTACCCATGACATATGTCTTTGGTCCTAGATACAGATCGGAATTCATTATTTCATCCCATGTAACGTCTTTTCCTGTATATGCCGCAACTCGACCCATAATTGCAACTAATGTAGTGTAAGCTTGATCTTCGCCGTCGTTTATAGTATTTCCTGTTCTAATAGCAGTTACAAGATTAATATGTTCTTGTACAAAGGGATTGGTAACGCTCCATTCTGATTCAACATCGTTATTTTCAGGATGCGGATATTCCCATATCATATTTCCCTTAACATCATACAGTTTTCCTGCAGCGTCTGCGTAACCGTTTGTACAATTAATTTGTTCAACCTTACCATTTGAGCAACCGTCAATCTGTCTTGCAGCGCAATGAGTTCTCATCCCGTTTTCATAAAGATATTCAATACTAAAAAAATCGTATTGATCACCGGTTACTCTTCTCTGTCGTCCTCCCCATCCTGTTGCTTTAGTTGGATATTTGCCGAGATACCAGTTCATAACATCAATTTCATGAATAAACTGCTCAGTAATATGATCTCCTGAAAGCCAGCAAAAATTAACCCAGTTCCTTAACATGTACTCCATATCCGTCCACTCAGGTCTTCTACTTCTATACCAAAGAGCGCCTCCATTTCTTATAATGTTGGCTCCGATTATATCACCAATCTCTCCATTTAACACCCTTCTACGAGTTTCAATATAATCTTTTTGAGAACGCCTTATAGTACCACTGATAATGTTTAGATTAAGTGACTGAGCTCTTTTTACAGATGCAAGTACCTTACGCACACCTGTGGGATCTACTGCGATAGGTTTTTCCATGAAGATATGTTTTTTTGCATTCACAGCTGCTTCCACATGTGCAGGTCTGAAATGGGGTGGAGTACAAAGGAGAACAACATCTATACCTGAGTCGATTACTTTTTCGTAACTATCGAAACCTATAAAACAGTTTTCATCAGGAATATCAACATTTTTTTCTTTTTTAAGGAGATCCCTACAGGCATTCAACTTGTCTTGGAATACATCCCCAAGTGCAACAATCTGAAGATTAGGTCCTGCATTTAGAAAATCTACTGCGGCTCCTGTTCCGCGACCGCCGCAACCAATTAGTCCAGCCTTTAAAACAGGTCCATCAGGAGCCTGATTTAGCAGTTGTGGCAGTAAAAGCTCCTCTCCTTTCTTCTTTTTATTAGTAGATGAGCAAGAACTTAAAAGTGGTATACCACCCATTGCCCCTACTGCTCCAATTGTACCTATTGTAGCTGAACCTTTTAAAAAATTTCGTCTTGAAAGATTACTGTTTAGTTTCATAAAGATAATATATTTTTAGTTTATAAGTTTTCAGGGTTAATATTTCAATGTATCCATAGATTCATAATCGCTATGGTTTATATACATTTTGTAAAGATAAAAAAAAATGAGGTATAGTATCCCGGTTTTATAAAAAGATGTTACAAAAAACGCAGAATTAGTCCTAATCTCTTGTAATTTCTTCCTTATCAGCATCCCAATACATAGTTCGACCTTCAAGATAAGCTCTTGTACCCATATGTGCTGTAATTGCTTCCTGGAATCCCTTTTCTATGTTGCATGAGGGTTGTTTTCCTGTTCTGATACACTCAAGCCATTCACGAAGATGCAGATGTGTAGTATTATAACGTTTGCCACCTACATATGAATAAAGTAATCCTCTCTCGGCAAAATAGAGCTCAGTTGCAGATGTAACAGCGTCAACATCTCGCCCCGGAACATAATGGTATAAGGGTTCTCCCGTTTGAATTATTCCCTTATCAATCTTCTCTTTGTATAACTCAGAATTGGGATCTACTGTGATCGTCAGTGAACTTCCCACTTCCATTGTAGCATCATGCCCCATTATTTTCCTACTTCGTTTAAACTGACTCGCAAGTGTTGCAGAGTAAAGCATTGCCATATTTTTGTCAGGATACTCAAAAGTAGTATGAAGAACATCAGGTACAGTCCTACCGTCTTTAAAGAAATATACGCCTCCTGATGAAGAAGCAGAGTCTGGAATTCCTAGTTTTAGAATTTGATTCATTGCATCGTACTCGTGTGTTAACAGATCGCCACTAAGACCTGTGCTGTAGTCCCACCAACAACGCCAACGGAAAAATCTCTCTAGGCTAAATTTGTCTCGACGATCAGGCCCTATGTATTTGGCCAATCCGGCAGAGGTCATATAATCAAGATACTCCTTTACTCTGTCTGGATCTCCTTCAAACTGCGACCAGTCGATAGTTTTAGGATTCGCTTCCGGATTAATATCATAAACCCACGCACCGTTAGGATCATTTCTGTTAGTTCCTGTTTCAACAAGCGTAATTGGTCCCAGTAATCCTTTTTCAATAATTTCTCTGGCTCTTTCATAAGCTTCTATCTGACGATTTTGGTGCCCTAACTGAAATACTAAATTGCTGCTTCTTACAAGAGAACGCAATGCATACGTTTCAGGCACAGTCCATGTCATCGGCTTTTCAAGATATACATGTTTCCCTGCTCTTATAGCATCCATAGCCATCTGTCCGTGCCAATGGTCGGGTGATGCAATAACAACTGCATCCACATCATCTGCTGCCAGAAGTTCTTTATAATTTCTGTATCTAACCGGTTTCTTATCAAATTTGCCTTTAATACCTTCTCTATGAATATTTGCACCTGCTCTCATTGCTTCTTCAGCGTGGACATCAAATATATCACAGATAGCAGAAATTCTGATATTTAGATCCTCTTGTTCTAGAAAATCTTTATACCGAGTATTCTTTGAATCGTTTATATTTTGCTGAATAAGATCCTGAACATATTCAGGGGTGGCAAAGCCCAATCCTTCCATTAGCTGCTTACCACGGATTCCCGAACCAATTATACCGAGTCTGATTGTTTTACCATCAGTTAAAGAGGGTACGTATTGAGGTATTTCTGATGGAAAACGAAACATATCAGCAGCTGACCTGTTAACAAGTTCATTCTTTCTTTTTTTATAAACGCCATAAGCCATTGCGCCTAAAACTGGAACAGTTGTCAGAGTTTTTAATGCATCACGCCTACTATATGAAGCAGGACCTTGGTTTACATTATTTTGAGAACTTTTTGAATTTTCACTAATTGAATTAGATGTATTATGCTGAATATCACCTCCTGTTTTTTTACTAGAAAGCTCATTGTTGTTTGTTTCTTTATTTATGTTGTTTTCAGACATGTTTTTAGTGTTTTGCAATTTTTTTATTAAAAATCAATCTGTCAATACCAATAATTTTAGCTGTAGGAAAGAGATATAATACAACAATAGTAAACAGCATTATCAGATTTTTATTTACCCATAAGTACGAGCCTTCAGTTGGAAAAATATATTCAACATTAAGTAATGGAGGATGAGCTATATAGTATAGAATCAAAAGAGCAATCGCACCAATATAACCAAGTTTTTCAAAAAGTCCCAGTATTAGTAGTAATCCGATTATTACTAGTCCCCAGATATTTATAAAATCTGAAACTGCAAGTACATTTGGATTTTCGGCAATTGCGGTGAATATCGGAGAGAATATACCTTTGGAGTCAATCAAATAACCGTAGGCGGTCCAATTAGGAGTGAAAACTTTAGCTAACCCTTCGTACAAAAAGTACCACCCAATAAGAACCCTCAGTATTACAAGAAAAGTTAATTGAATGTCATTGTATTTATAACGTAATTTATTGTTCATTTTTAGATCTGATGAATGTTATTATTTACAAGGTCGCAAATTTATAAAATCATTCTGTATTATTATTTAAAAACTTTTCAAACTATATTAAATTGAAATATTTAATAATTGAGGAAAATTTGTTAATTCTATTCTCTATTTCAAACATTATCTTTTCACCTTTTATGAGGCACGCCATTAAGTACGTCACCGATAAAATTATTTCATACAATTTAGACACTTGATAAGGCAAACAAGACTTTTAGATTAATAAAAGGCTTTAACGAAAAATATAATAATGTAAGACCTCATTACTCTTGCCATAAATGCCCACACCAGATAAGATGCATGCGCAAAATAGGATAAAAATGAGAAGATAAAAATCCGTAAGTTTGAAGGCTAGCCCTCAAACTTACGGATAAGTCTATTAATTTTGTACTAAAACCTGTAACGGTTATTTAGGACGATACAAATTGAAATCTTAGAGATAGGAAATAATCTGATCCATTTCCTTTGAAATCTTTTTCAAGTGATTTCTGTCACCTTTTGAAACCTCAGCTGTAAGCCATCCTCCCTGGTGTTTAATATCAGTTATAGCTTTCATTACTACAGGCCAGTTGTTATCCCCTTTTAGAAGATCTACTTTGAATCCTTCCCACAAACCTGCAGAATTCATCAGTTCACGACTGAATTCTTTAATATGTAGTTTCATAATACGACGATTTAGTGTCTTGATCCAGTGCTCTGGCCATCCATAGCGTAATACATTACCGATATCAAAATACCACCCTACAAGCGGATGATTAATTTCATCGACAAATCTTTTAGCTTCAATAGGACTAATTAGAAAGTTATTCCATACATTTTCCAGACCAATTTGCATTCCTGTTTTCTCAGCAAACGGAATCAATTCACGAATTGCATTTTGAGATCTGTAGTAAGCATCTTCATATGAAACCTTGTCGTTTACAACGCCGGGAACAACTAAAACTGTATCTCCTCCTAATTCTTTAACCTCTTCTAGCGATTTGGCAACAGAAGCTATACACTTTTTTCTTACCTCAGGATCCGGGTCAGAAAGAGGGACGCTCCAGTGATCTTTGTTTACAACTGATGGAGTTTCAATACCCGAGTTTGCTTTAGCTTTCATGATCTCATTCATTGAGAAATCAACCGGACTATTTAATTCCACTCCATCAAATCCAAGATCTTTTACAAGTTTAAATTTATCAGAGAGCGATAAATCCTCATCTATCATGCCAAGTCCTAAACTTTTTTTAAGTGTTACTTTACCAGTCGGTTGCACATTTAGCTTAGATGATTGCGATGTTAAACCTGAAGCCATTAACGGACTTATAGTGGTTGCTCCTGCTATAACAGCAGCTGATTTTAGAAAATCTCTTTTATTCATTATTACATTATTTAAATTCTGTTATTCCTGGAATAGCAATAGAAATATCATACTTTGAATCCAGCGTTAAATTCTCATCAAACAATATCTCAGAAGAGTTAAGAGCTTGATCAAAAGTGATTGTTTGTCCCGAATAAGCTGCCATTCTACCAGCCAAGGCCAACATGTTAGATCGAGTCATCCATTCTCCATCATTCATAGGCTTATTTGCTCTGATAGACGCAAACAGTTCATCATGCTCTACTTGATACATACCTCTTACTTCAGTTTCTTTATATGCTTCAGCATCGGTGAATTTTGTCTCATCTGCAAGATTCCATGGATTTTTACCTGTAATCTTATGCTCACCGGTTCTGCAATCAACATAACATCTGCCATCCTCACCAATTAGTTCTACTGCGTAAGAAGGAGATGTGTTTTCTTGTTGTCGGCAGAAGAAATAAATTTTTGTTCCATTATCATATTCATAAGTTAACCCGAAATGATCATAAACATTACCGAATTTAGCATCAGTACGTTTTTGTCTGCCACCCGTTCCACTGATTTTTAATGGAGCTTTATCACCCATAGCCCATGAAAACATATCTATACTATGTATGGCTTGTTCAACAAGGTGATCCCCCGAAAGCCAATTGTAATAAAGCCAGTTTCTGAGTTTATATTCCATGTCGGACCAACCTTTTTGTCTTTCTTTAAACCACAACTCTCCAGTATTATATGAAGCTTCACCACCCAAAATATTACCAATTTGACCATTTAATACCCTTCCAAAAGTATCTCTTTTCGGCTGATGATACCTCCAACAAAATCCTGAAACAAGTGATAAGTTGTTTGCTTTTGCTTTTTTAGCTGCTTCCATTACCCTTCGCAATCCAGGAGCATCAATAGCAAAAGGTTTTTCGCAGAATATGTGTTTATTGGCATTTACTGCCGCTTCCAGATGCATAGGTCTAAAAGCGGGTGGGGTAGCCAACAGTACAACATCTACATCAGAGTCTATCAGTTTTTGGAAAGCATCAAGTCCAACAAATCTGTTACTTTCAGGCACCTGTACTTTGTTGCCGTATTTCTCTTTAAGATTGTTGTAAGATGATTGCAAATGATCATCAAAAGCATCAGCCATAGCTGTCAAAATTACGTTAGGATCTGCATTAAGAGCTTCACCTGCAGCACCTGTTCCTCGTCCGCCACAACCAATAAGACCCACTTTAAGTGTATTGCTGTTTGATGTCCATATGGAGTTTGAGCTCAATGAAGTGTGAGTGGCAATAATCGTTCCTGCTGTTGCCAGTCCTGCTGTTTTAATAAATTGTCTTCTTGAATAAGTCATAGCATTTATATTAATAAATTATTTATATCCTGGATTCTGTTGTATTTGCGGAGCTTTATTAATTTCATCTCTAGTAATAGGCAACCAATAATTTGCTTTAATAAAAGATCTTGCATCAGCAAGAGTTTCAGTATTATATACATATACTGAAATTCCATCGTTAAAATGATAAATATATAAAGGACTAAAATCTTCTATAACCTCTTCACAAATCATCCATTTTCTTATGCAATACCATCTATCACCTTCAGCCATCATTTCAATAAATCTTTCATGTCTATACCATTCACGAGCTTGATTTTGATCAACATTAGATGCTCTACTTGGTAATCCTGCACGATTTCTTATCATATTCAAGGCTTTAATTCCTTCTTCAATTTCACCAAGCTCGATGCAAGCTTCGGCATAATCTAATATAACTTCAGCATATCTAATCTCGAGCCATGAGTTTTCATTATTATTTAACTCACCATCTAATTCCACATCAAGCATTTTTCTTAAATAATAACCTGTTTTTGTTCCATTCCATGCTTGATTTGACGCAGATCTTGAATCATTTCCCCCAATTAAGAAGGCAGCCATGGATTCTACCTGACTCATAACATTTGAAGCGTTTTTTCCAATTACATCAATACCCGAAGTTGTCATTATATGACCAATCTGAACCTTATTATCAGTAGAAGCTCTTTCACGCCAAGGTGCTCCATCATACAAAATGGAAGCATAAAATCTAGGTTCACGACCATTAAAAGGATTTCTTTCCGGATCTGATTCAAGTTGTGCCTTTGTGAAAGATCTTACATTCATTTCTCCTGGATTGTATTTGTCCCATTTAAATGGTGTGCCATCTTTCATTTCATATTGTCTAACTGTAGATTCAATAGGTTCGTTGTTGCCCCAGGTATTATAACCGTTAGGTCCCCAGTATAAGTTATTTCTAACTCGATTACCTTGTCTATTAAGATATTGTACACCAAAAATTACTTCATCATTCCACTCACCTTTTTGCAGAAATATACTTGCATAATTGTCAGCATAAGCCATGACAACATCTTCTGTCATATCTTCAGGCGGGTTATCGACTATTCCGTTCAGCTGGTAATGTCCAAAATCACCATCCATAATCTCTTTAGTAACTTTTTTTACTTGTGTCAGTAATTGAGTACGTATGTTACTTTGAAATGAAACTAATGGATTAGAAGGCTCATATCCTCCATTGGTCAATTCGCCAGATACAAAACTTAAAAGCCTTGATTTTAAAGCAGCAGCAGCTCCTTTTGTTGCTCTACCTTGTTCTATTTCTCCCTTTAGTGGTAAACCAGCAATGGCTTTGTCCAGATCGCTTAAAATGAAATCAAGTGTTTCTTGTAAGGATGCTCTTTCCTGCACTGTAAAGTCGTCATCTAAGTTAAATTTACTATCAACAATAATTACTCCACCATATGATCTTAGAAGGTTTGTGTAATTAAATGCCCTTATAAAATAGGCTTCAGCTTTAATTTGGTCAATTTTCTTAGTATCCGCTTCAGTAGTGACAGGCACATCGTCAATACCACCTAAAAGTGTATTTACGTTTTTTATATTTAGATAGTTAAAATCCCAAAGAAGCCAACCATATCTCCAGTTTCCAAAATGCCCCAAATAATCCGGAGTTAAAGTTCCTTTTGTAAATGTAGTTTCTCCTGCTCTATGTATGTTAAGCAATTCATCCGTTGATGAAGATAATAAATCTTCACGCATACCTAATACTTCTTCACGATCACCTCCAATAACATCATAGCATTGATATAAAAAAGCTTCAACTAAATTTATATCCTGAAAAAGAGATTCTTCATTGAATGAATCCACAGGATTTTGGTTGAGAACGTCGGTGCATGAGCTTATTATAATAGAAGTAATACAAATAACAAATATAGATTTTATAATATTTTTTTTCATGTCCTAATATTTTTTAAATGTTAATTAAAAATCAACCCTAGCGCCGAACGATAAAGTTTTCATTGCTGGATAGGTCTGTGGATTACCAACTTCCGGATCATATTTCTTGTGCTTAGAATGAATTAAAAATAAATTATATCCTGATAAAAATAGGCTCACATTTTTAAGTCCAATATTAGACACAATATTTTGTGGTAAACTGTAGCTAATAATTACATTCTTAAGCCTGAAATATGCCATATTATCATACCAATAAGTGTTTGAGTTGCTTAAATAAGACCAATATTGATCTGCTCGATGGAATGGTCTTGCAACATTGGAGTTATTGTTTTCAGGTGTCCAGTAATTTGTTGCCATCCATTTATAAACATTTTGCCCAATTCCTCTGTTACCTTCAATTACACTCTTAAAATAGTCTCCTTGTCCCTGACCTTGTATTGATATGGCCCAATTTTTATAAATTAGGTCTAGCATAAGACCATAAAACAATTCAGGAGCATCTGTTTTATCAATTAGTATTCTGTCGTCTGCATTAATAATTCCATCATTATTAACATCTTCAAAAATAACATCTCCAGGTTTAGCGCCAGACCAATGCGGATAGTTGTCAACTTCTGCTTGAGTTTTAAAAATACCTATAGCGTTATAAACTAAATGAGTACCATAAGGATGACCTGTCCTTACCTGCCATGGAACTGATCTGGCAGGTTCGTCTGTGAAAACTACTTTGTTTCTATTCCAGCTAAGATTACCATTTACGTCAATTCTCAAGTCTTTATTTATTTGTTTATGATATCCTGCGTCAATTTCAAATCCTCTATTGTTAACAATAGCGATATTCTCAGAAGGTAATGATAATCCTGTGTATGCAGGGACTGAAGCATCACGTGGTGATAGGATATCAGATCTTTCATTAAAAAAGAATTCTCCATTTAAATGGAATAATCTGTTTAAAATATGTGAATCAAAACCTATATTAAAAGTAGACTGTTTTTCCCATGTTATATTTGGATTAGCTATAACAGATTGATAAATCTTAGTATTTACAACTTTATTAGTTCCCATTGTAATGCCAGGAGCCAAACTATATTTATTTATATATTGAAACGGGTCTCCCGGATCCATTCCCATCAGCCCATATGAAGTTCTGAACTTAAAATAATCTATAAAAGAAAAGTTGTTTTTCCAAAACTCTTCCTCAGAAGCGCGCCATGCAAAAAGCATTGCAGGGAAATTACCCCATCTGCTATCAGGAGGAAATTTTAGTGAACCGTCTCTTCTAAATATAAATTCGAATAAATATTTATCTTTAAAATCGTAGTTTAATCTACCAATCAATGATTGTCTTGCATATATCGATTCCCATCCGGAATTATCTTTGTCTTGATCACCACCTGCACTTAATGTTTGAACCAAGTCTGAGATATAATTTTTTCTGAAAGCATCAAATCCATTTGAGCTTTCTGATAATTCTTCAAATCCTGCAAATGCTGAAAAAGAATGATCCCCAAAGCGTCTTGAATAATTAGCATTTATATTATACATCTTTCTAATGTAGCTATTACTCGTTTCTGTCAGTTCAGGTGTTTCAAGTCCCCTCTGTCTGGGAATTAAATTCATATCTGTAATAAACCCTTCGCTGTTCCTAGTTGCAGAATCCCAATCGGCATAATATAGAGTCCAAGGCTTTTTGAAAAATTTGTTTCTACCGTTATATGCATCGTATGTGTAAAAACCATTTAATGAAAATCCTTTAATCTTTTTGGGTTTAAAAGATGCACTAAAAGTGATCTCATTCTTATAATTATCTTGTTTATCATATCCTGCGTCGAAACTGGTGTTTACAACCGGGTTAACACCACTTTCAAAATCAGGACCAGGCTCGCCAGTTGGCCAGAAAGATGGTTCAGTAGGTACAACTAAAGTTGCCCATCCTACTAAATAATATGAACCAGTAGTTGGATATTTTCTTGAAGTCAAAAAACCACCATAAGAAACTGATGCATCAAGCCAGTCTGTTACCGGTACATTTAGTCTGAGTCTTAAATTATATTGTTTATAATTTGTTGATTCTTGTGCGTACATTGCCTCATCGTTTCGGTATCCAAATGAAGCATAATATCTCATTTTTTCGAACGACCCGCTCATTGATAAATTATGATGGCTCTGCACTGCCCATTTTCTAACCAAATCACCCAACCAATCTGTTTGTGGATGTTCCCATGGGTCTTTTCCATTTCTGAAAAGTTCTATATCTTCATTTGAGTATAAACGAGCAAGGCCTTCATAATCTTGGTAGTCACTAATATATTGTGAATATTCTCCAGCATTTGCTACTTTGGGAAGAATTGTTGGCGTTTTGAAGCCTTGATTGAAAGAATAACTAACTAATTTACCTACTGTGCCTTCTTTTGTTGTGACTAATATCACTCCGTTTGCTGCTTGTGATCCATAGATTGATGCAGATGCATCTTTTAGGAGTGATATGCTTTCTATGTCATTAGAATCGATTTCATATAAACTCCTGCCAGGAATACCATCAATAACTACCAAAGGACCTGTATTATCACCCAGTGTTGTTCTACCTCTTACTAAAATTCTTGCATCATCCAAACCTGGTTCTCCTGTTCCCTGAATAACAACAGCTCCTGGCAGTCTTCCAGAAATTGCAGTTGTAACATTAGTTGAATGGACAGAAGCAATTTCATCACCCGAAACGGCAGAAATAGCACCAACTAAACTCTCTTTTTTTGTTGTCCCATAACCAATAGCAACAACTTCCTGGAGTGTATGTAAATCCTCAACCAAAATAACTTCATATTTACTAGCAGAGCCAATTTGTATTGTTTCGTCTACATATCCTATATAAGTTATAATGATATTTGCTTTGTCTAATACACTCAAAGTAAAATTTCCATCAATATCAGTTACGGTACCATTATTTGTACCTTGCTCAATCACGTTTGCACCAATAACTGGTTCTCCGTCAACATCAACAACAGTTCCTGTTATTTGTTTTTTCTGTTGTTGGCTTTCAGCAATTGTTACCCGAGTATCTTGAGAATAATTCAATTCGGCCATTGAGCAAAAAACGCAGGTAAAAAGTAGAATAAAAGCCGTTCGTGTAATAGAGAAAAAATGTTTTAAGGGGGTCTTTTCAGTTAAATAACTACCCGTTGAATTGTGTTCATTCATATCATGCAATTTTTATTAATTAATAATTTTAACAATTGATTAGTTTGGTTAATTGATAAATTTCATCTATAAATGTTTCATAAGCAGTTGTTTTATAATTATGGATTATAACGTTGGCTGTATTTTCTTACACTTTTTAATATTCTAATTTATAAAAGTAAATAATTTAAATGAAATATCAAAATCGAATATAATTATAAAAAAAATAAAAATTAAATATCTTTTAATATAATATCATATTATTTAATCAAAATAAAAAACATAAGGTTTTGATATACGAATGATAACTAATTATTTATATATATCATTTTGCTTTTATTTCTTCGCGGAATAGAAGTAATTTTGAAAATCAGCATTTAACACAGAATATTTTTCCTATAAGGTTCTTGATGATTTTTTGTCTTTCCATGATATAGTTACTCTATTAACGGAAATCGTAAGCAAAGAATTACTCCCTGCTTACGATTCATAATCTCTAATATATTAAATGACCTATATTATAGGTTAAATAAAATCTTTAAGAATTTGTTTTATAAAGTATCTGATATTTTGTCAAAATAATCTATCGACTCTTTAATCTCAGGTATATTATTCTCCCAGTTAGCTTCATATTCAATAGTAAAATATCCTTTGAAGTTTTGTCTTTTAAGTTCTGCCATAATATCTTTAATGTTTAGTATTCCAGTTCCCCAAACAACATCTTCAAGCTTGTTTTCTTCACCCTCAGGTGCAATATCCTTAAAATGCAAAGAGATCAACCTACCTTCAAGTTCTTTGAGTGCAGGAATTGGTTCAACATCCATTCTTTTAAAATGGCCAACATCAGCGCAAGAGCCTAACAATAAACTTCTATCACCTATGTAATCGAGTAGAACTTCTGGTTTCCAATACGAATTTTCATTAGGATGATTATGAACAGCTACTTTAATATCATATTCTTTTGCAAGACTTTCAACAATATCCCAATCTTCACGAGCCGGTTCGGCACTAATAAACTCCAACTCCATATTTTTGGCAAATGGGAATATTTGTGCCCATTCATCACGCTCCGCTGTCCATACACCCGAAGAAACTATCTTAATATTCTTGGAGGCTGCCATCTTTTTCAGTTGATCTTGCTGATCTAAAGTAAGACCATATCCAAAAACAGCATCTTCAAATTCCGGACCCATTCTTTGACCAGGATATATTTCAATATAGTTCAGTCCCAGCTCAGCTGTCTTATTTAAAGCCTCGGGAACAGTAAACAGATGAAATGTATAAGATTGCATAGACAACTTCCAATCTACAGCATCTTTTTGAGCTATTTCATTCTCATTACCTTTGTTAGTCTTAGTTGTATTACCACCACAAGAGTAAGCTAATAAAATAGATGTAAAAACTACAATTGTCAATAATATTTTTCTCATTTGTTTTAAAATTTAAATGATATACTACACATTAGGCATTTGTGGAAGATCAAATCCATTATGATAAGTATGATTAATCCATTCATTAGCCATTTCTAATGCATTGAATTCCTCAAACCTTCTATCGAATTTTGGGTCACCATCAATTACTTCATAATTATCTACAGTAACTATTTTGATTTTATCTGTAGGTGAGATGTTTGTGAATTTCATATTTTCACCATCCCATTGCAGTTCCCTATGTAATCCTTGTAATCCAGATAATCTGGTTGCCAATACTCCCATTACTACCATTTCATTGAAAGGACCTGAGAATTGAAAATTAGAAGAAGATTCAACTCTGTTCTCAGGTGATTCCTTGCATGCTCTAATCCAGTCCTGTTCATGTGCATTAGTTGACCAGATATCTCCATTACCACCTTTTACTCTTGGTAAAGTTGGTTCTGGTTCTTTAAAATATTCCATTCTGGAGAGTGGAAGTAGGGTAGGATTCATTCCGTAGCAGCCGGTCATTATTTTACCTTTAGTTCCAACAAGTATAATGCCTCCATTAGAGTCACCCATCATCTCACCATCTTTTAGTTCTTCCGGCCTGTCGGGTAAAAGACCTCCATCATACCACAATACCTTTAATTCAGGCATTTTAACATTTCCTTTAGCTGGACGTTCAGGAAATTTATATGTTACAATCTGTGCCTGTGGTGGTGAATATAGGTTTGATAAAGTTGAACTTGCCGTAACGCTTGTTGGATATTTCAAATCAAGTGCCCAGTATAACGGATCCATTATATGACATGCCATATCTCCTAAAGCACCTGTACCAAAATCCCAAAAACCTCGCCAGTTCCAAGGGGTATAAGCAGGATCGTAAGGACGTTTTTGTGCCGGTCCTATAAACAGGTCCCAATCTAATGTAGAAGGAACTTTTACTCCACCTTTTGGCTCAGGCAAACCTTGAGGCCAAATTGGGCGATCTGTCCAGCAGTGTGCTTCATAAACATCACCAATTATACCTGATTGAACCCATTCAGCCAATTGTCTGCACCAGTCAAATGAATTACCTTGATTGCCCATTTGAGTTGCAACTTTATGTTTCTTAGCCAGTTTGGTAAGTAATCTGGACTCATATACACTATGTGATAAAGGTTTTTGCACATAGGTATGTTTACCCAAGGTTATTGCATGTGCTGCGACCCCTGCATGTGTATGGTCGGGTGTTGCAACCATTATTGCGTCAATAGAATTACCCATTTTGTCTATCATCTCTCGCCAGTCTTTAAACTGAGTAGCTTTTGGATAATCTTTAAAAGTTTTCGCTGCATATCTCCAATCTATATCACATAGTGCAACGATGTTTTCGGATTTCATATTCGCAAGATTACGTCTACCCACGCCTCCAACTCCTACTCCCGCAATATTTAGTTTATCACTGGGAGATGTGTGACCAAACGAACTTCCCAATACTGTATTTGGAAGAATCGTTATACCAGCAGCTCCAATTGCTGCTGACTTTAAAAAACTTCTTCTTGTTAAATTTGACATAAATTTTTTATATATTAGGTTTTAATTGTAATTTGAATTCTGTGTAAGTACTCCATTAGATCTGTCAATTTCAGCCTGAGGTATAGGAAAAGGCCAGCTATTTTCTGATGCACGACTACCTTTACCTGCATATCCATAAGTTGATGAGAAAGCTTTCATGTTTTTAACATAATCACCCCATCTTATCAGATCATATAATCTTAAGCCTTCCATTGCAAACTCAGCTCTGCGTTCATATTTTATTGCCTCAAGAAGATCATCATCTGCACTTACAGCAAATTTTGAATTAAAAAGTTCATCATTTATTTCTATCAGAGTTTCTTCAAATTTTCTCTTTATTGCGAAATCGTCAGTTTTGGAAGTTTTAACAAATGCTCTATATCTTACCATGTTTATATATTCAGCAACTTCTGATCTACTCCCTCCTGTTTTTAGTAAAGACTCAGCATAAATTAATAAAACTTCTGAGTATCTGATCCAATATGGAGCCCATTTACTTCGCTGTAAATTTCCGCCAACTCTGTAATTAAATGGAACAAATGCTTTTCTACTTTGCTGTAAGCTAAAGTTGTAATAGCCTGAGTAATCATGAACTTCTTCATCATCGCCTCTCGGAAAAATATCTCCATGTGATATAATGGTAAATAGTCTTCTAGGATCTTTAACATCAAAAGATGAGGTTAAATCTTCTGTGGGAATATTTCCTCCCCATCCTCCAACATTATTTCTCCCTACGTTCATAATAGCAAAAGCATCTGTTGAATGACCTATTGAAGGATCATAATTATTTAAAACAGTAAGAATAATTTCCGATGATGAAAGACCTTTGATATAATCACCTCCAAATAAATCTTGGAAGACGCTCAAGGACAGATTTCCGTTATCAATCACTTCCTTTGAAGCATTTCTTGCAATTATGTATTCATCATTAGAATTTCCACTCATTTTATTTTGCTCCATAAGGCCGGCAAAAAACAGTGCAGCTCTTGCTTTAAGAACATAAGCAGCATCTTTCGTTACTCTACCTAATTCAGTAGCTATATCTGTATTTTTCTTCCAAGGTAGGTTTGAATCATTTATAGCATGATCTAAATCCTGATAAATTTGAGTTCTGATTTCTTCTATAGTAGATTTTTCTAATCTGGCTCCTGGCAATTGTACCTCAGTTATTAATGGAACTGAGGCAAACGTATTTACCAAATCAAAATAGTACCATGCTCTCAAAAATTTAACTTCAGATAAGTATCTTGAAATTGTTTCCTTGCTTACTACTTCTTTGTTTTTTAAGAACTGATATTCTTCATTACTAAATTTTTCAATAGCAATATTGCAACGACCCACGCCACTGAATCTGTTATTCCAAGTTTCTTGCAGTAATGGATTATTTGATAAAGGATATCCTGTTCCAACTTCAGTTGTTTGAGGTCTATCACCTGCGTCTGAACCGCCTCCATCAGCATCGTCTGTAACTTCACTACCGATTGCAACTTTATTTATTGTAAAACCCCATTGATCTTTCATTGGATTATAACATGAAGTTAGAAGCTTCATTGCAGAGTCGTCAGTCCCAAAATATGCTTCTTCATCTAAAGATCCTAATGGTGGCCTTTCAAGAAAAGATTCGCCACAAGAAGGTAAAAGCATAACAAGTAATCCTATAATTAAGTATTTATATAATTTCATAATGATTCTTTTTAAAAAGTGATATTTAATCCAACCATATATGTCTTTGCTTGTGGATAGTATCCATCATCAACGCCATTGCTTAATGGTGCAGATCTACCTATTTCTGGATCAAGACCAGTGTATTTAGTAAAAGTAAGCAAATTATATCCACCTATCCAAGCTCTAATGTTTCTTATGGTGTTTTTGGGAAATATATTTTGAGGTAAAGTGTATCCTAATTGTACATTTTTTAATCTTATATATGAACCATTTTCAACAAGCCAGTCTGACACTTGCAAATTATTGGTGTTATCTGTATTGATTTGAAATTGTTTATTTGTTGGATTTGTAGGCGACCATGCTTTATCTAAAAAGTCTGAAGGTGCATTATACCATCCAACACCAGAATTCATATCAATTTTTTTGGCATTCATTACCTTATTTCCATAGGTACCTTGAAACAACGCCTGTAAATCAAACCCTTTATAATCGAATGCAAAGTTAAATCCATAACTGAATTTTGGAAAAGGACTGCCAATATCAGTTCTATCGTTCGCATTAACTATACCATCCTGATTAATATCGACAAACTTCAAATCACCAGGACGGGCTGTTGGTTGTATAAGCCCTCCTTCACTATTCTTATAGTTTTGAACTTCAGCCTCACTTTGGAAAATACCATCTGTTTTTAATCCATAGAAGTAACCAATTGGTTTACCGACTTCAGTCTTTGTGGTAGTAACAGTAATCCAACCACCACCATAAAGTGGTTCTCCACCTCCTAAGCTCAATACTTCATTTTTGAAAGTGAATAGATTTGCACCAATAGAGTAATTAAAGTCATTAATTGAATTTCGATATTTTAAATCAACTTCCCATCCTTTATTCTCAATACTTCCTGCATTCACCCAGGGATTATTTGGAAAGCCTAAATATGATGGCATAGGTACTTGAAGGAGCATATTTTTAGTTTTCTTTATAAAATAGTCTAAATTTAAAGTCAAACTATTATTGAAGAGCCCCAAGTCAAGTCCAAGGTCTAATTGTTCAGTTGTTTCCCATTGAACTTCAGAATTACCCATACTGTTATTACCTCCAAAAAGTTGAGGAATTAAATCTGTACCATATAAATAATACCCCCAATTTCCTGTATAGGTAGATAAATATGCTCCATTATCAATAGCTTGATTACCAATTTTACCCCAACTGACTCTAAGTTTACCCAGGCTTAATTTATCAAAATCTGACATAAATTGTTCTTCAGAAAAATTCCAACCTAATGAAAATGAGGGAAATGTTCCCCATTTAAAACCAGGTCCAAAATTAGATGATCCATCCCTACGAATATTTACAGTAAATAAATATTTATTATCATATGAATAAAATAACCGTGTAAAAACAGATTGTAGTGCAGATTCTGATTTATAACCGCTTACAGCTGGATTCTTTGAAGCTGCATTTAATATTCTTTGCGCTAAACTATTATTTACAAGTCCTTGTCGTGATGCTGAAGTGGCTTCAAATTTAGTTTCTTCCGCTGATGTACCAATCATAGCTGTTAACTGATGCACATTATTAAAGTTTTTACTAAATGTCAATGTATTATCCCAGACCCAATAATCAGAGTTCTGATAGTATTTACTGACGGTTGCATCTACAGCATATTGTTCGCCATCAAGGTAATATTTTGGATTAAACCCATCAGAACCACCTCTATATAAATCAATATTAAGTCGACTGTTATATGTTAGTGATGGTAAAATATTAATTTTTAAATCAACTCCACCTTTAACTGCTATATCTTTCCATACATTATCTCTTCTGATTCTTGTTTGAGAGACAGGGTTTTCTTTATTCGAATAGATAACTGGAGCAAACCAAGAATATTCATCTTTTGGATCAATTTCATTCATAAATAAAGATGATTCCAGAAAAGAAGGTATATTTGTCAGTCCCGTTCTATAAACCGGTGTAATTGGATCGGTTACAAATGCAATAAATGCAGTGTTAAATCCGGGTGACTCCTCTAACACATTCCTCCTTGACTGTTTGATTAGACCAAAATTAGATGATAAATGTATCCATTTGTTAATTTGATGATCTATGTTTGTCAACCAGGATGTTCTGTTAAAGTCTGATCCTTTAATAATTCCTTTCTGATCCATATGGCTTAAATTAGAGTGATATGAAAGATCATTAGTTCCGCCAGAAATTGAAAAATCATAATTTTGTACAGCAGCGTTCTTCTCATTAATTTCTTTCCACCAGTTTGTACCCTCATCACTACCAAAATTCGATCTTAAAAATTGAAGTATCTCACTTTTTTGAGTATCAGAAAAAAAAGGATCATTACCTGCATTAATATTTGCAAGATTTTTATAATCCATAAATTGTGAAGCGTTCATCATATCATATACTTTAATCGGATTCTGAACGCCAAAATATGAGTCAAAAGTTATTATTGTTTTTCCATCAGCTAGGCCTCGATTGGTTGTTATTATTATTACACCGTTCGCTGCACGCGAACCATAAATAGCTGTAGCAGAAGCATCTTTTAATATTTCCATGGAAGCAATATTATTGGCATTTAGCCAACCTATATCTGTCTGAGGAAGTCCATCTACTACATATAAGGGGTTGTTATTGTTAACAGTACCAACTCCTCTTACTCTAACAGCCGGAGGTGTACCTGGGCTTCCTCCCGTTGAAGTTACCATAACACCAGCAGTCTTTCCTTGTAAAGCATCAGCTACACTTCTTACAGGTAAATTTTTTAAATCATCACCAGATACTTGGCTAAGTGCACCAGTTAAGTCACTTTTTCTCATTGTTCCATATCCCACAACAACTAACTCTTCTAATGATTGCGTGTCCTCAATCAAAGTAATATTGAAAGTCTTTTGATTAGATGTACTGATTTGCTGATCTAAATAACCAATGTAACTAATTATTATTATAGCATCTTCATCAACATTAAAGGTGAATGTTCCATTTATATTAGTAACAGTCCCATTAGTTGTTCCCTCTTCAATAACATTTGCACCAATAATGGGTTCTCCAGCAACATCAACAACAGTTCCTGTTATTTGTTTTTTTTGTTGTTGGGTTATTAAAGAAGAAATCTCTTTAGAATTAATTATATCATTTTCATTAGTCGATAAAAGTATGTGATTACCTTCCATCGTATAATTCGTTTTTTTATCCGCTAGTATTGAATTAAGTAAGTTTGAAACAGCTTCGTGTTTTGCCTTAACTGATACCCTTTCGTTAGTGTTTACCTCATTATTGTAGATAAAGAGATAATCAGTCTGTTTCTCAATTTCGTTCAATACCTCTCTGAGTGTTGCATTGCGTTTATTGATTGTAACCCTTGCATTTTGAGCATTACTTATTTCTGCCATTGAGCAGAAAACGCAGGCAAATAAAAGAATCAAGGTTGTTCTCATAATCAATAAAAAATGTTTAAAGGGTGCTCTTTCAATTAAATAATCACCCGTTTGATTGTTTTTATTCATACATTTGTGATTGTTTTAAATTAATACTTTTTGTCAATTTAATTGTGTTGGTTTAAAATTTCTCCGATAGGTGTTGCAGCACCTATCGGTTTTTTGTCTTTTTAGTTTTATTTCATAGGCGGTTTTTTTTTAATTTATCTTAATAATTCCAGTCTCTTCATTTCTTGAATATGTAAAATGTATACTTTTTTGTAAAACTCTAAGTGCATAATCAATTCCGTCAGATTGACGAAATTTCCCCGTATAAGTATGTATAGGCAGTTTTGTAGAATTTATTATAATTTCAATATCGAAATATTTTTCTAGGTCAATAAGTATATCTTCTAATTTTTTATTATTAAAAGCAATAAGTCCTTCTTTCCATAAATAAGAATCTGTATTTGTAATACTTTTTATAATTAACTGATTGTTTTCCAATGATCCTATTTCATTAGGTTTTAGTGAAACAAGTTTTGTTTCCTTATTGTAAATATCCACTCCACCTTCAAACAGACTTGTTCTGAAGCTTTTAAATTTAGAGTAAGCTTCTACATTAAAAGAGGTCCCCGTCACGCGTATATCCCCCTGTTCGGTTTTCACAATAAATGGTTTATTTTCGTTTTTACTAACGTCAAAATATGCTTCGCCATCTAAATAAACAGTTCTGTTTTTTTTCGAAAATTTAGTAGGGTATCTAAATTTAGTATTTGCGTTTAACCACAGATTGGAGTTGTCAGACAAAATCAGATTTATTCTCTGGCCTGCAGGCACCAAAATTGTATTGTATTGTTCAGTATGGTTATTAGAATTGAATAAGTATATTCCACCAATAATTAAAGCTATAATTATTGCAGCAACACCTGAAACCCAGGTTGCAGTATTCTTTTTAAGTTTACCATTTACCGAACTTGAACCAGAAAGTAGCAGAATATCATATTCTTTCCGATTTTGCATAAATGCATCGAAATTATCATCTGATTTTTCCATCCAATTTCTAATGTATTTTTCCTCTACAAGAGAGGTCTTGCCTTCGAAAAATTTATATAACAAATCCTTGTTCATACAATTATTTTATGTCTTCTATATTGTTAACAATTCAGAAAGAAAATACCCTAACATAAAAAATGATTATTTAACTAAAATAAAAAAAGAAAGGCTGATAAAGCTATAAAATCTTTTAAAGATATTCTTAATTGATTGAGTGCTTTAGAGATATGAAATTCAACAGCTTTTTGGCTGAGTTTTGTTTTTTCTGCAATCTCTCTATATGTAAATCCATGATTTCTGCTCAAAGAGAAAATTAGTTGTGTTTTTTTGGGGAGTTTATCTAAAGTGTTATTGATAATAGTCTGAAGTTCTTGTGAAAATATAAAATCTGGGTCGCAAGCTTCAAGTGTACTAATTTTAGTTTGTAATACCCATTCAGAATGATCTCTGAGTTCATCAGTTACTCTCTGACGTATTTGTAAGTGTTTTATATGATTAAGGCATTTATTCTTTATAATAGTGAGTATATATGCCGGTGGATTTGTCCCCTGTTGCAGGTTTGCTTTGTTTTTCCAGTAAATAGTAAAAGCCTCAGATACAAAATCCTCAGCCATTTGTTCATCTTTCAGATAACCAACAGCAAAACGAATAAAACGTTGGTAATATTCATTAAATAGCGCATTGAAGTTTTGGATGTCCTTGTATGAATTCATAGAATTAATTGAGCGGTAAATATAAGCATAGTTTTCCTCAAATTAAATAATTTAACATAAATG
>CAZAFR010000002.1:67798-130834 GCA_964484665.1 uncultured Proteiniphilum sp. | reverse complement strand
ACTTTCATTATTATTGTATATCAATATTCTTTAAAATTGTGCAAATGAAATACTATTGTAGTACATAAGTTAGATTTTGTGGCTTTCGACTCAAAATTAATTATCACTTCAAATCACACTTTAACATTTACACAGAATTGTTTCAACTCACAAATATAAATTATTTTTCTCAACTGAGAGTTTTTTGTTACATAATTTTTAAAAAAAGTGAGAAAAAGTTGCCAAAAACCTCTTTTTGGTTACTTTATTGCAAATTCTTTTAAATTTTAATTCTTAAATATGGAATAAAAACTTTAGTATTTTAACAATTGAATAACCTAATTAATCATTCTCAAATAATTTAAGATGCAAAAATAAGCTTTTTAAAATCATTATGCAACTTTTATGCTACTTTCCCAATGATTTTAACACTAAATCGAACTAATCTATATAAAATAGCAATAATCTATTTTTTGCAATTAACCGGATACAAAAAAAAAGCAGCCAATTGGCTGCTTTTTTTATATTATATATTAGAACTAGCTATATATATTTATTTTTCAATACCTAACAATTCAACATCGAATATAAGATTAGAAAATGGCTTGATTTCACCTCTATCATCAGAACCATAAGCTAAATCATAAGGTACATATAATCTCCATTTTGATCCTACGGGCATAAGCTGCAAAGCTTCTGTCCAGCCTGGAATTACCTGAGTGACACCAAATACTGCCGGCTCGCCTCTGTCAACACTACTGTCAAAAACAGTGCCGTCGATTAATGTGCCATGGTAATGTACTTTCACTCTATCGCTTTTTGTTGGTATTGCACCTTTTCCTTCTGTCAAAATTTCATACTGTAATCCGCTGGGTAGTGTAACTACTCCTTCACGTTCAGCATTCTCTGATAAATAAGCATCTCCTTCTGCAATCTCATCTTTGTGTTGTAGTTTAAGATCTTCTTCCTGAAGTTGCCTTTGTGCTTCCTGAGCTTTTTCTATTTCTGCTTGAACTAAACTGTTTGCATCCATTTTATTTATTGCAAGCTCTTGGTTCTTTAATGTCGATATTAGACCTGCAAGCAATTGATCATTGTTTGCTTTTTGATCAGAATCTTCACCATACAGCATTTTGTTAAACTGTGGAATTAGCTGTTGTGAAAACTGTACTCCTATACTTAAGCCGTGTGCATAAGGTGATTCTGCATTAAAATTGATTGCTTCCTTCATACCCTTGATAAATTCATTTAATCTGGGGACATTGAGCTTTTTAATAGAATCAATCTTTGTTTGCATCTCTGATTGAAGTGCAATTTTTCCGATTGAATCAGATGAGGCTATTTTCGTCTGGTATTCATATTCAATTCCTGATGAGTTTAGCAAAACTCCGGCTTGCTCAAGAAATTGTGATAACCCCTGATCGGCCATAGTTACACCATATGCATAGGAAACACTGTCAACAGAGGTTTTTAAAGAGGTTTTTGGAGTTGATGCTCCACCGCATGAAACCATCAGTACTGCCAATAATACTAATACACTAAAAGTGCTTAAATTTGTTTTTTTCATTTTGCTTTATATTATTTTATGTATTCTTTTTAAGTTATTCAATTCCTAAAAGTTCAACATCAAAAATTAGAGTTGAATTAGGTTCTATTAAACCTCCTGCTCCCTGCTCTCCATAGGCAAGATCTGAAGGGATAAACAATCTCCACTTAGAATTTACTGACATAAGTTGCAATGCTTCTACCCATCCTTTGATAACCTGGTTTACTCCAAAGACTGCAGGCTGACCACGCTGAACAGAACTGTCAAAAACTGTGCCGTCAAGTAATGTTCCATGATAATGACATTTAACTTTGTCTGTTGCTTTTGGTTTTGCACCCTCACCTTCATTAAGTATTTCGTACTGTAAACCGCTGGGAAGAGTTGTTACGTTTGCCTTTTTTTTATTTTCCTCGAGAAAGGCTTTACCAGCTTTCAGATTTTTATTTAGCATATCATTCTGCTGTTTACTAAAATAATCCTGTAGTATTTGATTGGCTTCTTGCGAAGTCATTGAAGGCATACTGTTATTCATAATCTCTGTGAAAGCCTTAACGAAAGAATCAACATCAATTTGTTTGAGTCCTGAATTCATTAGGTTGGAGGCCATACTCATTCCTAATGCATAACTTAGTTTGTCCATTAATATATTTACTTTTCGAATTATCTTACAAAAGTACGATTAAATTATAAAAAGAAAGCGTTTATCAGTTAAAATGTTTTGATTTTAAGCATAAAATGCTATATTTGAAGTAAAAAGACACAAAAACACAGGATGAAAAAAAAGTTGGTGATATTAACAGGTGCCGGGATGAGCGCAGAAAGTGGAATCTCTACTTTTAGAGATTCAGGAGGGTTGTGGGATAAGTATCCTGTAGAACAGGTTGCTACTCCCGAAGGATTTAGCGCTAATCCGGAGTTGGTATTGAATTTTTATAATCTTAGACGCCGCGAACTACTTAATACAAAACCCAATGCGGGACATTATGGCTTGGTTGAGCTGGAAAATGATTTTGATGTACACATAATTACTCAGAATATCGATAATCTTCATGAACAGGCTGGTAGCAGTTCTGTTGTTCATCTGCATGGTGAATTGATGAAATCTCGATCTACAGCAGACGAATCGCTTATATATGATTTAGATCCTAAAAATTGTGACATTAATTTAGGTGATAAATGCGAGCTTGGTTATCAATTGCGTCCTCATATAGTTTGGTTTGGTGAAATGGTGCCTATGATGCCGACTGCCGAGGCTGTTACTCGTAATGCCGATATATTTGTAATTATTGGCACATCGATGAATGTTTACCCGGCAGCAGGACTTCTAAGTGATGTGAAAAGCAATGTTCCTGTTTATCTTATTGATCCCAAAGATGTGGCTACAAGAAGAAATGATATTCACCATATTAAGATGGGTGCTTCGGAGGGTGTCAAAGAATTGAAGAGGCTTTTGCTGTAACCTCATTCTTACTTTACTCTTTTATAAAAGAAGAACACAAGAGCGAAGTCAGTTTAATATTATGGCAAGTTAAGAATAAAGTAAGTTCAATATATGCTTTTTGTGCGTGCTGTTTTTTTTGTATTTTTGATAAAATATTGGCAAGTGTAAATATGCTTGCAATTAAAACAATTTGAATTGTAGTTTGTGGCAAAAAAGATAGCTGAAACACCGATGATGAAGCAGTTTGTTGAGATTAAAAATCAACATCCCGATGCAATATTACTGTTTCGTGTGGGTGACTTTTATGAGACCTTTTCGGATGATGCAATTGTTGCATCTGAGATACTTGGCATTACTCTGACTCGGAGGGCTAATGGTGCTGCTCAGTTTGTTGAACTGGCAGGATTTCCTCATCATGCATTAGATACATATTTACCTAAACTTGTGAGGGCGGGCAAAAGGGTGGCTATTTGTGACCAGCTGGAGGATCCTAAAACCACAAAGAAGCTTGTGAAGCGTGGCATTACAGAGCTTGTTACCCCGGGTGTTTCTATTAATGATACGGTACTTAATCACAAGGAAAACAATTTTCTTTGCTCAATACATTTCTCAAATAATATTTTAGGAATTTCATTTCTGGATATTTCAACAGGTGAGTTTCTTACAACTGAAGGTACAAAGGATAATATTGATAAGCTGCTTTCTAACTTCTCCCCAAAAGAGGTGCTGGTTGAGCATAGCAAAAAAGGTAAGTTTTTGGAGTTATTCGGTTCAGTATCGATGTTAACAGAACTTGATGACTGGATTTTCACGGAAAATGCCGCACGAGATAGGTTGCTTTCTCATTTTAAGTCAACAAGCCTGAAGGGTTTTGGAGTTGATCATCTTGAACAGGGTATTATTGCTTCGGGAGCAATTTTGTATTATCTGGATATTACTCAGCATCCAAATATTGAACACATTACATCACTTAATAGAATTGAAGAGGAGAGGTTTGTAAGACTGGATAAATTTACTGTAAAAAACCTTGAACTTGTTTCTCCAATGAATGAGGGAGGAAAAAGTTTGCTGAGTGTCATCGACAAGACTATTTCTCCGATGGGTTCTCGACTTATTAGACGATGGGTGGTTTTTCCTCTTAAAGAGGTTGCGCCTGTGGAGGAGCGACTAAATGTTGTTGAGTATTTTTTTCGTGATCCTGAGTTAAAAAATCTTCTTACTCAACAGTTATCTTTAATAGGGGATCTTGAAAGAATTATTTCTAAAGCTGCGGTTGGAAGAATAACCCCCAGAGAAGTTGTTCAGCTAAAAGTTGCTCTTAACGCCATAGGTCCTATTCAGCAAGCCTTTACTGAATCTGAGAACAGCAACATTAAGAAAATGGGAGAATTGTTGAATCCTTGTCCTGTAGTAATAGAAAAAATAGAAAAAGAGATTGTACCTGATCCTCCTGCATTAATAAATAAAGGTGGATTTATAAGAAAAGGGGTGAATAAAGATCTTGACGAACTTCGCAATATAGCATTTTCGGGAAAAGATTATCTTTTACAGCTTCAACAGCGTGAAAGTGAAAAAACTGGAATTCCTTCTCTTAAAATAGCTTTTAATAATGTGTTTGGTTATTACATTGAGGTACGGAATACGCATAAAAGTAAGGTGCCGGCAGAATGGACCAGAAAACAGACTTTAGTAAGTGCTGAAAGATATATTACGGAAGAGCTGAAAGAGTATGAGGATAAAATTCTTGGTGCGGAAGAGAAGATTATAATATTGGAAAATAAATTATACTCCGAACTAGTTGAGAGTCTTCTTGAATATATTCCTGCTATCCAAAAAAATGCAAATGTAATTGCACGGGCAGATTGCTTGTTATCGTTTGCTAATGTTGCACATGAATATAACTATTTGCGACCTGAGGTTAATGAATCTTATGTTATAGATATTAAAAAAGGGCGACACCCTGTAATCGAAAGACAATTACCTGCGGATGAGCCATATATTTCAAATGATGTTTATCTTGATAATGATAATCAACAGATTCTAATAATTACCGGTCCTAATATGTCGGGTAAGTCGGCTCTGCTCCGTCAAACAGCTCTTATAACTTTGATGGCTCAGATTGGTTCATTTGTGCCTGCTGAATCAGCAAAAATTGGATTAGTTGATAAGATATTTACTCGTGTAGGAGCCTCTGATAACATTTCTTTGGGTGAATCTACTTTTATGGTGGAGATGAATGAGGCTGCTAATATAATGAATAACCTGTCTGATAGGAGCCTTGTGCTTTTTGACGAACTTGGTAGAGGCACTAGCACTTACGATGGGATATCTATTGCTTGGGCTATTGTGGAGTATATCCACGAAAATCCAAAAGCAAGGGCTAAAACTCTTTTTGCTACACATTATCATGAGCTTAATGAGATGGAAAAAACCTTTAAGCGTATAAGGAACTTTAATGTGGCTGTAAAGGAGATCGACAATAAAGTAATTTTTCTTAGGAAACTGAAACCGGGGGGAAGTGAGCACAGTTTTGGGATTCATGTGGCCAGAATGGCCGGTATGCCACAAAGTATTACAAAAAGAGCGGATACTATATTATCTCAAATGGAGAATTCTAATCACAAGGGGAATATAAAAAAACCTATTCGAGATTTTGTAGAAAAACAAGAGGGATATCAATTGAGCTTCTTTCAGCTGGATGACCCCATATTAAGTCAGATTCGTGATGAGATTATTAACCTAGATGTAAATAACTTAACACCTATTGATGCACTTAACAAACTTAATGATATAAAAAAAATTGTAAGGGGTAAATGAGCATTCTGTATCTTGAATCATTCTAATTCATAAAAAATATACAAACAAAATGTAAAGTAGATTGTTTCAACTCTGGTATAACTATACCTATAACTATTTTTTTAACAAAAATATTTACTTATGAAACTAAAAAGATTTGTTTTAACGGGATTGATTATTGCAACAGTTACAACTACTACTTTGCAAGCTCAGAATTATAATACAGCATTTGGTGTGCGTTTAGGTTATGATAGTGGTTTGTCTCTTAAACACTTTTTTGCGCCTGCAAATGCCGGTGAGGCCATTCTTTCTGCATCACCGCGTTGGTTTCAACTTACCGGATTATATGAATATCATCAACCAATACCTAATGCTCCCGGTCTTGACTGGTATGTGGGATTGGGCGCTCATATAGGAAGTATTTATAAAAATAAAGATCATTATGACGGTGCATTTTTGCTTGGTGCTGACCTAATAGGGGGAGTAGAGTATGTCTTTCCAACTGTACCGTTTAATGTTTCACTCGACTGGAAACCATCATTTAATTTCACTAACGATTATAATGATTATTGGTATAGCGGGTTCGCATTAAGTTTACGGTATATATTCAGGTAAAATATCAGGTCTTTATATAGGATTTGTAAATGATTTAAAAAAACTGCTCTCTTAAGGGAGTGGTTTTTTTATGAAATAGCCGGCAGTTTAGTTACATTAAAAATATGTACTTTTGTATTTATGCAAAAGACGGGAACAAACAACGAAATTAATTTGCTAGAACAACTTAACGAGGCGCAACGTGCTGCAGTGGAGTTTTGCGATGGACCTTCTCTTGTGATTGCAGGGGCGGGCTCGGGAAAGACTCGTGTACTGACTCACAAAGTTGCTTATCTTCTGGAGCAAGGGCTCCCTCCTTATTATATTCTATCTCTGACATTCACAAATAAGGCGGCACGTGAAATGAAATCTCGTATCGCTCTACTTGTAGGTGAAAAACTTGCAGCGAGATTGTGGATGGGTACATTCCACTCAATCTTTGCCCGTATCCTTCGTAATGAGGCCGAATCAATCGGTTTTCAATCAAATTATACGATATTTGATTCATCCGATTCTCGGAATCTGGTTAAACTTATTATTAAAGATATGAATCTTGATGATAAGCAGTATAGACCGGGATCTGTTCACGGACAGATTTCAAGAGCAAAAAACAGTTTGATTACTCCTGCAATGTATGCCGGAAATGCTGAGATCATTGATTTTGATCGTAGAGCCAGACAACCTCAGCTTTTCGAAATATACAAAAGATATCAAAACCGTCTGCGTGCGGGTAACAGCATGGATTTTGATGATTTGCTGTTGTACACTAATATCCTGTTTCGTGATAACAAAGAGGTGCTTGATAAATATAGAAATCAGTTTCAGTATATCCTTGTTGATGAATATCAGGATACCAATTTTGCTCAGCATCTTATAGTTAAACAACTGGCTGATGAGCATCATCGTGTGTGTGTTGTTGGTGATGATGCGCAAAGTATCTACTCATTCCGCGGAGCAAATATTGATAATATACTTAATTTCAAATCTAATTTCCCCGAGACAAAAGTGTTTAAACTCGAACAGAATTATAGGTCTACACAAAACATTGTAAATGCGGCCAACAGTCTGATTAAGAAAAACACAGAACAAATTGCAAAGGATGTTTTCTCTAAAAATGAGGTTGGCGAGAAAATGGAGGTGATAAGTACTTTTTCTGATTTCGAAGAGGGTCTTGTTGTTGCAAATAAAATTGCAAGAATGCGTTTGGAAAATCATTCTGCTTATAGCGATTTTGCTATCCTCTACCGTACAAATGCACAATCGAGAATATTTGAGGATTCACTCAGAAAGAAAAATATTCCTTATAGAATTTACGGCGGCCGTTCGTTTTATCAGCGTAAGGAAATAACTGATGTTATAGCCTATTTCAGACTTATTGTGAATCCTTCTGATGAACAAGCGTTACGAAGAATTATCAATTTCCCTACCAGAGGAATTGGAAATGTAACTATAGCCAAAATATCATCAGCTGCCGTTCTTCACCAGATAAGCCTATGGAAAGTGCTCTCTTCTCCTGTTGAATATAACTTGAATATTAATTCCGGTACAGATAAAAAACTAAAAGGGTTTTATGATCTTATAAGCGAATTTATTGATAAAAACGAGACTCTTAATGCCTTTGAGCTGGCTCAGGAAGTGTTAAAGAAAACGGGTATATCTCATGAGGCGTATCAAGATCTTACACCCGAGGGAATGAGTCGCTCGCAAAATATACAGGAGTTGCTTAACGCAATTGATGAATTTGTTTCTACACGTCAGGAACAGGGTGACGAAGAAATAGGGTTAGTCGATTTTCTGTCTGAGGTTTCTCTGCTCACTGATCAGGATACCGACAAAGATGAAAATGCTGAAAAGGTGACTCTTATGACAGTTCACTCAGCGAAGGGTCTGGAGTTTAATCATGTATTTGTGGTTGGTATGGAAGAAGATCTTTTTCCATCAGCTATGGCCAAATCGGAGGCAAGAGGTCTGGAGGAAGAGCGCCGTCTGTTTTATGTTGCTATAACCCGTGCAGAGAAAACTTGTACGATAACTTATGCCAGGAGCAGGTTTAAAAACGGTCAAACAAACTCAGCAGTCGAAAGTAGGTTTCTGACTGAGATAGATCCTGCTTATGTTTGTATGGATACAAACACGGCATTCAATGCAACAAATAACGAAAAAACTGTTGATTTCTGGGGAACGATGCGTGAGCAGCGACTGCAAAGAGAGAATAGATCGAACAAAAATAGTCATACCCCTTTTCCTACAAGCAGGAGTGGTTTATCTTCCGGAAGGCTTGTTTCTGTGCATAATTCAACTTCATCCATGCCTTTATCCAAAGAAGCAAAAGAGCTTGAAAAGGGTGATATAATCGAACACGAAAGATTTGGTCGTGGTGAAGTAACATCTATTGAACTCAGCGGTAATGATCGACGCGCTATAGTTGAATTTGAGTCTGCAGGTAAAAAACAGTTACTTCTTAAGTTTGCAAAGTTTAAGATTGTTGGGAAAGCCTAAATTAAAAGCCTATCTCTTATCCTCAATGAGCCGATTACAGGATTATTAAAATAAAAATAGACATACAAATCTAATAAAGTTTTCTCTCCACTACTATCTCTAAATAGAATGTTTATAGGATTCTCAAACAGTTGTTTTATTCTTAACAAGAAGCTTACAGAGTCCTTTCCATCAATTACTCGATGATCATAAGACAATGCAATATACATCATTGGTCTAACAATTACCTGTCCATCAAAATATTTTTTATAAGGCTTTATAGGAAAGTGGACAGTAGCAAAATCTTTCAAGTTATTCATTAGTAAATAAATCTTTTTACATATAAATAATAAAAGGGGCTAAATTGTTCATTAAAAACAACTAATAGATAAAAATTCGATGATTCTTAGTAATTTTAAATGATAATTAGATGAAAAAATCGTATATTTGGCAACCAAATAATGTTATATGTTAAGCAATTAACAAGAGAATTAAATAAATTTCAAATTTCATGACTAAAAGCGCTTTACAAATTGCAAGGACTGATTATGTTCCTAAAATGCCTGAAGGACTCAAAGGCAGTGTAAAAATAGCAGAAGGTGCTGCTACTCACTCTGTAGCTGACCAGGTTGAGATAAAAAAATTATTCCCTTACACATATGGTTTACCCATTGTGACTTTTAATAAGGTTGAAGAAGATACAAGTACTCCTGAACCTATTAATGTTGGCGTTATATTGTCGGGAGGACAAGCTCCGGGAGGACATAATGTTATTGCAGGAATATTTGACGGTATCAAACAGCTGCACAAAGACAGTAAATTATATGGATTTATCCTAGGTCCTGCAGGTTTAATTGATCATCAATATAAAGAACTCACCAGTGATATTATAGATGAATACAGAAACACCGGAGGTTTTGATATAATTGGCTCAGGACGTACTAAACTTGAAACTAAAGAGCAATTCGACAAAGGACTAATAATACTGAAGAAACTTAACATAAAGGCACTTGTTATTATTGGAGGAGATGACTCTAACACAAATGCATGTGTTCTGGCAGAATACTACAAATCAATTGATGCAGGAGTACAAGTTTTGGGGTGTCCTAAAACAATTGACGGAGATCTTAAAAACGAGCAGATTGAAACTTCTTTCGGATTTGATACTGCATGTAAAGTATACTCTGAATTAATTGGTAACATTCAGCGTGATTGCAACTCTGCACGTAAATACTGGCATTTTATCAAGGTTATGGGTCGCTCGGCATCGCACATAGCATTAGAATGTGCTCTTCAAACACACCCCAATATTTGTATAATTTCGGAAGAAATTGAAGATAAAGGGGCATCACTTGACGACATAATTGATTATATAGCGGGCATTATTGCCAAAAGAGCTGATAATGGTATGAATTTCGGCACAGTAATTATTCCGGAAGGATTAATTGAATTTATTCCGGCAATGAAAAACCTTATTAGTGAATTAAATGATTTCCTTGCTCACAATCAGGAAGAGTATGATCTTGTACGCCGTTCAGGGAAACGTGAGTACATCATTAGCAAACTATCACCGGTTAACTCAGAGATATATGCCAGCCTTCCGGAGTCAGTAGCTCGTCAATTAACGCTCGACCGTGACCCACATGGTAATGTACAGGTGTCTCTTATTGAAACAGAAAAGCTTCTTGCTGAAATGGTAAGTAAAAAACTGAGTGAATGGGCAAAAAAAGGTAAATATAATGGTAAATTTGCAAGTATTACTCACTTCTTCGGATATGAAGGACGTTGTGCAGCACCTTCTAATTATGATGCAGACTATTGTTATTCACTTGGATATACAGCATCTATGCTTGTAGCATCAGGTAAAACAGGCTATATGTCATCTGTAAGAAATACCACAGCTCCAGCTGCTGAATGGATTGCAGGCGGAATGCCTATCACAATGATGCTCAATCTCGAACGTCGTCACGGAGAAATGAAACCTGTTATTCAGAAAGCATTAGTAAAACTTGACGGTGCTCCATTCCAATATTATAAAGAGAAACGTGAAGAATGGGCTATTCATACTGATTACGTTTATCCCGGTCCAATACAGTATTTTGGACCAACAGAAGTTTGTGATCAGCCAAGTAAAACTTTACAACTCGAACAAACAGGAAAGATTAACTTCTAGTTTTTTAGATTTTTACATGTAAAATAAAAATGGTCGTCCAATAAGAGACGACCATTTTTATTTTATTTACTAATTATAGAATACTTTTCTAACTAAATCAAAAGAACTTATATCTGTTATCTACAACACCAAGTTCATTCTTAAGAACCTCTATTGATTGCATCTGCAATCTATAGGCATTGTTGTTTAACATAGATTCTTTTTGTTCTTTGTCATCATAAACCGCACTTCCTTCCGCACGATTTACAACTTTTATCACAAATACGCCCATATTCCCTTCCATAGGACCAACTACTGTATTAAGAGGCGCAAAAGATGAAACTGCATTAACAACAGGTTCGTATCCTAATCCGGTAATGTTTTGAGTTGTAAAGTTAACAAAACGTACTGAATCCAAACCTACATTCATAAACTCAGCATAATCTTCTAAAGAAGTAAAATTATGTTGTTCTAAGTCAGCGATTATTTTTTCAGCTTTTTTCTGATTAACAAACTTATTACGAATAATATCAGACACTTCTGAAAGCGGAGTTGTACCGGAAGGTATAACCTCATCTACTCGCGCAACAATCCTAAGGTTTGTAAGATCAAATTTTTTAACCGTACCTACATCTTTCTGATTTGCAGCCCAAGTGATCACCTGTCTCGAACTTGGAATTTGTCCTAAAGAGAAATCATTTGCAGAGTAAGACATATTTGGCATAACCGTATATCCTGCATCTGAAGCAAGTTGATTAAAATTTTGACCTATATTAGGAGCCGAAACCAGCTTATTTAATTCGTTGTCAATATTGTTTGATGTCTTTTCACTAGGCAGTACGGCCATGTTTATTACAGCAAGCTTATACTTATTTACCGGTTTTGTTTTTTCTTCAACCTGAAATATTACTTGTTGCCCCGGTATAGATATTTTTATCGGCTTTCCTACAGGAGCACTAAATGCTGCTTCAACCATTTCCTTACCAAAAGGTAAAAGATCAACTTCTCTTGCCCAACCAACATCTCCACCATTTGAATTCGGATTGAGACTATTTGCAACTGCAGAAAACAATTCTCCACTATTAATTGCATTATAAACACTATCAACGAAGTGTGTAATAATTGAATCCTGTTCTACCATTGTAGAATTAGGGATTGCCATCATACTCAGATAAACCGAATCAGGTGAAACTGTTTTATCTATCAACTTATATAGTTGATAAGAATCACCTTCACGCTCCGGACCATATATATCAGAAACATCAGCAGTTCTGGCAAAATCAAGTTGAGAAGGTGTAAGCATATTTTCACCCATAAAAATATCACGATATGGAACATCTGAATAATCGGCTACAACAATCGCTGGATTTGTTGCAGTTTTTAATTGTGTAAATGCCGTTTGTGACTGCTCTTCGATAGCTGCAAAATCCTCATCACTGGGAACAATTTTTTTAGTGAAATAGGATATCTTTACTAAAGGAGTCTCAAGATTAAATGATTTTTTATTTTTATTATAAAAATCCTTGATTTCTTTATCCGTTACTGTGACTGCAGAATCCGGTACTGTAAAATAGCTTTTCATCGCAAATTCGATATCCGCATTCTGTTGTGCTAGATCAAAAGATGTTTTAGCTTCTAAATCATTAATGATAACGGAGTTGGTAAGAAGAGAGATATACTTTTCTTCAAGACGCTGTGTCTTTACCATGTTTTCGATAAACAACCACAAAGATTTATATTGATCCACTAAAGCCTGCTCTTGAGGATTAGGGTTAGGAGTGCTTATTACATTTAAAAATTCAACTAAAGCAGCACGGCTGAACCTACCGGTTTGAGGATCAACAAAAAAAGGTAACTGTTGCAAAATAGGAGAAATGCCTTGCCCATGAACGAGATCATTCATCTCCTCTTTTGTAACTACCAGTCCAAGATCACCTGTCTGATCTTTGAGCAACCTGTCTCGAACCATTTGTTGATAAACTGCCTCACGAATCTGTAATGAAATGTTTTCATCAAGTGAAGATTGTCCGCTGATCCTCTTTTGGAAATCCTCAAATTCGGTAATTTTATTAGAATACTCTTGAGTTGTAATAACCTCTCCGTTTACAACAAAAGCCCTATCCCTTGCTTTACCTATAAGCATTGATCCCGAACTAAAAAGGTCTCCTAATACAAAGGCGAGCAATGCTACACCTACAACAATGACCAGCAGTGGTCCTTTATTCCTGATATTTTGTAAAGTTGCCATCTAGAAATATATTAGTCTTTTTCAATTAAACGTTAAAAAATATTTTTATTCAAATTAGGGCACGAAGTTAGTAAAAATAAAGCAGATAACGATATTATTTTCACCAAAAAATCTACATTTTATTTACTATCCCGAAGTTTCAACCTCTTTGCTATTGTCAGTTATCAAACGAACAACCTCAATTTTGCGATCCGTGACTTTCAGTATTTTAAAAGTATAATTCCCTATTATAACCGTTTCGTAAGTTTTAGGAAATCTTTGAGTATGATGTAAAAGGAATCCGGCAACTGTTGAATAGTCGTCTGATTCCGGTATTTCAAGCCCATAAGTCTCATTTAGTTGATCAATTTCTACACGCCCTGATAACACATATTCATTTTTTGTTTCTTGTTTAACAAAACTGGATTTAACATCATACTCATCCTCTATTTCGCCAAAAATCTCTTCTACCAAGTCCTCCATAGTAACTATACCCGATGTACCGCCAAATTCATCCACTACAACAGCAATGCTCTTTCGTTGCTGCATTAGATCGCTCATCAACTTGCTCGCCTGCATACTTTCAGGAACAAATGAAATGGATGCAATATTATTTGTCCAGTCCTTAGGGTTCGAAAATATTTCCCACATATGAATATAACCAGCTATATCATCTATATCATTTTTGAAAACCAGGATACGAGAAATACCAGTTTCTATAAACCTCTCTTTAAGGGTATCAACATCTGTTTCAATGCTAACAGCTACTATGTCGGCTCGAGGCACCATACAATCCCTTAATTTCATTGTAGAAAAATCCAATGCATTCCTGAATATCTTCACTTCGGAATCCATGTCATTTACTTTGGATAAATCATCAATGTTTTTTTTTACGAATGTATCAAAATCAACTCTATTGAAAGTGTGACCTTCTGGTAAAGCATATTTAATACCAAATAAGTTAAGGATTCCTTCAGAAATGAATATAAATAAAAATGCTACAGGATAAAATAAAATAAAGAAAATAAAAGAAGGTATCGTAAGCGTTTTCACCCATGAATTGGGATTTACTTTAAAAAAAGTTCTTGGTATCAGTTCTTCAGTAAATATAATTATTAATGTTGAAAATATTATTGCCAAAAAAACAATAAACCAATCCGGGTTAAAATAACTACCGAAAACACTGCCGATAATTAGGATAGTAAAGTATACTAATAAAACAGCTGTAGTAATTTTCCCTATCATCATAGCTGCTAAAAACTCGCGAGGATGACCATAAATACTGTTTAGCATGAAATTATAAACACCTTTATTTTTTCTGGAGATAGCAAACTGAAGCTTATCAGAATCAATAAAAGCCATATCCATGCCTGAGAAAAACACCGATAAGACAAAAAAAATAAACCACAATCCTATTTCCAAAGAAATTGACATCTGTTTAATCTATTAATCTTATTGTTCTTTGTTCATCTGTTTTTAAAGAATCTGTAGAAGTACCTGTTGTAGAACCCGACTTATTATTTTCGAGTGAATCAGACGACCCAAGAGGACGGTCAACGAAAGGCAATTTACCGTCATGCGGACGAAAGATTTTGTAATCTGTCATCTGTTCATTAGACTCAAAACCATAACCTTTAATTTCTGATTCCTGACGTTTTATTTCTATGTAAGCATCAGAATACACTCTTCCGTTCTCCATATCCCAGTAAAGTTCTTGGCTTCTGAAATCCTCTCCCTGCATGTTCTCTACATGAACATTACTTCTTAACTTCCATAATTTTTTATTATCATAATACCAAGCCGTATCGGCTTTTACAGTTGCTTCCGTACTGAAATCAGGTGTAAATCGTTCTAAAAATAAACCTTCCGGAAAAAACTGATATGGCTCTTTGGCCTTATCAAATACCATCCATAAGTCGTAAGAAACTTTATACCGCGTAACTCCTGAATCTGAAAGCAGCTGATATGCAGAATCGGTGATCATTGAAGGTGTTTTTTCAGGATCATATTTAAAGTCAACAAGGTTGTCTCCGTTATCATTACATGATACTAAATAAAGCGACATAACAACCACAAAAAAGGTGGTTGTTATGCGCCAAAAATTTAATATGTTGTGTTGTAATTTCAACACTGAATAAATTGTAGTTTACCTAAGTCTTATTGTAGTATTTTCACCAATCCATCCGGGTATAAATACTGTTTCACCTGTTTTATATCCCATCATGAATGCAGTTTCAGTATCCAAGAACCTTGTAGAGTAACTGTTAATAAGACTATTTGCTTTACTTGAAACACTTGGATCAACTGATCTAGCTCTTTGAAGCTTGTCAACCGCTGCACAATAAACTAAGCCTGCTTTTTCGGTCTCGGGGAATATATTGTTTGCTGAACTTGCATATAGCTGTGCAATTAGAATATATGCACCCCCATTGTTTGGATTATACTCCAACGCATCATAAGCTGCTCGTCTTGCCCTGTCAAAATTGCGCTGATTAGAGAAAATACTTGCAAGTTGAAGCATATATTCTGAAGCTCTTACTTTGTCTGTTTCAAGCTTAGCTGCCTCACTATAGTATTTAACCGCAGTTTCGTAATCTTTATCGCGCAGACTCTTGTTTGCTAAACCTAAAGCAGCACTGGCTGATGGTTCAAGATGGTGCAGATATTCAGCAACTGTAAAATAGAAATCAGATTCAACACAACCTACAGAGCTAAGAGCAACAATAACTTCATTTAAAAACTCTTTATTGTTTTTGTTAGGCTCTATCTTATCTGTATAATATTCTGTAAGCGTATTACAATCACCAGCTCCACTATTAACGAATCCAGACTGAACACCCTCTTGAACAACGGCTAAATAATCAGCGTTAGCTTGGTCATTTGCAGCCTTTGCATCAGTGATAGCTTCGTCTAAATAACCCATTACTTTAAAGTAATCCGTTATATATTGATCTTTTAATGAATTGTCATTTAAGTAAAGAGTCAGAGAAGCAACCATATAGTAAGAATAAGCATCTAGAGGATACATTTTGGACTTCAATCCATTCACAGCTTCATTCAACCAGCTATATATTTGCTGAGCATCTGCTTTGTCACCCATTAGCTCCATATAATCGTATGTCTTGTACGCAAGAATAGTTTCCTTGGCATCATCTTTACTAAAATATGTTACCCTATTATCATATATCTCCATCGTTTTATCGAGATACTCTTTTTTCTTAGCAGGATCTGTTGCTTTCTCATATAGAGCTTTAAAGATTCTAGGACCGTAAATAAATGTATTTTTACTTGCACCCGGGCAGTTTTCATAAACAGAAATCCATGGTGTTAATGCAGATTCATATGCTTCCGCTTTAGCTGCGGTTTGCATTAGACTTAAATTAACACGACAGGCCACGCTGTCTTCTCCGTGACCAAATGGCGCATTCACAGGGTCGTATCCGGCCTTCTGGGCAACTGCACCGGCTATCACTGCTATAGCCAAAAAAACAGTTAATAATAATTTTCTCATATTGGTTGCTATTTATAGTTGTTTTTTTCTTTTTCCTGCAAATTGGACAAAATGTTAAAAGAAAAGTTTAATCTAACCTCATCATATCATATCACATCAACTCTTCTTTTTTATACAATTCAATCAAATATACTACTAATAATTGTCCAAAGTAAAATAATTATTCTAATATTAAACAACAATTTTAAATTAATTAAATTGTCGCTTGAAAAACCAGAACTCATTCACGTTCATGTTTATCGAAATCTTAAACATATCCTGAGCAATCATGAATTGGTTGTTGGGGTTTTGTCTAGAATATCCAAAACCAATATTTAACATTGAAACATGCCCTGTTCTCAAATCGTGAAAAGGTAAACCAAGTCCCAAATTAATACCATATTCATCATAGCTGCCAATGTTAGTATTCTGACTGTTTTCTGAATTGATAACACTCACATTTATATATGAGTTTGAGTAAGAAAGTCCTCCTCTAAATCGTATTCGTTTAAAAAAGTTTTGACTGTACTTATCAATAACATACTCCATACCTGCATTTATTCTATACAAGTCATTATAACGATTATCATCATTAAGTCCGTCTAGATGATCAGAGTAAGCTAAGTTTTTCCACAATTGATAAGTGCCATCTACACCAACCAAAAATTTCTCGGTTTGATAAGTAATTCCTGCACCAAAGGTATGAGGTAACTGAAAACTCTCTCCACTTAAAGTATCTCTACTTATTACCTGAGTCGGACTCAACCCCGGACTCTGATATGGATCATCGCTATAGTTCAAAACAGATGTAATAACATCAGCTTTGGTATTGATTTGTGGAGAATATATTGCACCTACAGTAATAGATCGCGTTCTGCTAATAGGATGTGTGTATTGAAGACCAAAATCATATTTCAGTTCGCGAATTTTATAACTATTCATACCTTGGGTAAGCAAAGCATTGGTTGTAACCGGAGTACTAAGCCTAGTATGTTCGAAATTTCCAAAAAGATATGTAAGATTTGCTCCAATTGAGATATTCTTAAAAGGTTCCCATGCAACACCTGCATATAAT
Source organism: uncultured Proteiniphilum sp. (assembly GCA_964484665.1). Lineage (GTDB taxonomy): Bacteria > Bacteroidota > Bacteroidia > Bacteroidales > Dysgonomonadaceae > Proteiniphilum. The sequence continues at coordinate 113,056 of CAZAFR010000002.1, read as the reverse complement.
TGACTTAAACCGCCGGTACCACGATAAGTTTCTAAATACTGTATATCTGATAAAGAACGTCGGTTTCCAAAATTATAACCTACCTTAGAATATGGCAATAATCCAATGCTAGCACCCATCTTACGAAATAGAGGGAACTGCAGTGCTATATAATCCAGATTCCCGTTATATAAATCGCGATTATTAGAACCATCACTCATTTTTAAAAAATGTCCCGATATTCCTAAATCAAAAATAAAGGTTAGTGAGTCTAGCTCAGAATAAGAAGCCGGATTGCCGGGATTAACCTGCTGGCTCCTGCGTAAACCGTAACTTATCCCACCCATTGCTTCTGAAGCACCTATAGAAGGATTCGATAAAACGCCAAAGCCATATCTTCCATATGGAGAATTGGAACCTACCTGCTGGGCGAAAATCACTGAGGTAATCGTAAGAAAAGCGATCAACAAAGGAAAACGTTTTTTCTTAATATTCATTTGTTTAGGTATATCAACCTGACACGGTTTCTAAGTTTCATAAAAATAATTGAGCTTACAAAGATGACATATTTTTACGATGTCACCAACAAAACCCTACTAACATCCTGTTAAAAAGATTAAAGTTTAATGATTATAAACTTTTTATACTGACCTATTAGGTCATTTTTCACTATGCAATCAGCTATTTTTATAGCTGTTGTTTGATACAATTTCGCCAATTTGCTTTCTCTTTTTCTCTCTGAGAGGCTGTACACTATAACCTATAATAATATCCAACCAAACTCTTTTTGACTCTGGAATTGAAAGGATTTCACGCATTGATGATTCGTTAAACCACCCCAAGATACATGAGCCTAATCCTTCGGCATGCGCAGCTAAAACTATGTGAGCAGCTACAATCCCCAAATCCATCTGAGCATAATCCTTTTGCTTAACCCAACCACCTATACCTGAAGAGAGGTTTACTTTTTCTTCAACCAGTACTAAATGCACAGGAGCCTGTTTTGTAAAATGATTCATACCCAAAGCACGAGCAGAAGTAGCATCAGCTACTCTATTTTTTATTTCCGGGTCGTCTACAACAATAATATGCCAAGGCTGAGCATTACAAGCCGAAGGAGCCATGCGAGCCGCCTCAATTATACGATTAATTTTCTCTTTTTCTACCGGACGAGCTGCATCATAGGCACGAACACTCTGTCGTGTAGATACAAATTCAAGAAAATCAATATTATCCATATTTTTATTATTCAATTATCTATTCGTGGCCGGTTTAATTTAAAGTAAGCAAGCGACTAATATACTTTCCGATTATATCGAATTCAATATTCACTGTACTCCCCTTCTTAATCTGATGAAAATTAGTATTTTCGTAAGTATAAGGAATAATTGCTACCTTGAAAGTGTTATCAGTAGGCTCAACAACTGTTAAACTTACACCATTTATTGTTACCGAACCTTTATCAACAGTCATATAACCTTTTCTGGCCATATCTTCATCAAACTCATATTCAAAAGTAAAATACCAGCTACCGTCCGCTTCTGTCACATCTTTACAAATAGCGGTTTGATCTACATGCCCCTGCACGATATGACCATCTAACCTGCCGTTCATTAACATACTTCGCTCCAAATTTACTTTACTACCAACCTCAAGCATCCCAAGATTTGAAATATCCAGCGTCTCTTTTATTGCAGTTACTGTATAAACATCTTCCTCAATTGACACAACAGTCAAACAAACACCATTATGAGAGATACTCTGATCAACTTTCAACTCATTAGTAAAAGAGCACCTTAGTGAAATATGAAGGTTAGATTTATCTTTTTTCAACGCTACAACGGTTGCAGCTTCTTCAACTATTCCTGAAAACATATTTTATATAACAGATTTAATATAAGTATCAATAATCTTATTATTGTGTTTTACCATATTGAAACACGCTCATCATCAGCTACATACATCGGGTCTTCTTTCACGATACCAAATGCTTCATACCATGCATCTATATGTGGCAATGCACCATCAACTCTCCATTTTCCAAGTGAATGTGGATCAATTTGAGTAAGACGTAGTATCTCAGCATCACGCACATTACCTGCCCAAAGTCCTGCATAACTTAAGAAAAAACGCTGCGCAGGAGTAAATCCATCAATCATTTTGTTAGAGTTAGCCTGGTCTGTTTTCTGAAATGCATGATACGAAATCTGCAACCCCCCATGGTCGGCAATATTTTCACCCAGAGTAAAGGTACCATTTGCATGTACAGTATCAATTACAGATATATTATCAAAAAAATCAACTAACACTTTAGCTCTTTCTTCAAACCGAGCAGCGTCTTCAGCTGTCCACCAATCAATAAGATTTCCATCCTTATCATACTTTCTGCCCTGATCATCAAAACCATGAGTCATTTCATGCCCGATAACAACACCAATACCGCCATAATTAATTGCATCATCTCCATCCATATAGAAGAAAGGAGGCTGCAAGATTCCGGCAGGGAAACATATCTCGTTAGAAGTAGGATTATAATATGCATTAACAGTCTGCGGTGACATATACCATTTTGTACGATCAACCGGTTTACCCAACTCATCAATCATTTCATTCCAAGCAAACAATGACGCACGCATCATGTTCTGCCAATATGAGTCGTCTTTTATTTCAAGTGAGGAGTAATCTTTCCACTTGTCAGGATAACCAACTTTAACAATGATTGTACCCAATTTCTCCTGAGCCTTCTCTTTAGTAGCATCACTCATCCATTCCAGTTGATTAATACGTTCACCAAGTGATAATTTCAAATTATCAACAAGATCAAGCATCCTTTTTTTTGCCTCAGCAGGGAAGTATCTCTCAACATATAATTGTCCAACGGCCTCTCCCATTGCGCCATTTACAGCATCAATCGTTCTTCTCCAGCGAGGACGAATCTCTTTACTTCCGCTCATGGCTTTACCATAAAACTCGAAGTTAGTATTCACAAAATCATCACTTAAAAAACCTGCAGCAGAATTGATAACTTTCCAGGTAAGATAATCTTTAAGAACTCCTATTTCCTCACGATCAATTATAGCAATAGCTGCCTTAACCGGCTCTATCTGAGAAACATTTAAACTTTCTATTTCACCTGCTCCAACCTCATCTAAATAGAGATTCCATGCAAAAGGTGCGACCTCAGCATCAAGCTCTGATATAAGCATTTTATGATAATTTAGTTCAGGTAAACGCAGCATCTCTTTTGTGACATGAGCTTTAGCAAGTTCTGTCTCGACTTTCATTACATTGGCAGCTGCACTTTTTGAATCGTTCTCACTATAACCTGCATTTTGAAACTGTGTTTCCATCAATTTAATGTATCCTATACGAAGATTCTGAGAATGATCATTTTGTGAAAGATAATATTCTCTCTCGCCCATCCCAATGCCCGATTGATATATATGAGCAATATTCATGAGACTATTTTTATCATCAGGTCCCACAGAAAAACCAAAAAATGGATTAGATACCAGTTTGGACAGCTGAGCTGCAACTCTTATGACATCTTCCTTACTTTCAACACTAGCAACTTTCTGTAGTAGTGGAACAATTGGCGCAGCACCTTCAGCATTTAATTTAACACTGTCCAAGCCCATAGAGTACATATCCCCAACCTTTTGGGCATTAGTCCCCTCAACATACTCCTTAGAACCCAGTTCCTGGATAAGATCTTGGATTTGAAGTTGATTCTCTTCACGTAATTTGTCAAAAGAACCATATCTTGCATACTCATCCGGTATAGGATTTGCTTTCTGCCAGCCACCTGTGGCATATTGATAAAAGCTTTCACCCGGATTGGCTGTAGTGTCCAGATCATAAATGTTTAGACTTTGAACCGGACGTTTGTCTACTTGTTCAGTACAACCTATTGTAGTCATTATAAAAAAAACTGTAATTGGAAATAATAATTTTTTCATAAGTTGAATGATTAAATTCAATTATTTTTAATTATGCAAAAGTACAAAATATATTTCAATTAGAGTCGGTCGCTTACAACCTTCATTAATAAACGCCCTCTATGTGTAATAATTAAAATAGCATCAGAAATATTTAGCTTTACTTAAAGCCTCTTTTATCTTTAACTCGGTTTTTGCGCTCACTTCCACGAGAGGTAAACGGAGTATATTTTCGATCATACCTTTTTGGCTCAAAATAGATTTCACACCAGCAGGGTTACCCTCTATGAAAATCAAGTGAAAAAGCTCATTGAAATCCTCTTCCATCTTATTTCGTGCAGTGACAGAGTCACCTTTAAGAGCACTGTCAACCAACCATGCCATTTCTTCTGGGAAAGCATTGCCAAATACAGAAATTACACCAATACCTCCAAGCTCAATTACCGCAGTTGTGACAGCATCATCACCCGAAATAACTGAAAAACCTTTTGGGGCTCCTTTTATAATCTCTTCAATCTGATCAAGTTTTCCGGAAGCCTCTTTTATAGCAATCACGTTGTTGCAGTCGGTTGCAATTCTCAGAGTCGTTTCAGACGTCATATTTACACCGGTTCTACCGGGAACATTATATAAAATAATAGGCAACGGCGAAGCCTTTGAAAGAGCTTTATAATGTTGATAAAGACCTTCCTGAGTAGGTTTATTATAGTAAGGAGTAACGGATAAAATTGCACTTATACCATTGAAGTCAGTAGTTTTAAGTTCATCTACAACTGCTGAAGTATTATTGCCACCTACCCCCATAACAATAGGTATTTTTCCGTTAACCCTATTAACTATAAAACGTGAAACCTCTTTTTTCTCCTCTTTCGACAGCGTAGGAGTCTCAGCAGTTGTGCCCAAGGCCACAATATAATCAGTGCCATTATTCAGCTGAAAATCAATCAAACGTGATAATGCATCGAAATCGATCGAACTATTTTTCTTAAAAGGAGTAATCATGGCTACTCCCAAGCCTTTAAAATTTAATTCTGTCATGAAATAATAGCTTTTTCTTACAGTTTAATTTAGTATCACCTATTTTGCAAACAAAATGACTCCAAAGTACAAAGGTACATATTTTTCAAAAAGCATACTAAAAACAGGTCAATTTTGTTATTTATAAAACTATTTCATTTACAAATAGTTAAAGTATTCATAATACCTCGGCTAAAGATTACTTATATATTACTTATAGATAGCTTATATATAGATAAGTTATCTATAAGGAATCTTTGGTAAAAGTAGGTCAAAATTACTTTCAAATTCCGATTGAAAATAGCATCCTAAATCAACTGAAATTTGTTACCTTTGTGATTACATAAAACCAGCATTGTAAAAATATATGCAATTTACTCCTGAAAAATACCGTATTCCTGATATTCCCATGCAACCGTTTATAGATTTAGAAGAGATTTGGGATTATCTGAACAACTCTGACTCTACTCCTGATAAGGTTAGTGACATAGTTAACAAATCACTTTCAAAAAAAAGATTAAATCTAAAAGAGACTGCTACTTTAATTAATGCTACAGACGCAGTGTCTGTAGAGTTAATTAAAGAGGGTGCCAAATTATTAAAGCAAAATGTTTATGGCAACCGCATTGTACTTTTTGCACCTCTTTATGTGGGCAATAAATGTTCTAATAATTGTGTCTACTGCGGATTTAGAGCATCAAACAAGGATCAAATACGGAAAACACTCTCATTAGAAGAGCTAACAAAAGAGGTTGAAGCTTTAGTGGATGAAGGGCAAAAAAGATTAATACTTGTTTTTGGTGAACATCCTGAATATTCTCCTGAATTTATCGCCAATTCAGCAAGAACAACATATACTGTAAAAAAGGGAAATGGTGAAATCCGAAGGGTGAATATCAATGCAGCGCCTCTTGATATTGAGGGGTACAAGATTGTAAAAGAGGCCGGGATTGGCACTTACCAAGTTTTCCAGGAAACATATCACCCGGATGCATATAAAAAATACCATCCAAGCGGTAAGAAAGCCGATTATAATTGGAGGTTAACCGCACTCGACCGAGCACAGGAAGCCGGTATAGATGACGTGGGTATAGGTGCTTTAATTGGACTGTACGATTGGCGCTTTGAGGTTATGGGACTTGTTAGACACACTAATCATTTAGAGGCTTGTTATAATGTAGGGCCTCATACTATATCATTCCCAAGGATAAAAGATGCTTCAAAATTGCAAATGGAAAATAAGTACTTTGCCTCAGATGATGATTTTGTTCGTATGGTTGCAATTATACGCCTGGCAGTTCCATACACCGGTATGATATTAACCGCACGAGAACCGGCTGCACTTCGTGATAAAGTGATTCAATACGGAGTTTCACAAATTGATGGAGGAACTAAAATTGAGCTTGGAAGTTATTCATTTAAAAAAAGAAATGAAGACCTCAACAGGGGACAGTTTCAAATTAATGATGAACGGTCTTTAAATGATATTGTAGATCAACTGCTTGACCAGGATATGATTCCATCATTTTGTACTTCTTGCTACCGTTTGGGACGAACAGGTGAGCATTTTATGGAATTCTCAGTTCCGGGTTTCATAAAAAGGTTCTGTACACCTAATGCAATTTTAACTCTTGTTGAGTATTTATATGACTATGCACCTGCACCAACAAGAGAAAAGGGCTTGAAAATAATTGAAAAAAAATTGAAAGAATTGAGTGAAAGGACTCAAGAAGATGTTAGGAATAAAATTTTAAGAATAGGACAGGGAGAAAGAGATTTATTTTTATGAGCATAAACAACCTGCATATCGGAATTTTCGGTCGTACAAATACCGGCAAGAGTTCACTAATCAATATGCTTACCGATCAAGATATTTCAATTGTATCAAGCAGAGGGGGAACAACTACCGATCCTGTAAAAAAGTCAATTGAAATAATTGGAATTGGTCCGACTACAATTATTGACACTGCAGGGATTGATGATTTGGGTGAAATAGGACCTATGAAGATACAAAAATCACTCGAAGTGATACTCAGAGTTGATTGTGCTATTCTACTAATAGCAGGGAATCAATTCGGCGATTATGAAGTTCGTTTGATTGATCAATTCAAAGTACATGATGTTCCTTATCTTATTGTTCATAATAAAAATGATATAAGCAAGATAGCAGCTATCACTAAAAATACAATAAAATGGCATACAAATGCCGAAATAATAGATATAAGTGCCCACAAACCAACAGATAAAGATCTACTAATTAATTCAATAAAGAAAATCGTGCCGGAAACAGTTTTCCAAAACAATACTTTGATAGGAGATCTTGTTAAGCCCAAAGACATTATTTTGTTTGTCATAACAATAGACAAAGAAGCACCGGAAGGTCGACTTATATATCCTCAGAATCAAGCCATACGTGATGCAATCGATAATAACTGTATTGCAATGGTTATAAAAGAAGATGAACTTGAAGATGTTATAAATAGTGGAATAACTCCTGCATTGGTTATTACGGATAGTCAGATTTTTAATTCTGTCATCAAGAAACTCCCGGAAACGATTCCATTAACTAGTTTCAGTATTCTTTTTGCTCGGCTCAAAGGTGATTTCGTAGCATATTTAAGAGGTACTCCATGCATCTCAAACCTAAAGGATGAAGATAAGGTATTGATTATGGAGAGTTGTACTCATCAGACCAGTTGTGACGATATTGGTAGAGTAAAGATTCCAAAATTACTTCAGGAGTTTACAGGAAAAAAACTCAATTTCAAGATTGTCACAGGATTAGCTCCTCTACCTGTTAATTTAAAAGATTTTGCCCTTGTTATACAGTGCGGAGGTTGTATGGTAACTCGTAAACAACTGTTAAACAGGTTACGCCCTTTTATTAATGCCGGGATTCCTGTAACTAATTATGGTATGGCTCTGGCATATATTAATGGCGTGTTTGAAAAAGTTGTATCTGTCTTCATAAAGTTTTATAAATATGATAAAAACAGTCCGAGGTTACCCTTTATCGAAGGATGAATTAGTTGAACTTTTATCTTCAACCGGTAAAAAAGAGCGGACTTTGTTTGATTATTCTTCAAAAAGTAAACTTCAAAACGTTGGAAATGAAGTTTATTTACGTGGGTTGATTGAACTTACGAATGTCTGTGAAAAAGATTGTTTTTATTGTGGTATAAGAAAGTCAAACAAGAGTATTCGACGTTACAGTCTTAAACATGAGGAAGTTATAGAATTAGTGAAATTTGCTTACGAAAAAGGTTACGGGTCTGTTGCCATACAAACGGGGGAGATTAAATCAGCAGCTTTTACAAATAGAATTGATCGAATAATAAAAGATTCAAAAAAAATAACCAATAATCAAATCGGCATTACGCTTTCGTGTGGTGAACAGTGTGAAGAGACCTACCGTCGATGGTTTGAAAGTGGTGCCGACCGCTACCTCTTGCGTATTGAAACCTCTTCGGAGGAGCTATACAAAAAACTTCACCCTACGGGAGAATCGTATAGTTTTTCTAAAAGACTAAAAGCTTTAGAGTTGTTGCGCAAAACAGATTACCAAGTGGGAACGGGAGTGATGATTGGTCTTCCTTTCCAAACAATGGAAATACTTGCAGACGATCTTATTTTTATGAAGGAATTTGACATTGACATGTGTGGCATGGGTCCATATATTGAACATGCCAAAACCCCTCTGTTTGAATACAGAGGAATATTATTATCTCCTTCAGAACGTTTTAATCTTGGATTGAAAATGATATCTCTACTACGAATTCTAATGCCTGATATTAATATTGCTGCTACAACGGCGATGCAGACCTTGGATAAAAAAGGGAGAGAAAAGGCTATAGTAGTAGGTGCTAATGTAATAATGCCTAATATTACTACATATGAATACAGAAAGGATTATTTTCTGTATGAAAGCAGACCATTGTCATCTTTACATGATGAAGATGAGCTAAGTTCGCTTGATAAAAATTTAAAGTCAATCAACCATAAAATAGGCTATTTTAAGCAAGGAAATTCGAAACGTTATTTATTGAAGCATTAAATTTTAACAACTCAATCGTTGAAATTATATTCTGCGATTATATTTTATTTCCTGTATTCGTCTAAAATAGCCTTAACGCCATCCGGTGACACACGACCGAAAACCCTATCACCAACAAGAACTACCGGCGAGAGTCCGCATGCTCCAACACAGCGAAGACAATTAATTGAAAACTTACTGTCCGGAGTGGACTCTCCTACTTTGATGTTCAACTCTTTTTTGAACTCCTCGAGCACTTTTTCTGCTCCTCTAACATAACAGGCTGTGCCGGTACAAATTGAAATAGGGTGTTCACCCTTGGGTATCATTGAGAAGAACGAATAGAATGTAACTACTCCATATACCTGTGCTACAGAAACGTGGAGGTTGTGCGCGATAACATCCTGAACTTCAGCAGGCAAATAGCCAAACTCATGCTGTGTCTCATGTAATATGTTTATCAACTCAAGTGGGTCATTATCAAATGAGTTGCAGATTTTATTTATCTTATTGACCTTTTCTAATGAGAGGTTTACTTTAACCTCTACATTATCTGTACCGGTCTTTTTCTCCATGAAACTGTAAACTTCAGGATTTACTTTTATATTCTGACTCATAATATTAGTATGTTTAGTTTATACTTCTCCGTTTAAATGAATAGTAACTTCATTGCTTTTAGGAAAATACTCAGTGTGAAGCAGTCTGTGCGCTTTGTGACTTCCGGGCTCACCTAAGAACTCTTTATATAACTTGATAATTGAAGGATTATCGTGCGATTTGCGAATTGTCTTTCGCTCATCTTCTGAATAAATTGCTGCGGCACGCTTGCTCAGTATTTCACTATTTCCATGATGATAAGGCTGACCGCCACCACCAATACAACCACCGGGGCAGGCCATTATTTCTATTGCATGGTACTTAGAGGTTCCGGCTCTCACCTCATTCAATAGCTTACGTGCATTGCCAAGTCCATGTGCTATACCAATATTTAGCTCCAAACCATCAAAATCAACTTTAGCTGAACGTATTCCTTCCATGCCACGCAGATTTTCAAACTCAACTCTTTCGAGTTTATTTCCTGTGTAAAGTTCATAAGCAGTACGGCAGGCTGCCTCAATTACACCACCGGTAATACCAAAAATTACTCCGGCACCTGTTGACTCACCCATGGGATCATCAAAATCGCAATCAGGAAGGTTTAGAAAGTCAATATTCGCTTCTTTTATAAAGGCCGCCAGCTCGCGTGTAGAAATTGAATAGTCCACATCCTGATTCCCGTCTACTTTAAACTCATCACGCTGACATTCGTATTTTTTTGCAATACATGGCATGATCGAGACCACTATCAGATCTTTCCTGTTAACACCTATCTTATCAGCAAAATATGATTTAGCAATAGCACCAAACATCTGTTGTGGCGATTTAGAAGTAGAAGGTACATCAAGTAAATCAGGAAAATTGTGCTCAAAAAAGTTAACCCAACCGGGGCAACAGGAGGTTAGAATTGGAAGTCTTACATCAGTATCACCTGCTAAATGAGCTGTAAGTCGCTGCAAAAGTTCAGTCCCCTCTTCCATTATAGTCAGATCGGCACTAAAATCTGTATCAAACACATATTTAAATCCGAGTTCCTTTAATGCCGACACCATTTTCCCTGTCACCAATGTTCCTGGTGCTAATCCAAACTCCTCGCCCAAAGCAGCACGTACAGCAGGAGCTGTCTGCACAATAACTGTTTTTGAAGGATCGCTTAAAGCACGAATGATCTCATTTGTATGATCCACTTCTGTTAGTGCGCCTGTTGGGCAAACCGAAACACATTGCCCGCAATAGGTGCATGGCGAATCTTCGAGGTTCATCTCAAATGCGGGTGCAACTGCCGACATGAAACCTCGGTTTACTGCCGAAAGTGCACCAACTGTTTGTACATCATTACACATCATTTCGCATCTGCGACACATAATGCATTTATCGATATCCCTTATAATTGAAGGAGATGTGTCTTTTCGATATCTCGATTGCTCACCTTCATAAGGGAGACTGCGAATATTAAATTGTGTAGCAAGACTCTGTAATTCACATTGTCCCGACTTAGCACATACCAGACAGTCGAAAGGATGGTCTGAAATAATCAGTTTGAGAACGGTAGTTCTGGCATTCAACACTCTGATATTATGAGTATTTATAATCATACCTTCCTGAACTTCTGTAATACATGAGGGAGCCAAATTTCTACGCCCTTCAACCTCTACTACACATATTCGGCATCCTCCGGGTTTATTTTCAATTCCCATATCACACAGTTCGAAATGACAAAGCGTTGGAATTTCAACCCCGGCTTTACGAGCTGCTTTCAGGATAGTTGTACCCTTTTCAACTCGCACTTTTTTCTTGTCTATTGTAAGTTCAATCATATATTTCATCTTTAGGAACAATTAAGTCAATCGTCACATTATAATCGGCACTCTTGGATAGTCGCTAACCAGACTTATAGCGTCAAATTTACATTTTTCCATACATGCCCCACATTTTATACAAATCTCCTGATTTATCACATGCACTTCTTTCTTTTCGCCGGTTATAGCATGAGTTGGACAAACTCTTTTGCATGCCATACATCCAATGCATTCCTCTTCAGAAATAACGTAGAAAAGTAGACTACTACACTTACCTGCACGACATTTTTTTTCGAACACATGCTCATTGTACTCTTCCATAAAATTCTCCATAGTTGAGAGAACCGGATTAGGAGAAGTTTGTCCGAGTCCACAAAGAGCAGTGTCTTTAATCACATAACTTAAATTCTTTAGTTTATCTAAATCCTCTTGAGTTCCTTTTCCCTCGGTTATTCTTTTTAGTGTCTCGAGCATCCGCTTATTGCCGATGCGACATGGAGCACATTTTCCGCAAGATTCATCAACAATAAATTCAAGGTAGAATTTAGCCACAGACACCATACAATCATCTTCGTCGAGAACAATCATACCACCTGAGCCCATCATAGAACCGGAAGCAGTAAGACTTTCATAATCAATAGGAATATCTAAGTGTTTTTCAGTCAGGCACCCCCCTGATGGACCACCGGTTTGCACTGCTTTGAATTTCTTGCCATTTTTAATGCCTCCTCCTATTTCATAAATTATCTCCCTGAGAGTAATGCCCATTGGAACCTCAATCAATCCCACATTATTAATTTTTCCTGCGAGAGCAAACACTTTTGTACCTTTTGATTTTTCTGTTCCTATAGAAGAAAACCAATTAGCACCTTTTAGTATAATTGCAGGGATATTGGCTAAAGTTTCAACATTATTAACAACAGTGGGTTTCCCAAGATAACCACTTTCTGTAGGGAATGGAGGTTTATTGGTAGGCTCACCTCTTTTTCCTTCCATTGAATTAATGAGAGCTGTCTCTTCACCACAAACAAAAGCTCCGGCTCCATATTTTAAAGAAATATCGAAACTGAAATCTGTACCAAAAATATTACTACCGAGTAATCCGTACTCATTAGCCTGTGCGATAGCTATTTTTAGCCGTTTTACCGCAAGGGGATATTCAGCACGTATGTAAACCAAACCTTTAGAAGCTCCTATACAATAACCACAAATTGCCATAGCTTCTAAAATTGAGTGTGGATCGCCTTCTAAAATTGAGCGATCCATAAATGCTCCCGGGTCACCTTCGTCAGCATTACAAACCACATACTTCTGATCAGAATAGTTTTTCCGAGCAATTTCCCATTTTAATCCGGTTGGGAATCCTGCACCTCCACGTCCTCTTAATCCGGATGACTTTAAAATCGTGATAGTTTCATCAACTCCTAACTCAGTGACCACCTTTCCTAATGCCTGATAAGCATCACGTGCTATTGCTTCATCAATGTTCTCCGGATCGATTGTACCACAATTGCGGAGAGCGATACGAATTTGTTTTTGATAAAAGCCCATATGTTTAGAATCGGGCATATGCTCACCTGATTCAGGATCTGCATAAAGCAATCGATAAACTTTACGCCCTTTAATGACATGCTCATCTATAATCTCTTTAGCATCTGTAGGTTTCACATGAGTGTAGAAAGTATTATCCGGCAGTATTTTCACTATTGGTCCCTTTTCACAAAAGCCAAAGCAACCGGTTCGGATAATCTGTACATCATTGTTCAGTCCTTTTCTTTCTAATTCATCAAGAAGCATTTCGTAAACCAGGCTACTTTCAGAAGAGCCACATCCTGTGCCGGCGCAGACTAAAAGATGCATTTTATATTTACTCATATACAGTTATTTAAGATTTTATGGTATTATAATTCTGAGGAATGATACCGTTCACCAACTCTCCTTCTTTAATGTAATGTTCGATTATTTCATCGGCTTTACTAACAGTAACGTAACCAAATACAATAGGATCTTTTCCGGGCAGAGTTATCTCTACTGTTGGCTCTGCATAACAATATCCCATACAACCAGTTTGTGTTACAATAGCACGGATAGATCTTTTATCAAGTTCTACAACAAAATATTCCATAACTTCTTTAGCACCTGATGCTATGCCACATGTTGCCATTGCAACTTTCACCTGAACAAGAGATTCGGGATCTTCTGCATTATCTCGTAATTTTATTTTGTTCCTCATCTCTTCCTGTTTTTTCTTAAGGTCAGCTAATGTTTTAATTTCATTCATATTATTAATAAAATTAACAGTTAATATTCTTTCAATTCAGTTTAAGAAGCTCTTGACAGTACGGTATGAATAAAGCTCTTTTAGGTTTTCATTAATATATGATTTAATAAGAGCAGGCACACCCGGTTGAAGGAGATAAATCTCTTGTTGCTTCAGTTCCTCTGTATCGAGCATAAATTCCTCATTATCTATCCTATAGATAAATTTTATATGAACGTCCGGGTTAGCCACCATCAACATAGTTAGATATCCTGCAATATCTCCGATAGGTAAACAATCCGGATTGTCTGTACAATAAATTGCTTCAACGGTTGTTCCCAGACCCTCTTCAGACTGGACAGAGAAAGAACCACCCGTCTGCTCACACGTCATCTTTAGAAAAGGAATGCCAAGTCCCACCTTGCGACTTGTCCTTGTAGTAAAAAATGGGTCATCCAGTCGGAGCAACTCCTCGCCATTCATTCCGCGCCCATCATCTTTTACCTGAATTCTCAGTTTGTAATTATAGCAGTCTTCAAAAAAACTTATTTGAATGTTTTTTGCATCCGCTCTTATAGAGTTTTGCGCTATATCCATCATATGCATTGCCAAATCAATCATTTGATACTTATTGAAATTTATACTTTGACAGATTTTTATTCTTTTAAAAAAAGCGATTTGAAGCAATTCCAGTTAGCTTCTTCCATTTCAAAACAGTTATAAACTTTTGCAATATCCTCGATATAATGGGCATCTGAGTTTTGCAAAAAGAGATCACCCACAGTTTCCGGATGCAGTTTTTTTATAAAGTCGGGAGACGAATGTTTAGAAACTTCCAAGGCGTCGTAATTTAACTCCTTAGGGATAAAACCTAGCTGGCTAAAAATACTGTTTACAGATCGATCTATATGAGCAGGAACAAATAATCCACCCAACTTATGAACCTCATCAGATAGATTATTAATTCCATCCATAATTCCCATAAATAAAGATCGCTTTTCTTCGTACAAAATCACATCATTCTCGTCGACTGCTACCTGATAGCCAAATTTATCAGGGTCATTTTTTATGCTTGTCATACGGCTATCAAGATACAACTGAAACTCATCCATTGTTTGCAGGGTTGGAAAGTAACAAAGACAATGAACCTCCTCACTAGTGTTTACTTCACAACCGGGAATTACAAAGATTCCGTTTCGTTCACCAAGTTCTATACATACTTTTACGTTACGCGTACTGTTATGATCTGTAATTGCTATTATATGCATATTCCTTTCTTTCGCAATGCGAATAATGTTTCGTGGACTCATGTCCACATCACCGCAAGGAGAGAGACATGTATGTATATGCAGATCAGCATTGAGACATTTCATGACAGTTGCTCATTTTTTTTATTACTATGTTTTAATATCATATAAATAACAATAAAGTTTTCCTGCTGTTTCAAAAGCAGATTCTTTTGAAGAGAGTATAACAACACCCTCTAACTCTGCGCTTTTCTGCACATCATCATCTATATTTCTTCCATTGACAACAATCACAGCACTCAATTCTTTTAAGTTGGCAACAGCAACTATATTTTTGTGGGATTGCATAGTAATCCAGATCATGCCTTCCTGTGCTTTTCCCATAACATCACTTAGCAAATCGGAAACATATGCACCTTTTGGTACCTTATTAAGTAGCTCCCTACCTGTCACACACTCTAGTTCCAGTTTTTTAATAAGCTGATTTAGATTCTTTTCCATATGAAATATTATAGTTTATTTAGTCTCCCCTTGCCCCAAATCTTTTCAATAACGTTGAAAGCTTGATCGGGACTTAAATTATAATTCTTCTCCATAATACGCTGCACAAACACGCAGTGTGATATAGTTGCCTTACCTTTTACAATATCTTCTGCAAGATTTCTACAATCGGGTGCACCACAAGCTCCGCAATCAAATCCCGGCAGGTAGGATTGTAATCGGTTTATTCGCTGTAATTTAATTAAAGCCTTTTTCATATCTTCGTCAAGTAATAATCCATCACGCGGATAAACAGGGCCCACACCTGAGAGGTTATGCAGGATCTCACGAAAATCCATAAGTGAGTTCACAACTTTACCTTTATTACGAGATTTAAGCTTTTCCAGCTTTTTCTGTCGCTGTTCTAATCTTTCTACAGTAAGGAATCGATTTACAGGGCATAAGATACCTCCTGCACAACCTTGATCACAAGCGCGCATTTCAAGAAAATCGATATTTTTTATATGTCCTGATTCCAGCTTTTCGAGAAATTGAATCACATTTTCTATCCCATCTATAGCAAGACTCCTTCCTGCAAAATATTTCTTTTCTGTGCCTGACAGCGACCATTGTACCGAATCGGGACTCATATCAACTACTGTTTTGTGCTCTCCGGGATTTTTTTCTCTAATCAAAATTGCAGATGTACGATTAAAAATTTCAGTCATGTTGATTGTACCATCGATTGCTGATTTATCCTCACCAACAGGAGAAAGGGCTGCTACTATTTTTGCGGCACAAGGTGTTATGTAATAGATGAAAATATTTGACTGTCCACTACTTTTTTTTAATTCCCTAAGATATATAGCAGAGATATCGTGAGGTGCTTTAAGTCTTATAATATTGTGTGTAAGTGATGGATATTTTACTTGTATTAAACGTACTATAGCAGGACAGTATGAGCTAATGAGAGGACGGGGTAAATCTTCTTTATCTACCTCCTTGTAAACTTCTTTTATAAAATCAACTGCTTTCTCAACTTCAAACACTTCATCGAACCCTAATTGTTTAACCGCATTAAGAACCTGAGTTGCTGTGTACTTATACGAAAACTGACCAATAAATACTGAAGGGACCAATGCTATTTTGTAATCCGCTTTAACCACAGATTTTAATCCGTCATCCTTTACATAAATGGCTCTTTGTGGACATACCCTATAACATTCACCACAATCAATACATCTTTCAGGTTGTATTAAAGCATGTCCGTCAACAATTCTGATTGCCTGTGTAGAACATACGCGCATACAATGTGAGCAGCCGATACATTTTTGTATATCGATCTGAATCGAATGAGTATAGTTCCGGTCTTTCATAGCTTTAAAACACAACTTTTATTTCAAGTCTTGTACCTTTACCGGGAATAGATGAAAGCGACATTTCGTCACAGTTTTTCTTAATGTTTGGCAACCCCATTCCGGCACCAAAACCCATTTGTCGCACTTTATCAGATGCAGTAGAAAAACCCTCTTCCATTGCTTTATTAATATCCTCTATACCCGGACCTTCATCTACAAACACTACGCTGATAAAGTCAGGTTTAATGCTTACACTCATAGTCCCTTTTAAAGCATGTGCTACAACGTTCATTTCTGCCTCGTAAAGAGCTACCGCTATACGACGTATTTTATCCGGCGATATATTAAACTGTTTAATAATACTTTTAACTTCAGTACTGGCACGACCACCCTCACTGAAGTCCCCACCCTGAATAAAATACTGCATTTCCATTAGTATATCGGCTTTAAGCCATTCATATATAATAATCCTGATATTTCGTAAACAGAAGCCGAAGTTGATATAATTGAAATCTGGTTTTCTGATGCCAGTTTAATCATTTCACTTGACACCTTTTTATCTCTAGCAATTATTAGGCAAGTTATGCTGGATATTTCTGCTGTTCTTATTGTCTGAATTGTGGAAAGACCTGTTATTAATACTGTGTTTTCCATCGAAAATCTCAAAACATCACTCATCAAATCTGAAGCAAAGGCCTTAGTGTAATCCGTAGAATTCGGAAATACATTTAAGAGAGTCCCCTCAACTATATTGCAGATCTTTTGCAGCTTCATGTTTTTTATTATTAGATAAGATCTATTGATATAAGTATAACTATTCAAAAGTAATAAATTTCAACTAATTAAGGAAATATTTCCTTAATTTTCTTACCCCAAATAGGCATAATACAACATAACTCACAAACAACTATATAATAATGACTTAAAGAACACGATAAATAATAAATTTCAATAAAAATTTATTATTTATCTACTCTTTTAATTTGTAGCGTTTAGAAAAAGCATACTTTAGTAAATAATTTAGTACTTTTGTATGATTTATATTTAGCTATGCACAATTTAGAACTTAGTGAACAGGAAATTATTCGCCGGCAGAGTCTGGAAGAATTAAGGAAACTGGGTATAGAACCTTATCCGGCATCAGGTTATAACGTTAATTCCTACTCCATTGATATAAAAAATGAATTTGATGATGATTCTGAGCGGCGCTACGTTAGTATCGCAGGTAGAATGATGAGTCGGCGTATTATGGGTAAGGCTTCTTTTGTTGAACTCATGGACTCAAAAGGACGAATTCAGGTATACGTTACACGTGATGATATATGTCCCGATGAAAATAAAGATCTTTACAATATTGTTTTTAAGAAACTCCTTGACATTGGTGATTTCATTGGAATAAAAGGATTCGTCTTCCGTACAAAAACAGGTGAAATATCTGTTCATGCCGAAACTATTTCTGTTTTGTCTAAATCATTGAAACCGCTCCCCATTGTAAAAATGAAAGATGGAGTTGCTTTTGATAAATTCACAGACCCGGAACTACGATACCGTCAAAGGTATGTTGACCTTCTGGTAAATGATGAAGTGAAAGACATTTTTATTAAACGCACAAAAATATTTGATGCGATGCGTGAGTTTTTCAATTGCAAAGGTTACCTAGAGGTTGATACACCTGTTCTGCAAAGCATACCCGGTGGAGCAGCTGCAAGACCTTTTATCACTCACATGAATGCCCTCAATATCGATTTATATTTACGAATTGCTAATGAGCTTTATCTAAAACGACTGATTGTAGGCGGTTTTGAAGGAGTATATGAGTTTTCCAGGAACTTCAGAAATGAAGGTATGGACCGTACTCACAATCCTGAGTTTACAGTAATGGAGATATATGTATCTTATAAAGATTACAAGTGGATGATGGAGTTCACCGAACAGATGCTTGAACATATTGCAATCAAAGTGTTGGGTACAACAAAAGTAAAAGTTGGTGAAAATGAAATAGATTTTAAAGCTCCCTACAAGAGGGTGACGATGATTGATGCAATTAAGGATCACACAGGTGTCGATATAAGTGACATGAATGAAGATCAGCTACGCACTGTTTGTGATAAGCTTGGCGTTCAGCAGGATGAGACTATGGGTAAAGGTAAACTTATAGATGAAATTTTTGGAGAAATGGCAGAGGGAAAGTATATTCAGCCAACATTTATTATTGATTACCCTATAGAAATGTCACCTTTGTGCAAACGCCACCGTGATAATCCTGAGTTAACTGAACGTTTTGAACTGATGGTAAACGGCAAAGAACTTGCAAATGCTTATACTGAACTGAATGACCCTATAGATCAAAGAAAACGGTTTGAAGATCAACTCAAGTTATCTGAAAAAGGTGATGATGAAGCAATGTTTATAGATCAGGATTTTCTGCGATCACTAGAATACGGTATGCCTCCTACTTCGGGAATGGGTATAGGGATGGACAGGCTTACCATGTTGCTGACAGGACAAACTTCTATTCAAGAAGTATTGCTATTTCCACTAATGCGTCCTGAAAAAAAAGTGAAAAAAGACACTGTTTCTGATTTTATTAATATAGGTATTCCTGAAGAATGGGTTGAACTTGTCCAAAAAGCAGGCTACACTCAAATAACCAATCTTATTGATATAAATCCAAACAAACTCCATCAAGAGTTATGTGGCTTGAATAAAAAAATGAAGCTTGGATTAAACAATCCTACCCCTGACGAAATTAGAAAATGGATAGCTAATGCATCGGAATAGGAATAACCCAACTTACTGAAATATTATAATATGGACTCAATAGGAAAAATCTGTATCTTGGGAGGTGGAACTTGGGGAACTGCACTAGCCAAAATGGTGCTGATGAAGCAAGAAAATATCAACTGGTTTATGCGACGAGATGACCAGATTGAGGGTTTTTATAAATTGGGACATAACCCAAGCTATCTAACCAATGTTAAATTTAATTTAGCTCAAATCACTTTCTATTCAAATCTAGAAAGAGCAATAAAGGACTCAGACACAGTTATTATTGCAATACCATCGCCATATGTAAAACAATATTTCAGACGAATCTGGAACAGTACTTTTAGAGGAAAATTTATAGTATCTGCTTTAAAAGGTATTATTCCCAATGACAACATGGTAATGAGTGAATACCTTGCTGATAACTTTAAAATTCCGACTGAAAATATTGGAGTGCTTTCTGGTCCGTGCCATGCTGAAGAAGTAGCACTAGAAAGACTTTCCTTTTTAACGGCTGCGAGCAAAGATACTGAGAAAGCCACTCTTCTTGCGGAATCAATATCTTCACGAATTCTTAAAATGCGTATATCAAATGATGTTGTGGGCATTGAACTTGCTTCAGTTCTAAAAAATATTTATGCAATTGCATCAGGTATCTGTCAGGGTCTACTTTATGGCGATAACTTTCAAGCTGTACTGATGAGTAACAGCGCTAAAGAAATGTCGCTTTTCCTGGATTCGGTTGTACCTATAGAACGAAATATAACGGATCAGCACTATCTTGGCGATATGCTTGTTACCAGTTATTCCCAATTCAGCAGAAACAGGACACTGGGAACCATGATTGGAAAAGGATATTCTCTAAAAACAGCACAACTGGAAATGGAAATGATTGCAGAAGGCTATTACGGCGCAAAATGTATATTTGAAATGAACAATCGATTTAAAGTGAGTATGCCTATAGCTGAGACCATTTATAGAATTCTATATGAACGCCTTAATCCGAAAGCTGCCATAAAAAATTTAATAAACTTCTTCTGATTTTCTTTATGTTTCATAACATTCAACACTAATTAACATATGAGTATGGATAGCATTCAATTACACATCAAACATTTGGCAGGTATCGTTTCTGAAGAAGAAATTCTAAAAAAATCTGAACTTGCAACTCTGGCAAATAATGCCTTATATGACGGTTCACGCGCAGGCAGTGATTTTTTGGGGTGGGTAAATCTTCCCTCTTCGATCAGTGAAAGAGATATTCTTGAAATTGAAGATGCTGCAACTGTTCTGCGCACTCATTGCGAAGTGGTTGTTGTTGTAGGAATCGGCGGCAGTTATCTTGGTGCTCGTGCAGTTATAGATGCTTTATCCGGCTCTTTCGACTGGTTACAGCATGAAAAAAAACGCAAAAATCCTGTTATACTGTATGCAGGCAATAATATAAGTGAAGATTATCTGTCCGAGATGATTGAATATCTAAGTGACAAAGAATTTGGCATTATAAACATATCTAAATCAGGAACGACTACTGAACCTGCAATAGCTTTTAGACTGCTAAAAAACTTACTGGAAAAGAAAGTCGGCAGGGAAGAAACAAAAAATCGTATAGTGGCAATAACTGATGCTGTTAAAGGTGCGTTACGCACTTTAGCTGAAAATGAAAATTATAGAACATTTATAATACCTGATAATATTGGTGGACGCTATTCTGTACTTACTCCGGTTGGTTTGCTTCCTATTGCTGTTGCCGGGATAAATATAAGAGAATTAGTTGCAGGTGCGGCTGAAATTGAAAAGGCCACTTATACTAATGTCTCATTCGACTACAACTTACCTGCAATTTATGCAGTGATTCGTAATGAGTTGTATAGGAGAGGGAAAAAAATTGAGATTCTTGTGAATTATCATCCAAAACTCCATTTTCTGGCTGAGTGGTGGAAACAGCTTTTTGGTGAAAGTGAAGGCAAGGATCAAATGGGAATATTCCCCGCTGCTGTTGATTTCACGACTGATTTG
This sequence comes from uncultured Proteiniphilum sp., assembly GCA_964484665.1. Lineage (GTDB taxonomy): Bacteria > Bacteroidota > Bacteroidia > Bacteroidales > Dysgonomonadaceae > Proteiniphilum. The sequence continues at coordinate 91,563 of CAZAFR010000002.1, read as the reverse complement.
CACTCTATGGGGCAATGGATTCAGGAAGGTGAACGTACAATATTTGAAACAGTTATTTCAATCAGAGAACCCAATGAAAAAATACATGTTCCACATGATGACAGAAACCTCGACGGATTAAACTATCTGGAAGGAAAGAGAGTGGATGAGGTAAATAAAATGGCAGAATTAGGCACACGTTTGGCTCATGTAGATGGTGGGGTACCAAATATTTTAATTGAAATTCCTAAGCTAAATGAAAAATATATTGGCCAACTAATTTATTTCTTTGAGAAAGCTTGCGGAATAAGTGGTTATCTGCTCGGGGTAAATCCATTTAATCAGCCGGGTGTAGAAGCTTATAAAAGCAATATGTTTGCACTTCTTGAAAAACCAGGATACGAAGAAGCTACAAAAACAATTAAATCAAAACTTTAATCGAATATTTTCATGGGAGATTGACTTCAGAACTCTCTCTTGAATAATCCAAACTTTAGAAGTCTAATATAAATTGTAACTTTGCAATTTATATTAGACTTCTAAATTATTTATAAACATGCAGCAACAATTTGAGAATTATCTAAGATATCATCAGTATACAAATTTTGATTTAAAGGCAATACTTTTTGATATGGATGGTATCCTTTACGATTCCATGCCTGCTCATGCAAAATCATGGCAAGATACGATGGAGGAGTTTGGATATAAATCAACTAAACCAATTGATTTTTACCTTCATGAAGGACGAGTTGGTAAATCAACAATAAATATAATCACTAAGAGAGAATTCAAAAGAAATGCTACTGCAGAGGAAAAAGACAATATCTATGCACGGAAAACAGAACTGTTTCAACAGATTAACGACAATGCTATTATACCGGGTGCAGAAAATGTTCTTAACTTTGTTAAGGAACAGGGATTAAAAGCAATACTAGTTACCGGTTCAGGACAACCATCGCTACTTGAACGACTAGAAACTAGTTTTCCGAATACTTTTACTCCTGAAACAATGGTTACCGCTTTTAATGTAAAAAATGGTAAACCCAACGCAGAGCCGTATCTTATGGGATTAAAAATGGGGGGTAAATTAAATCCCAATCAGGCAATTGTTATTGAAAATGCTCCTCTGGGGATAGAATCTGCGGCAGCTGCAGGTATATTTACAATTGCCGTGAATACCGGGATACTTAATGATGAAAAACTTATAAATTCAGGAGCATCTTTGCTTTTCCATTCTATGACAGAATTACATCAAAAACTTCCTGAAATAATTAATATAATGCGTACAGTTAGAATTTAAAGCATAAACCGAAAATAGACTTTTTTTTATATCTTTGTTATATCTATAGTAATCAGCTTTGTAATTATGAGATCAAAGATTATATTTTGCTCTATATTATTATCCATGCAATTGTCAATGGTATTTTCTCAATCATTCACTGACCGAGAATTGGAAATTATTCACAGTGGCAACCAAGATACCTCTTTAAGAATCCTGCTGACTACAAATTACGTTGATTCACTAATACTTAGAATGCAATCGGAAAATGTTGATACAGATTCTATAGTAGAGAATGAAAGTTTACAGTTAATCCTTAAACGCCTACAAACTACTTTAAATGAGTCAGGCGGAGTTGGAATTGCTGCACCTCAAGTTGGAGTTCTCAAAAATATCTTTTTATTTAAAAAAATAGATCTTCCAGAACAACCTGTACAGATAGCTATAAACCCTAGAATAGTTAATCATCCCGATGAAACTATTTGTTTTGAACGCGACGGTTGCCTTTCCATTCCGGACATAAGTGGAAATTCTATACGTTTCCCCTGGATTGATGTTGAATATTTTGATGAAAATGGCTATTTACATCGAGAACGACTGGAAGGTTATAGCAGAACAGATGACTTTACAGCTATAATTTTTCAGCATGAATATGACCATCTCAATGGAATTTTATTCATCGATAAACTCTGCCCCTCCCAAATAAGTTTAGAGGACATGCAAAGAAGGATTTCACTTGACTTCAACAAAAGCAGAGAGGATATAATAAACTGGATCCAAGAGCATAATAATTTTACACCAACAGAATTTCAACTTAACGAATGGGAGAAATCAGGAGCACTTGAATTCCGTATTATTGACGGCGAGAAAAGATATTTCAGAAATGCGGCACCAAATATTTTTAGAGTAGATGCAAAATCTAGGGAACTAATAAAAGAGACTGTAAAAAGTGCAGAATCAGGAACAAAAGTAATTTTGGATACTCACCTGGACGAGTTTTCGCCAACCGAAACAGTGGGAAAATATATTCTGCCGAAGGTAACCACGCATGTGAAATATACTCTAACAATACCTCAAAATGAGATTGAAGAGGGTGAACTTGTAAAAGCATGGCTCCCCTTTCCGAGAGAGGATATAGACCGTCAGAACAACGTTGAATTTATTAAAGCTTCGCATGCCGACTACATATTATCACATGATAAAACTAACCATACTTCGATATATATGCAACAGATTGCAAAGAAAGGCGAGCCGATAAGTTTTTCGGTTGAATTCGCCTTTACCTCACATGGTGAATGGTACAATTTGTTGCAACTCACACCAAAACCATATGACAAAGAATCGGAACTTTATAAAGAATATACCAAAGAAAAACTTCCACATATACGGTTCTCTGAAAAGATCAAAAACCTGACCGATAGCATAACCCGTGATAACGAAACTCCAGTTGAAAATTTACAGTCCATATATAACTATATCACATCAAATTATCCATGGGCTAGCGCTTTAGAATATTCGACTATATCAAATATCCCGGAATATGTAATTGAAAATAATAAAGGTGATTGCGGTCAGGTGGCTCTTTTACTTATCAACATGCTGCGTTACAAAGGTATACCTGCACGTTGGCAAAGTGGCTGGATGACTCACCCCGGCGAAGTAAACCTGCATGACTGGGCAGAGGTCTATTTTGAAGGAATAGGCTGGATTCCCATTGATGTATCTTTCAGTCGAGGTGAACCCTTAAAAAATGAATTAGGCAGAAAATTTTTCATGTCAGGAATCGACTCATATCGGTTGTATATTAACAACGACTTCTCTGGTGACTTCTATCCTGCAAAAAAATATCCTAGAAGTGAGACAGTTGATTTTCAACGTGGTGAAGTTGAAACTAAAAGCGAGAATCTATATTTCGACAAGTGGGATTATAGAATGGAAATTATATCGCAGGAAAAGATTGAAGATAAATAATACTACTATAAATGAATATTAATGAACTTGGATTTCTTCGAGTAGCTGCTTCGGCACCAAAGCTAAATGTGGCAGATTGCGATTTCAATATAGATGAAATTAAATCGGTTATAAATAAAGCTATTGATGAAGATGTACAGATAATCTGTTTCCCTGAGCTCAGCATTACTTCCTATAGTTGCGGCGATCTTTTTTTTCAGAAAACACTACTGCAAAAAGCTCTTTCATCATTGATCGACTTATCGGAATTCGTGAAGGAGAAAAAAAATATTATTGCAATTGTGGGACTTCCGCTCATAATTAAAAACAGTCTCTTTAATGTGGCAGCTGTTCTATCCAATAATGGCATTATCGGTATCGTCCCAAAAACACATCTAGCCAACAGCAACGAGTTTCAAGAGAAACGATGGTTCATTCCAGGGACAAAAATGGGTGAATATTCCATAGAAATAAACAACAAAAGCGTTCCTGTTTCATCAGAAGGAATACTATTCTGTTCTTCTTACGGGAATTTTGGAATTGAAATATGTGAAGATCTTTGGACACCTATGCCAACCTCATCTGAGTCATCTATGCAGGATGCGGATATTATTTTCAATCTTTCAGCAAGTAATGAGCTGGTTGGAAAAAATAAATACCGAAAATCATTGGTTCTGCAACAGTCTGCAAGATGCAATTCTGCATATGTTTATGCTTCTGCCGGCGTGGGAGAATCAACTACCGATCTAGTGTTTTCAGGAGCCTGTATCATAGCAGAGAATGGAAGTCTCCTTGCGGAATCAAAACGATTCTCTTTTGACAGTGAGATGATTATATCTGATATTGATGTTTTAGCACTACGTCACGACAAACTAGTTAATACAAACATAAATTCAACTGCATCAGGAAAGGCAACTGTAGTTGAATGTATGTTGAGACCTGTCTTTCCGGAAAAGATGTACCGAAACATTAATCCTTATCCTTTTATACCTGCAAAAGAAGATGAGAATGAAAGCTTCTCAGAACTTTTTAATATACAGACACACGGACTAGCAAAAAGATTATTGCACACAGGAATTGATAAAGCTGTAGTTGGAATTTCAGGTGGTCTTGATTCAACATTGGCATTGTTGGTAGTTGTAGAAACTTTTGATATGCTGGGTTATTCACGGAATAATATTCATGGAATAACGATGCCGGGACTGGGTACCACAAACAGAACATACGCAAATGCGCTTTCTTTGATGAAGTTCTTAAGTGTAACTGCAAAAGAGATTTCAATTGTGGATGCTGTTAAACAACACTTCAATGATATAGATCATGATCCGAATAATCACGATGCTACTTATGAAAACAGTCAGGCGAGAGAGCGCACTCAAATATTGATGGATTATGCAAATAAGGTTGGGGGATTGGTTGTAGGCACAGGAAATATGTCTGAGCTTGCGTTAGGCTGGGCTACTTATAACGGCGATCATATGTCGATGTATGCCGTAAATAGCGGCATCCCTAAAACCTTGATTGCTTCTCTAACCCGATGGATTGCAAAAACTCAGCTTGATAAAAAACAGGGAAATATTGTACTTGACATTCTTAACACACCTTATAGTCCCGAACTGCTTCCGGCAGATGCTGAAGGAAAGATTGCACAGAAAACGGAACATGCCGTTGGTCCTTATGAACTGCATGACTTTTTCTTGCATCGTTTTATTCGATATGCTGATAGTCCTAAACGTACATTATTTATGGCGGAACAAGCATTTGCTGAGAAATATACACACGAAGAAATTCTTAAATGGTTGAAAGTATTCTATAAAAGATTTTTTGCACAGCAATTTAAACGCTCATGTATGCCCGACGGACCTAAAGTGGGATCTGTTAATCTCTCCCCTCGAGGTTCATGGCGAATGCCCAGTGACGCAGTTGTAGATTCATGGATAGATGAATTAAAATAAATAAAATAGATTATAAAATAAAATCTTCATGCAACAACTAATACAATTGTTCTCTGAACTAACAGGTAAAACAGCCTCTACTTTGGAAGCTCTACCTTCTTCAGGTTCAAATCGAAAATATTATAGACTCCAAAGTGACAATATTTCTCTAATTGGCGTACATGGAGAGTCGGTGCAAGAAAATCAAGCATTCATATACCTGGCAAAACATTTCCGTGCAAAAGGCTTGAATGTACCTGAGGTAGTGTCTGTTTCGGACGATAAGATGTTTTACCTTCAACAAGATTTAGGAGATACAATATTATTTGAATCAATTAAAGAAGGTAGATTATCAGGCGTTTTTAGTCACCAGGAAAAAGAACTGCTTCATAAAACGATCTCTGCTTTGGCAGATTTCCAGATAAAAGGAGCTCAAGAACTTAACTTCAATATATGCTATCCTTTACCGGAATTCAATCACCGTTCGGTTATGTGGGATTTGAACTACTTTAAATATAGTTTTCTGAAAACAACCGGTATGGACTTCAGAGAGGATCTTCTCGAAAACGATTTTGAAAAGCTCGCTGCAAAACTTCTGGAAGATAAATCAGACACTTTCATGTATCGCGATTTTCAGTCACGTAATGTAATGTTGGTTGATGACATTCCATACTTTATTGATTTCCAAGGGGGAAGAAAAGGTCCGGTTTACTATGATGTTGCATCTTTTCTGTGGCAAGCTAAAGCAAATCTCACCGCAGAATTAAAAGAAGAACTCATTAAAACCTACGTTGCATCACTCAACAAATACAAACAAGTAAAAACGGCTGAGTTCCAAAACCAACTTCGTCAGTTTGTACTTTTCAGAACACTTCAAGTGCTCGGTGCATATGGTTTCAGAGGATACTTCGAAAAGAAACCGCATTTTATACAAAGTGTTCCGTTTGCCTTAAACAACTTGCGTGAACTACTTTATGAAAAGTTTAATGAGTATCCTTACCTTGATTCTATACTTCGAAAGATGGTGGATTTACAACAATTTGCCGACACCCGCAAACGTGAACTGAAAGTCAGAGTTTACAGTTTTGCTTATAAAAAAGGTATCCCAAATGACGTCTCCGGCAATGGCGGAGGCTATGTTTTTGATTGCCGTGCCATAAATAATCCGGGAAAATTCGAACGATATAATAACGTAACCGGACTTGACGAACCTGTCATTAAATTCCTAGAGGAGGATGGTGAAATAGTGGATTTCCTTGATAATATCTATCCTCTAGTTGACAGGCATGTAAAGCGATATATGGAGAGGAACTTCACAGATCTGATGATCTCTTTTGGGTGTACCGGAGGTCAGCACCGTTCTGTTTACGCTGCACAGCATGTAGCTGAACATATCCATAAAAAATTTGGCGTGAAAATATCCCTGATACATCGAGAACAGAATTTTGAACAGGAGTTTAAATAACCGGAGATCAATATTTCATGAAAGCATTGATTTTTGCGGCCGGACTCGGCACTCGTCTCAAACCTTTAACCAACACTATGCCTAAAGCATTAGTTCCAGTTGGGGGAAAGCCTTTATTGCAACATACCATTGAGAAACTTAAACTGGCTGGTTTTAATGAAATAATAATCAATATTCATCATTTTGGTGAACAGATTGTCGATTTTGTAGAGTCGCATAACTACTTCGACATACATATCGAATTTTCTGATGAACGTGAAACCTTACTCGATACCGGTGGAGGAATAAAAAAAGCTTCCCATTTTTTCGATGATAACAAACCTTTTCTGGTGCACAATGTGGATATTTTGTCAAATATTGACCTGAAAGAGCTTTATACTTTTCATTTAAATAATACCGCTGTTACAACACTTGTTTGCAGTGAAAGACAAACATCACGATATCTATGTTTTGATTCCAACAATCAACTGAAGGGATGGATTAACAAAAAAACAGGAGAGATGAAATCTCCTGTTACTGATTTCGACCCGTCACAATATACGCAATTGGCATTTTCAGGTATTCATATAATTAACCCCTCCATCTTTAACTATATGAATAATTCAACAGATAAATTCTCTATAATAGATTTTTACCTTTCAATTTGCCGGCATGAGAAAATATTATGTTATTCAGTCAAAAACAGTCAGATGATTGACGTGGGAAAGGTTAAGTCTTTAAAAATTGCAGAAAAATTCTTGTCATAAACACCTGTTTAAAAAAATTTTTATTTACAGAATATCATTAATTAGAAACTATTACATCGCCTATACTATAATTATACACTTAAGAGACATCCCTTTTAAATTACAAAAATATTCTTTCCACCCTATTTTTAAAATATAAACAACATTAGAATAAATTGAGAAGCAAATAATACTATAACACAGTCACAGGCCTAAGAAATAAAACTGTCATCCTCTATAAATTGATGCGATATTGTTATTTTTTGTTAATAAAGTGGAATTGTTTATATAGATAATTGGATTGTTAATTATTTTGATATTATTTTGATATCACTTTCTTATTTATTCATATTTTTTATTTAGCACTATATAGTTATATATATTTTTTACTAATTCAAAAAAGCTTTAAAACAATATTATCAATAAAAAATTATACAAATGTTAGATTATAATAAATTAGAGGAACAATACAAATCAGAACTTCTGGAAAACGTAGTACCATTCTGGCTATCTAAATCGCAGGACAAAGAATTTGGGGGCTACTTCACATGTCTTGACAGAAAAGGAAATGTTTATGATACAGATAAATTTATTTGGTTGCAAGGCAGGGAGGTTTGGCTATTCTCAATGCTATACAATAAAGTTGAAAAAAGAAAAGAATGGCTTGACTGCGCAATACAAGGTGCAGAATTCTTGAAAAAACATGGACATGATGGAAATTACAACTGGTATTTTTCACTAACACGTGAAGGGAAACCACTTATTATGCCATATAATATTTTTTCATACACCTTTGCAGCAATGGCATTTGGACAGTTAAGTCTAGCCACAGGCAACAAAGAATATGCCGAAATTGCAAAAAAAACATTTGAGATAATAATGTCAAAAAAAGACAATCCAAAAGGTAAATGGAATAAAGCTCACCCCATGACTCGTCAGCTGAAAGGTTTTTCACTACCAATGATTCTTTGTAATCTTACCCTTGAAATAGAACATCTTCTTGATAAAGATACCGTTGATGTTATTATGAATCAGTGTATACACGAAGTTATGGATGTTTTCTTGCGTCCTGAATTAGGTGGTATTATAGTGGAAAACTTAAATCTTGACGGAACTTTATCTGATAGCTTTGAAGGCAGAACAATAAATCCGGGACACGGCATTGAATCAATGTGGTTTATAATGGATCTGGGCATAAGACTCAACAGAAAAGATTTAATTACTAAAGCAGCAAAGACAACAATTACATTGATAGAGTATGGTTGGGATAAAAAATATGGCGGCATATTTTATTTTATGGATCGTAAAGGATTTCCACCTCAACAATTAGAGTGGGATCAAAAGCTCTGGTGGGTACACATTGAAGCTTTAATAGCACTTCTGAAAGGATATCAATTAACAGGTTCTGAAGAATGTTTAACTTGGTTTGAAAAGCTACATGACTATACCTGGAAACATTTTAAAGACACAGAACATCCCGAATGGTGGGGCTACCTGAACAGAGAGGGCGAAGTTTTACTTGATCTAAAAGGCGGTAAATGGAAAGGTTGCTTTCACGTACCAAGAGGAATGTATCAATGCTGGAGAACTATTGAAGAGATCAATAAAAGAAACAAATAATACATTAATATTTATTCATTGCATCAAGAGTGTAGTGTCAAGGTCGTACACAATGACTGTGATATGTTGGCTAATAGATCTTCACAATATATTGAAGTTGCCACAGAAATGCTAACAATCAGCCACTTGATCGTCTTATATTAAACTATCTTATATGAGACATTAATTAATTAAATAATTATCGAACTATTATTAAACAGAGCATAGAAAAATAAAGAGAAAATGAAAAAATTGAAGCTAATATTACTGTACATATTTTTATTTATATCTCTATATATAAAGTCGGACCCTACCTATTATAACGCCGATCAGTTTACCTTAATAGGCAAGATCTCAGACGACACAGAAACACTATATGAAAGGCTTCCTTCATATCTAAAAGCTGTGTGTCGCCCTCCTCTTTGGAGTCTTGGCAAAAACACATCAGGACTTGCCGTTAGATTCCGAACAAACAGTAGCTCGATATCAGCTAAATGGGTGGTTACGAGTAACAATCACATGAACCATTTTACAGACACAGGAACTAAAGGTCTTGATCTCTATGCATGGGAAAATGATCAATGGCAATTTGTAAAAGCAGGACTCCCCAAAGGTAAAGAAAATGAAAGAGTAATTATCTCAAATATGACACCGGTTGAAAGAGAGTATATGCTTTTTCTTCCTTTATATGATGGCATTGAATCGCTTTTTATAGGGATAGATTCAACTGCCTATATTTCAAATCCGGTACTACCGTATCCACACACCGATTCTCCTATAATTGTTTATGGAACAAGTATCACACAAGGGGGATGTGCAACACGCCCGGGAATGTCATATACCAATATCCTACAAAGAAGTATGAATATGGAGTTTATTAATTTAGGGTTTAGCGGAAATGGGCAACTCGATTATGAAATAGCTGAACTTATGTCTACGCGCAAAGATGCTGCTATGTTCATTCTTGATTTTATTCCAAATGTAACTGCCGAACAATTAAAAGAAAAAACAAGAAAATTCTTTGATATTATTCGTAAAGAGAACCCTAATACAGCAATACTTTTTATTGAAACAATAATGTTTCCCCATTCTCAATTCGATAATAACACTTACGAGACAATAACCGAGAAAAACAGATTATTAAAAGAAGAGTATGATAGAATAAAAAATGAAGGTGATAACAATGTTTATTATCTTGAAACTCGTAATTTAATTGGAGCAGACGGAGAAGCTACAATAGACGGAGTTCATCTTACCGATTTGGGATTCTTACGTATTGCAGATGAAATTCAGAGAAAAATAATACCAATTTTAAAATAGAACTTGCAAAATACAACCAAAAATATGCAATTACAAAAAAATAATCGCAGGGATTTTATAAAGAAAGCAGCTCTTACCAGTGCTTCAATTGCAGCTATACCGGCAATTGCTTCATGTACAAACTCCTCGGCCACATCGAATAACCTCTATGGTGACATAAAAAAAGACAACAATTTAAAAAGCAAACTAATAGTTCCAAAGGCAGAAGGTCTAAAGATTAGTGGTGTATTTCTTGATGAAATTTCCCATGACATTCCACACCAAAACTGGGGAGAAGCGGAATGGGATCTAGATTTTCAATACATGAAAGCAATTGATATTGATACAGTTATTATGATTAGATCCGGATACAAGAAGTTTATCACTTTTCCTTCTGAATATCTGTTAAATAAAGGTTGCTATATGCCTTCAGTAGACTTACTGGATATGTTTCTACGACTTGCTGAAAAGTATGACATGAAGTTCTATTTTGGACTTTACGACTCCGGCCATTATTGGGCAACAGGCGACATGTCTCACGAAATTACAGATAACAGATATGTAATTGATGAGGTATGGAAAAACTATGGTGAAAAATACAAGAGTTTTGGTGGTTGGTATATAAGTGGAGAAATTAGTAGAGCGACCAAAGGTGCAATTAATGCATTTCATGCTATGGGTAAACAATGTAAAGAAGTATCAGGCGGATTACCAACATTTATTTCTCCATGGATTGATGGTAGCAAAGCTGTTGCTGCAAATGGAGCTGCTCTTACAAAAGACGAAGCCGTATCCATTCAACAACACGAAAAAGAATGGGATGAAATATTTTCGGGAATCCACGAGGTCGTTGATGCTGTTGCTTTTCAGGACGGACATATTGATTATGATGAGTTAGATGCATTTTTTAGCGTGAATAAAAAGCTTGCAGATAAATATGGCATGAAGTGCTGGACAAATGCGGAATCGTTTGATAGAGATATGCCTATAAGGTTTCTTCCTATAAAATTTGATAAATTACGAATGAAGTTGGAAGCAGCAAAACGTTCCGGTTATGATAAAGCTATATCATTTGAATTCTCACATTTCATGAGTCCTCAATCCGCATATAGTCAAGCAGGGCATCTATATAACAGATACAAAGAATACTTCAATCTTTAACACAATGGGAGAAGCAAAACAATTTAATGGTTATGTAGTTTTCTTGGCTGTAGTTGCTGCATTAGGCGGTTTTTTATTTGGGTATGATACTGCAGTTATTTCAGGAACAGTTTCACAAGTTACTATACAGTTTTCATTAACAACAATACAAAGCGGTTGGTATGTAGGCTGTGCACTCATAGGCTCAATTATTGGAGTAAGTATTGCAGGTGGGCTAAGTGACAACATAGGCAGAAAAAAGACCATGCTTGTTTCAGCATTGTTTTTTACTGTTTCTGCAATAGGTTGTGCTATTTCATTAGATTTTAACCAGTTGGTAATTTATAGAATTATTGGAGGTATCGGCATTGGTATAGTATCGATAGTTTGCCCTTTATATATTTCTGAAATATCCCCTGCTTCACATCGCGGAAGAATGGTCTCACTTTATCAGCTTGCGATTACAGTGGGATTTTTAGGCGCATACCTAATGAATTATTATCTTTTGAACTTATCAATAGATTTCAGTTCTAGCAATAATCTGATAAATAAAATTTTTGCAACAGAAATATGGAGAGGTATGTTAGGTGCAGAAACTATACCCGCATTATCCTTTTTCATTATAATTTTCTTTATTCCTGAAAGTCCTCGCTGGCTACTAATCAAAGGCTATGAGAATACAGCTGTAAATATCTTTTCTAAAATATATGTAAATAAGTCAGATGTTTCTTTTCAGGTAAGTGAAACTAAGCAGATGCTCAACACTAAAGAAAAATCTAATTGGAAGATGATCTTTACGCCAGGTATATTCAAAGCAGTACTAATTGGATCAGCTATTGCAATACTTGGTCAATTCATGGGAGTAAACGCAGTACTATATTATGGTCCGTCAATATTTGAGGCAAGTGGCCTTTCAAGCGGAGACTCCCTTTTCTATCAGTCTCTTATCGGAGTGGTGAATATGGGTACTACAATACTTGCTCTCTTTATAATTGATAAGATTGGTAGAAAAAAATTAGTTTATGTTGGAGTAAGTGGAATGATTATATCTTTAGTGTTAATTGGAACTTATTTCCTATGGGGAGAAGTATTAGGATTAAGTAGTATTTTCCTATTGTCTTGTTTCCTAGCTTATATTTTCTTTACTGCAGGTTCTATTAGTGCTGTAATATTTGTTTTCCTGTCTGAAATGTATCCAACACGTATAAGAGGACTAGCCATGTCAATTGCAGGATTCTCGTTATGGGTTGGAACTTACCTCATTGGTCAACTAACTCCATGGTTACTCGAAAATGCTACACCTGCAGGAACTTTCTTTATTTTTGCATTGATGTGTATCCCATACATGCTGATAATATGGAAATTAATGCCAGAAACGGCAGGCAAATCGCTTGAAGATATTGAAAGATTCTGGATGAAAGATAAAGATAAAAATTAGATCTTTATTTAGCAAAAGACAATTATGAATAGAAGAAACTTTTTGACATACGCTGCCATAATCGGAGGATCAACAGCTTTATCGGGTTGCAGATCTAACAGCAGAGCACCTATTGTTTCGGGTAAAAGAAAGGCAGACACGTTGTTTAAAGAGATGAAAGCTGATGTAATTGTTGTTGGCGGGGGAATAGGTGGATGTGCAACAGCTTTAGCCTGTTGTCGTAATGGTTTAAATGTCATTATGACTGAAGAAACAGACTGGATTGGAGGGCAACTTTCACAACAAGGTGTTCCTCCGGATGAGCACCAATGGATTGAAACGCTTGGTGCCCCAAAATCTTATCATGAATACAGAACAAAGGTACGCGACTACTATCGCAGAAATTACCCTCTTACTGATGAAGCACGTTCTCGGAATAATCTTAATCCAGGTGATGCTGCAGTATCAAGAATCTGTCATGAGCCAAGAGTAGCTGTGGCAGTTTTGACAGATATGCTTTCTCCTTATTTAAGTAATAGAAAACTGCAATTACTCACGAATTACAAAGTTAGAAGCGCTAATGTTAATGGCAATAACGTGATTGATTTGGAGATGATTAACCAATTTACCGGCGACTCTTTAATCTTAACCGGAAAAACCTTTGTGGATGCCACTGAATGTGGTGATTTACTGCCTATAACCGGCACAGAATATGTGACTGGTACAGAATCTAGGTCAGAAACCAATGAGCTCCATGCTCCCGACAAAGCCGACCCTACCAATAATCAGGCGTTCACTGTTTGCTTTGCTATGGATTATCAGCCAGGAGTTGACAATGTGCAAGATCCTCCAAAAAACTACAGCTTTTGGAAGAATTATGTTCCAGACTTAACTCCACAATGGTCTGGTAAATTGCTAGATCTAAATTACTCAGACCCAAAAACACTAAATCCAAAAGCTTTAGGATTTGATCCAACAGGACAAAAGATGAATGGTGTTTTAAATCTTTGGAATTATAGACGTATAATAAACAAAAACAATTTTATTAAAGGTACATATGACAGTGATATTACAATTGTCAACTGGCCACAAAACGACTTTTTCCTAGGGAACCTCATTGATGTAACTGAAAAAGAATTCTATAAAACTATTCAAAAAGGTAAAGAGTTAAGCCATTCTTTGTTTTACTGGCTACAGACAGAAGCTCCAAGATCTGATGGTGATGTCGGTTGGAAAGGTTTGAGACTACGAGGTGATGTCATGGGTACAGAAGATGGCATGGCAAAGTATCCTTATATACGGGAATCAAGAAGAATTAAAGCAGAATTTACTATTTTAGAAGAGCATGTTGGTGCAGAAAACCGTAAAATGGTTGCCGGTGAAATTAAAGGTAGGAAATCAGCTGATTTTTACGACAGTGTAGGTATAGGTTATTATCATATAGATCTTCACCCAAGTTCCAATGGAAACAACTACATCGATTTTTCTTCTCTCCCATTTGAAATTCCTTTAGGAGCTCTTTTACCGAGGAGAATGAACAATCTTCTTCCTGCTAATAAAAATATTGGAACAACACATATTACAAACGGTTGTTACCGTTTACATCCTGTTGAATGGAGTATAGGTGAAGCTGTTGGATGCTTAATTGCATTTGCCGATAAAAAAAAGGTGCCATTAAGAGCAGTTAGAGAAAAAAGTGAATTATTATCAGAATTTCAGTCAAGCATTACAATGCAGGGGATTGAAACAAAATGGCCTGATTAACCATCAACTTAATTAAACAAGTTTAAATATAAAACCTATTTATGAATGAAAAGGTTTTACATCTTGTTACGTTTGTTTAATAAAAAAATAGTGGTCAGACATTTGTTAAGCCTGACCACTACTAATTTATAAAATAATCGTTATATATATTTAATTAATCGAACATCTTTTTAAATTTATTGAATACACTTTTACGTGCAGTCGCAGATGGAGTAAAATTATCTGATTTTGCCATCTCCTCCATTTGTTTTTGTTCTTTTGAACTTAAATTTTCGGGAACATACACATTTACATGAATTAACTGATCTCCTTTACCAAATCCATTTACAGTAGGAAGTCCTTTATTTCGGAGACGAAGCACTTTGCCAGGTTGTGTCCCGGGATCAATTTTAACCTTTGCCATACCATCTATTGTTGGCACTTCTACTGTCCCACCAAGTGCAGCCATAGGGAAACTCAAGAATAGATTAAATATTACATCATTTTCGTCACGTATAAGATTTGGATCTTCTTCCTCCTCAATAACAATCAGTAAATCTCCGTTTACGCCACCTCTGCGAGCAGCATTCCCTTTGCCTGACATAGAAAGCTGCATGCCCTCACCAACACCTGCGGGAATTTTGATTGTTATAACCTCCTCCTCACGGAGAATACCTTCACCATTACAATATGAACACTTTTTATTTATTGTTTTACCTTCACCATTACATGTCGGACAAGTAGACGATGTTTGCATTTGTCCAAGAATAGTGTTAGCTACACGAGTTACAACTCCTGAGCCATTACACGTAGAACAAGTAGATATAGAATTCCCATTCTCTGATCCGTTTCCTTCACAATGAGAACAAGAAACATATTTCTTGACCTTGATTTTTTTCTCAACTCCGTTGAGAATTTCTTTTAATGTCAATTTGACCTTTACACGAAGATCCGAACCCCGGGTTACTCGTCTTCCGCGTTGGGAGCTGCCAAAACCTCCAAACCCACCAAAACCTCCAAAATGTCCTCCAAATATATCCCCAAACTGTGAAAAAATGTCATCCATAGACATTCCACCACCAAAACCACCTGACGCTGCACTCCCAACGCCGGCATGTCCAAATTGATCGTACCTGGCACGTTTATTTTCGTCGCTAAGTACCTCGTAAGCTTCTGCTGCCTCCTTAAACTTATCTTCAGCAGTTTTATCTCCCGGATTCTTATCCGGGTGAAATTGAATAGCCTTTTTTCTATAGGCTTTTTTTATTTCTTCAGCTGTTGCAGTTTTAGGAACTTCAAGAATTTCATAAAAATCTCTTTTGCCTGCCATATTATTCTCCTACTACTACTTTTGGAAAACGAATAATTTTATCGTTTAGTTTATAACCCTTTTGAATACAATCAACTATTACCCCTTTTTCTGATTCACTTTGTGCAGGTATTGTAGTTACCGCCTCAAAAGAATCAGCATCGAAAGGCAGTCCAACAGCTTCAATTTCTTCCACGCCATTTTGTTTTAGGAAACTTATAAACTTTGAATATATAAGATCCATTCCCTTAAGCATTGCATCTTTATCTTCTGATTCATGCAAAGAGACAAGTGCACGCTCAAAATCGTCAATGAGTGAGATTATATTCAATAAAACTCTCTCTCCACCACTTTTTATTATTTCAGCTTTCTCTTTTAAAGTACGCTTTCTGAAATTATCAAACTCTGCACTTAATCTAAGAAAGCTGTCATTTAATTCATTATATTTCTTCTGAAGTTCATCGAATTCATTTTTAAGCAGATTGTAATCATCAATATCATCGTGATCTACAATGTCTTCTTTTTTTTCTGACGGAACTGAATTATCAAAATCTTCTGTCAAATTGTCCTTAATATTCTTTTTACTGTCATTCACATTACCTTGCTGACTCATATCACGCTTCATATGTAATTCTGTTTTGTTTTCAATAATACTCTGAATACACTGCAAATAGTTTGCCACAAATTTCAAAGGAAAAGTTCACACCACTCGTCAAATATTTCAACCTGATGCCAACCATTACTGCTTAAACTTTGTCTTACTTTCTTTAAAGACTTCTCTTTCCCAAGCTGAGATTTAGAATAAAACTTATCAGCAAAACAAATAATCTTCTCCTCCATGCTTTGTGGACGCATATCTCTTTTTGGAATTGGCAAATTGCGTTTAAGAATTGTTTCCAGGCTTAGTCCGGTACCGGTATGTCTTTCACAAACCAATCCATGCTTAGGATAACCTTCATTAGTTAGTAGTTCCCTTCCAAGATATCCATGAGAAATATATGGCATATCCCCTTCACATGCAATTCGGGGTGCCTTTGTTTTAAAAATTCCAATATCATGGAGCATTCCTGCTTCTTCTATAAACTTTGTATCTACCGCCAGTTCAGGATGTTTTTGGATAATGGTTAGGGCCTTGTTAGTCACATCTGTACAGTGAGACAGATAAATATCGTACAGCTTTGTTCCTGCTTTATAGTATTTATTTATAATCTTAAACGGGTCCATAAAAAAAGATTTTCCAATTACAAATATACTACAAAAACTCTGAACTATAAATCTTGCAAAAAATAACACATATTATTTTTATCGTACATGCGTAATTTAAAAGTAAACCAAATCAAACTTTATATGTTAATAAGATTGTAAGATAAAATAAACAATGTTAGATACGTTCACTCTCACCCATTTAATATAGGTAAAAACAGCGATTCAATCAGTTTCGAAAATGACTTACATGATCAAAAAAATAAACTCAACCTTTATACGGCAGTAAGTCACGCCGACAGAGACAATTATTACAGTGCAGGAGAACCCTACCTTAGGTACACACCAAAATAGTACCAAATATAGAGCAAAATGATATTATAGAAAACAATAATATGCGTATAAACTCTTTTGGTAAAACTACTGAGCTAACATACAGCAAAAGGTTTCGTGCTCCACAAGTTCTCGATGAAGATGAAAAAAATGGTTTGAACCTAAGATGACAAGTGTTTTTTGTGGGAACTAAGATTATGTTATAAGCCTTAAGTATTTTTTACCCTAACTCTAAATTGTGTATTTGTTATAGAGTCAGGGTACCTTTAATTACAAAGGCACAACATATTTTTTCATAGCCTCATCTTGAAGAGATTTTGGCACGGCTTCTTTAACTTCATCAATAATAGTGTTAATTAATCTTTCACGAATAAATTCTCTACGAGTTATCAGACTTATTTCGCGTACTGGCGTTGAATTTTTAAAAGGACGTATATTCTTTTTTTGTTTTTCGTTTAGGTTGGTTATAGCCATTTCGGGAATAACCGTTAGTCCTTCATTTTGGTCGACGATATTTATAAGTGTATCAATGCTACCAGCCTCATAAGAGAAAATTGATTGATTTACCGCATGTCTTTTCTTCAAATTACATAAATGAAGTATCTGTGTCCTAAAACAATGTACTTCATCAAGCAACCACAGTTTTGTAGCATTAAGATCATTTTCATCCAAAGCATTTTTTGCATATAAAGATCTCTCGAGAGGAGAAACATATGCAAAAAACTGTTCATAGTAGATGGGATATTCGTTTATCATAGGCTCTTTTAATGGAGTTGCTAAGATACCACCATCAAGCGAATCATTTGAAAGTCCTTTTAATATCTGGTTAGTAGTAAGTTCCGAAATAATAATCCGTATATCGTACTTATTATCACTATGTACCTGCATAAGCTTTGGCAAAAGATAGGGAGAAACAGTAGGAATTATTCCAAGACGGAAAACACCTTTAACAATCCCCTTTTCTTCAAGAATTATCTCTTTTATCTGGTTAACTTGAGCAATTGCAACTCTTGCCTGCTCAATAATTCTTATTCCAATCTCTGTTGGTTGTATGGGTAGCTGTGAGCGATCGAATATTTTAACCCCCAATTCATCCTCAAGTTTCTGAATCATCATACTCAGAGTTGGTTGTGTGACAAATGAGGCTTCTGCAGCTTTGGAAAAATGACGATAATTATCTACAGCAATAATATATTCTAATTGTTGTATGTTCATACGATTTTATTCTAAATTCACAAAAAGCAAAAACTACTACTTAAGTAACTATTTATAATTTGAGAAATACTTCATAAACTGTACTCTTTCGTACAAATAAGGACTTTCAATGTTTGCATAATTCAACTTACCTCTGAATTCTTCTATACGAGTATAATTATTTTGGTTCATCCACTCTTCAACGCATGTTAGGATATTGTCCACAATTTCTAGACCATTCTCGTATAAGGCACTGCATAGCTGAATTGCACCTGCACCTGCCAGAATTCCTTTGATCACATCTTCCCATGTGTGTACTCCATAAGAACAGGCAATATCAAAATCCGGTACGCGACCAGATACTATTGCTGTCCATCTTAAAGTATCACTAAAATCAGAGGGATTACTAAAAACCGAACCAGCTTTTAATGCAAGATTATTAATATCAATATCGAGTTGATAAAAACGATTAAACAATACTACCCCATCTGCTTTCAGAGCTTTCAATTTAGAAACAAGTCCCGGAAGATTACTGATATTTTTTGCCATCTTTATCACAACCGGAATATGAATTACTTTTTTTAATTCTCTTACAATATTTACATAAGTATCCTCGAGATACGTGTCTCCGAATTCTCCCGCATTAAGCACAAACAGATTTAACTCCAATCCATCGGCACCTGCATCCTGGATTGATTTTGCAAAATCTGTCCACCTAGACATTTTATAACAATTTATACTCGCAATAATAGGCACATTACAATGCGACTTTGCAGAACGAATAAGCTCCAGATACTTATCCATATGATTCATCTCTACATAAGCATTGATGTAATCAGCTGCCTCGGGATAATCCGTTATCTGGGATAGTTTCTCTGAATGATTCTCAATCTGTTCTTCAAAAAGAGATTTCAAAACAATCGCTCCCACGCCGGCTTTCTCCAGCTCTATAATTTTTTTGGTGGAATTTGTCAAGCCACTGCTAGCGGCAATAACTGGGTTCTTGAGCTGTAAGCCCGCAAATGTAGTTTGTAAACTTGTAGTCATGAGATAAACAAAATGTTTTTCAAAATTTCATAATAAGCAAAAATAGGGAATTTTATTGATATTACCGATAAGATATATTCAAAATAATATCAGTTGAAATCAGCGACTCCCAAAAATCAATGTCCCAATACGCACAATAGTGCTTCCGGCTTCAATAGCTAATTTATAATCTCCGGTCATTCCCATGGAAATTTCCTTAAAATAAGGATCATTTTCAAAATAGTTCAGTTTGAATTCATCAAAAAGTGACTTTAGCTGATTAAATTCTTTCCTCACTTTATTTTCATCTTCTGTAAATGTAGCCATACCCATAATTCCTGATATTTTCACATGACTACATTCACTCCATTTACCCTCAGACAAAAAATGTCGACACTCCTCAGGAGAGAATCCTGATTTAGTTTCCTCATCAGCAATATGAATCTGAAGAAGACAGGGAATTATTCGATTGTTTAAAGAACCCTGTTTTTCAATCTCAAGCATCAATCTTTCACTGTCTAAGCTATGAATTAATGAAATAAAGGGTGCAATCTGTTTAACTTTATTTCGCTGCAGATTCCCAATAAAATGCCATTCAATATCTTTGGGAAGATCTTGTTGTTTTTGGACAAGTTCCTGAACACGATTTTCGCCAAATATTAGCTGACCGGCTTCATAAGCTTCCATAATCTCATCATTGGAATGAAATTTGGAAACTGCTACAATCCTTACTTCCGTAGGAACAATCTCTCTTAACTTTTCTATTTTGGACCTTATACTCATTCTTCCTGTTTAATAATCTTATCACCTGAATATGGAAAAACATCCATTATTGCTGTTTCTATAACAGAGGCAATTGTATAGTCGATCATCGTCTTTTTCATCTCTACTTCAATAATCTCCACAGCCTCTTTAAGCGCTGATGCCTGAACGAGCATGTTTACTGCAGTTTTCTTTTCAGAACCACTTTTCTCATCCAATGTAATAAAATATAATTTAGCCTTATAATATCTGTCGCCTGTTTCGTTAAAAAAAGAATCTGAATATTTAACACGTTTAATATCCGACACAGTAAACTCACCTGAGATAAAAGGCTTAATCTCTTCAATAATCCTTGCTTCTGCTTCAGTAAACGATAACGCATCCACCAGATAAGGCTCTGTTACTGTCTTCTGAATACCAGTTTCCAGCATTTTATCATATTTCAATTTACATTCAAACCAATTATACATATATTCTTTTGTTTTTTTTGTTAATGCAAAGATAAATCTTTTTAGTTAAAACGTAAATTCAATTAGTAAATGCAACACTAAGTATTAAAGGAATCATAGAGAGGACGTCCCCTCTATGAAATGGGTTAAAAACATTACTTTTGTGTTGTTATGAAAAAAAAGAAATATTTATACCAGGAACAAAGATACAAAATTGAAGCATATATCAAGGCCGGATGGAATCAAGCAACTATTGTATTACAAGCTCCACATTAAGTTCGTATATCATTATATTTTTAATACATTTGCAGCTTTAAAGACAAAAGATGATTGGAACACTCGTAAATACAGCAGCCGTATTAATAGGAGGGCTACTTGGTCTTTTCCTTAATAAAAAGATGCCTGATCGCGTTACAACTATCTATTTTCAAGCAATAGGCCTCTTTACTATTGCTATAGGAGCTTCCATGGCTGTTAGTATGGAAAAAATACTTATAGTAGTCAGCAGTCTCGCTTTAGGATCTATCTTAGGAGAATGGTGGAATTTAGAAAAGGGTGTTGAACAGATTAGCGAGTATCTTAAAAAACGTTTCAAAATAGGAAGTGAAAGATTTTCGGAAGGATTAATTACCGCTTTCCTGATGTTTTGTGTTGGTTCTATGACAATCCTCGGCACAATTCAGGAAGGGACAGGAGGGTCTCCCGATCTGCTTTATACAAAATCACTGATGGACTTTTCCTCGTCAATACTTTTAGCCTCGGCTTTTGGTGTAGGCGTAGTTTTTTCTTTTATTCCATTATTTATATTTCAAGCTGCTTTAACGTTACTGGCAAGATACGCAACAAATTTTTTTACTGAAGATATGATACTTGGCCTCACAAATGTAGGAGGAATATTACTTATCGGGTTAGGTATAAATATACTCGGTATTAAAAAACTCCGCGTAATGAATATGCTACCGGCGCTGATAATTGTGGTACTTTTGCTTTGGCTTTTTTAATTAATATTATTCTTTATAGCAGAGTATGATTTACTTGGCGTGTATGCACTCTCTACACACTATTATAATATTATTATTTATCGGTCCGGATTTAAAAATTGCTATTGCATAGGTCCTTAAGAATCAAACTTGAATTATCTGTCAAAAGTACATCGTAAAGTAACACCCATCCTAGTAGGATAACCCCGCTGTACAAATTGATTAATATTGCCGGTCGTCATATCTTCAGCCTCAAACAAAAATGAGTTATAGTCTGTACCTAACAAGTTCTTGCCCCAAAGTTCTAATGAGAAAGCGCCCTTTTCAACAGAAACAGACCCATTCATCAATCCATAAAAGGGCTGGTAAAGTTCTACACCTTTATCACTATCTGTCGGTCTTGTTTTATTAGATTCTGTCCAATATATTTTACCAACGCCGGTATACTGAATATTTGCATTAAACCTGTCAATAAAAGATCTGTAGCCAAAATTATGAACAAATCCTATTCCGATGCTCAAAGTGTGACGTGGAGCAAAAGGAATATAATTTCCTGAGTAACTAATATCATCTGATGCTTCATAATTTGCAAACCTTGCATCGGCAAATCCATAATCACCATAGAATGAAAGATTTTTAATAGGACTATATTTCATGCTCAATTCAAAACCCTTACTTTCTGATTTACCTGCATTTTCTACAGTTCTGCCTGAAGTGCCTTGTCGCGTTAGTTTAATAATCTGAATGTCATCAACTTTCGAGTAAAAAATAGCATAAATGAGTGATAATTTTCTGTTAAACATTTCATAGCGCCCACCTACTTCATAGGTCCAGCTTGTTTCGGGATCATACGACAACATATCTTCAAGAGTAATTACCTCAGAGTCAGAGTCCGAAGCTCCACCTCCGGGAAACATACCGGGAGGCATACCGCTCATGGAGTTTTGCATTATTGATTCGGCAAGAGCATTTTGCAAAACTTCTGAAAAGATCTGTTCATTATATCCTCCGGTTTTATAGCCTTTAGATGTTGATACATAGATCATTGAAGTAGGCGAAAAATCGTATTTAAGAGCAAATTTTGGAAGAAACTGACCAAAATCTCTGCTAAAAGATCCTTCAATCAAAGTATCAGCTTCAACAAACACTGTAGGCATTGGTCTATTCGGAATATTAAACTCCAGATTCACATCACCACCATTACTCTCAGTTGAAAAATCCATACTCGTATGCTCATAGTCGAATCTCAGTCCTACCGTTGCAGATAATCCATCAACTCCAAACAGATCGTTAAAAGTAGATTGGTGAAAAAGTGCTGCACCTTTTGATGGTTTAGTATAAATACCCGGAAGGTCTATCCTGTCATTAGCATAAACTATTCTTAAAGGAGCCCCCATCACTTCTATAGCCTTGTCGAGGTGACCTTGCATAGCAACCATGCCATCCTCTTTAATGGCTACCGGTGTATCAATCACTTTTTTGTCATAAAACCCAAAAGCTCCCAATACCCAATTATACTTTTTACCTATCTCTGATTTCACTGTAAACTCTTGACTTAATGAATGCTGTTCTTGCATCTGGTTTATAGAAAACACCGATTTAGAAGTGTAGTCCTGGTCCATTTTCATATCATCCTTCAAATACTGAAATCCTGTTGTAGAGTGAATACTAAAACCATTTCTAAGCCAATCGAGAGATAACCCATTTGTAAAAAGATGGCGATCATAAGAAGAGGGTTCATTAAAACTGGATTCTGTGGAATCAACATGCATATAGGGGAATGCTCCACCACTAACGTAATCATAATTACCAAACAATAAAGCCTTGAAATCCGGAGATACCTGCCATTCTAACTTGATCCTGCCTCCGGCATTTTCTGAATTATCTACTTTCTCATTCGTGTAATTATTTATAAAGTATCCATCATCACGCTTATAATAAGCAGCTGTTGATAGTCCAAAATTGTTTGATAACTTACT
>CAZAFR010000002.1:38243-67698 GCA_964484665.1 uncultured Proteiniphilum sp. | reverse complement strand
GTCTGTGAACCAAGCCTAGCTCCTATACCACGAATATAAATTGGTGTTGAAACTTTAGAACCATAAGAAGGAATAAAAAAATTAGGTATATAACTGCTAAGGTCAGGCAATGACTTTATCTGTGTGTTCTGAAGCTGATTGGGAGACACCACCGAAACTGCTGTTGGCATATTCTTAAGCTGATTTGTCTCTTTAACAGATGTAGTTATAACGAATTCATCTAGATAATAAATTCTCAATGTATCCTGAGGATTGTCTTTTTCATAATCTGCTCCGTAAACAGTAAAAAATATGCTGAAAACTATAGATGCCAACAATATCAACTTCTTCATAATTGAGTTATTTTATTATAGAATTGGGTTAAAAGAATCTGTTCTTTTATAAAAATCTGAATTTAACCTAAGTTAAGTTACAAAGTAATAGTAATAATGATCATGAAACAATCACTACAATTAGTGATTTTTTTCCTTAATTCATACTTTATGAACTGCTTTATTGTTCTTTAGTTATAATGATAAAAAAGAAGATTTTAATTATGAAAACAGAATTACTTATTGTTGACATTCAAAATGATTTTTATCCCGGAGGAGCACTTGGGGTTCAAAATGGAGATAAAATCATTCCAACAATAAACAAATTAATGGAAAAATTTGATTTGGTTATATCATCACAAGACTGGCATCCCAAAGATTCTGTACATTTTAAAAAATGGCCTATTCATTGTGTTGCCGGCACAACAGGTGCAGAATTTCACCCTAATTTAAATAGCAAAAAAATCAACCTGAAACTTAAAAAGGGTACAGATAATAAAGATGACTGCTATTCAGCTTTTGAAGCCACCAATATTTCATTTGCAGAATATCTTAAAAAAAAGAGAATTACTACTCTTTATATTTGCGGACTTACAACCGACTACTGTGTAAAGCAGAGTGCACTTGATGCTGTTAAAAATAAAACCAACACTTACGTGATTACAGATACAATTGCTGCAGTGAACGCACAGCCGATTGATGGAAGTGAAGCTTTAAAACAGATGCATTCAAAAGGATGCCTTTTGATAAAATCAGATGAAATTTATTTGATTTAATAAAAATTATCCGTTAATTATATCATTTCCTACTGAAATTTAACTCTTGATTAGGTACAACACCAATTCCAGGGAGATCGGATGCTATTATTTTGCCATTCTCGAGTGTAGCACCCTCAAAACAGTCGTTCCCTATTAAAAGAGCCCCGTCAAGATCTGCAAAATCCATTCCCGAGTAAAGCTGTGAAGCAGCAGAAATGGCACAAGAAGTTTCTGTCATACATCCTATCATTACCTTCATCCCCAAAGCATCAGCCAGATTGCGCATTTTAACGGCTTCATTCATACCCGTACACTTCATTAGTTTTATGTTAATACCTGAGAAAACACCTTTCATCCGCTCTATATCATGTAGCCGTTGCAAAGACTCATCGGCAAAAATTGGAAGAGGACTCACTTCAGTCAGTCTTGCTATACTATCCAAATCGTTTTTCGGCATTGGTTGTTCAATCATAACCACACCCTGCTCTTTCAGCCAGAAAATCATATCCTGCGCTTGCTGCCGGTCGGTCCATCCCTGGTTTGCATCCACACACAACGGCAAATCAGTGACAGAACGAATAGCACTTATAGTTTTTTTATCATCTGGTCCTCCCACTTTTACTTTAAGTATATTAAACTGATCTTTAGCCTCTAGAGTTTTCTCACGTACAACCTCATCAGTATCGATACCTATTGTAAATGTAGTATCCGGTACATCTCTTTTATCTAATCCATACATTTTATACCACGGAGCACCAATCATTTTGCCAACAAGATCATGCAATGCAATATCAACAGCTGCTTTAGCTGCAGTATTATTTATAGCAATTGAGTCGACATAATGAACAATTTCTTCAATGTGTGTAGGATCATTAAAACCAGATAAATCAACTTTTTTTAAAAAATCGATAACCGACGCCTGTGACTCACCCAGATAAGGAGGAAGAGATGCTTCACCATAACCAGCAAGACCATCATACTCAATCCTAGTAAGTACTACTGGTGTAGTAGTTCTTGAAAAACCGGATATAGTAAATGTATGTTTAAGTTGCAGATTATAGGGAGTCCATGATAATATCATTTCAGAAGATGATTTATTTTTATTAAAATTGAAGAGTATTTTATTATCTGAAGATGCATTACTATTTGTTGAAGTATTTTTATTTGCAGATGCTTTAAACGCAACAGAAGATGTTGCAAAAGTCGCTGCTGCAAATGCTGTTGATTTTATAAATTTGCGTCGTTCTTTATTCATAGTAAAAATAATATTTTAATTCATTATGGTTCTAACTTATTAACATTTACTGCTTGTCCATCAATAATATACCTTTTAGTACGCAAATATCTACCGGCATTAAATTCATCATATAATGAATCAAGAGGATCCAAACTGCTTATGCGCACATTATCCGATGCATGAATAAAATAATTATTTCCAATATAAATACCAACATGCACAACTCTTTCTGATGTCTTATCCTTTGTTCCAAAAAATATTAAATCACCCGGTAACAGTTTACTAAAATCTCTATCAGCATCAACCAATTCGCCTTGATTAACTTGCTGAGATGCATCTCTGGCAAGAACAATACCGTGCATGAAATATACACTTTTGGTAAACCCGCTGCAATCCACTCCTTTTGACGAAGTCCCTCCCCAAGCATAAGGTACACCCTTAAACCTGTATGAAGTATTTACTATACTTTCTCCGGTAAGTTCAATATTATTCAACCATTCCGATAATTTCATAACGTCGGAAAATTTAACAAACGCATTTCGTCCATCAGGATATACAACTTCAAAAAATCGGTCACTCTCTGATTTGACGTTCAATATATTACCTATAACCAAATCAGATACCAGCAACGAGTTACCATCAGCTTTTTCATAAGAATTTGCAAAAATGCTTGTAACTATAACTTTAGGTTGCTTATTATATTCATGCAGCTCACTTTTAGTCATAAGTTCAACCGAACCCTTCATCCATCCAATGTAACCGTCGGGTGTTTGCACCCGTAACCATCCTCTTTCCTCTTCAAGGATTCTTACGTGTGTTCCCAGTAATGCCTGTGAAACTAGCTCAGCATTATATCTTGGAGCATACCGTAATGTCCCAACTGAGTTATAAATAACGCCCTCTGTTTTTTCACCTAATCTAACGTCAGGCAATAAACGCAGAGAATCTTCAACATTCGGGTAAATCCTTCTCAATTCATTAAGCAACTCTTCATGCGCTTCACTACTTGTAGTTTCTCCTTTAATTAAAACACTCTTATCTTTGTGCAGTAATTCTGCATTAAAAACCTCCACTCTTTTGTCCGGTGCATATTTTTCCTGAACATTACGGATTATTTGCTCAGCATCATTTTTCTGAACCATACAACTTTGAATTGAAAAAATACATATAAATAGTATTAGTAAACCTTTGTTCATATTCTCACGCCCATTTTAGTAAATATTCGAAATATACGAAATATTTTTTTAAAACTGTTGAATTTGAAAATAAACATCATATAGTTCAGAAATACATTATCTTTGTAATAATAATGTAAACAGATTAAAAAATGAAAACACTAATTCTACTTTGTTGTGTTGGACTAATAACCTGCTCATCATATAATTCAAAAAGTAGAAATTCTAATACAGATGTAATTATGGATTCTCAGCAGACTACTGAAGCTATTAAGCTATCAAAACAGCTTGAACAAAAAGGCATAGCAGATCCGCTCGTACTCAAGGCTATAGCCACAGTTCCCAGACATGAATTTGTTGATGAGAAAATAAGAGGTTCAGCCTATCTTGACCGTCCTCTACCAATAGAAAAAGGGCAGACAATCTCACAACCTTATACTGTTGCATATCAGTCCCAACTCTTGCGTATTAAGCCAGGTGAGAAAGTCCTGGAAATAGGAACCGGCAGTGGCTATCAGGCAGCTATTCTTTGTGAAATGGGAGCTGAGGTTTACAGTATAGAAAGATTCGAAGAATTATACTTATCAGCAAAAAAAATTCTAAATTCCTTAGACTACTATCCTCACCTGTTTTATGGCGATGGATATGAAGGCTTACCCGACAGTGCACCTTTCGACAAGATACTTGTAACTGCCGCACCTGAAGAAATTCCACAAAAACTTATTTATCAATTACGTGTAGGTGGTTGGATGGTAGTGCCTGTAGGTGGAAGATCAGGACAAAAGATGACAATCATTAAACGAACAGGTGAAGACTCTTTTGAAGAGTCGTTACATGGAGATTTTATATTTGTACCGATGCAAAAAGGGATTGAAAAGTAAACTCATCAATCCCTACAAATAATTTATATTCAAGTTTTATTATTCAGTCCCTTTACTATAATTTGGAGCCTCACGTGTAATCATAACATCATGAGGGTGACTTTCTGTATAACCGGCCGCAGTTATACGTGTGAACTTAGCATCGTGCAGTTTTTCGATATTTTCTGCACCACAGTAGCCCATTCCTGAACGAAGTCCACCTACCATCTGATAGATTACCTCTTGTAATGTACCTTTAAATGGCACTCTTGCTTCAATTCCTTCAGGTACCAATTTCTTTACATCATCTTCCACATCTTGAAAATAACGATCTTTTGAGCCATGTTGCATAGCAGATAAAGAGCCCATTCCTCGATAAGATTTGAATTTTCTTCCATTAAAGATAATCGTTTCCCCGGGAGATTCTTCTGTCCCTGCAAGCATAGAGCCCATCATCACAGATGAGCCACCGGCTGCAATCGCTTTAACAATATCACCTGAATACCTTAAGCCTCCATCAGCAATCACTGGAATACCAGTCCCTTCCAATGCTTTAGCAACTTCATAAATTGCAGAAAGTTGAGGAACCCCTACACCTGCAATTATTCTGGTAGTACAAATTGAACCGGGACCAATCCCGACCTTGATACCATCTACTCCCGCATCAGCAAGAAATCTTGCTGCATCGGCAGTTGCAATATTCCCTACTACAACATCAATATCTTTAAAAGTACTTTTCACAAGTTTAAGCATCTCCGCTACACCTTTTGAGTGACCATGAGCTGTATCTATAACAATTGCATCAACTCCGGCTTCTATCAGCGCAGCTGTTCTTTCTATTGAATCTTTTGTAACACCTATCCCTGCAGCTACACGTAAACGTCCCTGCTCATCTTTACTTGCAAATGGTTTATCTTTTGCTTTCGTAATATCTTTATATGTAATAAGTCCAACCAGTCTATTATCTGAATCAACAACCGGCAGTTTTTCAATTTTATATTTTTGCAATATTTCAGCCGCATCATCAAGATTTGTTGACTGTCGAGTAGTAACAAGATTATCTTTTGTCATCACCACATCAATCTTTTTACCCATCGACTTCTCAAATCTTAGGTCACGGTTGGTAACAATACCAACAAGTAGGTTATCCTCCTTAACCACCGGAATACCACCAATCTTATATTCAGACATCAACGCTAAAGCATCGGCAACTGTTTTATCAGGGGTTATGCGAATAGGATCGATTATCATTCCATTCTCGGCACGCTTAACAGCTTTAACCTGTTTCGCCTGTTCTTCGATGCTCATATTTTTGTGTATCACACCAATACCACCCTCACGGGCTATTGCAATGGCCATAGTTGTTTCGGTGACTGTATCCATAGCTGCCGAAACCATTGGAATATTAAGTGATATATTTCTTGAAAATTTTGTCTTAAGGTTGATCTCACGGGGAAGTACCTTAGAATAGGCCGGAACTAATAGAAGATCGTCAAACGTTAAACCTTCCATAATAATTTTATCTGCAATAAATGACATAAGCTTTACCTTTAAATTTTTATTGCATACAAAAGTACTGTTTTTTTACAGATTAAGTTTGTATTTATTACTTTTTAAATTTAAAACAGTATCAAAACAGCTCACTTTTAACAAAATCAAGGTGCCTATTTTCATTTCTTTAACCTTGTCTATTGTCCTTATCCAAATAAATCTGCCGATACTCTATGAAGAACTGAAAAAATAGCAGTGGTTGTAAATCACTCTTTTTTATAATATCAAATAAATTAAGATTTACATTAATCACTATTAATACTTCAAATCAACATAAAAGAGCTAAGGAAGTTTAAAGTACACGGTGAAAATTCCCAACACCAATATGTATATAATACTTGAAGTAGTCTTTTGACTGCTAAAACTATACGATTTTAATCCGGAAAAATCACATTATTCCCATTTTTTTAAAGACCTTGGCTATATGTTCAATTGCAAAATCTACCTGATCTTTTGTGTGTGTGGCCATTAGAGAAAAACGGATAAGGGTATCACCGGGTGACACACCGGGCGAAACAACAGGGTTTACAAATATACCTTCTTCAAATAAAAGTTTTGTAATCAGAAATGTCTTATCATTATCTCTTACATAAAGTGGCATAATAGGTGTGGCAGTTGGCCCTAATTCAAAACCTCTTTCTTTAAATTGATTTATTGCATAATGTGTTAGTTCCCAAAGATTTCGTACTCTCTCAGGTTCCGATTTTAAAATATCAAGTGCGGCAGATGCAGCGGCAGTCGCAGCCGGTGTAATGCTGGCACTAAAAATATTAGTTCTTGCATTGTGTCTCAAGTAATTAATTACCGGATAATCCCCCGCAATAAAACCACCTATCGATGCAAGTGATTTGCTAAAAGTACCCATAACAAGATCTATATCATCAAGCAAACCAAAATGGTCCGCAACTCCCCTACCACTATATTTTTTGCCAAGAACTCCCAAGCTGTGAGCCTCATCAACCATAATACTGGCATTATACTTACTTGCCAGTCTAACAATTTCAGGCAAATTTGCCAAATCACCCTCCATACTAAATACACCGTCCACAACAATTAGCTTAACACTCTGGGTATCACAGCGCTTGAGTTGTTTCTCAAGATGTCCCATATCGTTATGTCTGAATTTATATTTAGTAGAAAAAGAGGTACGTAATCCTTCAATAATAGAAGCGTGATCTCTTTCGTCCCAAATTATATAATCTTCACGTCCGGTAAGGCAGCCAAGTACACCTTCATTTACAGAAAAACCTGTTGAGAATACTATAGCCTCATCCTTATTCATAAAATTGGCAAGTTTCCTTTCCAACTTAAGATGTATGTCAAGAGTACCATTGAGAAAACGAGAGCCGGCCATTCCTGTCCCATATTTTTTAGTTGCCTCAATGGCAGCCTCAACTACCTTAGGATGATTGGTAAGGCCTAAATATGCGTTGGATCCAAACATAAGGACTTTCTTACCATTAATGATAACCTCTGTGTTTTGTTCACTCTCGATAGCCCTAAAGTAGGGATAGATTCCTGCTGCCTTCGCACGTTGCGGGGCATCATATTTCATCATTTTATCTCTTAGCAAGTTCATTTGAAGAAAATTAATAAAAATCTTTTTTCCAAGATGTCATAATGCAAAGATAACAATAAATTTAATTCTCATAGAAAAATAAAAGTACCCATATTTTTTAAACTTTTTCCAACATGAAATGTTTTAACATAATGTGAAACAAATAAAAATAATAAAATCATGATTAGTAAAAAATTAGAAACAGAAATCAACAAACAGATTAATGCCGAATTATGGTCAGCATACCTCTATTTATCTATGTCAACTCATTTTGCAAACAATGCATTGCCCGGATTTGCAAACTGGTTTAAAGTACAATTTCATGAAGAACAAGATCACGCTTTTAAATTCATGAATTACCTGATATCAAAAGGGAACAAAGTAGAATTACAACCGATTAATGAAGTACAAACTTCTTGGGATACTGCTCTACAAGCATTTGAAGATACATTAAGTCATGAAAAAGTTGTAACTTCGTTGATAAATAACTTAGTAACTATTGCTCGTAGCGAAAATGATTATGCTACAGAAAATATACTACAATGGTTTGTAAATGAGCAAGTAGAAGAAGAAGAGACAGCACAAGGTCTGGTGGATGCTTTAAAGCTGATTGGAAATAAAGGAGTAGGAATTTATATGTTGGATAAAGAGCTTGCAGCAAGGTCTTAGAGTCCTTTAGGCACCTCTCTTGACGCTGGAGTAACTTAAAAATTAATTATTTAGACAAGTATATAAATATTTGCATGGGTAATAAATATATAAAATTAGCCAAATGTGTGTTACTCGATGCTATTGGGGTGACATCTGCAGCAATTCCGGTAATAGGTCCGTTTGTTGATATAGTATGGGCTCCAATAGCTGCCTCGATAAGTTATAATATGTTTGGCAATAAAAAAGGGAAATACACCTCACTTGTAACATTTATTGAGGAGCTACTTCCTGCAACAGATATTATACCTTCATTTACTATTTTTTGTATACTGTTTGATTTCTTCGGTATAGGAAAAGAGAGGGCCTCATTTAACAAAACCACTGAGGCAGACTACATATAAAAACAATAAAAAAATATTATGTTTAAAAAATCATTGTTGGTTTTAGTGGCGTTATTTATGATGTTGTCATGCACGGGTCAGTCAAAGATTGACCCTAACTCTTTATTATGGAAAATTTCGGAGAACGGATTAAAAGAACCATCTTATCTTTTTGGAACACATCATCTTGTGCCAACAACATTTCTTGATTCCGTACCCGGCCTGAAAACTGCCTTTGAAAATACAGAACAGGCTGTTGGTGAACTCGAAATGAGTAATATGCCTGAGATGCAAATGAAAATAATGAGTGAGTCACTTTTACCTGAAGATATATCTTATGAATCGCTGCTCGCTCAGGAAGACATAGCATTACTTGACAGTACACTCAAGGATCTTTTAGGAGTGGGACTTGATCAATTAAGAGTCATGAAACCGGCACTTCTTTCTAATTTAATTACTTTAACACTTTACAAGCAGTTTTATCCATCTCTATCAAATGAGATAAGTATGGATCAGTATTTTCAAGAACAAGCAATAAAACGTGCTAGACCAGTGATTGGATTAGAAACAGCTGAAGATCAGATACAAGTATTACTCAATACACAAACTTTAGAGCGTCAAGCTGAGATGCTAATCTGCATGATTAAAAATCCTGACATACTTAAAGAACAAATGGACGAACTTCAGATTGCATATCACGCTCATGATATAACTGCACTATTAAAACTATCAGAAAAAGAATTGCAAAATGACCCCTGTCCTAGTACTGAAGAAGAAAAGAATTCTTTAAATAAAGACCGTAATAATAGATGGCTAGAAAAGTTACCCGCTATAATGGCGGATAAAACCTCATTTATAGCTGTTGGCTGCCTGCATCTGCCGGGGGAAACGGGACTGATAGAAGGGCTCAGAAAGCAGGGTTATACAGTTGAGCCGGTTAGATAAGGCAATAAATAATCAGTTCAAATCATAAAACTCAGATAATAGTTTATTATCTTTTCTCCAATAATACAACATTCTCCACGTGATGCGTCTGAGGAAACATATCCACAGGTTGCACGCATGTAACTCTATACTTTAAATCCAGCAGACTTAAATCACGTGCCTGAGTTGCCGGATTACAACTTACATATACTATCCTTTTAGGCTCTGCGATAAGTATAGCATTTATAACATCTTTATGCATACCCACACGTGGAGGATCAGTGATAATTACATCAGGCCTACCATGGATTTCAATAAACTCTGAAGTAAGTACATCTTTCATATCGCCCGCAAAGAAAAGAGTGTTCTCTATACCGTTGATTTCGGAATTAACTTTTGCATCCTTTATAGCCTCTTCAACATACTCGATACCAATCACTTTTCTAACATCACGCGCAATAAAATTGGCAATAGTACCGGTGCCGGTATACAGGTCATAAACCAACTCGTCACCGTTTAATTGAGCAAACTCACGAGCAACCTCATAAAGATGACAAGCCTGTTCGCTGTTTGTCTGATAAAATGATTTGGGACCAATCTTAAACTTCAGTCCTTCCATTTCCTCAAAGATATGATCACGTCCGCTCCAAGTGATAACTTCCTGATCGATAATAGTATCATTTGCCTTCTGATTAATAATATAAAGCAATGAAGTTATCTGATGAAATTCAGTTTGAATATAATTCATTAATCTTTTTCTCTTATCCTCATCATCTTCATAAAAAACAACAATAACCATCCACTCACCAATGGAAGTGTTTCGTATTATTAATGTTCTCATAAAACCAGCCTGATTACGCAGATCAAAAAAAGAGTAATCATTATTCAAACAAAATTCACGTATACTGTTTTTTATATTATTCTGAATATCATCCATCAACCAACACTTGTTGATATCAAGCACTTTATCAAACATACCGGGTATATGAAACCCAAGTGCATTCTTTTGTGTAAACTCTTTATTCGATGATATCTCATCCTCCGTAAGCCATCTATTATCGGAGAATGTATATTCGAGCTTATTTCTGTAGAATAAGGCTTTAGGAGCTCCAAGAATAGGATAAATTTCAGGAAGTTCAATTTTACCAATCCGCTCAAGATTATCTAAGACCTGCCTGTGTTTATATTTCAATTGTTCCTCGTAAGGCAGATTTTGCCACTTGCAACCGCCGCAAACGCCAAAATGTTCACAGAATGGTTCTGCTCTTTTTTCAGAATAATTTTCAACACGTACAACCTTACCCTCTGCGAAGCTACGTTTCTTACGAGTCAACTGAATATCCACCACATCGCCCGGGACAGCAAATGGCACAAAAACAGCCATACCATCTACCTTAGCAATTGCTTTACCTTCAGCAGCCACATCAGTTATAACCACATTTTTTAATAAGGGAAGTTGTTTCCTCTTTCTTGCCATTCTTTGTGTTTTTAGAGGTACAAAGATAAAAAAATCTATGTTTGGATTGTATGTAAGTAAAAGTATGTTCGTATCATTTAACCCCTTTTACTACTTATTTATACAATCGGGTTTCAATAGTTGGATAAATCAATCAGGGCCATACATCATAAAAGGTGCTATGACCCTGAATGCAACTTAACTAAACAAAACAATTATTTGGTCTCTATTTTAATACTACCCTTTCTCAGCCCTTTTGCATTCGCCTCCAAAGTTATGATTCCCGGGGTTTCGGAAGATTCTACAATTGTCACCAGTTTTCCGTTAAAAAGATGCATCTGCGGCAGATGAAACAGGTCGATATTTGTCGGATCGCCATTAGCACCGGCACGATAAGTGCCTGCACCTTTTACACTAAATTTCACCAACTCATTTACATTGGGACAAGGGTTACCATTTCTGTCAACCACAGATACCGTTATAAACGAGAGATCTTTTCCATCAGCAGTTAGCACATTCCTATCAGCTTCAAGAACCAGTTGGTATGGCTTTCCTGCAGTACGAATTTCTTTTTCAGCAACTGCACTACCGGCTTCATCATAAGCAACAACCTTAACTGTTCCGGGCTCATATTTAGTATCCATCCACATTAGTCGATATCTTTTCTGTCGCTCAAAAGACTTTTGCGCCTCAGCTGTATAGCTACCATCAACTCCAACTGACAAGTCTTTAGTCCTTACGCCCTGACTCTTACCATTTATAAAAAGTTCCGCTGAAGGATAGTTTGTGTAAACAAATACAGGGGTTACTTCTCCTTCACGACCTTCCCAGTTCCAGTGGGGCAAAATATGAAGTGTTTCCTCTTCTTTGTTCCAATGACTACGATAAAGATAAAATCTATCCTTTGGAATACCAGCAAGATCAACTGCACCAAACAAAGAACTATGACTTGGCCAGTTACTATAATAAGGAGTTGGTTCACCCAGGTAATCAAAACCAGTCCAGATAAATTCTCCCATTGTAAAATAATAATCGTCATGTTGGATAAAATCATCTTCCGGTATATTCGACCACACAGCATGCTCAACATCATAAGATGAAGCCTGATGGTCGTCATAGATTGTCATCTGTTTACGCTCGATAGGGAATTTGTAAACACCACGCGAACTAAATGCTGAGGTTGTTTCAGAACCAAGGATCACCTGCTGAGGCAGTTTATCATAAGCTTCTTGATAACGAAAAGAACGGTAATTAAAGCCTGGTATATCCATTATTGCAGCCATTCCATTTGAGAAAACATTATCTACTCTATCCATACCAATAGTAACCGGACGTGTCGGATCTTCCATATGAGCTATATCTTGTAGAAAACGAGCTACTTTTGCTCCCTGAGGGTCATCCTGTTCTTCAACTTCATTTCCAATACTCCACATAACTACACTAGCACTGTTCCTAAAATTATGAATCAGATTAATCATATCCTTTTCTGCCCAATCATCGAAATAAAGATTATAGCCATTTTTGACCTTAGGAATTCTCCAACTATCAAATGATTCAGCCATAATCATCATCCCCATTTCGTCAGCAATCTTCACAAAATCAGGTGCAGGCATGTTATGAGAAGTCCGAATAGCATTAACCCCCATATCCTGCATAATACGAATCTGACGACGGATTGCAGCATCATTTACAGCAGCTCCAAGAGGTCCTAGATCATGATGAAGACATACACCTTGGAATTTAATTAGTCGCCCATTCAAATAAAAGCCCTCATCTGCAACAACCTTTATAGTTCTGATCCCAAATGAAGTATTATACTCATCAACCAACCTACCATCCTTATATAGTTTAGAAACAGCTTTATAAAGATTTGGCTGCTTAATATCCCATAGTTCAGGGTTTTTTACTACAAGAGTTTGAGAAAACTCATTCTGATCATAAAGAGTCAAAACTGATTCATTTGATGAAACCAGATTAGCATTACCATCCAAAATATCGGTAACCAATTTATATTCACCTTTGCCTTTATAATCCTCGCCTGCAGTAACAACCTTAGTCTTCACATCAACTTTAGCAAACTCATCATTAACCTCCGGAGTAGTAATGTAAGTTCCCCAAACAGGAATATACGATTCGTTTGTAGTAATAAGATGCACATTGCGATAAAGTCCTGCCCCGGGATACCAGCGCGAACTCTCTTCAAGATTTTCTAAACGAACCGCAAGCGTATTATTCTTACCATCATCATTCAGCAGATCAGTTATATCAAAGTAAAAAGTATTATAACCATAAGGCCAATAACCAGCTTCTTTACCGTTTACGTACACTCGTGCATTACTCATTGCACCATCAAACATAACTGTAACCCGTTTACTATCGCTAAAACCGGGAACTGTAAAGTTTATACGATACCAACCTACACCAGTGAAAGGTAAACCGCCCGTTCTTCCATAATGCTCAATAGCAGTAGTTTGTCCATCCTGCACAATTGCCATTCTATGAACATCATTATTTTTGTCGAATGGTCCATAAATTGCCCAATCGTGTGGTATTCGCACCAACTCCCATTTACTATCGTCATAAACAACCTCCTTAAATTCAGGGTTATCTTGTCGAGTAAACCTCCAACCTTTTTCTAGAGTAACCATAGAACGAGTTTGACCGAATAATACAGTAAAACTCGCTAATATTAACACGATTATTAAATACGTTCTTTTCATGATTTTATTTAATTAATCTGTGAATATTTTATTTCAACAAATTAGCTAAAACTACAATTTGGTTGAGTAACCACCTGGAAAAAATCATTTCCCTTATCATCAACAAGAATAAAAGCAGGGAAGTTTTCCACCTCAATTTTCCAGATAGCCTCCATTCCCAGTTCAGGATATTCAAGACATTCGAGACTCTTAATACTCTCCTTTGCAAGAATAGCTGCCGGTCCACCTATACTACCTAAATAAAAGCCACCATGTGCTTTACAAGCATCGGTAACCTGCTGACTGCGATTTCCTTTCGCAAGCATTATCATACTTCCGCCATTTGATTGGAACAAATCAACATATGAATCCATCCGACCCGCTGTAGTAGGTCCCATGGATCCTGAAGCATATCCATCAGGAGTTTTTGCCGGCCCTGCATAATATATAGGATGATCCTTCATATATTGAGGCATTCCTTCACCTCTTTCAATTCGCTCCTTTAATTTCGCATGAGCGATATCACGTCCAACAATAATTGTTCCGTTAAGCGACAATCTTGTAGAAACAGGATACTTCGAAAGTTCGGCAAGTATCTCTTTCATAGGTTGATTAAGATCAATCTTAACTCCACCACTTTCACCGGTCTTACGATACTCTTCAGGAATCAAGCGAGCCGGATTATCTTCAAGCTTCTCAATCCATATACCATTTTTGTTGATTTTAGCTTTAATATTACGGTCGGCCGAACAAGAAACTCCCATACCTACAGGACAAGAAGCACCATGACGAGGCAAGCGGATTACACGTACATCGTGAGTAAAATATTTACCACCAAATTGTGCACCTAAGCCCAACTCTTCAGAAGCTTTTTTTAATCTATCTTCCAATTCAATATCACGAAAAGCTCTACCATACTCATTCCCTTCTGTTGGTAAGTTATCATAATACTTGGCTGAAGCCAGTTTCACGGTTTTAAGATTAGCTTCTGCAGATGTACCACCAATCACAAAAGCAAGATGATAAGGCGGACAAGCAGCCGTACCCAATGATTTCATTTTTTCAATTAAAAAATCCTCCAGTTTACCCGGAGTCAATAATGCCTTTGTTTCCTGATATAAATATGTCTTATTAGCAGAACCACCACCCTTTGCTATACATAAGAAATTGTACTCATTTCCAGACGTAGCATATAAATCAATTTGTGCAGGCAAGTTTGTACCGGTATTAACCTCATCATACATATTGAGAGCAGCATTCTGAGAATAACGAAGATTCTCATTAACAAAAGTATTATAAACACCTTTAGAAAGAGCTTCCGAATCACAACCATCAGTCCACACATTCTGACCCTTTTTTCCTGTTATAATAGCAGTCCCGGTATCCTGGCAAAATGGAAGTATTCCTTTAGCAGAGATCTCTGCATTTCGCAGAAATGTTAATGCCACAAATTTGTCGTTTTCGCTTGATTCAGGATCATTCAGAATCTTAGCCACCTGTTCCTGATGTTCCGGGCGCAATAAAAACTCCACATCACGAAATGCAGTTTGAGCCATAAGCGTTAATCCCTCACCAGAAATCTTCAAAATCTCTTTACCTTCAAACTCTGACACAGAAACATAATCCTTGGTGAGTAGATAATATTCAGTTTTATCCTCCGACATAGGAAACGGTTCCTGATAAAAAAATGGTTTTGTAGCCATAAATTTTTAAATTATATTTTTGTTATTGTTAAATATTTGGTTTAGCGATAAATAAGTATACAAAAATACTAAGAAAAAACGGCATCGTGAAACGACACCGTTTATAATAACCGAGAACTTTATATTTTATCCTAAAGGACCAATCATCTCCTCCGGTCGCACCCATTCGTCAAACTCTTCGGCTGTCACATATCCAAGTCTCACAGCCTCTTCTTTAAGAGTAGTACCATTTTTGTGAGCCTCATTTGCAATTTCCGCAGCTTTATAATACCCAATTTTAGTATTAAGTGCTGTCACCAACATAAGTGAATTATCCAACAACTCTTTAATTCTTGGCATATTTGGCTCAATTCCCGAAACACAGTGAATATCAAAAGAAACTGCAGCATCACCTAATAATTGAGCACTCTGTAGAAAGTTAGCCGCCATAACGGGCTTAAACACATTAAGCTCAAAATGTCCCTGCATACCTCCAACAGTAATTGCAACATCATTACCGATAACCTGAGAGCAAACCATAGTAACTGCTTCAGCCTGAGTAGGGTTCACCTTACCCGGCATAATTGAAGAACCAGGCTCATTCGTAGGTATAATAATCTCACCTATGCCACTTCTAGGACCCGATGCAAGCAGTCGTATATCATTTGCTATCTTGTTAAGTGAAACTGCAACCTGCTTTAGAGCACTGTGCGTTTCCACAATAGCATCATGAGCAGCAAGTGCTTCAAATTTATTTGAAGCGGTTATAAATGGAAGTCCGGTAAATTCAGCAATATATTTTGCTACCGTAATATCATAATTCTTGGGAGTATTAAGTCCCGTACCTACAGCTGTACCACCCAGTGCCAGTTCTGCAAGATGTGGCAGTGTGTTTTCAATTGCTCTGATTCCGTGCTCCAGTTGAGATACATAACCGCTAAACTCCTGCCCAAGAGTAAGAGGCGTAGCATCCATAAGATGAGTACGACCAATTTTTACAACATCTGCCATCTCTTTTGATTTCTCTTCAAGTGATTTGTGCAATTGACGCAATCCGGGCAGCGTTACTTCCATTACCTTTTTATAGCAAGCAATATGCATTCCCGTTGGAAAAGTGTCGTTTGACGATTGCGATTTATTAACATCATCATTTGGCTGTAATATTTTTTCTCCCTCACCTATTACTCTACCGACCAACTGTTGCGCACGATTAGCAATAACCTCATTAACATTCATATTGCTTTGAGTGCCTGAACCAGTCTGCCATATTACCAATGGGAACTGAGCATCATGTTTCCCTGCGAGAATTTCATCACATACCTGAGCTATCAAATCACGTTTTTCAACCGACAAAACACCTAACTCATGATTGGCGTATGCTGCTCCTTTTTTAAGATATGCAAATCCATAGATTAACTCTATTGGCATTGAAGAGGGTTTTCCTATCTTAAAATTATTCCTTGATCTTTCTGTTTGCGCCCCCCACAGTTTATCTGCAGGCACTTTTACTTCACCTAAAGTATCTTTTTCAATTCTATACTCCATAAATTTCAAATTTTAAGTTATAATTAATTTACAACAAATTCGTCTGTTAATAGTTCCTATAAAATAACTAAATTATACTTACATTATTTATACTGATTATAAATAATAAAATAATTAATGTATCTTTGCAAAATATAAAATTGAAAATATAAAATGCGACTGTCGGAACTTCAAACAGGGCAAACAGCATATATAAAAAGAGTATACGGTAACGGTGCATTCAGGAAACGAATCCTGGAGATGGGATTTGTACGAGGCGAAGAGGTCAAATCTATTTTAAACGCCCCGTTAAAAGATCCTATTAAATACGAAATCATGGAATACGAGGTTTCATTACGTCGTAGTGAAGCTGTAATGATAGAAATTACCATGATAAAAGTTGAAGCTACTCAAAATGGATATTCTGAAAACGACTATTTTGGAAAGGGACATCATAGGATGAGAAAATTTCAAGCCTATGATGACTCATCCGAGGAGCAATTAACTAATATTCATACTCGTTATGGCATAAATTATAGAAACCACAACAAGGAATTAAACAAAATATTAAATAGTGGTTCTAAATACCGAAACGATTGCCCTAAAAGAAACAAGGAAAAAACCATTAAAGTAGCTCTTATGGGCAATCCTAACTCGGGAAAAACATCAATATTCAATCTGGCGTCCGGAGCTCACGAGCATGTGGGTAATTATAGCGGTGTAACGATAGATTCTAAGGAGGGTTACCTGAAACATAATGGTTATAACTTTACGCTTGTGGATCTTCCGGGAACTTATTCTCTTTCTTCATACTCACCCGAAGAGCTTTATGCACGTAATTTCATTTTAAACGATAAACCTGATGTAATTGTAAATGTTGTTTCTGCCTCAGCACTTGAAAGAAACCTTTACCTGACAACAGAACTGCTTGATCTGGAAGTACCGATGGTTATAGCTCTAAACATGTATGACGAACTCGAAGAAAGTGGTCGAAAGTTTGATTATAACACGTTTTCACAACTAATCAACATACCAATTGTACCCACAGTAGGTAAACGTGGTCAGGGTATTCCACAATTGCTAGAGGAGATAATTAAGGTTCATAAGGAAACTGATCACGCTTTTATTCAATTGCCTTACGGCAGGGTTCTCGAAAAATCCATTGCCATATTAGAACGTGAACTAAAAAATCATTATCAATCAAAAAGAGGTTTACCACTCAGATATATTTGCATAAAACTGCTTGAAGGTGACAAAGAAGTCGAAAGACAAATTTCCAAAATACCTAATTATGATCAGATAATTGCATATCGTGATAAAGAGTGCAATTATATTGAAAAACTATTACGTGAAGATGCGGAATCTGCATTTACTAATGCAAGATACGGTTTTATTGCCGGCGGACTTAAAGAAACCCTCGATGAAAAACCGTTAAAGGTGAACAAAGGCAAACTCATCGACTCAATAGTAACACACAAATATCTGGGCTTCCCTATCTT
Organism: uncultured Proteiniphilum sp.; assembly: GCA_964484665.1. Classification (GTDB taxonomy): domain Bacteria; phylum Bacteroidota; class Bacteroidia; order Bacteroidales; family Dysgonomonadaceae; genus Proteiniphilum. The sequence goes on along the minus strand of CAZAFR010000002.1, from coordinate 49,433 downwards.
CTTCCTGTTTCTATGGATTATGTTTGAAGCTACATTCCAATTAGGCAATTACCCTATGGAATGGATTGAATCACTTGTTGCATGGATTGGTAACATTGTGAGGAACAGCATGTCTCCCGGTCCTCTAAAAGATCTAATAGTTGAAGGAATAATTGGTGGTGTTGGTGGCGTTATAGTATTCCTACCAAATATTGTTATTCTATACCTATTTATTTCTTTTATGGAAGATTCCGGTTATATGTCGCGTGCCGCTTTCATAATGGATAAACTTATGCACAGAATTGGTTTACACGGCAAATCATTTATCCCCCTGATTATGGGATTCGGATGCAATGTTCCCGCTATTATGTCAACCCGCACTATTGAAAGCAAAAGCAGCAGAATGATTACCATGCTTATAGTGCCATTTATGTCGTGCAGTGCTCGCCTTCCGGTGTATATACTTTTTATCGGTATCTTCTTTCCAAAAAATGCAAGTCTTGCACTATTGACACTATATATAATCGGCATCCTGATTGCCTCACTTACTGCCCTTTTATTCCGCAAGACCCTATTCAAAGAAGAAGAAACGCCATTCGTGATGGAACTTCCACCATACAGAATGCCAACGATCAAGTCAATAGTCATACATATGTGGGAAAGAGCTAGTCAGTATCTCCGCAAAATGGGAGGTCCAATCCTTATAGCATCAATTGTCATATGGTTCCTGGGCTATTTTCCGCAAGACAGAGTCCAGAGCAGCGAAATTAAACAACAAACCACTATGATTGAAAACCAATATGCCGAGAATCAAATAACTTCAGAACAAAGAGATCAGCTTTTGACTAAAGTAACACTTGAACAAAATATTGAACATCAGGAAAACTCCTATATCGGTAAAATTGGTAAAGCAATAGAACCTGTAATGCGACCAGTTGGATTTGATTGGAAAATGTCCGTAAGTCTCCTCTCAGGAATGGCAGCCAAAGAAATAGTAATCAGTACTATGGGTGTTTTATATGCTGGTGACAGTGAAAACCAAGAATCGCTTCAGTCGCGACTACAATCAGAGACCAAAGCCGATGGTAGTCCTGTTTTCACCCCTATCGTTGTTGCTTCATTTTTACTATTTGTGCTTATTTATTTCCCATGTATTGCAACGGTGGTGGCTATTAAAGAAGAATCTCATTCATGGAAATGGGCACTTTTCAGCGTATTTTACTCAACAGGTCTCGCTTGGTTAGTTTCCTTCCTGGTATTTCAAGTGGGCAGTTTGTTTATATAGATTTAAAATCATTAAGCTATGAACATTCAACTAATTATAGTAATAATAATAGGAATTACAGTAGGATTTATCCTGCTCCGACATATCTATAATTTCTTTTTCACAAAGAAAAACGCCTCTTACTGTGGTGGCTGTAAAGGTTGCGATGCAATTAAAAAACAAATACCATCTAAAAAATAAAATAAACTGAAGGCTATTAAAAAATAATAAATTTTAAAATTGCTTATTAAATTATATTCATGAATTAAATAGTCGAAAATATATTTTGAAGCGACTTTAAATTATATTCAGAGTCAATTTTTTTGCCTTCCGGAGCATGTATAGCATCTGTATCACCTTAAAATATTTTCATAAACCTTATCTTCACTATAAGTAATCGAAGCATATCCTTCTCCATGTTGCGCTTCATAAAGATAAGGTTGGTTGCCGTATTTAGAAACCGAATCCTCTAATAGTTCAATGATTGTTTTTCCCTTCCCTAAATAATAATGTAAGTTTGAATATTATTCTGTGAAAAAAATGCAGAGTAACTAGAAAGCAGTCGTATCTTAACTAATGACTTTGTGGAAACTACTCTTCAAGTAACTGAATTTCAACTCTACGAAAATCTACTGGGTGACCTTCACTCTGTAGCGATATAGTACCTTTGCTTAGCATCTTATCTCCGTTATTAAGCTCAATAAGCTTAGCATAAGTGTAATCTCTTTCATCTAGTTGAGGATTTGTATATTGAAGTACTGTGTCTCCATTAACCACATGATAGATAACATCATTACCTCTAACCTCTACTTCGGCAGTTACCCAGTCATCACCATAGAAAAGTTCAGAAGTGGAGTTTACACAATGATCAAGAATAAGCTGGTTATTCATTACTATATTAGTCCCCGGAGTACAAACATTCATATTTGTTCTCTGTGCCACTGAGTCACTTCCAAGAAGTTGCACCTCCACAGAAGTTGGGAAATCCTGATACAGATCCATTGACTCGGGAGTTTGTCCATGAAGCATAATACCGCTATTTCTGTAAGCCCAATCAGGTGCCCCGGGAGTTTGGTCACCTAAGAAACGATATTCTACCCTAAGTTTGTAGTGCGAAAACTCATCATTATAAAAAAGATGTCCGAAGCGCTCTCTTAGAGAGTCATACGCTTCATATCTAACCTTAATTAAACCATCCTCTACCCTAAAAGTATTACCGAAATTATCTCCGGCCTCATAGCCTACAATTTTTGGAGTCCACCCTGTGAGGTCTTTACCGTTAAAGAGTTGAATCCACTCACCTTCTGTAGTTTGTGAATTACAGGAAGAGAATAATGCAACAATAATAATTGATGCTAAAATAAATAGATTACTAAACTTCATAAATTTGGAGCAATTTTAATGATTTGATTCTTAATACGCAAAGATAGACATTTTTTTAAATCATTAATAAAACCTGAATTACTCCACTGAATTTATTTCTCTATGTTTCAAAGGTGTAACACCAAAGCGCTTGCTATATGAATTACAAAAGTGAGATATATTTTCAAATTTATAGGTTTCAGCAATCTTTGGTATTGGAATGTTTGTATTTAAAACTAAATATTGTACTTCTTCAAATTTACGATCCAACATCCATTGGTAAGGTGATTGTCCGAATACTTTTCTGAAGTGTCTTGTAAACGTTTTTATTTGATCATAATTACATAAAGCCGCTAATTCTGAAACAGTTTTTGTTTTTCTGTAATTTGCATATACATTTTTTTCAAATAATAATAAACGCTCAGTTTTCATTCTATTATCACTTTATTTATTTGATGTAAGTCAGCATTCTGAATTCTAACAATATAGCTACCCGGTGTATCCATTTGGATTATATTTTTACTATCGGGTGCTGCATTTATCTGATTAAGCAACTTACCATCGGTACCTGACACAAATACAGTACAACTATTTGGAGTGATATTATTTATAATAATCTTATGGTCTACAACTGATACTAATATCACATCAGTTTTATCATCAACCGATGAACTTAAAAGACGAAATCGAGAGCTAAAGTTACCTGCATCAGAATTAAAACTGTATGTAGCTCCATCGGATATCAATATTTTTTTGCCACTTGTAACATCATGAAGATATATTTCTTTATTAACGAAATGATCCGAGAGCTTAAACTCAAGTTTGTATTCACCTTTCGTATCTGCATTTAAGCCAAGGGTCAAATTGTTAAATGTAGGTATTGTGGCTACCTGGAAACGGTCGTCGCCACTGTTATCCTCAGCATAGATTTGTGCAATGTCATTTTCTAACATCTTTTTGCTATCCCAACCATTATCAAAGCCATAAGTAGTACCTTCTTTAGCAAACAACCACAAACGATCAGCCGACGCCTCACCAATTACATCTATTAAAATTGATGGAAGTTGCTGTATTGAACTATTTGTTGAATTGATTGCTGCACGGGTAACTATCTGTGAACCATCACCACGATTAACGGTAGTATTCTTCACAAGCTCACTATAGTCTATAACTACTCCACCACCTGTTCCTGAACCTACAACCACCATAAATGAGTGCATTGATGGAATTCTATCGGGCAAATTTTCTTGTCCACCAAGATTCAGGGGTACAGCAAGATATTGTCCGCTCCGAAAACCCTGCTGATTAATAGCTGCCCCATTAAGTTTACGCCACTGATCACGGGTGCCGGTATTAAACAAGTAAACAGTTTTATCTGCGCCTTCAGGAAACGATAATGTGGTTGAATTAATAGGTATTGCCGCAGTATAAGAGTTACCTATAAGGTTTACCCCCTGATAGTTTACATTATTTGTGCGTGTTATATCAATTGTTTCATCACCAACATTTAGGATACCTTTAAAATTATAAACATCATTAGGCTGAGTTTCAATATTATTTGTAATCTGATACCCTCTAAATGCCTGCAACTTAGTGTCAGGTGCAAAAGGCGCAGGCTGCCATTTATTTCCGTTGAATGATTCCACCCATTGATTCACATCCTCTGAACCACTAACATCATTATATGGAAAAACAGAACTATTAACAGGAATACCAAAATACTGCCAACTTCGAGTATAAAACCCACAGTCTACACAGTCGTATGCCTGATTATAAAACTCAACAGTAGCATTTACATTGCGGTTCTGAAAAGGAGTTGCAAACAGAAGTGTACCACTTGGCTCAATTGCATTAGCCCCTATGCTTTTTGATTTCACAATAATAGTACCCGCACTACCGTTATTATCTATAACTCTGCCATTAATCTTCAGCTGATTACCAGTTGTAACAATCAAATCCTTATCCGAATTATTAGTTAAATCGCCAATTATTCTATCAGTATCAAGATGCAGGTCTCTTTTTGCAGGACCAGAGCTGTTTGCACCGGTAACCGTTGGATTATTAGTCTCAGTTGCAAATTCTACATTCTCACCCGATGCCGGAATATAACCAGCAGTCCAGTTGCCCGTTTTGTTCCAATCATTGTCTACAGTACCATGCCAGTAGTTTACCCATCTGAGAGATGCACTACTTTCATTATTAGAAGGATCTGTATCAAACTCATAGACCACAGTTGCTGTATTAGTCCATGACCCTCCTGTAGGTGATTTTACATCAATAAGGATTGCAGGATAAGAATACATCGATTCCAATGCATCTTTTCGAGTAAATGTGTAGTTATTACCTGTATTTGTTACAGTCCAGCCAGATGCTGTAATGCCTGTTACCGTTAACTCTTGCGGAATAATATCCGTTACTGTTACAAGTTGATTGTTTGGCTTATTGATTGAACTCATATTGCTCACAATAATTGTGAACCTATTACCATCCAACTTAGCAAGACCATTATTATCCACACCCTTCTCAATTTTCAAGTCAACATCTGTGTTGAGCACTGAAGTTGTCACAGTAGAATAGTTATTGGTAGGGTCATTATCATAAATTCCTGTATTTGAAGGGTCTATTTCGGTAAGGTTTTTAATAACACCACCCACCGGAACTCTTTTAACATTACCTGTAACTATAAAATATGCACTGCTTGACGCAGCCATATTAAGAGTTGTTGAAAATGGATTTGATAATCCCGATGTTTTAGTAACTCCACTTACGAATCCTGCTGCAGTATTACCCGAATTACCATTATTATTAAAAGTGATGCCGGTTATTTCAAAATCATCAGATGAAATATTAGATCCGTTTGCAAGTGTTATATTATCTTCAAACAAAAGATTTTGTACAGCTGCGGTTGTCTCATTATAAACATCAATTTTATAAGTTAACTCATCACCAACAACTGCATTATCTTTATCTACCGATTTATTTACACGAAATCCGCCAGGCGTTGTGATAAGCACATTTCTAATTTCATGAAAATTATAACCACCACCCGTTGATGCACCAAACCCCATTTTAAGATTTTGAGGTATAGGATCTGTCGTTTCATAAGTAATTAGCTCTATATCTGCTCCATTAACACTTGTTCTCCATAGCAGTCTAATTTTATATTTTGGTGAAGCGGGAGTACCTATAGGCTCAATATATATTTTTACTCTTCTATAGAACGTGTTGTCATTAGGACGTGTTGATGTAACTGTATTATAATCTACAGAGTTAACACCATTTGCAGATGCAGATGCATCAAGTTTCTTATGAGTGAGATAATTCCACTTATTTGCAGCAGTCCCCCTTAATGCAATTGAGTTTGGTTGTAAACCTCCTACCCCCCCGTTTTTCTGATCCCCTGTAGTAGCAAAGTTACCATACTCGTCTATACCTATTCCAAGATAAGCCCCAGGCATACCGTTATTAGTAGCACTATTGTTGGCATAACCCAAAGAGCCTCCAAAACCTCCCGGTTGAAAGTTGACATTTGCATCAAACAGAAAAACAGAAATCCCGTCGGCTCCATGATATGTATCATCCTTTTTACTTCTCCATGTTTTATATTCGAAGTCAATATATACTCCTAAAGTGGAAGGAAAACTTGTATTTATATAGGCATAACCCTTTTGTTGTGTATTATCATTGGTCAATCTTAACCAGCCATTATTAACTGGGTCATCAATACCGGAAGTAAGATAGGCAGTTGGCTCACCTCCCAAAACTATATTACCACCTACACTACTACCTTTAAAATTCTCAGTAATAGTAAATTGCGCATTCGCTTTAAATGGCGTAAGTATTACAAAAAAAAGTATTAAATAAATAATATTTCTCGATTGTGCATCAATGTACAACTTTGACATATAGACCTCCTTTAATTTTTAGCTTTTATCAGTAAATATCCCAACCCTTAGAGATGGCTACTTTTGTTATATTTTCTTTCAACGGCTCATCAGTTATCCACAGCTCACCACTTATTACTCTGTTGAGACTGTTAATAAGACATTCTGTTATAGCATCCGAAAACGTATTTCCAAACAGCCATATTCGATTTAATTTACTATTTTTAGAAACATCAATCGAAGTAAGCTGATTATTATATGCCAAAAGACTATTTAAGTCTGCACTATTTGAGACATCTAAATTACTTATAGAATTACCTGAGCAATCAAGTACTATCAGTTTATTGTTATTCGAGACATTTAGCGATGAAAGTTCGTTATTATACACCCACAGCGATTTCAAAGCGATGTTATACGAAACGTCAAGTTTATCAATGTTATTTCCTGAAACATCAAGTCTTTCCAAAGCATTATTCGCAGTCAGATTAATTGTAACAAGCTTGTTAATCGGCACATTTAATGTTGTCAAAAAAGAGTTCTTTGAAACATCAATTCCTGTAAGCTCATTAGATGCGGCTCCCAGATAAGTGATATCACCATACACAGCGATTGAATTAACCCCTGCGCTAAGTTGATACTCCTGATAAACATTAAACAATTTTACATCTTCCGACCCATTTTCGGCACGACTACCATCTCCATCAAGATCTATCCACACACCTGAACGCGCTTGTGCCGGTGCATCAACAGATATATTAATTATCCCGTCTGAACGTGCCGACACCATAGTAACAACAGCTCCCGACTCATTCAAAGGCTTATTAACGGAAATATTATTATCGAGATCGCTTTCACAGCCGGTAATAACCACTGCAAACAAAATAATAAACAGGTATATATATCTAAACTTCATTACTTTGAATTTTCTTTTAATTTTACTTTACTATAAGCCTTCTAACATCATTTATTACAACATTTTGAAAACGAATTACATAAATCAAATCTCAATATCGTAAACATACCAGTTGTTGCGTTCAATCTTTTCCGGTAGAGGTAATGAATACAACTCAGGACCGAACTCGGGTGGTGGCAGCGGACCTTCATCTACACGTGGCAGTTCTATCTCTACTTTTGAGCCTTTCATATCTCGCTCGTTGAGATATGTAATCAACCTTAGATTAATTACTTTACCGCTACCATTTATTGTGTATCCTAAACCGGTATCCAACAGATCAGCTCTATTTAAAGATGCACCCCAAGGCGTCCAGTTACTACTGTTTGGCCAGGCATCAGCAGATGAGCTAACAAGATTATCAGGTTTAGTTGGCAATGGTTTCTCCACATAAGTACGCGAATCAAAATCCACATATCTGAACTTATATTCGGCTAAGTTTCCGCTATTAATTGTGGGTACTACCTGAAATCCAGAGGTCAGTTTTATATTTAGCTCTATTTTAGCCACTGCACGTGTTAGAACTACACCTTCCAGTTTATGTCCGTCGGCAATAAAATTATGAGTTGCATTGCCCGACATTAATAAAGGCGTTGCAATATTGTCAGACCATGGAGATGTGGTATTTCTAAAAACAGCTTGCAGACCGGCTACAGTAGTTACTCCTCCTAATAACGATCTCAAATCAGCATTAATATTTGCTACAAGATAAACATTACGCACACCTGCTTCACCACGAGTCATATCAAGTATGATTTTTTTATCCGAAAGAATAAACGATCCACCTGTAAACGTACCATCAGTAGTAGCATCTCCAATATTATACTTCAAAGGATTATTCCCATCTTCATCAAATAAAAACAGGTATAGGTTATTTACAGCTTGTTCTGCGTTGCTTCCAACATCAGTTGCACGAAGAGAAACCCCATCGTGGGTGAAGCTTTTCACCCTAAAAGAGAGTTCAATCGGACTATTGTTCAACACAAGCTCCACCTCATCCTCTTTAGAGCATGAGGTAAGCAGTAAACTATATAGTATCGTTATAAAGAGTAATTTATATTTCATAATTTATTTAGTAAAAACTTTATCGGGTGTTACACCTACTCCCGGAAGTTTGTTATAATACACTTCCAAATAAGCTCCCGATGCAACTGCATCAGCATTTACCTGAAATTTCTCTGAATACCCGGCTTTTGAGCTGTTTATATTAAAGCCCACATCGCTCTCCGATTCGTATCCATATTTTATCTCCGTGACGTCTGAAGTTCCAAAATAAGCTCCATTTATTGCTTTTAAGCGCACCACATGAGGCATACAATCATCAATTGTATTAGTAATTGTGATACTGCCATCCTCGTCAACTTCAACATTGTAACCGTAACCCATGTATGTTGATTTTTTGACCAAGTTCCATGGATCAATTTTATATATAATCTCTATTTTCTCAAGATTTTTTATTACATATTTGTAGTGATGGTTACGATAGATGTCATAATTAGGGACAAACCCTGGAAACGTACCTTTTGCTTTCGCCAAATAATCGGAAGTGATAGTTGTTTCATTCGATATGATAGGAATATCATATTCAACACCATGAGTTGCAACAGTAAAATAGTTGACAGGCTTATTAGCAGCACCCTCACTCCAAGTTACATTATTAACATTTATCGCCTCAGGCATATAATAAATAAAAGTATTTGTTCCCGGTAGCTGTTTTAGCTCAACATTAGTCGAGTTATCATTAAAGTATGCTTGTGGTGCAGTATCAAACTCAACAAGACGAAAATGACGATTAGCATTGCGGAAATACACTTTGTTAACTCCAACCCCCAAATCATTTGTATCATCAAAATTCACCTCAAGCTTTGCAACTACACGGATAAGCTCAACAAAATCTCTTTCATCAGCTCCATTACCTGCTGTATTCACTACAACCTTATTTACCTCATAAACATCTTGTTTAGGCTTAAATGGCGTAGGCTGATATACAGTGCCACCGGAACTCACCAGCTGATTTCTATAGACACGAGCCATTGGGAAACCTAAATTATCCGTTGCACCGAGATACAAGTTATTATTTAGCTCGCGGCTAATATCACTTAGATAATTGTCCATTGCCGTTTTGTTGGTAATACCATTCAACTCGGTTTCCATGTTAGGAGTATTAGCTACAAAATAAAAATCATACTGTCTACCCGCAATCAGTTCCACAGTGAAAGCATGTGTAGCAAGGCCACTGCCTAAATTATTATTAATTTGAAGTGACCCTATTATAGAGCCATCACCACTATTAAACACCAGCATCGCCAGGCTATACACGTGATCTTCGTATATATCGCTTAGATTGATGGAAGATCTCATACCACTCTTTGTCTGTGCAGCCTTTATATTCACCGAAAGATGAACTTTTGGCTCTGAGCTATCGGGCTCTGAGTCGTAGATTAGCTTATCGCACCCCACGAAAGTAAGGATGAGCCCCACAAGTATTATATGTTTAATTTTCAATTGCATTATAGTTGATACGTTTTGAGTATTAAACTCCCAGTTCTGTGCTATAACTGTGCACGAGCCAGTTGTTTACATAAATGGAACAGCTGAAATGAGTCCAGCACTCTACGCAATAATCCTTTATCACTACTTTTATTATAAAATCATTATCACAATCGAGATTTACTTTTCCATTGTCTGCAGCTAACAATATCATAGCTATCAGATCACCATTGAAGACAGTTTCCCCATCCTCCACGTTACCTGTGTAATAAATATAAAGTTTATTATCATATCCCGTTCTCAGATCCATCATATTATAGTTCCAAGTGGCTATATTATCATCATAAACAGGGGTTGAAGAAGGATAAACTAAAACATCCTGATTTGTTGGCATTGTACCATCAATTCTCATAATCCCGTTGCCGGAAGCGACTTCTGCATGAAGCTCTTCCAAGTCGTATTCTTTCATTGTAGTTTTATCAAATTCCACAATCAGCTCCACACGATTGGTTACCTCCTGCAGATTTACAGCTGTATGTTCATAGAAACCGGCATACTCTTCAGGATCCGGAAGAAATACCACAGGGCTCTCACCCTGCCAAACCTGCTTACCACTTAGATTTACAGCAACACCCGCAGTCGATTTAAGCGTAAGCATCACATCCCTTTTAGTTGTGGTGCCAGGGGTAAATGTACCTTTAGTAAAGTTATCATCAACACCGGTCCACGCAACAAAAGTAAAGTTACCGTCGGATACCGGAATCAACACTTCATAATCGCTACTCAACGTCACGTTCTGCTGTGTTACAGTTGTTTCCAACCTATCGTTCTCATCAAATGCGAACACGGTGAGTGAGGAGACATTGCCTAAGAATGTCGAGTCTGACTCGCAAGGCGTCATTGAATAGAATTTCACATATACACCTTGGGGACAATCTGCTAAATCATCATAAATTAGGGAATCACAACTCCCTAAAATTGTTCCCAACGCGAACAGCGTTATCCAAATCTTGTTTCTTAAATTCATCATTTGTCGCTTTTGAAATTGAAATTTGTTGGTTTTATTTTTAAAAAGGATGGGGGAAGAGGAATTTCTTCCCCCATGTCCTATATGTTTAGCTCAATTATTGAGCAAGTTCTAATTATATTATATTCCTAATTCAACGTCGTAAGAGTGAACTAACCAAGGTAATATTGATACATCAACGCTCATCCAAGTCTCAGGAGTTGTCAATGGATCTTGAGGATCAATTGGGTTT
>CAZAFR010000002.1:0-38143 GCA_964484665.1 uncultured Proteiniphilum sp. | reverse complement strand
AACGCTCATCCAAGTCTCAGGAGTTGTCAATGGATCTTGAGGATCAATTGGGTTTTCCGGTTCTACAGGGATAATAGGTGTACCTGGTTCATCTGAATCATAAACAGGGTCTGGAGTAGGTTTTGGATCAGGATTATCTTTTGGAAAATAGGTCCAAGAATTCGGATCATTCGGATCATAACCTGCAGCCTCAGTATCAACTGTCCTTGCTGGATCTTCAGGGAACAGCGGGTTCCAGTTTGTACCCAAGTTTTTGATACCTGTAATATGAATATGATAGATATTGTTTCTCAATACAGGTGAGTTATACCATTCAGGATTTTCATCAGGGTTAACCCATGCATAATACAGTACTTTACCACCTTCATATTTAGTTATAGTAGTACTTTTAGTATCATTATAAGCTGCTTGTGCAGAAGTATAAATCTTACCATTTGAACCAACATAGAATGTTCCATCAGTTGCTTTTACTCCGCTATCTCCCCATGCACCATCAGCAGGAGTAAATTTAGCTCTTATAAGCACATAAGCTGTATTACCTTTTTTATATTTAGAAGCATCTTTAACGCCATATTCGTGAGTTGTAGGTAGTACAAATTTACCATTAAGGACACTTGCATCACCAATTAAATCAGCTGTACTGTAATCTGCAATTGTTGGTATAGCAGTTCCACCAAAACTAGGGGCAGCTTTATAACTTTCGTAAAGACCTGAATAGTCATATTTGTCACCTGCTTCAGTTTCATAAAGAGCTTGAGATGTTGGTACCCATGCATAATTTGGTGTAGCCCAATCAACTTTATGCTGAACATATAGCGAATTTTCACCTTGTGCTAATACCCATGTGATATCTTTAAGTGTTCCAAGAATAGAACCACCTCCTGATGTAGGGATATTATAAGTAGTTGCTTCTGTAGTAGTCATTACTCTTGCAACAGCTCTTTCAACTTGTAAGCTAACGCGGTTCAAAGCAGCGTTACCCACAGAAGCACCAACTGTCTGTTCAGCTGTTACGCCATCCTGAACATCTAGTGTAGCAGAAGTAACGTTAGTCATAACGATTGCATCTGCTCCACTAACTACTTCAGCTAATTCGCTTGCTGATGTAGAAGCAGCAAGTTTATTATTACCTGTACCTGAGTTTGCTGCTACGAAAGCAATCTGCTGATAAGCATTGTCAAATTCTGCAACAGAGGTCTTGTTCAAGTGAGCTTTAATTTTAGCAGTTGGGTTCACAACCACATACACTGTTTTTTGACCGGCTGTAGTACGAATAGCGGCATCAGTATTAGCATTATTAGGAACCAACACACCAGCACTATTAATCATGTAAGCCTTTCCATCTGCTGCTGTTTTACCAACTTCAAAATCTTTCGAGCTAACTGAAGCTCCATCTACCAAATAAATAGTCAAGTTATTGATTACATCATTACCAGCCCATTCACCAACTTTATTATAGTCTTCAGGTAAAGCCCTAGTTCCTCCACCATTGGAAGATAATTTTAAAGTAACACTCACGTGAGTGTTGCCTTTTTGCCCATCTATCGGCACATTTATGTCGTCATTATTACAGGCAGTGAATACAAGCCCGATAGCAACGACGCTCATTAGTAAAATTCCTCTTAATTTTTTCATTTTAAAAAAATTGATTTGTGTTATGAATAATCTTTGTTTTATAATAAATAATTTGTCAATATTTTATTGCTCTGTTAGTTTTTTGATTTCATCAAGATTGGTTTGAGCATCCCTATCACCATTAGATACTGCTTTCTCAAAGTATTCTTTGGCTTTGCTGATATCACCTTTGCGAGCATAGGCAACACCCATATTGTTCCAAACCTTTGGATTATCAGCAATCTTACTCATGCGCTCAATTGCGGCATCCATATTACCTCCCTCAATATCAGCCGAAGCTGAGTTAAGTATAGCAATATCACTATCAGGATAGTGACGAGTTGCAATATCAAACACTTCTTTAAACTCATTACTACCGGCAGAATAACTCTGAGCGACCAAATACATCTCGTTGAGACTAAGTAGTCGAGGGTTGGTTTTAATTACCTCACGTGCCTCATCCACATCAAACGGACGAACATTGTATGCTACAACATATTCCGTGCGACGTAATGGCGGATAGAAATTATTAAGCAGATTGCGATAGGTTTCTCCTCCTGACAGTTTCATTAGCTCAGCATCACGAGCATCCGGATTTGATATATTGTCTATAATATCAAGAATAGCCTGTCGGTCGCTCAAAGTAGAAGCTGATACTGCTTTACGCAATCCATCCCAATCTTCACCATGTCCTGTCACAGTAAAACGACTTCTATCGATATTGAATTTTGTAACTAAATAGTCTGCAAATGAGTTTGCACGATTCTGCGATAGTGTACGGTTATATGGTACTGATGATTCGGGAGATGCATATCCGGTGATTGCAAATTCGGTAATTTCGAAATCTGAATTACTCTTAATATCGTTTACAACTTTATCAACATCTCTAAATTCAGCTGCATTACTCTTATAATCGCGAAGTAATTCGTAACGTCCAACTACAAAGTTAAACATTGCAGTATGTCTATCATTCAACGTCTTAACTTCCACTTCAGGAACTATATATGTAAGTTTATATGAAGGAACATATACTCCCGGCATCACGCGAGGCATAAGTGTGTATAACTCATCGCCTTTATCGCAATTAGCACAGCCGGTGGTTGATTCTCTGAGAACAAGAGAAGCATCACGCATCCACTCCTTCATAGGAAAGTTAGTAGAGTACGCAATCCGTTGAGATGTATTATTTTTTCTTTTAACTATGTCGTATGGGGCAACATCAAATCCGGTATCGTTATTGAGTCGAATAGCTCGTTGAACTACTTTAGAACGTTTTTTTCCTAAAACTGCTATTGGTGATAATTCTAACTCTGCCTCACCACTGTTTGATATCAACACAGGCGATAGCATTATCATATCATTAGATCGAACATTAAGATCGTCAATAACTATATCCATAGATACTGATAAAAGCTCGCCCTGTCGTTCAACACGACGGTTTTCAATTGATAATCCTTTGTCCGAAGCTGTTTGTGAAAACAGAAAAGGGGTTATAACAAAGAAAGCCGCTATTATAAATATATTTTTTAGTTTCATATTTCCTGATTAGTTAAAAAAGTAAATTAATGAGATGGCAGCTTTAGTTATTCCAAAGTAGTTGTAATTTCCATCAGTGACCTTAGTACCGCATTCAACACATGGAAATTCATCGTATACAATTCGCGCGTATCCACCTCCAATACTGGTCTCAAGGTTCCAACGCGGACTCAAGAGCCATTGGTAACCATAGCTTACTCCACCACCATACAGATACCCCTGATAACGACTATCTTTAAAGATATCGAGTCTTCCCACGGGAATATCCCAGCCTCCAACATTAAATTGTGCACCATGAGCGTGAATCCCAAAGAAATGACCGTTAAACACATCACATGTCCAAAAACGCAACTCAGGCTGCACAAGTAGGTGTTTGAATTTCTTGTTATCAGAGAAATCAAACACATTTAATCCTGCACCCAATTCCAGAGTTGTTTTTTTACTTAATGCAAATTCAAGTGCCAAGTTGGGAGTGGCCGTTGCATCATAAAGAAGATTGTTCTTGATGGCTACTTTTTGTGCGAAGAGCGTAACTGAGGTAACAGTTAAGAAAATAATTGCCAATAAAAATCTCTTTTTTATCTTATACATACTTTAAAACATTAATACATTTAAATCTTAAGTTCACTCAATTAATCCCGAAGTGATTTATACATACACTCCCCGATAGAGTATTATTCCATTCAATTTCGGACACAAAAATATATCTATGCTGAAAATTTCTCAAGAAAAACAGCAAGTTTCTTATACTACATTAATACTACATAAAGATTATTGCACTAATAATGAATTGTATAAAAAAATAATACAAAAAACAGCTGTGTAAAACTTCCACATCTATGTAAAATAGACAATGTCTATTTAATGACATAAAAGAACTAAAATCAACTTTTCGGAGATAAAAGACCGTTTACTTAGTTAATAAATTTGAGATTTTAATTTTGATTCTAGATAAATCTCCAGTTGTTTTCAGATAATGATAAAGGTCATTTTTTGATGAAACTTTTAGTTTTTTTCTAAGACGTCCTTTGCGAGTTTGAACAGAACGATGTTCAATATTTAGGATTTGAGCTATTTCTTTAGATGAGAAATGAAAATATATTAGAACACAAAAAGTAAATTATGAGTTTGTGAGGTTAGGATGTATAGCATATAAAGATCAAAAAGATTTATATATCCTAAAAAATCAATCAAAAGACTGAAAATAATTTTCCAGACTATAACCGGGATCGAGGTTTAATTTTTTTCTTAAACGACTTTTTTTAGTCTGTACAGTACGATGCTCTACAAATGTATATGATGCAATTTCTTTAGAAGAAAAATTTAAATAAATCATGGCACAAAGAGTAAATTCAGAGTTTGAAAGATCTGGATGTTTTTGCAATATACGTTTTGATTGATCGGCGTAAACTTCCTGGAACCTTCTTAAAAACGACGGGTCATTAGATTTTGCAAGTTCTACTACCTCGTCAAATGATTCATTGAGTTTTTGTTCTAAGACCTTTGCTTTCTCCTCTTTGACTTTTATCTTCTTCAAAGAATCATTAAGTTTATTCTGTAATAATAATGATTCTTCTTCTTTCCTTTTGCGATAAGCTCTCGAAACTAATAAAACTATTAAAACTAAGGCTATTGCACTTGCAAATATAACAGTCAGAAGTCTTCTCCTTTCTTTTGCTTGAATACTTTTCTCCTCATTAATAAATACCTGCAATGCCTGCTCTACACTATTTTGTTTAGAAATCGACAATTTCTCTTCAATCAAACTCATCTTTTCTGTATAAAACATAGCAGAATCAACATTCCCTGTTTTTTTATATAATTCCGCAATTTGTTTATAAACAAGAGCATATTCGTTAGTTAACTTTGTGATCCTCAGATTATCCAATGCTTTATTATAATAAATAAGTGCAGAGTCGATATTGCCTTTGCTGAACATTATATCACCAAGAAATCTAAAGGTTCTAGACTGATATGGAAACTGATATTCTTCAGCAAGCCTGAGTGCTTTATCAAAGTTCTGCTGCGCTAAATCAAAATCACCTCCCTGAAAGTAGATGCGACCATATGAGGTGTATAAATTAATCATATTGTTGAAAACTGCTGATTCATCTTTCGATTCAAGCAGCTCTCTGTTTTTGTTCATAAAATATAGCGCAGAATCCTGTTTATCAATACTGTTATATACAACGCTCAGATTTTCATAAGTTAAGCTCAAACCATAGTCTCTCTCTTCTACAGACTTGATTTTGAGAGTGTACGCAAGACATTTCTGAAATTCTTTTATGGATTTATTCTTAATATTTAGATATGAAAATATCTGACCACGTAAACTGCTAATTTCAAATAATATAACAGGGTCTTCAGAAGTATATTCCTCATTTTCTGCCAGAGAAAGATATTCTAATGATTCCTCATAATTCCCTAAATTAAACAAAGATTGTGCTAGATAAAGGTTTGATTTTACTATACCTTCTGAATAATCAATCTTATCACTTTTTAAGAGTGCTTTATAAGCGTATTCTATTGCTGACTCAATATCAATGCCAAACTTATTATTCCTACTCAATGTGAGCAAACTGTCAATTTCGGCAATATCTTCTTCATTGTTGTTTTTCGCCATTAAGTTAGAAAATAACATTAATGAAATTATTAAAAAAAAGTATTTACGCAGCATATAATAGAAAAAGTCTAATTTGTCCCAAAAGTTGTTAGTTCAAAGTTAATATATTTTTACCCAAATGGAGCATTTCTCAATTTATTACCGCTTTTACATGTTGTTTTTTTTACACTAAAAGTTTTATCATATAATTTTTTAATCTCTGATGAATTTGAAAGGTGCTTTTAACAGATAGGTGTGGTTAACAGCAAAGAGCGGAGAAGATAGTAGCACGGCAGGGAATCGAACCCTGATCTAAAGTTTAGGAAACTTCTATTCTATCCATTGAACTACCGCGCCATTAAAAATATTGTTTGCAAAAGTAGCATTTTTCCCTCTATCTCCAAAAAAATACGTTTGCGATCAAGCAAAAAAACAATTTTATGACTTATCTGTTTAACTATTATAAATAGACAAACAGAATAAAAGAAAATAGAAATGAATAAAATAGCCATATTATTTGGGACTTCGGGAGGAACTGTTGAGTCCGTTGCTAAACAGGTACAAGACCTTTTTGAGGGTAGTGCGGATTTATATAATGTATTAAATGTTTCAGTTAGTGAAATAGAGGATTATCAATATATGATTATTGGTACATCAACAACGGGTATTGGTGATCTGCAAGATGATTGGGAAAGTTTTTTACCTTCATTTGCCAAGATTGATTTTACAGGTAAAAAGGTTGCTATTTTTGCATTGGGTGATAGTGCATCATTCTCAACCAGCTTTGCAGAATCTATGAAGGTTATTTATGACGAAATTCACGACAAGGTAGAAATAGTAGGACGTGTACCTGATGAAGGTTATACTTACGATGATTCAACAGCTGTTGAAGATGGCATTTGGCTTGGTTTGCCTCTTGATGAGGACAATGAGTATGATATGACTGAAGAACGGTTGGTGAAATGGGTTGAGCAACTTAAAAAGGAATTCGTCTAAAATTTAAACCTCGGAGTGTTTAATTTCTAAAAAACATCTCACAAAAAAGTCCAAATTGAAAAAGGGTGAAATCATATTATGACACACCCTTCTTCAAAATTAGTCTTTTATGGAATTTAGTTGAGTTCCTTAATTTTTATATTCTGAAACCAAACCTCATCACCATGATCCTGTAAAAGAAGAAGTCCCTCTTCAGCATTACCAAAATTGGGCCAATTCTTATATTTACTTGTTTGCACTAGCGCATTCCATTTATCTGTATTTCGCTCATACTCAACAATTTTTACGCCATTAAGCCAATGCTCAACATGATTTCCTTCAACAACTATCATTGCTGTATTAAAAAAACCACTGCGAAATGGTTTATCTTCAGGAGCAGAAATCAGATCATAAAGAGATCCCAATGTTCTGTTACCGGCTATACCTAATTTTGCATCTGGATGATTCTTGTCATCAAGTATCTGAAATTCACAACCAATAGCAGAACCCTCACCCTTGTTTAAGTCTGTATCTACAAAATATTTTATTCCACTATTTGCACCTGTGGTAATTTTGAAATCCACTTTCAGTATAAAGTTTTTATAGGGTCTAGTGGTTACAATATCACCTCCATTAGTTGATTCAGCTCCATCACTCTTTTGAACCTTAAGGATTTCATTTTCTATTACCCACCCTTTCACAGGGAATTCATCGAGTTTAGCTCCACGCCAGCCATTAGTCGTTTTTCCATCCCAAAGTAGCTTCCAGCCTTCTGAAGCCTCAATATCTGATATTGTATTGGCAATCTGATTGAGTTGTTTTACATTACTATTCTCAGGTGTTTTATATTTCTCGAGTTCATCTGTAAGAATCCGAATATTGCGCCAAGAAACTGTTTTTCCGGCTAACTCTTCATTCCCTATAGCATGTACCTGTAGTGCTATAAATCCTTCAGAAGTTGTATTGTCCAACAGGTTAGAGCATTCAACACCATTAACCCATGTCCGTATTGAGTTACCAATTGCTTCTATTCTTGCACTGTTCCATTCTTCATTCTTAAAAGCTTTCTGCCCTTCGGGATTATAGTTTAAAGGATAAATCCAACCACGGCGAGCTTCATCATATATTCCACCCGTCCACGCACGGTCAGAAGGGTCTATCTCAAACTGATAACCATGAACACGACCATTGTTGTACTCGGGTAAACTTAAACTTCTGAACTGAACGCCTGAGTTCAGACCATCATCTACTTTAAAATCAAACTCCAGTATAAAATCACTATAAGTCTCTGTTGTTGCCAGAAAAGTGTTTGGAGTGTTCATCTCTGATACACCTACAATTGTGTTATCCTCAATTTGGTATTCAGCTGTACCATTCAATTTTTCCCAGCCATCCAAGTTCTTTCCATTGAAAAGGTCCTTCCATTCAGGCTCTTGCTGTGTACATGAAGCTAATACCATAACCATTATGATTAACAGTGAAATGTTTTTCTTCATTATATTTGTGTTTTTAATTACTTAATCCTTTATATTTCATTATACCTTGTAAAAATCTTCCCATCCTTTTCTAGGAGGTTCACCTGTCAGGAATGCATCGGCAAAAGCATCATTTGTAACTCTCTTTGTTTCCCTATCGAAAACAATTTTACGATTAAGTCTTTGTGCTGCAACACCCAAGCAGAATACCTGACTAAGAGGACCTGATATTTCAAAAGGCGATCTGGGCTGTTCTTTTCCCAGACAAGAAAGCAGGAAGTTAGCAAAGTGGTTTGATGTGCTTTCTGGTACTTCCGGCAGATCTTTTTCCATAGCTTTAGCTTTTTCTTCAGGGATTATACTTAATGTACTTCCATGTGAACCACCTTTAAAAGTGAGTTCTTTACTGTAAATTTCTTTTCCGGGATTCAACTTGGCAGGTTGTATCTGTCCACCCGCTACAGTTGGAATATTTGGGTCGAGCTCCATCTTTCCATAGCCGGCAGGGACTGATGGTATATTATCTACACCATCATACCAAGTAATTACTACCGGTGGCATATCACCACGTTGAGGAAATTTAAATTCAATGGTACTCGACATCGGGAAGAAGAAATCATTGTGTCCGCTTAGCTTCAAAGGATTTATTTCTTCAGGCAAACCCAGATCAAGAAATCTGTGTGCAGTATCAATAATATGTGCCCCCCAATCTCCTAAAGCACCCATGCCGAAATCATACCAGCAACGCCACTGACCATTGTGGAAATCTTTATTGTAAGCATGATAATCGCGTGACATTAGCCATGTGTCCCAGTCGAGTGTTTTTGGTAAAGGCTCTGCAGCCGGGAAATGCTTTATGTTGGTATCCCACCCGTGCCAACGTCTTGCATTATTCATATGAGCCGTGATTGCAGTTACATCTTTTATTATACCAGCTTCTTTCCATGCTTTAAACTGAAAATAATTAGCCTCTGAATGTCCCTGATTTCCCATTTGGGTAACAACGTTAGGGTACTTCCTTGCAGCTTTAATCAGTAACTCCGATTCATGAAAAGTTCGAGTAAGTGGTTTCTCAACATAAACATGCTTACCTTCAACCATCGACATCATAACTGCAGGAAAATGAGCAAAGTCGGGTATTGCAATTGCCACTGCCTCAATCTCATTTCCCATCTTATCAAACATTTCTCTAAAATCCTTAAATCGACGAGCATTGGGAAACTTAGCAAGCGCTTTTTTGGTTTGATCTGCATCCATATCAACGTCACACAGAGCTACAACATTGGCCAGATTTGTTTTATCAAACTGTTCAATTATTTCCCAACCTCTGTTTCCAATTCCGATATGAGCTAGATTAACTTTCTGATTAGCACCCACTACCCTGTTGTAACTCGCAGCATTCATTTTAGTTGAAATACCGCTCATAGCCAACCCTGCAGAAGCTAATGCGGTATTCTTTAAAAATTCTCTTCTTGTTGTCATGATAGTTATTTAATTGTTATCTTTCAAATCTCAGATTTTCTTTATATATCTCAAAGATAAATTTAAAAAATCATTGTATGAAAAAAATATTTACAAAGATTCTTCAAAACGATCTTTGTGTGCCCATAGACCCAAGGCAGGACTAGATATATAATAGATTTCTTCTCCGTTGGGTAGAATATTAAATCCCTCTTTTAAAGCGGGCAAATTGTATTTTTGCATAGCTTGATCAAAGTCACCCCAGCCAAAGCCAACACTCTCAATCTCATCCTTAGTGAGATTTTCCGGTCCTTTGCCCGGACAGTAAGTTATTGTAAATCTTCCTTCGGATGATCCGTGAATAAGATGAGCAGCAGCACTCAAATTGTCTCTAAGCTCTTTGTTTTCTGATACGGCCTTTAATGTAGAAGGAGTTCCAAAATATCCATACTTACGGATTAATCTGTCAATTTCCTTATCCTCTCCAAATTCTTTTAGAGCGGGAGCAATAACAATTAGTTCACCTTCATCAGCAATAGCCATTCTGGTACGATATATCGATTTGTTGCCCAGCCATGTACTTTTGAATTCCTTAGGGTCAAGCCATACAACCACTTTCTTTAAAGGTTTTTCAACCATCACAAAGTTAACTTCCAAAGATAATTTTGCTGCTCGCTCAAATACTTCAATGTCATCACCTACAAACAGACCGTAGGTCTGTTCAACTCCATTTTCATTTACTCCAACTACAGTCTGAACATATACAATAGGCAGTTCTCTCAAATATTTTTCAGTGGCATAGTTAAAAACGCGACGAACAGGAGTATCTGCACGTCCCATCATTCGCTCCATTCCATAAACTGCTCCAATATAATGACTTTTATTAATGCCTTCACTACCACCGGTTCCAACAAGGATATTTTTATTAAAATTAGCCATCCCCACAACTTCGTGAGGTACAACCTGCCCAATAGAAAGAATCAAATCAAACCCACCTTCCACTAAAAGTTTGTTTACCTGAGCAGGCCATGAAAAGTTGACCTTACCTTCGGAAATCTCTCTTACATACTCAGCCGGCACCTCTCCAAGCGTTAATACATCATTTCGCCAGTCGTGATCTCTAAACAAACTCCTGGGCGTTTTTCCAAACATATGACTAATCTGATTGTCTGTCATGGGAGTATGAGTGCCTAAAGCAGGAAGAATATCAGTTAGCTTATCAGCATAATATTCCCACGCAAACTCGGTGAGTTCACCGGCTTTACTTGGCAAACGAGTGTAATCGGGTGGAACGGCAAGAATTTTATGCCGTTCACCCAATTTATCTAATGCTTCAATGAGTCCTTTCTTAAGATCATCTTTCGACAAACTTGTGCGAGTGGAACCATTTTCGTAATAAATCATCTTTTAAATTAATATTTAAATAATGTAATCGACTATTAATATTAGGGGCAAGTGAAGTATCAATTATTTCTAAACATCATAAGTGCTAGAAGCTGTACTGCCACCGCGACCTGTCCAATCGGTGTGAAAAAACTCTCCACGCGAACTATCCAATCGCTCATACTGATGCGCACCAAAATAATCACGTTGAGCCTGTAAAAGGTTTGCAGGAAGTCTCTCACTCCTGAATCCGTCATAGTAACCCAAAGCGGCAGTAATTGCAGGTACCGGAATACCATTCATAAGTGCTGTAGCACATACCCTGCGCCAGCTCTCTTCGGCCAATTGAACTGCATCCCTGAAGAATGGATCAAGCAACAGATTTTCAAGCTTCGGATTATTATCGAATGCTTTTTTAATATCTCCAAGGAATCGTGAACGAATTATACAGCCACCGCGCCACATAAGAGCGATTCCGCCATAATTAAGATTCCAATTATACTCTTTAGCAGCCTCCATCATAAGGTCGTATCCCTGAGCATAAGAAATTATCTTTGCAGCATAAATAGCATTCTCAAGATCATCGATAAACTGTTGTTTATCACCTTTAAAATCAGGCTTCTTACCAGTTAATACTTTAGATGCTTTAACTCTCAAATCCTTCTGAGCAGAAAGACATCTTGAGAAAACCGATTCACCAATCAGAGTAAGTGGTATACCAAGTTCAAGAGCCGTTACGGCAGTCCATTTTCCGGTACCCTTCTGTCCTGCAGTATCCAGTATCTTTTCTACAAGAGGAGAGCCATCTTCATCTTTAAATGCTAAAATATCTGTTGTGATTTCAATCAGATATGAATCGAGCACTCCTTTATTCCATTTTTTGAAAACTTCATGCTGTTCAAATGCATCCATCCCCAGAAGATCTTTCATTAGGTGATAAGCTTCGTTGATAATCTGCATGTCACCATATTCAATACCGTTGTGTACCATCTTAACAAAATGACCTGCCCCATTTTCGCCGACCCAATCACAGCACGGTAAACCATCATCAACTTTTGCTGCTACGGCTTGAAAAATCTCTTTTATCTGAGACCACGCTTTGGGAGAGCCTCCCGGCATGAGCGACGGCCCTTTCAATGCTCCTTCTTCACCACCTGAAACACCTGTTCCTATATACAAAAGCCCCTTGCTTTCTACATACTCCGTTCGGCGCATTGTATCGGGGAAGTGGCTGTTTCCACCATCTATAATAATATCACCGGGTTCCAACAACGGAATAAGTTTCTCAATAAAATCGTCAACCGGTTTACCTGCTTTCACTAATAACATCACTTTCCTTGGTCGGACTATAGAGTCAACAAACTCTTTGAGCGTATGAGCGCCAATGAAGTTTTTCCCTTTGCCACGACCGTTTACAAACGCGTCAACTTTCTCTACAGTACGGTTAAACACAGCAACTGTGTAACCTTTGTTCTCCATATTAAGGACCAGGTTTTCACCCATTACGGCTAACCCAATCAAACCTATATCCGCTTTTTCTTTCATTGTTTTCTTATTCGTTATGTCAATTCAAATCAGTAAATAATTATCTCTTAACTCTCGCATTACCTTCCCAAATACTCCAAATTACATCTTCATCGGCAGGTTGAGCATAATCAGTTAGAAAAGTAGTAGCCAAAGCGCCACTTGCCCAAGCAAACTTGATCCATTTTTCGGGTTCCATTCCTTTTAAAATGCTGTAGAGTAATCCACCAACAAATCCATCACCTCCTCCAATTCTGTCAATCACCTTAATTGTACGCAATGGTGCATCATGCCAGTTGCCATTTTCATAAACAATTGCTCCCCAGAGATGTTCATTGGCGCTAACAACCTCCCTGAGAGTGTTAGCAAAGACTGATGCATTGGGAAAAGCCTTATGTGCATTAAGGATCATACCTTTAAAAGCACCAATCGTATCTCCAATATTCTCACCCCCCGCTTCAGGACCTTCAACTCCTAAACATAGCTGATAATCTTCCTCATTACCGATAAGAATATCAGAAAGTGATGCAATCTCAGTAAATGCTTCTCTAAGCTCCTTTTCTCTTCCTTCCCAAAAAGTAGCCCTGTGATTCAGGTCAAATGAAATGAGAGTACCATGTTTCTTGGCAAAACGAGCAATTTCAAGACAAAATTCACTTGTTTCGGGTGACAAAGCTGCTATCAAACCGGAGATATGTACAATTTGTACACCCTCTTTAGCAAATATCCTTTCCAAATCGAAATCCTTTACATTCAGCACTCGTCCAACTTCACCTGCCCTATCATTATGTACTCGGGGTCCGCGCAAACCGAATCCGCTGTCAGCAATATTAAACTGATGACGATAACCCCACGGACCGCCTTGAGGTATTTCAGGACCTTCATATTCCATATTTCTTGCTCTTAAATCGGCTTTGATAAAAGCAGCAATGGGACTTCCCTTTACAAAATTAGTTAACACTTTTACAGGTAAACCCAAATATGATGAAATACTGGCAACATTTGTTTCGGCACTGGTTGCTTGCATTTGAAACATATTTGTACTTTGCACGGGCTGACTGTTCACTGGTGTGATTCTAATTCCCATACTTGTGGGTACCACAAGTGAATATTTAAATTCTTTTCTTAGTTCTAATGACATACTATAAATATTTGTTGATTAATGAACTGCCGGTTTGTTTGTTATTTTAACCAGTTCCGGCAATATCCTCGTAGATCAATTAATCAATTTTAATCATCTGTTAAATACTGAAAGCATCAAATCCTCCATCTACTATTGCAACTGTACCTGTAACAAATTTTGATGCATCGCTCACAAGATAGTGAAGTGTTCCCAAAAGATCTTCGGGCACGCCAAAACGACGGAAAGGTGTATGTGCTATGATAGTATTTCCTCGGTCAGTATATGTTCCATCAGAATTCGTGAGAAGAGTTCTGTTTTGTTCAGTTATAAAAAAACCGGGGCATAAAGCATTAACGCGAAAATCTTCACCAAACTTTATTGCCAGCTCCCCGGCCATATATTTAGTAAAGTTTGTAACAGCTGCTTTTGCTGCACCATATCCGGCTACACGAGTAAGTGGACGCAATGCAGACGCAGAAGAAATATTTACAATATTACCTTTTTTCTGCTTAACCATATATTTCGCAAAAGCAAGAGAAGGAACAACAGTACCCATCAGGTTAAGATCAACGACTTTTCTGAAATCATCACTCTTCAAGTCGAAAATTGTGCTATCCGGACCAATTGTAGCACCGGGCATATTACCGCCGGCACCATTAATTAGTACATCAACCTTTCCATATTTATTTACAATATCAACTGCATTCTGTGCTAGTACTGCTTCATCTGTAACGTTAGTTTGAAGAAAGATTGCATCTCCGCCATCAGCATTTACTCTTTGTATCAACGCATCACCCTTTTGCTTGTTTCTTGCCAAAACTGCAACTTTAGCTCCATGTGATGCAAGATATTCTACCATTGAAGTTCCTAAGACTCCGGTTCCTCCGGTTATTACAATTACCTTGCCTTTAATGTTAAATAATTCGTACATAGTTATATTTTTAAAGTTTATACTGCAAATTTAAAACCTTATGATTTTGTTAATGCTTTTATCTCGTAAAACAATCTTCCAAAAGCGATAGATCAGAAATTGAAATAATTTTTAGCATTAAAATAACAGATATTTTCAACCATCTGCCCAAGAAAATCCATCTCTGAAGAAGGTAATAGGCCATTTTCCAAATCATTCCCGATTAGATTACACAAAATTCTGCGGAAATACTCATGACGAGGATAAGAAACAAAACTGCGTGAGTCGGTTAGCATTCCAACGAAACGGCTGAGCAGTCCCTGCGTTGAAAGAATATTCATCTGATCTTCCATACCATTTTTTTGATCGAGAAACCACCATCCGGAGCCAAACTGAATTTTCCCGGGAACAGTGCCATCCTGAAAATTGGCAATCATTGAAGCAATCAGATAGTTATCTCTCGGGTTCAAATTGTAAACTATTGATTTTGCCAGTTTGTTTTTACTTTCAAGGTTATTAAAAAAACGAGACATCGAACTTGCAACATTACAAACGTCATTTATGGAGTCGTAACCGGTATCAGGACCAATCTTTTGGAACATTTTACTGTTATTATTCCGAATAGCTCCATAATGAAACTGCTGTACCCATCCTTTATCATAATTAAGTTTAGCATTCTCATGCAACATCTTAGATTTGAACATCAAAACTTCATCATCTGTAAGAATCTCATTTTTATTGTAGACTTTATAAAATATCTTTGATATTTCAATATCGATATATGATTCAGAGTAAAAATTATCTATCCCGTGATCTGCAAGCCTGCAACCATTTTCATGAAAATAATCGTGCCTCATGGTAATCGCAGCAAGATAATCATTAAAGTTATTAATCTTAATGCCGGATACTTCACCCAGTTTGTCAACATAACTCCTGAAATTTACACCATTTTCAACTGCCATAGATTTATCAGGTCTCCACGTAGGCAACACCTTAATTTCGAACCCACTATTTTTTATCTGTTTGTGATATTCAAGTGAATCCAGGGGATCGTCGGTAGTACAAACAACCTCAACTCCAAATTTTTTCATCAATCCACGGGCATAAAACTCGGGCTTCTGAAGCATCTCATTTGCTTTATCATAAATCTCACGAGCTGTTGCAGGACACAATAAAGTGTCTATACCGAAAACTCGCTTTAGCTCCAAATGAGTCCAGTGATACATTGGATTTCGCATAGTATATGGAATCGTTTCCGCCCATTTTTGGAACTTCTCCCAATCTGTTGCATCACCGGTAACAAATTTCTCATCAACACCATTAGCTCTGAGCAGTCGCCATTTATAATGATCGCCCCCAAGCCATAATTCAGTAATGTTTTTAAACCGATGATTTTTAGCAATCTCTTCAGGATTAAGGTGACAGTGGTAATCGATTATAGGCAAGTTCTCTGCATGTTTATGATACAAAACCTTAGCGGTTTCTGTTTGTAGTAAAAAGTCTTCATGTATAAAATTATTCATATGGCTAATATTTTAAAAAATAGAGTGTGAAATTTTTATTTCTTAAAAGAGAAAATGAAAAACATTCCAACTTTTGTTTTATAAATGAAAAATTAAATCTATTTTTGTGGACGTACACAAAAGTACAAATTATTTGTATAACACAAAATCAATTTCTTAAAATTTCGTCCAAAAGGTCTGTTTTCAGCAATTTTAAGTAAGACATGAATTTAATACATAATTAACGACTTCATGTAAATGAAAAAGAAAATAAGGATAAAGGATATTGCAAAAATGGCAGGCGTATCTGCAGGAACAGTCGACAGGGTTTTACATAACCGTGGAAACGTTTCTGAAAAGGCACGTGAAGCAGTGGTAAAAGTTATCAAACAGGTTGACTACAAACCCAATATGCATGTTTCATCACTTTCACTGAGAAGAGAATACAAAATTGTTGTTACAACGCCTCAATTTTCAAAAGGGGAATATTGGGAAAGCATTCATGATGGTATCCGTCATGCATTGGAAGAATATGAAAACATTAAAGTTGATTATCACATTTTTACTTATAATCAATATGATATATACTCTTGCAGAGATATATTTAAAACAATCTCCCATTTTGATATGGATGCATTAATAATTGGACCTACCTTCAAAAATGAGACTATCGATCTTTGCAATGAATTGGACAAAAAAAAAGTACCATATATTTTTGTAGACTCTACTATTGAAGAAACTTCACCTTTAGCATTCTTTTCTGCAGACCATTATACTGTTGGCAAACTCATTGCTCACCTGATTACTTCAATTATTCCTGTAGAATCCCAAATAGGACTTTTGCAGGCTGTTAGAACAGGTGACAGCAGTGCTAACACGACAATTATAAGGAAAAGTGGATTTATGGATTATCTTGATGAGAAAAAATACACTAATAAAGTATTAAAAATTCCATTTTCTGTTTCTCAACCCAAATACAATGAAAGGAATCTCTCCTGCTTCTTCAAAAATCATAATAATGTGTCGGGTATTGTTGTTTTGAACTCCCGGGGAAGCATTGTTTCTGATTATCTTACAAACAACAAGATAGATAATGTGAAAATGATATGTATGGATTTAACCCGTACAAATAGAGCAGCACTCAAAAAAGGAAGAATAGATTTCTTAATTAGTCAACGTCCCGAATATCAAGGATTTTATGCAATGAAAACTTTGCTTGAATTTCTGATATTCAAAAACCCTGTTAAAGTAGAGAATTACATTCAACTGGATATTCTCACAAAGGAGACGATTGATTATTATAAAGAACTCAAATCATATTAATAATAATATTTATCCTAAATATGTCTATTTTTTACCAAACATAAATTATAAATTGATTTTATTTAATTCAAATATTAGTCTTTACTACTTCATGTTTTTATAAGGATGATTAGAATGAGGTTAGAATTAAGTTAGAATTAAACAAAACGAAAGTAAGGTTTAAACACACACAGATAAATATAAATAATAACAATATAATCATTACGAAGAAAATCATGAGTAATCTACAACAAGAAAACGCAAAAATGACCAATCAGCGTTGGACAATTTGTCTTATGTTGTTTTTGGCAACAACTATTAACTACCTTGATCGACAGGTACTTTCGTTAACATGGGCTGATTTTATAGCACCCGAATTTCATTGGACAAATAGCGATTACGGAACAGTCGCCGGTTTATTTTCATTGTTTTACGCAATTTCAATGTTGTTTGCAGGTAAGTTTGTTGATCGTCTTGACACTAAAAAAGGATACCTTTGGGCAATTGGCATATGGTCAGTGGGTGCTGTAATTCATGCTTTCTGTGGATTACTAACTTCGGGTATTGTAGCAGGTGAATGGACAATGAGTTTTACCGGTGCTAAAGAAGCTATTGCCACAGTTGGTAATGTCTCTTTGGTTATATCAGTTAGCGTAACACTGTTCATTTTCGCACGTTTAGTTCTGGCTATAGGTGAGGCAGGAAATTTTCCTGCAGCTATTAAAGCAACAGCTGAATATTTTCCCAAAAAAGACAGAGCATATGCAACAAGTTTATTTAACGCAGGTGCACAAATTGGTGCTTTAATTGCACCATTAACAATCCCCTTTATTGCAAAAGCATGGGGTTGGGAAATGGCATTTGTTGTTATTGGTACTCTCGGATTTATATGGATGGGAGTCTGGGTATTTATCTATGAAAAACCCGAAAAGAACAAAAGGGTTAATGCAGCCGAATTAACATATATAAATCAGGATGACGAATCAAATGCAACAATTACTGCTGCCTCAGAAGATTCTTCTACAGGAAAAAAAGTAACATTTAAACAAGCTTTCCGACATAAACAAACATGGTCGTTTGCAATAGGTAAATTCCTAACAGATGGTGTATGGTGGTTTCTGCTGTTCTGGATACCTGCATACCTTAGCTCTGTATACGGACTAGACTCGACACAGAGTGCACCTCACGTATTTGCCGTGTATGCGATCTCCATGATTTCAGTTTTCGCAGCAGGATATTTTCCGGCTTACTATATGAAAAAGAAAAAAATGGACCCCTACCAAGGAAGAATGAAATCCATGTTACTTTTTGCCATGTTTCCGGTATTAATCCTATTTGCACAACCATTAGGGCAAATATCAGTATGGCTACCGGTAATTATAATAGGTATAGCAGCAGCCGCACATCAGTCGTGGTCTGCAAACATTTTCACTACTGTAAGTGATATGTTCCCAAAATATGCAGTAGGCACAATTACCGGTATAGGCGGAATGGCCGGAGGTTTAGGATCTTACTTAATAAATCAAGGCTCAGGAGTACTTTTTGATTTTACTGCAAATAAAAACTTAAAATTTATGGGATTTGAAGGCATTGAATCAGGATACTTTATGATTTTTATGGTATGTGCCTTCGCTTATCTGATAGGCTGGAGTATAATGAAATCACTCGTGCCTAAATATCAACTTATCACTGAAATGTAATTATAGATATGTGGTCCCAACAGGGCATGATCCTGTGACCCCCTGATTATGAGTCAGGTGCTCTAACCAACTGAGCTATGGGACCCTTTGTATTTAACAAAGCGGGTGCAATATTACTACTTTTTCATTAAAACTCCAAATATGGCGTAATATTTATTTTCAGAATTAAATTTTAATCTATGGTTTTGTAAAAGTATATTTGCACTATTATAGTTATATTAAATAAAGAGATGTTTAAAAAGCTAGTCGCTATAGAGCCTGTTAGTTTACTTAATCGGCAATGGAAGGAGTTTCTTATTAACTATATAAGACACTCTTGGATAAAAGAAAAAAAAAGAGATTACTTTAAAAAACAATTGGAGAAACAATATTCTGTAATGTGCTTACAACAGACCAGCCTGCAATTGCAGATGTAGCACTAAAAACATCTACCACAGCGTGAACTTCATCATTTTTAATCTCTACACGCTGCCTATCACCTGTGAAATTGGGCGTAGACTTCATAGTTACTTTCAATTTATCAGGCCCCACCGTTGCCAATGAAGCTGCTACTGCCACATTAAGCCCTGTTGGAAAAGTTTCAATTGCCTCCCTTGCAGTACCCGAAAAGACAATCTTGTTGGAAGTCTCCATTTCATTACTGTAATGCGATGAACCTCTCAAAGCTTTTACTCCTTTCTCGTTGCAAAACTCTACTTTTGCGCTACCCATAAGAGTTGCCGTTCGGAGAACATCAAAACCGCCTGTGGCACCGGAAGCTATATATACTTTTGTCCCGTTAGCTAAAGCTGTTTTTTTAACCTCTTCCATAAAATCATTGTCTGCCAATGCTCCTATTGATAATGTAACTATTGAAGTGCCATTTTTTAAAGTTGGAATCGACAATTCTTTCATTGCTGTTGGAGAAGCTGCCTCTACAAGGAATTCCGGTTTAAGTGCAAGCAGTTCAGGTAAAGATGAGCAAGCCTTACACTCTCGGCCACCTTTAATCATTTTGTTGGCAAGACGTTCAGCTTTTGATTTTGTTCGTGAATATACACCAACCAAATTATAATCAGGTAATACACCAGCAAGTATGGTATCAGCAACAATCTCAGCCAGAAAACCACATCCAACAATAACAAGTTTATTCATTTCTTAAAAAGATTTGGGTTAATTATCAGTTGGCTCAATCCAATCGCCATGATCCTTAATCAGCTGAATAAGATGTTCAACAGCCTCGGCTTGGGGTATATTTTTTTCTACAAGCTGTTTTTTGCGATATAATGATATCTTTCCGTGTTCAGCACCTACATAGCCATAATCAGCGTCGGCCATTTCACCAACACCATTTACAATACAGCCCATAACACCTATTTTCAAATGTTTCAAATGGGAGAAATGTTTTTTTACAAGAGCAACAGTTGATTGCAGATCAAACAAAGTTCTGCCGCAACCGGGGCAAGAAATAAACTCAGTTTTACTTGTGCGAACACGAGAAGCCTGCAGTATGCCAAATGAGTATGCATCTTCATCCTGAATATCAATCTCGCCCTCGTTACTCATCATGATTCCATTACCGAAACCATCGAGAAAAACAGTGCCAAAATCTACACCGGCCTTTATCTGTAGGTCTTCAGCCTTATCCTCTGAGTAATTGTTCTGAAGTATTACCGGTACCCGGCAATCTTCATTTAATAGAGTGTGAAAAAATGCTCTCTGCTCACCAACTCTGTTTTGATGGTTGGTTGTAAGTATTACAACAACTTTTGGAACAACCTTTAAGAATGCAATAACTTGTTCTGATAGTTCGGGATATGACAATTTTAGGAACCTTACTTGTGAATCGCAATCTTTTATTTCACCCAATAAATCTACCGTAAAAAGTGGGAAATTATCAATCTTTTTCTCCCAATTTTTAAAATTAACAATAGATTTCATTCCTCCGGGAAAATTATCGGGCACTTTATCACCAACATAGATATAATCAGGTATAAAATGAGGATTAATTGACATATCATTTATCATGCTCCTATCAGAGATAACCACCGGCAAGTGTTCACCGCCTACATTCCAAACAGGGTTAGTTTCGTATTTATCCATAGAAAATGGAGAGAAACCCGGAAATTGCTTAGCATCTATAAACGCATGCCCCTGAAGATTATTAACGTAATCAACAAGCTTCTGAGCAACGGGAACTTCAGCCTCGGGGTCTTCACTAAGCGAGACTCTGATTGTATCACCAATTCCGTCAACAAGCAAAGCACCTATACCAACTGCAGATTTCATACGACCATCATCACCATTACCGGCTTCAGTAACACCTAAATGAAGAGGAAAATGTATATCTTCTTTATCCATAGTAGCTACTAATAGTCGTACCGTTTTTGTCATTAGCACTGTGTTAGAGGCTTTTATAGATATAACTATATCCTTGAAATCTTCATCAATGGCAATGCGTAAAAATTCCATGCATGACTCAACCATACCTTCCGGAGTATCACCATATCTAGCCATTATGCGATCGGAAAGAGACCCGTGATTCACACCAATACGAACAGCAGTGCCATATTCTTTACATATTTCAAAAAAAGGAACAACTTTGGATTTGATCTTCTCCAATTCTTGAGCATATTCCTCATCGGTATACTCAAGCTCTGCGAAAGTTTTCTGTTTATCTACATAATTGCCGGGATTAATACGCACCTTCTCAGCTATAGTGGCGGCAACATGAGCTGCACGAGGGTTGAAATGAATATCAGCAGAAAGTGGCGTTGTATAACCTTTATCTCTAAGTTGCTTATGTATATTGCTTAAATTATTGGCCTCACGAACTCCTTGCGTAGTTAGTCGTATCAGATCTGCCCCTGAAGCAATAATTCTCTCACACTGAGCTACACTTGCCTCTGTATCAAGCGTATTAGTGTTAGTCATCGTTTGTATAACAACCGGAAAATTACCGCCCATAAATATATTTCCAACTTTAACATCTACAGTTGGACGCCTTTTATAATTGAAAAAGTTCATACAATTAAAACTATTTATTTATTCATAGGTAATATTTCTATCCAATATCCGGCCTGGAAAGCCTCTTCATGAAGTTTGACACTCTTTTTGAGATCGAATACATTAACATTGTACTGACAGAAGCTTACTTTAATTTCCATATCTTTTCCATATTAAAGAATTACTGTTAATATGAAATAGGAATTTAGACGAATAAAAAACTGAAATAATTAAATGCAAATATAGTCAATATAATTTGTAAGATTGTCCCCGATGAGTAATAGGTAAATACTTACTGTTATGTTTTGACGCTATTTCTTCAAACGTATTAACCAGATTAAAACTCTCATCAAAATGCATGGGTAGGAAATAATCAGTATTTATTCTTGAAACAAACTGCTCACCACCTCTCATAAAAAAATTACCTAAACGAGGATCCAGCGGGAACATGGCAACATTTATATGTTCGGCTCTCTCTGATAGTAATTCAAGCTCACACAAGAAATTGTTTTCATATGTAAGTGCCTCATCTACGCTAACTTTTCCTTTCCAATGCCAGTTATTTAAATCACCTGCATGAAATAGGAGTTTATCATTGTAACCCACAAGAAATGAACAGCCTGCATCTGTGGATCCAAATGCTTTTACTTTAATACTATTATCTTTATAAAACTCTCCTTTTCTGAGGTAAGTAGCATCTTGAGGGAGAGTATTTTTAGTTTGTAAAAGTTCATCTGAGAATATGTATCTTACATTTTTCTTCTTTTTACTCCAGGATAAAATTTCGGGATTAAAATGATCGGAATGTGAATGAGAACAAAAAACATACAAATCCTCGTCCTTATTCAGTAAATAATCTGTTATCCAGTTTTTTCCGTCACTTCGTGGTGTATCCTCATAAAAATCAAATAGTAAAGATACCTCGTCAAATTCAATCAGATAGCAACTATGATATATATATGTGATTGTCATAAATACTAATTCTACTATCATAAACAATTTACAAACTAAATGTTCAAAAGGTTTCACATAAAAATTAGTAAAAGCCTTAAAACAATAAGTTCTAATTGAATTTGTGTGAAACTACGTATTAAATTTTATTGAGTACAAATACCACAATCAATTGCTCTACTTAAATAACCATTCGCAATTTATGTTTCCTTTGCATATATTGTATGTTTCACAAAAAACTTGAAAGATTATGAAAAAGTATTTAGCAGAAATGATTGGTACCATGGTACTTGTTTTAATGGGATGTGGTGCAGCCGTGTTTGCCGGTGCTGAACAAACGTTTTTCACGGTAGGGACTTTAGGTGTTGCTTTTGCGTTTGGTCTATCTGTTGTAGCTATGGCATACACAATTGGAAATATTTCAGGTTGTCATATAAATCCGGCAATTACATTTGGAGTATTCCTGTCGGGTAGAATGAGTGCCAAAGATGCCGGCATGTATATGCTGTTTCAGGTAATTGGTGCAATTCTGGGCTCATCGGTACTTTGGTTCCTGGCCAAAGATTCGGGGTCAACTACCACACTTACAGGAGCTAATGGATTTAGTGATGGCATGATGGCTGAAGCTTTTGTTGCGGAAACAATATTCACATTTATTTTCGTACTGGTTGTACTTGGAGTAACTGCAAAGAATGGTCTCAATAAATTTGCAGGACTAGCTATTGGTTTAACTTTAGTACTTATTCATATTGTTTGCATTCCTATAACCGGCACATCTGTTAATCCTGCCCGTAGTATAGGTCCGGCAATTTTTGAAGGAGGTGCAGCATTAACTCAATTATGGTTGTTTATAGTAGCTCCATTGCTTGGTGCCGCTATTTCAGCATTGGTATGGAAAGGCATAACCGTAGAAAACGACAAGGTTATTGTTGAGTAATTGAAATAATATAATTAATACTTATATATAAAGCGGATATAATAGTCCGCTTTTTTTATAATTAAAGAACTTAATTGTCACATGAGTGTTTAATTATTGCACAATTTTTATAGATTTGTGCAGTTTTACATAAATAACAATCATTTTTATCTATAAAATTAATTTTTATCAGATTTATAAAGTTGCAATAATTATGACTTACAATTTACTAAAAGGCAAAAGAGGAATTATTTTTGGTGCCCTGAACGACATGTCAATAGCATGGAAAGTGGCTGAAAGAGCCGTTGAAGAAGGCGCAATAATCACTTTGTCGAATACTCCGGTAGCAGTACGAATGGGTGAAACCTCTCTGCTTGGCGAGAAGCTTAATGCAGAGATACTTCCGGCTGATGCCACAAACGTTGAAGATCTTGAGATGGTTTTCACAAAATCAATGGAGATTTTAGGTGGAAAAATAGATTTTGTACTGCACTCAATTGGCATGTCACCCAACGTTCGTAAGAAAAGAACATATGACGACCTTGATTATGATATGTTGATGAAAACAATTGACATCTCAGCTGTATCATTTCACAAAATGTTGCAAGTTGCTCGTAAACTGGACGCTATAGAAAGAGGTGGATCAATTGTAGCACTTACTTACGTTGCTGCTCAGCGAGTGTTTTATGGTTACAACGACATGGCTGATGCCAAAGCTTTACTTGAATCCATTACTCGAAGTTTTGGATATATCTACGGGCGTGACAAAGGAGTTAGAGTAAACACCATTTCACAGTCACCCACAATGACTACTGCAGGTAGCGGGGTAAAAGGCATGACCGATTTAATGGACTTTTCGGAGCGTATGGCACCTATTGGCAATGCCACAGCAGATGATGCAGCAGATTATTGCATTGTAATGTTCTCCGATCTAACTCGCAAGGTTACTATGCAGAATCTTTATAACGACGGAGGATTTTCCAGTATGGGAATGAGTCTTAGAGCAATGAAACAATACAGCAATGGCTTAGAAACTATTATAGATTCTGATAATAACGTAAATCAGGATTAAAAAAGTTGATTAATGAATAAAATAGTTCTAATCAAATGATTAGAGCTATTTTTTTTATATATTTGCATAATGTTTATCAAGTTATATAATGAAAATCCTAATCAGCGAGAGATAGATAAAATAGTATCTGCTCTGCGTGACGGTGCCACAATAATTTATCCAACCGATACATTATATGCTATAGGTTGTGATGCACTGAATGTTCGAGCTGTAGAAAAAATTTGTGAACTTAAAGGTATTAACCCCGAGAAACACAATTTATCCATTATATGTAATGATTTAAGCATTATGAGTGAATATGCTAAGGTAAATACTCCTACATTTAAATTAATGAAAAAAAATCTACCCGGCCCTTTCACATTTATACTGCCAACCACATCATCACTTCCCAAAATATATAAAAAGAAAAAAACCGTAGGCATTCGTGTACCTAATAATAATATTATTCGTGAAATTGTTGCGCGACTCGGAAATCCCGTTTTGAGCACATCTGTGAAAGATGAGAACGATGAGATAGAATATGCAACTAACCCTGAACTGATTCATGAGAAATGGCAAGATTTTGCAGATATTGTAATTGACGGAGGAGTTGGGGGTATTGAACCTTCAACGGTTGTTGACTGTACTTCGGCAGAACCAATTATCGTTCGTCAAGGGAAAAAAGAGTTAAAATATTAATATTTCGCAACCTCAATTGAATTATTTAATATTTTCGCAATCTTATATAACATATCAATATTAATTTCTTAATCACATAAAACTGAATCAGATGAGAAAAATATATTTCGTATTCCTGATTTTCTCTTCAATACTATTGATAAACACATCTTGTAAAGATGATGACAAAGTTATTGATAAAGGAGAGTTAAAATCAATAACTTATGATGCAGCTAACAAAACTTTTATACTAACATACAGCAGTGGATTCACAGAGTCAGTAAATGCAATAATTGATAATTCGGTTAGTCCGCCAACAGCTTCGGCCACTTTGGAAGATCGTTCAGAGATTACATTTGACGATGCAAATAATTCAGGTGAAGCAACCATTACAACATCTAACGAAGTATCTAACAATAAATATGTAAATGGTTGGATATATGATAATATGTCGTTCTGGTATTTATGGAACGATAAACTCCCAAAGGCTCCACGCTACTCTTTATATCCTGACGTTTTTTTTGATACAATTCTTTACAAATATGATAAAAATTCTAATCCTGATGGTGACCGTTTTTCATGGATTCAGGAGGATTATGCTGAGCTATTAGGTAATCTTAGTGGAGTTGTTTCTCAAGAGATTGGTTTTGAATATATTTTAGTCGCTACTGATGATAAACGTACTAAGTATTATGCTCTGGTTCTTTATCCAATGCATGGAACAGATGCGGAGGCTAAAGGCATCAACAGGGGCAGGTTCATTACTAAAATTAATGGAGAAAATATCACTGCTGATAACTACAAAAATCTTTTCGGTGGCACCGGAAGCAAAAAGTTAAGTATGGCTGATTTTGTTTATAATGAAGCTGAATCAGCCTACATCCTTCAGAATTCAGCTGACGTAACTATTAATATGCATAATAATTTCGCAGAGAACCCTATTTACCTTGACAGTATATATTCAATTGGAGGTCAAAATATTGGCTACTTGGTTTACAACTTTTTTTCTTGTGACAATGGAGACAATAGTAACAATTACGACAAGGAGTTAATGAACAAACTGGCCAATTTTAAATCTAAAGGTATTAATGAAATGGTGCTTGACCTTCGTTACAATAGTGGTGGCGCCATTTCATCCGCTATTGCTCTTGCAAGTGCGTTAGTTAAAAACAGATCAACAAATAATATACTAACTACGTCACAGTATAATGATATCGTGCATTCAGCTTTGCAAAAAGAGTATGGATCTAATTACTTTAAGGATTATTTCATTGATAAAATATTAGAGACATCAATTTCAATACCGGAATTAAATTTACCACAACTATATGTTTTAACTTCCGGATGGACTGCGTCTGCCAGTGAATATATAATAAACGGACTAAGTCCTTTTATGGATGTTATTCTTATTGGCGAAACTACATATGGTAAAAATGTTGGTTCTATCTCAATCTACGAAGAGGATGACCCAAAAAACAAATGGGGAATGCAACCAATTGTTGTAAAATTTGCTAACAGTTTAGGATTTTCAGATTTTACTGCCGGATTTGAACCTGACTATAAGGTTGATGAGCTTAAAACTCTTTATCTTTATAATTTGGGTGATACCAACGATCCATTGCTTGGTACTGCACTATCAAAGATTACAGGAGAGTCAAGTTTTACCCGAGCAGCTAATACAATAGCTACTCCGCTCCGTTCTGAACAGGTGAATAAGAAAATATTCATTAATAAGCGTGAGAGATCTCATCGTTTCGAAATGTATGACGATGTTCGCGGTAATGATATAAGAAAGATTATGAATAAATAATATTGGCGGGTTAAAATTTTACACCAACATTTCATCAGAAGTTACAAAGTTAGTTTCTATATAACTCTGAAATTTCTCCGGTATCTCATCCATAATCGAGAAAAGTTCTTCCAGAGTATTTGCTCTTAGCATTGCGATTCGGGTAGATTTAAATTCAGGAATACCCTTAAATAGCGGAGTTGCTGCAAGATGTCGACGCATATGCAGAATACCCCGCTTTTCATCTATTCGGTCGACACTCCCCTGCACCTGTTGCTTAAGGATATTTAGATAAAAAGAAAATGGTTTCTTAACTAGCTTCTCACCATTTTTAAGGAAATATTTTATTTCTTCAAAGATCCATGGAGCACCAATACTTCCACGTCCAACCATAATAGCATCGACTTTGGTTTCATCAAACCGTTGTTTTGCGATTTCGGGTGAAGTAACATCTCCATTGCCAATTATTGGGATATACATCCGTGGGTTGCTCCTAACATCACGAATAAGCGACCAGTCGGCTTCACCTTTATACATCTGTGAACGAGTGCGCCCATGAATGGTTAAAGCTGCGATACCACAATCCTGAAGTTGCTCAGCTAAGGTTACAATAATCTTTGAGTCATCATCCCAGCCAAGTCTGGTTTTTACAGATACCGGCTTATTTACTGCCTTTACTACCCTCTCGGTAATATCGAGCATTATTTCAGGAGTTTTCATCATACCGGAACCGGCACCTTTACCTGCAATCTTCCTTACAGGGCAACCAAAATTGATATCAATCATATCAGGATTAGCTTCTTCACATATTTTGGCGGCTTCTACCATAGTATCGGGATCACTGCCATATATTTGAATCCCAACAGGTCGTTCTTCTTCACTAAAAATAATCTTACGTTTGGTTTGCTTGATTTCTCTGATTAAAGCATCACTTGAAATGAATTCTGTGAAGACCATTTCTGCACCAAACTGCCTGCAAAGCAGCCTGAATCCAATATCAGTTACATCTTCCATTGGAGCCAAAAATAGAGGCCTCTCAGTAAATTCCAAGTTAGCAATTTTCATTTTTAAGCGATTTCTGAAATTTTATAAGCTTAAGATAATTCATTAGGTTATTGTTTTAACCTAACTTCTCCGACCACTCTTTTTCATTAAAGCCAACGAGTACGAAGTCGTCACCAACTAAAATAGGACGTTTCACTACCATACCATTTGAAGCCAGTATGTCAAGCAATTCATCACGAGAGGCCGTCTTCACCTTCTCTTTAAGATTATTTTCTCTATAGATTATTCCTGATGTGTTGAAGAATCTGTTGATTGGCAGACCGCTTTTATCAATCCACACCGCTAGTTCTTCTTTCTTTGGGTTGTTTTCAACCATATGCCTAACAGTTACTTCAATACCATTAGCTTCCAGCCACTTGGCGGCTTTTCTAGATGTCCCACATTTGGGATAATGCATAAAAAGTGGTTTCATATTTTTTTAGCTATAATTTTATACTGCAAAGATAATTAAAAAGCCTGTACCACCTCATCAATCATTACGTTAACTGAAATTATGCCACCACCTGCAAGACACCAAAATTCAGGATTCAGGTAATATATTTTACCGTTTTTTGCTGCTTCGGTTTCTTTAATCAGCAGATTTTCAATATCTTACTTAGTATTAACACTGCTATCAATCGCTCTACTCCGATCAACGATGAAGATGATATCAGGATTTGCTTTT
Source organism: uncultured Proteiniphilum sp. (assembly GCA_964484665.1). GTDB lineage: Bacteria > Bacteroidota > Bacteroidia > Bacteroidales > Dysgonomonadaceae > Proteiniphilum. The sequence goes on along the minus strand of CAZAFR010000002.1, from coordinate 8,937 downwards.
TTATCTGACGAAGCTATTAACTTTTTCGCTACTTCAACTTTTTGTTTATTCCCTTCACAGCTTATAAGGATAAATAAAAAGAAAACGAGAATTTTAATACTCAAAATAAAGTAATGTTTTTTCTAAGCACAACAATATAATATGAATATAGAAAGCAACCATTTTATACAATAAACTAATCATAAATAAACACTTCGCTTCATAATTAAACTTCTCTAATTTTTTAAATTATCAAATATTATTTATACCTTTAACATTCAAAACCATAAAAACTTAAACTGATGAAAACATTAAAAGTATCAATAACTCTATTGATTAGTTTCCTTTGCCTGTCAACACAGTTATTCTCACAACTGTCACTCTCTGCACTATTTAGCAATAACATGGTGCTACAACAGAAAACAGACATTCCAATATGGGGCAAAAGTACACCGGGCAACAATGTGAAAATTACTACATCCTGGAATAACAAAGAATATAATATCAAGACAAACACCGATGGGAACTGGATTGTAAGCGTTGAAACACCATCGGCAGGCGGTCCATACAATATACAGATTACCGATAACCGGACAGTAACCCTCAATAATGTCTTAATTGGTGAAGTATGGCTATGTTCAGGACAATCAAATATGGAGATGCCACTTGCAGGATGGGGAAAAATAGATAATTACGAAAAGGAGATTGCGGAAGCTAATCACCCTTACATACGATTATTTCAAGTAGAAAAAGCGACTAGCAATTATCCGTTAGAAGATGTTTCAGTAGCAGGCGGTGGTTGGCAAGAATGCACTTCTGCAACCATTCCAAATTTTTCTGCTACAGCCTATTTCTTTGGAAGAGAGTTGCAAAAAGACCTGAATGTCCCTATAGGACTGATCCATACTTCATGGGGTGGTACAATTGCAGAGGCATGGACAAGTCTTGAATCTCTAAAAATGATGCCTGATTTTAAGGAAAAAGCAGAAGAGTTTGCTCAAATACCTAAAAATAGTACAGATTCGGCTACAATTAAAATATTGAAGAATCCAAATATAACCAGTTCACTGTATAACGCCATGATTGCTCCTGTCAATCCTTTTGAAATTAAAGGTGCAATTTGGTACCAAGGTGAAAGTAATGCAGGACGGGCGTATCAGTATAGAACCCTATTTCCACTTATGATTAACGATTGGAGAACACAGTGGGGACATAATTTCCCGTTCTATTTTGTACAGTTAGCTAACTTCATGCAAACTAAAGAAGAACCGGGTGAGTCACAATGGGCAGAACTGCGCGAAGCACAACTTAAGACACTGAACCTTGACAATACAGGTATGGCAGTGATAATCGACATAGGTAACGCTGATGATATTCATCCTAAGAATAAACAGGATGTAGGTAAAAGACTGGCACTGTTGGCACTTTCCGATACGTATGATAAAAATATAGTATCTATGGGTCCGTTGTATGATTCTTACTTAATAACCGGTAAGGAGATTGTAATATCATTTAAACCTGAAAAAAGTAAATTGAAGATATCAAACGGAGAAACACTAAAAGGCTTTTCTATTGCCGGCCCTGATAAAAAATTCTACTGGGCTAAAGCTGTTATCCAAGGAGATAAGGTGATAGTAAGCTCACCCGATGTTCCCTTTCCTGTTGCAGTACGCTATGCTTGGGCTGACAATCCTATTTGTAATCTTTCTAATGAAGCCGGTTTGCCCGCATCACCTTTTAGAACTGACGATTGGGCAGGTCTTACAATAACAAATAAATAAACAAACAGTTACTTTTTATTTCACTAATACATATATCGTTTTATTTGTATGTAACCCATTTCATCATCTCTTTGAAAGATGGTTTTTTGCCATACATTAAAATCCCAACTCGGTATATCTTTGCAGCAATTATTGAGATTAATAAAAAAGTACCATAAAGCAATACAAGAGACAACAGAGTTTCCCAAAAAGGAATTCCAAAAGGAATTCTCACCATCATAACAATTGGTGAAGTAAAAGGAATCAAGGAAGTCCAAAATGCTAAAGGTCCATCCGGATTGCTTACACTATAGAACCCTGCAAAAAAAGCGAACAATATTAGTAGAGTTACAGGTGTCATGTACTGACTTGTGTCTTCTTCACTATCAACAGCCGAAGCAAACATTGCAAAGATTGATGCGTACAAAACATACCCTCCAATAAAGAACAGAATAAAATATACAATAAGTTCCAGCCAATTGATACTCATTACAGAAGTCATAACACCTTCAATATTAAAGTCGTTCATATTAGAAGACATTGCCATTGCCTGTTCGGGATTTGTTATAAACAGAGAAACACCGGCAAAAAGAACAGATGTCATGATAATCCATATTAACAATTGAGTTAGCCCCACTAATCCTATCCCAACAATCTTACCTATCAGCAGATTTACCGGTTTAACTGAAGACACCATCACTTCAACAACACGACTCTTCTTCTCTTCCATTACAGCCTGCATTACCATATTGCCATATAAGAGTATAAACATATAAATAAGAACAGTGAAAATCATTCCAATTATACTGGCTACTTCTGTTGAGGATTCTTTTACATTACCATCACCTCCGATACGCAATGTTCTCAGAGATACACCTGCCCCATCTTCTAAAATGGCACGAACCTGATTAATTGCCGCACCGTCAACATTGCTCGATTGTGAGAGTTCATCAAGTTTCTGTTCAGTTATTTTTTCATTCAAGGTTCTTTCTATAAACTCTTGCAGCTCCAGAGGGGCTTGTTTTTCTGATGTAATGGACACTGCTTGAGGATTTTTATTCAAATCCTCTGTTATCTGAAGAATAGCAAAAAGATCTTTCCCTAACCTACTCTCTGCATCCTGCTGATCTGCATTTGCATTACCGATTATCTGAAACTTAAACTGTTCTGTTGATTTCAACAATGGCGCATAAATACCGGTATTATCTAATACTGCTACATTCTTAACACTCCCGTCATTCAGCGAAGATAGCCAAAAAGGGACAAGCGACAATGCCACTATAAGAAATGGCATTAATAATGTAAGAACTATAAAAGACGTTTTTCTGACTCTCGTAAGATACTCACGTTGTATTATTAAGCTTAATCTGCTCATTTTATATATACTTATAAAGTTCTATTTATCTATATCTTTTGTAACTGTCTTGATAAAGACATCATGCATAGTTGGCAATTCTTCATCATAACTTACCACTTCATATTTGTCGAAAAACAACTTTGCAAGATCGTTATTGTTTATTCCGTTTAATTTTTTTATCCTAAGATCGATAAACTCATGGTACGGTTCTTTAGACAATATCTCAATTGATGGATGCTCTAGGTTGAAATTGTCTCCTAAAATACGAAAACGAAATATATTTGGTCTATGACTTTTGCGAATATTAAATACGTTTCCCTGTAGAACTACCTGCGACTTATCAATAAGTGCGATATTGTCACATAACTCTTCTACAGATTCCATATTATGAGTTGAAAGAATTATTGTTTTACCTTCATCTTTTAAACGAAGCATTTCATTTTTTACAATATCAGTATTAACAGGATCGAAACCGCTAAATGGCTCGTCAAAAATAAGCAGATCCGGATTATGTATCACTGTAGAAATAAATTGCACCTTTTGTTGCATACCTTTTGACAATTCTTCCACTTTACGGTTATACCAGTCCATGATATCAAACCGTTTGAACCAAATCATCAGTTCATGATGTGCTTGTTTTTTCGACATTCCACGCAACTGTGCAAGATATATAGCTTGCTCACCAACTTTCATCTTTTTATATAATCCTCGCTCTTCAGGCATGTATCCAATATTATAAATATCATCCCGTACAGAACTCCTTCCGTTAATCATAACATCGCCACTATCAGGCGCAGTAATACGAGTGATAATACGAATCAGGGTGGTCTTTCCGGCACCATTAGGGCCAAGTAAACCGAAGACCGTTCCCTCTGGCACACCTATGCTTACCTTATTCAACGCCAGATGATTAGCGTATTGTTTTACTACGTCATGTGTTTCTAAATACATGTTCAAATATTTAATATTATCTAATACTTTAATACAATCCTTTCACCCAACTCTTTAGCCAAAGCCTTCTTTATTTCCTGAAGTTGCTTTAATTTAATAATATACGTTGAATAATTATCAGGATTACTTTTTTTAATTTCTTCTTTTATTTCATCAATTTTAATTAGTACATGAGCATTTTTGAGCTCAGTAGTTGACCTAGGAACATAGTTCTGAAGAAGATTTTGCTCCAGTAATCTTGAACTTTTGTCGCCCACCTCTTCTCCAAGAATCTTAGAATGAATTTTACTAAGATGATATCTGTCACTAAGTAACTCAGAAGCAAGTTTACTCACTTTGGGATCCGGATAATTCAAAAAGAAATGACCTGAATCAAATTTTTGATTATCTATATTACTAACAGCCTCATCGAGCATTAATTGATAAAGTTCATTTGAAAAGCTTATATTGTCACGTTCCAGATCGAAGTGCACGAATTCTGTTACACCTGGTCCCTCTTCAACTATAATGTCCTCTTCAATAACAGTTTTCCCCTCTTTTCGTTTACGTTTTTCAAACTTTTGATATATAGGGGTGTTTCCATATCTAACAATATATCTAAGTATTTCTCTTTCAAAACGGTCATAAGGATTCTTGGCATTAACTTTTTTAACATCACGATTGCCGGTTTTACCTGCATCTGCATCTTCATTTTCACCTATTGAAATACCACCAACTTTAGTTGACTCTCTCTCTTTCTGCTCTCTAATTTTCTCCCAATTACGACGCCTTATTTTATTAATCTCCGCAATCAATACACGTTCTTGCATATTAAGCAATTGTGAACATTCCTGTATATAAACCGACCGTGTGATGGTATTGGGTATCAGTCCAATACTATTTACAACATTTGAAATCATGCCGGCTCTTTTGATAGGATCATCCCCAACCTCTTTAATCAAGAGTTCAGTTTTAAAACGGATAAAATCTGTTTCATTCTCAGAAATATATTTCTGGAAGCTCTCAGCATTCTGTTTTTTTGCAAATGAATCAGGATCCTCACCTTCAGGTAAAAGAACAACCTTTACATTCATACCATCTTCAAGCAAAAGATCTATTCCTCTTAAAGCAGCATTTATTCCTGCTGTATCGCCATCATATATTACAGTTATATTTTCTGAAAAACGATGAATCATACGTATCTGTCCATGTGTTAAAGCAGTTCCTGATGAAGCAACAACATTCTCTATCCCTGCTTGATGCATGGACAAAACATCAATATATCCTTCTACAAGAAAACATTTATCCTGCTTTACAATAGAACTTTTTGCAAAATAGATGCCATACAGTTCTTTACTCTTTGAATATATCTCACTCTCTGGAGAGTTTACATACTTACCTGTATTCTCAACCTTTTTAAGTATTCGTCCTCCAAAGGCAACAACCTTCCCCGACAGTGTATGCACCGGAAAAATTACTCTTCCACGAAACCTATCTAAAAGTGGCAGATTATGCTCACCTGCTGTTGACAAACCGGTCTTAAGCAAATAGTCACGTATATAACCTGCTTTTTGCGCCTCTACAGAAAAAGCATCTCTTAGTTCAAGGCTATATCCAAGTTGAAATTTATTAATGATATCATCCCTCAAACCACGTTCACGGAAATAAGAAAGTCCCACTGCCTTACCCTCAGGATGCGTATGTAATGTTTTTACAAAATAATCTCTCGCATATTCATTAAGAATAAACATACTCTCACGATCGCTCTGAGCTTGCTTTTCCTCATCAGTGAACTCTTTTTCAACTATCTCAATATTATATTTGCGTGCAAGATATTTTAAAGCTTCATAATAAGATAATTGCTCATGCTTCATTATAAAGTGAATAGGCGATCCCCCTTCACCACAAGAAAAGCATTTGCAGATGTTTTTTGCAGGTGATACATAAAAAGATGGATTCCTATCCTCATGAAAAGGACACAATCCAACCATATTTACACCTCTCCTACGAAGCGTAACAAAATCTGATACCACATCAACAATTTGTGCGCTATCCTGAATACGGCCAATAGTAATTTGATCTATCATACAGAAATACGAAATTACTTATTAATATCGTGAAAAAAAGTGATTCCTTGAAATATATTCATACATTTGCACTATAAAAGTTTATTTCAGATACTATAAAATTTTGTAAAATGAATGCTATTAACTGGTCGAACTTATCATTCGGCTACATGAAAACTGACTACAACATTCGCTGTTATTATAAGGATGGCAAATGGAGTAAACCTGAAGTAGAAACATCAGAATTTTTAAATCTTCATATGGCTGCCACATGCCTACATTACGGACAGGAAGTATTTGAAGGGTTAAAAGCATTCCGCGGCAAAGATGGCAAAATACGTATCTTCAGGATGCGTGAGAATGCACTGCGACTTCAATCCTCCTGCAAAGGAATAATGATGGCAGAGTTACCCATTGAACTGTTTGAAGAAATGGTTACAATGGCGGTCACAAAAAACTCTCATTTTGTACCACCTTACGAAAGCGGAGCTTCACTTTATATCCGTCCACTTCTTATAGGTACAAGTGCACAGGTTGGAGTAAAACCTGCCACAGAATACACATTCATTATTTTCGTAACACCCGTAGGACCTTATTTCAAGGAAGGTTTCAAACCAACCCCTATGGTTATTATGCGTGAATATGATCGTGCAGCACCTCTTGGAACAGGTACATATAAAGTAGGAGGTAATTATGCTGCCAGTCTGGTTGCAGGTGAAAAAGCACACGAACTAGGTTATTCTGCCGTTCTATATCTAGATGCAAAAGAGAAAAAATATATCGATGAATGCGGACCGGCTAATTTCTTCGGAATTCGTGACAACACATATATAACACCAAAATCATCATCCATTCTTCCATCTATAACCAATAAAAGCTTAATGCAATTGGCTGAAGATATGGGACTAAAAGTGGAGCGCCGAACTGTTCCTGAAGATGAATTGGCAACATTTGAAGAAGCCGGAGCATGCGGCACAGCAGCAGTAATAAGTCCAATATTACGCATTGATGACTTAAGTGAGAACAAAAGCTATCATTTTTGTAAGGATGGAAAGGCGGGTCCGATCAGTGAAAAACTATACCGAAAATTACGCGCCATCCAATACGGTGATGAACCTGACAAATATGGTTGGGTAACAATTTTAGAATAAAAACGTTACAAATTGTCCCATGATTTGAAGGGATGAATGGACAGAAATGAATTATAATACCTGGCATTACCGGTAACCTCTGCCCCGAGCCAGTCAGGTTTATCAAAAGTTTCATCTTCGTCCCCAAGCTCAACCTCAGCTATCAGGAGTCCCTCATTTTCTCCGTAAAATTCATCTACTTCAAAAATATGATTACCCGCTTTTATAAGATAGCGGGTTTTATCTATTACGCCTGTTTTGCATAACTCAAGCATCTCTTCCGCATCTATCACAGGAATTTCATATTCCCATTCATGCCTTTTTAATCCACCTTCAACAAGAGCACTTTTTACAGTGATATAAGCTTTGTCACCTTTCAGCCTTATACGAACAACACTTACATCCGAAAGTGACAAATATCCCTGTTTTATTCTATAGCTATCGTATGATTTTGACTTATAATCACCAATTACAAGGAATTTTCTCTCTATTTCATATCCCATAGTACTATTTTTTTTCAAAGGTATTGCTAAATTATATCAATAAAAAACTATGTTTTTAAGTTCCCGTAATCACTACGAAAAAATAAAAACATAGTTAAGATTTTGGTTGGATTAAATAAAAATCAATGCGCGTAATTCTTTTTTCATCAATAATCCTATACAAATGTATAGTTACAAACCAAACAGTGTACTACTTTTGGAGAGCATCTCGTGTTTCGTGTAAATTTTCCACAAAAACCAATATGGATAATCATCGCAACATTCCATTTTTAATAATTCATTTTCTCTAAAACACAATCAAAATTGATAATTAAGAGCAACTGCAACATTCCTTGGATCAATTGGATTTAGATATCCACCTCTATAATAAGCTGTATAACCTTTTGAATCAAGTAGATTATTTACAAATAACTGCAGAAGAAGATTCTGGTAACGATAACATGCTTTAACATTGAGTGTCATATTTATGAATAAACCATCGAAAAACGTATTATTTAGCCAACCATTTGCCGCATGCTTAGCCGTATTCATAAGTGCAGAACCCTCGTGATAGTACGGGCTGTCGTGATACCCCGCATCCATGTAAGAATATCCCATCACAACGTCCATATTTTTAAGCAGTTTTCCTGTCATTTCCAGCTCAAGTCCTTGTCGCTTTAGATTTCCCGCCTCAATATAATAGCCGGTATTATTTCCTAACATAAAACTCATCTTGCGAGGAAATTCTTTATGAGCATTCAGACAATTAGTTGCATTTAATTCATCCTATAGGTTATAAACTGACTTACGTTAAGATTTCTCCTGTAATTGTTTAAATTTAATTCATGTTTAAAATTATGATGTGATTCGGTTTTTTTAATTATATTTGACGTTGTCAATAAATTATACTGACATCTAATATTAACGATGCTTTTTGTTTATGACCAAAGACACATTAACTCTACAGGATAGTATGTTTATGAGTCCTTATCCGGGATTCAATCGACTCTTTAAAATGATAGTTTGATTGTTACATCAGACACATTAACTATAGTAGTTATGCCTTATAAAACATACATAAATGCTTAGAGTGAGGAAAAATTACGGATTAACAAACATAGGAAAAAATATTATAGTATTAAATAACAACAATTTAAACAATTATTATGAATTTAAAGAGTATTAAGCGTTATGTAGTTTTGTCTGTACTTTTTACAATGTTTGTATGTATAT
>CAZAFR010000001.1:115965-131858 GCA_964484665.1 uncultured Proteiniphilum sp. | reverse complement strand
GTGGAACATCAATAATTTTGACGTAATAAAGACCAATGCTTTAATAAGAGATTGGGATACTCCCGGTTCCAAATTCTAACATTTTATTTAAAATGTTATTAAATTGGTCCTGATCAATTTCTAAACCAGACATAACATCCCACAAGGAGTTGTTTTGTTCAATTAATACCTGAGTTGTCACAATCCAACTCTGAGTCCACCCTGTTAAAGCAGACCATGCTCCCCAGCCGGCATCAGCGTTTGAGGCCTAGTAATCCCAATTTCCAAAATTAAAAGCTCTAAACCAAGCACCATCGATACTCTTAAATTTATCACTATGAACCTGTATTCTTGTTAAAAAGTCAGACATCTTTAAGAGATTTTCTTCATATTGACCTACATAATTAAATTTTGATTTTTGGCAAGATAAGAGTAAAAGAAATACAACAAACAATAATATCACTTTGCGTTTTTTCATCAAAAATGCTTATCTCAAATTCCTAATTTTTTGTCTCTTAGCAATAATATTCGCCAAATAATAATACAGCTCTTTATCATCAGGATTAGCAGAATGATAAAGTTTATAGAAAGCATCTCCCCCTTGATAATATGCAACTTCCATCGTATCCCATACTTTGTATTTATCAAAAGTGCGAATATAGTCTCTCATGCGATACCCCCAACCATTTGATGATAAAGCTCTATCATCAAATTCCATTTCCATACTCATTCCATATTTTAAAGCATCCTCACATGCCGTTTCAATTTGAGAAATTTGTCTATCTTCTTTAAAAAAATAGTTTGGTTGATAAAATGCCTGATTAAAACCCAACTTCTCCCATTCATTATAACCATCTGAATTAAAGTAAGGTATCCAGTACAATTGGTGACCTTTAGCATTAACGTAACTTGATACGTCTTTGACTAAGTCACGGCTATTTGTAGCTTCTTCTGCTACCCAATAAAAACCTGCTAATTCTAAATTATTTGGATTTGCTCTTTTAAAACTCTCAATTACATAATCAACAAACCATTTACATGCAGTCAATCGATCTGCCTGTCTAGAAAAGTCCATTACATTACCATTAATTTCACCCCAATCCTTCTGATTTGGAATAGGTTCAGGTAATGTAATCACAATTTTTCTCTTTTTATATTTAGCTATTTTATTATTAGCTAATACATCAGTTATATGATCATTCAAAGCCATTATAGCATTACCTTCAGTAAAATAATTGTCTACCAATTTCGTCCATTCAATTTTACGAGCAGCTAAGTCTTTGTAATAGGATGCAAACCCTCTTGTTCCATCATGAATTTCTAAAAATAAAAAGCCATCAAATAGCCAATCAGTTTTTCCTCTTTTATTTTCCAAAGAAACATATGGAGCAAAATGGTTTTTATCCCACTTTATTGTTCTATGAGCTCCACCATCATAAATTAACACCATATCCCTAATTGGCGTACTTTTTAAAGATTCATATCCAGGAGATCGTTGCCGTGGTTTGCATGAAAGGAAAAAAGACACAATCATTAAGAAACCTAATGCAGGTTTAGTGAATTTTAAATATTTCATTTTTTTATTAAAGTTATTTCCTATTGTTCTGAACGTTCAGATACAAATGTACCAAACTTATGATATAAAATCCTATCATTACTATTTTTAGAATTAAACAATTCTTTAGTTATTAAATATATTTCTATAACTTTATGGCTGAAAAATGTAGCGGAATTATTAGAAAATATTTTAGTCCTCAATACGTTAAAATCCATGATTTTTTCGTTTTATTCCTAATATTCAATTATTTTCTAGTGCATCGAAATCACATTAAAAAAGCAATCATATATGTTTTTAGAACAAAGTATAACAATAGATGTATGGGATTGAAAGGGAAATATAAGGTCGCGGTATCAAGATATCTGACAAGGTTAGATTTTAACAATACAAATACGTATATGATGTAAAAACGGAATAATTATATGAAAAAACGTACAGAGTTTGTTTTATTCATTCTCTTTTCAGTAATATTGTCTTTACATGCACAGTTGCAAAAAGAGCAAAGAACAATATTATATCCGGCTGTAGGAGAACAAGGGCTTATACAGATAGCCCCCGGAAAATCCTTTGAGCAAAAAATTTCTTTTAAAGAAAATGACGGATCTGTAAGACGTATTCTACGTGTAGTAGGAGGAGTAAAGATGCCCGGCAAATTTGCCCCACGTGGAGAAGAGTTTTTTCGTCAGCAAGAGTACCTGATAGATGACAATTTAGACTCAATAAACACATATAAAGATCCCTATTCTCTTTATTTTAAAGGAAATAACACCTCTTTTGAACAGCATGTCTATAATCGCATTACAGGTATCAATTTAGATAATAAAAGTGTCAATTTAGAAATTACATATAAACGAAATAATCTGAAAACATCAAGCGAAGGAGATTTCGGTATTGAGCTACAAATATACTACAAAAGAGAAGGCAGACATGCCGATGATATTTATGATATGGCTGATTCTGTTATTTTTGTCCCAATTCCGCAGGGAAGCGGTGATTTTAAATTACTACAGAAAAACATTCAATTATCAGCTAATGTAGCTACTATATTAGTCCGGTTGGGAGGAACCGGCTTCAGTGGAGAATGTTGGCTTGAAGCACCTAAGTTTTATATAGACGGAGAAAACATATTTTCTTCCCCATTTGTTCAAAATGAAAAAAGAGGTGATAGCTTTAATTATTGGGTAGGGATAAATCTTGCAACTCGAAGTTGGCCAAGATGGGAACTAGAATTCAATGGTAATACCATTTTCGAAGGTAATGTTTTTGATCGCGCTTCAAATATAGCAGATTTTTATATCCCATTGCCAGAGAATATTACTGGTAATGGTACACTAAAACTAACACTAAAAAAAGAATCTAACCGCATTTCATATCCATATGAGTTAATATCACTACAACTACTTGAAGAAAGCGCACAGAATTTTGAGATTGTTTCAATTCCCCATTTTGTATCTGTTGGAGATACTACAGGTTTTCTTATTGAAACGAACAAACCTAATATGAAAATAAGCGTATCTTCATCAAACAAAAACATCAATTTAATTGACCAACACACAGTGTTTTCGGAGCCGGGATTACACGTTATTAGATTCTCAGCTATTAATCCTGCCAATTTTATACCAATAGAGTTTACAGATGGTCTATCTCAAAAATCTGGAATAATTAAACAATTTATTATTAAAGAAAAAGATTACGTCTATTTATCATCAGGTGACGAGATTTATATTGATAAAGAGTATGAACCTTATGACCATTTTTTTAAATGGTATATACAAAACAGAATTGGGAACTGGTATCAGTTCAGACCATCTTATCAATGGAGCGGAGTGAGAATTACAGATGAGAATGTAGTCAAACACTATACTTCTCTTTTAAACAAAATGAATATTCCATTCGCATGGCAAGTTGAAGGACGTACACTAGCATCAACAAGAATTAATCCTTCATTATCTTCCCTACAATCACCTATGTTCAGAGGCAAGCAAGCACATGAGAATGATGGTGGATATTACTATTGGAAACATTTTCTATACAATGGATTACATTCTGACATGGCTGCAAGATCAAGACCCTATGGAGGAATATTTGCGAAACACAGACCTATATATACCGATTATGGTATTTTCATACATTACGATCCTAATAAAGTTAAAGACATGGAAGATGGTGCTAATAGATTGATAGCCAACTTAAGTTACTCCCGTGGCGAGAGTACTCGTCATACTGGCCCTTCAACTATGTTTCGTTATCTTTACCAGTCCGGATACGAATGGCTTGGCGCAGAACAAATGTACGGACCTGAAGACATTATTATGTCGGCCTTAAGAGGTGCCTCTAAGGCCTATAACAAAACAGAGTTCGGGTCACTTCACGCTGTACAATGGGGATCAAAGCCTTTCACGGACCCTAAACATTCTTTACGTTTTTATTTATCATTGGCTGTGGCATACATTCATGGTTCATCTCATATCAATACAGAAGAAGGGTTATGGACGGATGAATTTGCAAATGATAGATACACAAAGTCGGGCAAAGAACATCTTTACGCTCAACACCAGATGTTAGATTATATTGAAACACATTCCCGTAAAGGGGTACTGCATAGCAAAATTGCAGTTATTCAAGGAAGAAATGATGCATGGAAATCATTCGGACGAACTTCAATTTGGTCACAAGAAGGGAAAAAATGGGAGTTTAATAAAGCTATGGAAAGTTTTGACCTACTAAAAGTGTTTTATCCTGAAAGCAATGTAAATCATTGTAGTACCGATGGTTTATTTACTTCAACTCCCTATGGGCTCATAGATATTTTACCAATTGAAGCTTCTTCTGAAGTACTTAATAAATACAAGGCATTGATATTTTTAGGATGGAATACTTTTAATAATACTGATTTTATACGTATCAAAAAATTTGTTGAGCAAGGAGGAGTACTTCTTTTGGGATCCGTTCATCTAAATAGTGAATTACAGCCAAACCTTCCCGCAAAATTTCCAGAGGATGACACAGTGATACAAACATTACTTGGAGTTAATTATAAAACGTATACAGAGAAAACAGTAATACCTCTTGGCAAAGGACATATTATATATTATCCAAAAAATGTATATCCCGCTGATGAATTAATAAAAGCTTCATACATTGAGGAAATAAAAAACATTTCTTCTGCAATTGTGTCTGAAGAATTACAGAAAGGGTGGATTCAAGCTTCTCCCCATATCAATTTCTCGGTATGGGATACGGATAATATAAGAACATTGTATTTATTGAATGTAGACTGGAAAAGTGATGATATCTCACATCCGGCAAGCTTTTTATTCAATAATAAAGTTTTTTCTGTTGACGTAGATCGTTATACAATTACAACGATTCGTTGCACTGGCGATATAGCTGCCAGGATGCAATCCAACACTTCAGATATTTTAGGCATTGAAATAAAGGATGACCGATGGATTATTAGCTGTCAGACCACAGGCAATGATCAGCTAATTATATTTGACGGGATATCTGGTGAAATTAAAATTAAAAAGATAAGTAGCCCCGGCATACACAAAATCGAAGTTTTAAAAAAGAGTGTTGATTAATAAGACTTAATAAACTATATCAATCACTTTTTTATTCATATATTGGTCTTCTAAAAAATAGCGCACCAATATTAAGAAAAGGCACTGCTCTTTTTAGGAAATATGGATATAAGTGCTCTAATGTTCATTTGCTTTTCTTACATCGAAATAACGTTAATTAAAATAATCGTATGAAATATTTGATAAATTTAGTCTGTACAATCTTATTCGCAATCACCTCAGTGGAGGTAAATGCTCAAATTAAAATACTTTACGGGCCATACCTGCAAAATGTAAAAAGTAATGAAGCAACGATTGTTTGGGTAGCTGATAAGCCGTCTATCGGTTGGGTGGAATTGGCGCCAAATGATCAAAGCAATTTTTATGGAGAAGAGAGACCTAAATATTTTAATACTACCAACGGCGTTAAGAATACTTCCACACTTCATACTGTAAAAATAAAAGGATTGAAGAAAGGCACAACTTATCGGTATCGCATCTATTCACAGGAGGTTTTGACACATGAAGGTATATCTGTGCTATATGGCCGAGTGGCTGCGACGAATGTATATTCTAAAAAGCCATTGACCTTTACAACTTGTGATCCGAATAAAGAGGAGACCTCTTTCGCTATGATTAATGACATACATGGTCGCGAAAATATTATAACGAAACTATTGACTGTAGCTAATTATCAGGATAAGGACTTGATTATTTTTAATGGAGATATGGTTTCTGAATTTAAAGACGAGAATACAATTTTCAAAGGGTTTATGAACGAAAGTATTGATTTGTTTGCGTCCGAACAACCAGTATATTACGCTCGTGGAAATCATGAAACGCGGGGTGAATTTGCAACTTCGTTCCAAAAGTATTTTTCACCCAGAGAGCCATTTCTCTATTTTACATTTCAACAAGGCCCTATTTGCTTCATCGTTCTCGACACCGGAGAAGATAAACCTGATTCAGATATCGAATATAGCGGAATTACCGACTATGATGGCTATCGAACAGATCAGGTTGAATGGATGAAGGAATTGCCTAACAACGAAGATTTCAAAAATGCAAAGTTCAAAATAGTGATTGCACATATGCCTCCCTCTGTTGACCCCGACATCTGGCATGGACAGAAAGAAGTATTGAATAAATTTGTCCCAATACTGAATGAAATTGGGGTTGACTTAATGTTGTGCGGACATCTTCATAGGAATAAATATGAAGAACCGAGTACCCTAATTCATTTCCCCGTGTTGGTTAATTCCAACAACAGCGTTGTTTCTTTAAAGGCAAATAGAAATCAAATGAGTTTGCAGGTGCTTGATCTTGACGGTAAAGTGATTACCGAAAAATCATATCCGGCAAAATAGAAGACAATAATCAAACTCGACAGTTTCTTATATTTTTCTTATTTTGATGTTGAATTGTTCTTCAACAACATTTATCATCTCATGATATGCATCTGTTCTGAAACGTTGAGACTTCAACTCATCTCTGAGGTTAACTAATTCCGACTCAAGAGAAGAGATATCTTTTGACAAACTTGTATAGACCTTATCTTTTGCTTTTTCAGTCCATTGGGGAATTTCTGAAAACTCCCCATGCCTTTGAATTGATATTTCTCTGTTCCCATTTTTGACTCTTTTTAGGAGTCAACTTTTTTCATAGAAAAGCACTATTTATTTTTAAAAATTCTTTTATCAGTTTTTTTAATCAATGATTTTAACTCTTTTCTACTTAGAGGTAATTCTGAGAACTCAATAGGATGATTTGTTTCAATAATATCAGGCATTGAAATAAGTTCTCTCATGTAAGCGGATCTTCTATCTTTGGTTGAAGTCACTCTATCTGATGTTGGATGGATAGAGATCATTATTGAAACACCTTTTTTATGGAGTTTTGTATAAACATCCTCTAGCTCAGGATCTACTGCATAACGAATATAAGCCATTATTTGGCTCCATGGTATTGGAGAGTTATCATAATCATTAAAGTGCTGCTCATTACTGATTTCAACACAGAACATTCGGTCAGTTACTCCGTTCTCCCAATAATACATAGCTTCTTCAAAAGAGCGGACACTAAGTATAAGGTTTTTATAATTATACCATGCACCTCCTTCTTTTAAATTTTTTATATAAAGGTCCCAAGTATGAACTCCGTTATCTTTATTATCTAAATTGAAGACTGTTTTTCCTTTACCCCATTCAAACATTTCTAAAATGGTTGGAATCTTATAGGGTGTCACATTCTCATATTTATCTTTCAAATTAAATTGCATTAGTTCATCATAAGTATATTCAGAAACTAGTCCTTTCCCATTTGTGGTACGCTTTATATCTGCGTCATGCATTAGAACAAATATGCTATCCTTGGTAAGTCGAGGATCAATTTCAAAAAAAGAATACACGTATCTAAGTGTGTTTTCACACGTCTCAATAGAGTTTTCTGGAAATCCTTCACTTTCACCACCACGATGACCGCTAATGACTATGTCCTTTTTAGGGTTATACTTAAAGTAGTTTTTAAGCTGATCTAATGTCTGAATATTTACGGTTTTAAGCTCTACTATACTTTGTTGAGCACGTAACGGTAAATACAAGTTGAGTAGAATAACTGCTATTAAAGCGAATTTTATTTTCATGTCATAAAGATTAAATTTGTCATGTATATTAATTAACTCGCACATTACAACCATGCTCCTGCAATTGTGCATACTTTCGCTGCTCTTTCAACAGCTGCTTTATGGGCTGTTTCTAAATCCTTTCCGTTTAAGATTGCGGCAGTAAATGCTCCAGTGAATGAATCCCCCGCACCAACTGTATCTACCACATCAACTTTTGGGGTAACCATATAAGATTTTTCTTGCTCTGTATAAATTGTACTGTAGTCTGCTCCGGCTGTTAAGATTAGGTATTTTAGATTAAATGATTTAATCATCCATTCTGAGGCTAAGTCATCATCCATACTGGTCAGCTTATAAAGACGTCGAAGATGTGCAAACTCTTCATCATTTATTTTCAATATATTACAGAGTTTGATTGACTCATTAATTAGTTCGTCTGTATAAAACGGACTACGTAAGTTCAAATCTAGTATCTTATATGCTTTGTTATCAACAAAGGATAAAAAATTACGAATGGTGTTTTTTGTTGTTGTAGATCTTTGTGCAAGAGTTCCAAAACAAACTGCATCGGTTTTCAAAGCCAGTTCTTTGATTGATTCATTAAATGGAATAAAATCCCATGCTACATTTTCTGTTATCGTATAAGTCGGGTTTCCCTCTTTAAGTTTCACCTGTACAGTTCCTGTTGGTTGAGATACTCTTTCAATCCGGTGTTTTACATTGATTTGCTTGATTAACTCAATTATTTCTTCACCTAAAAGGTCATCCCCTATAGCACTTACTGCATACCCATCCATCCCCGATAAGGTAGCATGATAAACAAAATTTACAGGTGCCCCTCCTGCTTTTTTCCCATCAGGGAAAATATCCCACAAGATTTCACCTATTCCTACAACTAAAGACTTTTTACTATTCATATTCATTATCTGTAATTTAATTAATTGCCATTTCAGTAGTTCTAATTTTTGAACCGAAAAGAGCATAAAGGAGCATGATGATTTCACAGATGATTACGATTAACCATGTCATTTGCCATGATCCAAATAAATCAGCCATTCCGCCTTGTAATAGTGGAAAGACAGCACCTCCGAACACTCCCATCATAAATATTCCCGATGCTCGCGAAGTATGTTCCTTTAAATCACTTGTTGCCAGAGTAAAAATACATCCCCACATTACAGAATGTGTCAAACCAACTGCTGCCAGAACCCATAAGTTATTATATATGATTGCTATAGCAGTCAGAATTATGGCTATAATAGTCGTGAAAATGAGTTGTGATCTGGAAGTAACATTTTTCATCGTGCCGGAGATAATTCTACCGACCATTAATCCTCCCCAATAAAGAGTAGCCAATAATGCAGGTATTCCCATATCCATTCCACCAAGCATAAGTCTGTTTTTACCAAAGAAAGATAAGGCGCCACCTTCGTTTAATATCTCCATAGCGTGAAGATTAATGTTGACACCAATTGAGACTTCTGCACCCACATAAAAGAATATGGCTATGACACCAAAGGTGAAATGGCGAAACTTCCATATTGACTGCTGAGTGGTTGTTCCGCTTCCTGTATCGCGTATTCCTTCCAAGTCCGGTAAAGGCAGCACCTTAGTTAATATAGTCACAATCAGTACGCCCAATGCAATAAACAAGAATGGAACTAAAACTTGACCAGCGTTTACATTTTCAATTGGAACACCACTGAATACAACTAATGTTACAAAAAATGGGGCAATTGTTGTAGCTAAAGAATTGAATGAAAAAGAGATGTTTAATCTTTGTACTGCCTGCGTTCCTTTTAATGGATAAGCTGCAATATAGGGATTCACAACAACCTGTAGTATAGCAGCCGAAGTTCCCATCATAAATGATCCGAGAAGGAAAACGATAAAACCGACTGGTATTTTATCCCCAAGGATACTCAGTTCCAAATAATTATAGTTTGTAGACATCCATGATGACAATGCATACAACATAACACCTATTGTCATAATCACCAACGCTCTCAAAACAGTAGTTTTAAAACCAGTTTTATTTACCCATTTTCCCCCAAGTGGGCTATTTATCAGATATCCCAGAAAAAAGAAAAAAGAGATGAGTGTTGTTAGTGTATTTCTGAGCTTATCTGCATCTGCTAAGAATGCAACTTTCAACGGTCCCTGAAGCTGTCCATTAACCGTTGTCATAAAACCTACTATAAAATAAATAAAAGTCAGTATGAGAAAAGGTGCGATACCAAATTTTCGTGTATTCATAAAAGTGCCTTATTTTATTAAAATACTTTCCAAAACTTTCAAAACTCCATCCTGCTTAATTCCATTAACCATTGTGGTATAAGTATCAACAAAAGATTTCACATTTCTCAATTCAGCTTTTGCAAAAACAGAAGTATCTAAAAAATCAGCCGGATCGTCACTCCCTATTCGGTCTACATCATCCTTAGTTAGCCACGGATCATTTATCTCGAAAGAAACACCTCTGTCATCCACTTTATATTTAAGATAATGACGGTATGATGCAATTGAAAATGCAACCCTGTCCATTACTTTGTCATCCGCAATCATTTTTAAAAGATTTGGTATCACATACACCGGATATTTTGAAGCACCGTCTCCACACAATCTACTGATCTGGTCGCTTACCGCCCTATTTCCAAATCTCTCGATAAGTGTTTGTTTGTAAACTTTCAAATCCGTTTTACCCGGAGCAGGAACATATGGAGTAATATCTATATCCATAAAGTTTCTCAATAATACCTCAAATCGATTGTCTCTCATTGCTTCATCAACCTTCCTGTAACCCGCCAAAAAAGACGGATAGGCCAAGAGTGTGTGTGATGCATTCAGTAGACTCAGCTTCATGTTTTCATAAGCTGTTACGTCATCAGTAAACACAACACCAACATTTTCCAATGCAGGACGTCCGGCAATAAAGTTGTCCTCAATAACCCATTGAATAAAATCTTCACAATATACAGGCACCTCATCGTTTGTGTTGTTTGCCTTATTCAACCGCTCCACATCTTGCGGAAAAGTTGCCGGTGTAATGCGATCCACCATACTGTTTGGGAAAGTAACATTAGTCTTAACCCAATCATAAAGCTCTTCATCCTGCTTGCTGATAAAAGATGAAAAAGCCAGCCTAGCGGTATCGCCATTGTGTTGCAAGTTGTCACAAGTGAGAATAGTAACCGGTCCGGCATTGTTTCTCATTCTGATTCTCAATCCCTCAGCCACGTAGCCAAATACAGTGGTTGGTTCATTTGGATTGGACAAATCATGCGCAACATCTTGCTTATCAAAAATAAACTCACCGGTTGTCTTATCAATATTATATCCCCCTTCAGTGATTGTAAGAGTGATAATTTTTATATCCTTATCTGCTATCTTATTAAGAACGGCGTCCGGCTTCTCTATAGCCCATAATAACTCATTTAATGATCCAATTTCGTAGACTTCATCTTTTCCATCTCTTCCGCATACAGTAAGAGTGTAAATACCATTCTGACTTTTGAGCTTTTTGTAAATTTTTTCATCTTGCGGCAACAGATAGGTACCACATATTGCCCATTGTTTATGACTTTGCTCATTTAATAACTGATGTATGTAAAAAGCCTGATGAGCTCTATGAAAATTACCAACACCAATGTGCATTATACCCGAACTGTTCTGTGTTCTGTCGTATTGAATTAACTTAATAGATTCCTTCATGATTCAAATTGATTTAATTTAATTGTTAAGCAAATATATATCAATATCAATCATACCTTAGAACTTAATTGTTAAATATCAAAATATACATAATTGCAAACGTTTGCATTTACCGCAAACGTTTGCAATTATGCATGTTGTTCAATTAAAAAAGATACATATTCTAAAGCTTTAATCTATTTAATATTTTTTTTCAATGAAAAAATCAAATTTAACGCAGTTATTTTGCTTATCTTTGTTATGAAAGAGTGATTGTTTAGATGACATTGTTTTTTTAGGAACTTTCTAATTCGTCATGGAATTTTCAATAATTTAATCTTATAAAATAGTATCTTACTTTGTATTTCTGTTAAAATGAAAAATAAAAGAGTTACAATTAAAGATATCGCTAAACATTTATCTTTGTCTGTTTCCACAGTATCGCGTGCATTGAGTAATAAAGGGAACATAAGTGACAAGACAAAAGTAACCGTCATAGAAGCTGCTGACAAATTAGGATACAAACGAAATCCACAGGGATCATTTTTCAGACAAGGTATAACAAAAACAGTAGGTATTTTGGTGCCGGAAATGGTTACTCCCTTTGCCGCCCAGGTAGTTGAAGGGATTCAAGAAGTACTAAACTATCATGATTATAGAACCATAATTGTTCAATCTAACGAAGACCCGAAAAAAGAGAGAGATAATCTCCTTTTGATGGAAAACTTTATGGTTGATGGTATTATTGTTTGTCCTTGCCACCTATCTGTAAATAACAATGAGTTTACTCGTCTTCAGAATAATGGATTTCCGATCGTTTTCTATGATCGTATGCCTTATAAAATAGATGTTACACATGTTGTAGTTGATGATTATGCAAGCTCCTTTTTTCTTGTTGAATATTTAATACTAAAAGGACGGAAAAAGATTGTCTATATTCAGGGACCTGACTACATTTATAATTCGTTTGAAAGAAGAAGAGGTTATTTAGATGCCTTAAAGAAATATAAAATTAAAATGCAAACATCTCTTATAATTAAAACTGGAATGACGTTTGATGACGGAAGACAAGCAGCCGAACAGTTGCTCAGTAACAATGTAGATTTTGATGCAATTTTCTCCTTTACCGAAACGCTGGCTCTTGGTGCGATGAATAATTTAAAAGAACATAATGTATTAATTCCTAAAGACGTTGCTATATGCACCTTTTCTGGCACAGCTTTATCAACTATTGTCTTTCCCCAATTGACCAGTGTTGAACAACCACTTTTAGAAATGGGGAGAACTGCTGCTGAACTAATATTAGAAAAAATAGCTAAACCGCAGCAAGTGAATAAAAAAGTAACATTGGATGCAAATATAACTTTAAGAGCTTCAACAGAAGGCTGATCTGCCACACCAATACAAGCTTTATTAACATGAGTTCGAGCTAAGCAACCACTAATTGCCTCTTTTCTACCAGGTCGTCTATCATATTAATAAAGGGTTTTCATCAAAAAAGTATCTTGTCTTTGATTTTTTCATACACGCTGTTTACTGCTTTCACTGTTTACTTCATCATAATTCAAATGTTACAGATAAAGGTGTATGGTCACTATACTTCGTCCAACGTTCATATTCTCCCTGAAATTTTTTTGGCAAAGTCATATCACAGATTGAAAGCTTCTGCAAGGTCAGCCCAAAGTAGGTTTAAATAATAATTATCGCGTTTTATCTTACAAACATTAATCTTATTTGTGTATAATTGTAGCTAATAAAACACACGGTACTACCTCAAAAATGAATAAACAACAACTCGCTGCCAAAATCTGGGCTTCGATTGGTCAAAACTTGAATATCAATTTGAAAATGATGAAATGAATGAGCCCATTTCAATACAAACCATGTTCAACAAAGAAGATTTTACAAGTTTAGTTCAACGCTACAAAGAACTGTCTGACGACAGCGATGTAGATGATGATGACATAAATAAAAGTTTCCCCTATGAATTAGATGCACATATTGTTGAAAGAAACACCGGCTTAATTAATGCTGAGTATATAAATTTTCGTTTTGAGAAATATCTTAAATCTCTAGAAAACGAAAATCTTAGTGCAGAGCAAAAACGTAAAATACTAAATGAGCTGCACAGTTCTTTCGCAGAACTTCCTCAGGAGGAACAAAAATTTGCCAATATCTTTCTTCATGATGTTCAGAATGGTGATGCCATTCTTGAAGAGGGAAAGACATTAAAAGATTATATTGCACGCTATCAATACAATGCTAAAAACGAACAAATCAATAGATTTGCCTCACTCTTCGGTTTAGATACAACTAAACTTAATAAGATGATGAATGCCGGTCTAACTTATAGCAACATTAATGAATATGGCCGCTTTGATAAGATTAGAGAATCCGCCAATATTAATAAAGCAAAAGAATATTTTGAAGCACTTGAGAGCAGCAAACTGCCTACATATAAAGTTAGAATAAGGTTGAGAAAACTCTTACAAGATTTTATAATCAAAGGTGGATTTGATTTGTAGTAACACTATATGAAAAAAACCTACAAGTTCAACAACTTGTAGGCTTTATCTGTTTTTTGTAGCCTTTTGTCTTAGGCTTCCAGCGGAGAGGGAGGGATTCGAACCCCCGGAGGCTCTCACCTCAACGGTTTTCAAGACCGCCGCAATCGACCACTCTGCCATCTCTCCTAACTGATTTTTACAGTAGATATAAATTATATATCTCAAAAATCGAGTGCAAAGATATGATTATTTATTGAAAGAAAAAAGATTCAATAAGGAATATTTTATTCAATTTAAAAAAATCAATATTTCGTTGTATCTTTGTACAAATAGGGAACTGTAATGTCTCTTACATAGGCAACAAACATTTCTCATACTTCAAACTATTTTCTCTATTTTAAAAAACAATATTCCACAGATGCAATTTACCGAACTTCCGTTAACAGATACACTTTTAGAAGGCCTTGATGCTATGAATTTCAAAGAGACCACACCTGTGCAAGAGCAGGCAATTCCGGTTCTTCTAAAAGGTAAGGATGTCATTGCATGTGCACAAACAGGTACTGGTAAAACTGCTGCTTTTTTACTTCCTCTTTTAAATAATCTACAGACAGATAATCACGAAGAAAATAAAGTAAATGCCATTATTATGGCTCCCACGCGTGAGCTAGCTCAGCAGATAGACCAGATGATGGAAGGGTTTTCTTATTACACGCCATTTACTTCTGTAGCTGTTTATGGCGGTAATGATGGCGAAGCTTGGGATGTACAGAAAAAAGGACTTCAAAATGGCTCAGATGTTGTGATTGCTACTCCCGGAAGATTACTATCGCACATCAATCTTTATAACATCGACTTTTCAGGAGTTAAATATTTCATTTTGGATGAAGCTGACAGAATGCTGGATATGGGTTTTTATGATGACATCATGAAAATTGTGAAGCTACTTCCCAAGGAACGTCAGACTGTTATGTTTTCAGCTACAATGCCTCAAAAAATACAGCAGATGGCTAAATCTATTCTTATTAACCCTGAAGAGATTTCGATAGCTGTAGCTAAACCGCCTGAATCAATTATTCAATCATCTTATATATGCTACGAATCGCAGAAAATTGAGATCCTGAAACATCTTTTCGAAAAGAAAAGACCTCACAAGGTGATACTTTTTTCAGGAAAAAAACAAAAAGTTAAAGAGATTTCCAAAACTCTATATAAGATGAATCTCTCAGTGGGTGAAATGCACTCGGATCTTGATCAAGCTCAGCGCGAACATATAATGCATGAGTTTAAAAATGAGAGAGTTGACATTCTTGTAGCAACTGATATAGTGGCTCGCGGTATAGATATTGATGATATCACTCTTGTTATAAATTTCGATGTACCATATGATGTAGAGGATTATGTACATAGGATTGGTCGTACGGCTCGTGCCGGCGATTCCGGTATGGCTATTACTTTTGTTTCACCTGAAGAGCAGTACCTGTTTGAACAAATTGAACAGTTCCTTCAAAAAAAGATATACAAAATACCGGTTCCTGCTGAGCTTGGTGAAACACCTGAATATAACCCTGATAAATATAGGAGACAAAGGGGAGAAAAGCGGAATTCAACAAGAAGGAAAATACCTGCTAAAACTGAAGTTAGAGCTAAATTGAATAGACCTAAAAGGTCTGCAAAAGGAGAAAAGAACCCTAAAGTAAAAGAAAGGGGAAAAGAAATTCAAAATAATAAAAAGAGTGAAAACTCAATTAAAACTAGTGATGTAAACACAACTAAGAATAAAAGTTATAAAAAACCGAGGCAGGCTGAAAAACAACTAGATTCTTCTCAATCAAAAGAAACCATGAAACACAAAGGAAAAGTCGAGAGAGGTAAAGCGTCAAATCAACCCGTTCAAAATGATAATAAGCCGGTTACTTCTAAAAAGAAAAATCTGGTTACTTCTAAAGAGGAAAAGCCTATTACTTCTAAAG
>CAZAFR010000001.1:5743-115865 GCA_964484665.1 uncultured Proteiniphilum sp. | reverse complement strand
TTACTTCTAAAGAGGAAAAGCCTATTACTTCTAAAGGGAAAAAACTTGTTAAGAAAAAAAGAGATTTCAATAATCCCGAAATATCTACTACCCAACATCCATCAAAAGAAAGAATAAATACTTCTAATGAAGCTGGTGCCCCAAAACGTAAAATTGTTACCAGAAAAAATGAAGCTGGTGCTCCAAAGAGTGAAGCTATTACCAGAAAAAATGAAACTGTTAGGCAAACAAAGGAAACAGGTAAAAAGAAAAGATGGAGCTGGTGGCCTTTTGGTAAAAAATGACAGGCCCTAAAATCGCGAAGCCGGTCTGACAGGCATCAGTCCGGCTCCTAATTGGAAAAATAGTTTTTTGATTCTACTCTTTCCGCTTTATCATAATACTTTTATTTTATCAAGAGAAAATTTAATTACCTTAAACTTCCCCCTACAGTTCTGCTTTATTTTCAAGCTCAACTACTTCCATCCCACGAATAATCGCTTTTTCGTTAACAGGCAATAGACAATGATGACGTTCAGGGAGTGTCTCCTTTAATCCTTTCATTACATTCTCTATTTTCAGCATTGAGGTGATTTTGAGTAGTCCACCCAAAACTATCATATTAAACACCTTAGCATTCTCCATTTTGACGGATTCATCCATTGCATTAACTCGGTATACATTTATGTCGGTTCGCTCCACTTTCTTTTTTATACCATATCCATCGTAAATTAGTACACCACCTGGTTTGACCTTATCCTGAAACTTGTCTAGCGACGGTTGGTTTAATACAATAGCAATATCAAACTTATTAACAACAGGAGAACTAATTGGTTCATCTGAGATGATTACTGTAACATTTGCAGTTCCACCTCTTTGTTCTGGTCCATAAGCCGGAAACCATGACACCTCTTTATTCTCCATTATACCTGAGTAAGCCAGTATCTTGCCCATCGACAATACACCCTGGCCACCAAAACCAGCGATTACAATTTCTTGTAGCATTATATTTATTTATAGTTTTTAAATATTTTTCAAGTCACCCAATGGAAAAACTGGGAACATATTCTCCACCATCCAGTCGTTTGACTGAGCAGGAGTCATCTTCCATCCTGAATTACAAGTTGAAACAATCTCCACAATTGATGTCCCTTTTCCTGCCATTGAGTTTTCAAAAGCAAGTTTAATAAGCCTTTTAGTTTTTTTTACTGAGGCAGCAGTATGCACACTTGTGCGTGTTGCAAGACAAACACCGTCTAACTGTGCCAGCATATCAAGTATCTTAAGTGGTCGCCCCATTAATTGAATATCTCGACCATAAGGGCTTGTGGATGTTTTCATATCCTCCAAAGTTGTAGGTGCCATCTGCCCTCCTGTCATTCCATAAATTGCATTGTTTATGAATATTATGGCAATATTTTCACCTCTGTTTGCAGAATGGATAGTTTCTGCTGTTCCAATAGCCGCAAGATCACCATCACCTTGATAAGTGAAGACCATTTTGTCAGGCAATAAACGTTTGATTGCTGTTGCCAGAGCAGGTGCACGACCATGTGCTGCTTCTTGCCAGTCGATATCAAGATAATTGTATGCGAAAACAGCACAACCAACCGGTGCTATTCCTATTGTTTTCTCCTGAAGTCCCAGTTCTTCTATTACTTCCGCAATCACCTTATGCACAACACCATGTGAACATCCAGGGCAATAGTGCATATGATTTTCGTTCATAAGATCCGGCTTTTTGTAAATCAAATTTTCCGGACTTATAATATCACTCGTATTCATATGATTAAGTTATTTTATTTTTTACTGAATCTGTAAATCAGATAAAATATAATTGCTGCTCCCCCAACCCACCAAGTGAGTTTTATATCTTTGTCGGACATAAAGTAAACTGCAATTGTTGCGATAAACGCTAGCAGAAAGAGTAACAGAAAGAAATTCCTTGTTTTTAGATTCATGTCATTTGATTATTTATTTGACAATTTTCTCTTTAAGTGCTCCAAGAACATCATCAGGAGTTGGAACTATACCACCAAGACGTCCGTAATGTTCAACAGGTATTTTTCCATTAACTGACAAACGCACATCTTCAACCATCTGACCCGCATTTAGCTCGACTGTAAGCATTCCCTTAACTCTGTTGGCATATTCAAACAAAACTTTAGACGGAAATGGCCATAAAGTAATTGGACGAATCAAACCCACTTTGATTCCTTCTTCACGTGCCAACTCAATAGCTTTGAGACAAATACGAGCAGCAGAACCAAAAGCTACTATTATATAATCTGCATCGTCGCACTTCACCTCTTCATAGCGAACCTCACTAGCTTCAATCTGACGGTATTTTGCCTGGAAATGAAGGTTGTTTCTTTCCATAGATGTTGATTCCAGCTCAAGTGAAGTGATAACATTAGGACCTCTATCAGGAGTTTTACCAAGAGTCGCCCAAGGGCACTGTTTACGAATTTCTTGTTCAGTTCTTCTGCGCTTAAAATCAGGAAGTTTCACCTTTTCCATCATTTGTCCAATAACACCATCAGTAAGAATCATTGCAGGATTACGATATTTAAAAGCGAGATCAAAACCCAAACCAACGAAATCAGCCATTTCCTGAACTGAGTTTGGAGCTAATGTAATAAGTTTATAATCACCATGCCCCCCACCCTTTACAGTTTGAAAATAATCGGCCTGTGATGGCTGAATGGTACCTAAACCGGGGCCGCCACGCATCACATTAACAATCAAACAAGGCAGTTCGGCACCGGCCATATACGAGATTCCTTCCTGCTTAAGACTGATACCGGGACTAGAAGATGAGGTCATTGAATATTTGCCGCACCCAGCGCCACCGTAAACCATATTTATTGCAGCAACTTCACTTTCTGCTTGTAATACAACCATACCGGTTGTTTTCCAAGGCGCTTCTGCCATTAAGGTTTCTATAATTTCAGATTGAGGTGTTATAGGGTAACCAAAATATCCATCAACTCCATAACGAATTGCTGCATATGCAATGGCTTCGTTCCCTTTCATCAAAGATATAGTTTCTGACATACTGTTATTCTTATCAAAAATTTATTAGGTAAAAAATTCAACCGATTCTCTTTTTGTAAACTGTTAAACAAGCATCTGGACAAACATAACCACAGTTTGCGCAACCAATACAATCGTCAGGATTTTTCATATACACATAATGATATCCACGATCATTAACTTCGCGTGGTTCAAGTTCAAGGACGTCTGTTGGACATGATACAACACAAAGATCACATCCTTTACAGCAATCCTCGTTTACCACAACATAACCAATAAATTTTGCCATTATCCGAAGGATTTTTTATTTATAATTACAAATGTACATAAAAGTCTTTACTTACACACAGACCTATAAAAATTGAGTGTTTTATAACTACTAAGCCACAACTTCCTTTATATTGGAATATTGTAAAACTCTAAAAACATTCGATATTAAGAAAGGATGTGGCTTAAATGCGCACAAAGGTACTCTTTTTTGTGCTATTTTCAATAGAGATATTTGTTCTGTAATAAAAAAATCGCATATTATAAGAGTAGTATTCAGACTCTCTCTACTAACAGCGAAAACGTTTAAACACATTTTGAATGCAGCACTTTCAATAAGGTGTAATTTATAAAAAAAAAGCTTTTTTAATGATTAAACGAGTAAAATATTATAACACACTACCATCCAAAAGCCGACTCGCTCATCCAATGACCATGAACTTTTAACACTTGCTCTATTATGTCACGAGCAACTCCTTCTCCACCTTTTTTAGGTGATATATATTTTGCTATCGATTTTATTTCATGTGCCGCATCATTTGCTGCAATTGGTAAACCTACAGACGACATAACTTTATAATCGGGTATATCATCACCAACATATATGATTTCTTCCGGTTTAAACCCTGTCTTATTTATGTAATGAAGATAATCAATCATCTTGATTTCAGATTTCATATAAATATCAGTGATACCAAGAGCTTCGTATCTTACTTTTATCGACGATGAATTGCCGCCGGTAATTATAGCTACTCCATAACCACATTTTACGGCAAGATTCAACGCATAGCCGTCGTGAATATTTATTGTACGTAGCGGTTCACCATCTTCTGACATATTAATAGTCTGTTTTGATAGGACACCGTCTACATCAAAAATAAATGCTCTAATCTTTGTCAGATCGTAATTTATAACACTCATCTGGAATAATTATTTATGCTTTTGCTTAAAAGTTCGTAAATCTCTTTGGTTATAGAATCAGATATAAGATTTGTATGCTTTTTCATAATATCTTCATCAAAACGGATGGCTGGTCCTGTCTGAGCCTTCTTTGGCTCCATTTCCATGACTTTAGCTGCCGTCTCTTTAATTAGTGGCTTTAATACTTCAAAAGGGATACCTTTGCTGTTTAGGATCTCAGATGCCAGTGTGAACATATGATTACTGAAATTATTTGCAAAAACTGCCGCCAAGTGCAGATAGCTACGATTATCACTTTTTAGTATTGTTACATCATCTGAGATTGATTTGGCAATATCTTCTAAAATATGCTGAGTCTGGTCATTGTTTCCTTCTACAAAAATAGGGATATTTTGGAAATCCACTTCTCTATTTTTACTAAATGTCTGCAAAGGGTATAACACACCATATTTGTCGGATTTATTTAATGATAACATATTCATCGGCACGCTGCCTGAAGTGTGAGCCCAAATACCTTTTGTGTCAGGCATTAGTTTAACCATTTTCGGAAGGGCATCATCATTTATTGAAAAAATATATAGATCTGCGTTGCTATTAATTGATTCTATTTTGTCGATTGGCTCCGCTTCAATTTTCAATGCTAACTTTTTAGCATTTTCCAAAGTTTTACTGAATATCTGAACAATATCATTTCCCGACTTTTTCAAAGCAAAAGATAAATGAGTTGCCACATTTCCAGATCCAATAAATACAATTCTCATATTATTTAATTCACAAATCACTCTTATTTCTCAATTCAATCAAGCTAGTCTCACAAAAAACTTATACTCAAATTTCATATTATCTCTGATCTATTTCTTTAACTACTTTAACTCCAACTTTCTCAACTCCGTGTAACGGATTATTTTCCATGAGCTGACTAATTTTAAAAACATATATTCTTGATGTATCAATAGCTACAGAAGTTTTGTATGGTAATGAGATTTGATTTAATCCTCCTATTCCGTTACCGAACCATTTACCATAATCATCTGCCAATTGAGAGTGCAATGTGTCACATCTATAAATTGTGTCTTCTAAGTTGTGTTCTATTTTAAGCCATATGTCTTTATAAGGGTATACATCCGCAGTAGTAAGCTCTATAAAAAAATCATGCTTGTTATTAGGATTAAAATTTATTGAGTCCATAGAAAATAATAACACACTATCACGATGCCACGCTCCTTTGTTAATCAGATGATAACGGAAATATATCTCACCGTTTGAACATGAACCCAACGTAATAAACAATGCACAGACTAATAATTCTAGAAATTTACTCTTAGCTATCACCGGAAGATTTTTTATTTCTCTGATTTTTATTCTTTACATTACCAGAACTCCTTATTCTCGGCTTTCTTTTTTTCCTGTTTTTACTCCTGCCCGTTTTATCAAAACGCGTTATACTTTGATCTTCAAGAATATCGTTATTATAAACAGGATCTTTACCTACATCATTGTTATTATTTATCTCGGTTGTGAGTTTCTCAGGTTTTTTACCTTTATTATTCATTGAGATAATTTCAAAAACACGATCTTTATGGATAGTTACCTGATTTGCCCCATTATTTTTATCTGTAGAGTAGGTTATCATACCTGTCAGTATATCAGTCTTAAAATGATAGTAATCAGCGTCTTTTGTATGAAGAACAATCTCTCGAGAAGGTAGACTGCGTTGTGCTTCAACATACATATCAACTTCATAATTCATGCAGCATTTCAGCTTACCACACTGACCTGCCAACTTCTGCGGATTGATTGATATATCCTGACAACGTGCTGCATTGGTGGATACTGATACAAAATTTGATACCCAGCTACTACAGCACATCTCACGTCCGCAGGGACCAATTCCTCCAATACGGCCTGCTTCCTGTCGGGCACCAATCTGCTTCATTTCAATTTTTACTCTAAACTCACTGGCTAACACCTTAATTAACTGACGAAAATCAACCCTCTCGTCGGCGATATAATAAAAGATTGCTTTGTTGCCATCACCCTGATATTCAACATCACCTATCTTCATCTGTAAATCTAGCTCTTCAGCAATCTCACGTGAACGTATCATAGTCGATTGCTCACGCGCTTTAGCTTGCTCATATTTCTCGAGGTCTGCCGGTCGCGCAACACGATAAATTCGTTTTAATCCACCATTTACATCCTCGCGATAGTTGTTTTTTTTCATCTGATTCTCTACGAGTTTTCCGGTGAGTGTAACTGTGCCTATATCATGTCCGGGACTTGATTCCACAGCCACTAAGTCACCAAGCTCGAGCTTCAGATTATTGCTGTTTATATAATACCCTTTTCTTGTGTTCTTGAACTGTACTTCCACCATCTTTGTGAGTTCCTGAAACTCAGGGAAATCGTGAAGCCAATCATATATGTGAAGTTTATTTGTATGCCGGGTACATCCCTTACAGCTTTTTGTATTTCTTTCGGTCGTTTCTATTACAGATGCAAAGTCTGCAAGTTTATCTGTTAATAATTCTCTATTCATATATATAAATCGCTATTTCGGATTGAAAAGCGAGACTTTCAGTTTATTAGTTATAATAAAATATAATGCAAGTTACAAATTAATTCCGTAAAAGCATGGTTGTCTTTAGACAAAGATCAAGGAAAATAATTTTTGCATTACCGTTTTGTTCGATCTGACGATATGCAAGTGAAAATTCTTCATTAAATTTCTCAATATTTTTCTCATTAATGAAAGGAGAGAATCTCTCACTAGAATGCTGCTCATAATCGTTCATATAAACTAATTCCGGTTCGCCTAAATTACATACAAAATACTCGCGAAACATTCTCATAGAATAGAGTAAAAAACTTTTCTGCATTTCTCTGCCAATTCCTGCAATTTCATTGGCAGATTCCTTGATTGCTTTTATTTTACCCAAAGATGAACTATTCATCATTTTTACAAAAAGATTATATAAAAATCGGGTATCATCTGTAGATTTTATCATTTCCACAGCCTTGGTATAACTACCTTTGGCAATATGTGCTATCGACTTCGCCTCGTTGATTTTCAGATCAAAATTTTGCTGAATAACTGACGCCATCTCATTTTCACCAATTGCATGAATATGAAGTGGTTGGCAACGCGACCAGATAGTTTGCAGAACATTTTCTCTGTCTTCTGAGATAAATAGAAAGACTGTATCGCCCGGAGGTTCTTCAATCATTTTCAAAAGCTTATTAGCACAAGCAATGTGCATCTTTTCAGGAAGCCATATTATCATAATCTTATAAGGAGCCTCGTACACTTTTAAGTTTAGCTTACGAATAATCTCATCACTCTCCTTAGAATAGATAACCCCTTGGGCGTTATCAGCATTAATGTAACTAAGCCATTGGTTTAAACTGAAGTAGGCATTGTTTGATAAAAACTCACGCCATTGAGGCAGATAATCGTCACTTATCTTAGAATTCACCACCGGAAACACGAAATGAAGGTCAGGATGTGCCAGTTTATCAAACATGTGACACGAAGGACACTCACCGCAGGAATCATCGCTACCACGATTACTACAGTTTAGATATCTAGCATAAGATATTGCAATAGGCAATTTTCCAACACCTTCCGGTCCGTAAAACATTGTTGCATGAGGAACTTTTCCTCGTTTCACATTTTCGGTAAGATACTGTTTAACATCACTATGTCCTATCACATCTCGAAAATACATCAATAAATCTCTTTTGCAACCCTGTAAACACTTTCTGTTGCCATTAACGAATAAAAATGAATACTTGGCACTTTGGCTTCAATCAATTCCTTACACTGAGTTATACACCACTCGACACCCACTTCTTTTGCATCTTCGTCATTTTTACATCTACGTAATTCTTTTTCAAGATCTTTAGGTATATCTGAACGAAAAACACGAGGTAGAACAGTAAGCTGATTCATAAGATTTATGGGTTTAATCCCCGGAATAATTGGAACTGTGATTCCTGCAGCACGACATCTATCGACAAACTCAAAATATTTACTATTATCAAAAAACATTTGCGTTGCAAGATAATCAGCTCCATTATCAACCTTCATTTTTGTGTAAAATATCTCCGACTCCATATTTGGAGACTCCTCATGCTTTTCCGGGTAACAAGCCATTCCGTAAGAAAATGGCACTTCTGGTGGTGCAAACTTAGAACCATCAAAAGAGATCCCGTTGTTAAAGTTATTAACCTGCTCCTGAAGTCCTGTTGCATTCAAGTGACTATCCATAGCTCTTTGTTCAGCATCAAGTTTTTTTGTATCACCCCTAAGTAATAATAAATCGGTAACTCCAAGAAAAGACAAATCAATCAAGGCGTATTCAGTTTCCTCTCTCGTAAAGCCTTGTGAAATGATATGCGGAATAGCTCTTATTCCATATTTATTTTGTATGGCAGCAGCTATTGAAACTGATCCGGGACGTTTGCGTACATTTACTTTACGATAAACACCTTTATCATCTTCTTTATAAATATTCTCACTGTGATGAGTTGTAATATTAATATATTTCGGATCAAACTCCTTCAATCGATCAATTGTATTAAACAACTGTTGTATACTGTTTCCTTTTAAGGGTGGCAGCAATTCAAAAGAGAAAGCCGTTTTTCCACTCTTTCCAATTAACTCCGGAATCTTCATCTTCAAACAATTAAATTTTTTGTTTCAATCTTCTACTATCCACTATCAATTTAAGCTCCACTGTTTTTCAGTTGTTTTGTGTATCAACTAACAACACTGATTACTTAAATATTGCCCTAATAATATCCATCCCATTTGCATAAATAACTAATGCAAATAACAATAACATTCCGGCTATCTGTGCATACTCCATCACCTTTTCATTTGGTTTACGCCTTGCTATAACTTCGTAAATAAGAAACATCACATGTCCACCATCAAGTGCTGGTATAGGTAGAATATTCATAAAAGCGAGGATAACAGACAGAAATGCAGTCATCATCCAGAAAGCCTGCCAATTCCATTGAGCCGGGAACAGACTACCAATTGCACCAAACCCTCCAAGTGAAGATGCCCCTTCCTTCGTGAACACATATTTAAATTGTGCAATATAGTCTTTTAAAGTTTGAATTCCCATTTTAATACCCGCCGGAAATGATTCAAAAAAACCGTAAGTTAAAGTTCGAGTTCCATATACAAGCGTCGCCGGCATTACATAAAATCCTAATGTTCCTGCAGAATCCAGTTGAGCAGTAGTCGTATATTGCATACCTCTACGATAATAATCAAGCACAACCTCACTATTACGATTATCATACAAAACATCACGAAGACCAGTGAATACAGGTGTAGCCACGCCATTTACAGCAACTATACTGTCACCCGGTAAAAGTCCCGCCATTTCGGCTGAACTCCCCTCCATTGTTTCATAAATAACCGTGGGAATCCGATAAGTGGCAAAACCCTCCTTATCAATAAGCAAATTTTTCATTAATCCCTCTTCCATTACAAGGTTTACTGTTTCTCCGTTACGCAACACTGTGACAGTCTCTGCATTGGCTACATCCAAAAGTGTACGCACACCAAAACGATCCAGCTCTTTATCATCAGCCATCAGGAGAATGTCACCATCCTGAAAACCTGCATTCTTTGCCGCACGACTAAATTCCATACCTTGTGTAACATTCTCTAAGGGGAGGTATGTATCATTCCAGGTAAACAAAACCATGGAATAAATAAAAAAGGCCAGAAGAAGATTAAAAAGGACTCCTGCAATCATCACCAGCAAACGTTGCCATGCCGGTTTAGAACGGAATTCCCATGGCTGAGGAGGCAGAGCCATCTGTTCCTTATCCATCGACTCATCAATCATTCCTGAGATCTTAACATATCCACCAAGTGGTAACCATCCAATTCCGTACTCAGTATGACTATTTTTTGGTTTGTATCTAAAAAGAGCGAAACCTGCATCAAAAAACAGATAGAACTTTTCTACTCTTATCTTGAACATTCTCGCAAAAATATAATGTCCAAACTCGTGCACGATTACTAAAATCGATAAGCTTAATATAAGCTGCAAGGCCTTAATTAAAAATGATTCCATTCAACAATTTTTTCACACTAAACTGTGTGTTTTGAATAATTCAGTAATTATATCTCTTGTTTCGCTATCTGTTTGCATATAGTCATCAAGAGACGGACTCTTCACAAACGAAGCTTTTTGTAATGTTTTCTCAATCAACAGACTCATATCCACAAAACCAATCTTTTCCTGAAGAAAAAGAGATACTGCAATCTCATTAGCAGCATTCAGTATACATGGCATATTACCACCTATTTCTATAGCATCATAAGCAAAAGTAAGGCTTGGAAACCTATCTCTGTCTGGTTTTTCGAAGGTTAACTGTGAAAGTTCGAAAAAATCAACCTCTTCAACTTCAGTTTTTAATCTTTCCGGATAAGAAAAAGCATACTGAATCGGTATTCTCATATCCGGCTGACCCAGCTGGGCAATTATCGACCTGTCCTCAAACTGCACCATTGAGTGTATAATGGATTCCGGATGAACTAGCACCTCAACTTGAGAAGGGCGCACACCAAACAACCATTTAGCCTCTATCATTTCAAAGCCCTTATTCATAAGAGTTGATGAGTCAATTGTTACTTTCTCACCCATATTCCATTTTGGATGTACTAATGCCTCTGTTTTTGTGACATTCCTAAGATGTTCCTTTGAAACATTTCGGAAAGGACCTCCTGAAGCTGTAAGAAGCAATTTCTCAATATTATTGTTGCCTTCACCATTCAGACACTGAAATATTGCAGAATGTTCAGAGTCAACAGGCAATATTGCAGCCCTGTTTTCAAAAGCAAGAGAAGAAATAAGTTCACCGGCAACAACCAACGTCTCTTTGTTCGCCAAAGCTATAGTCTTACCCGCCTTAACAGCATTAATAGTTGGCTTTAGTCCTGAGAAACCAACCATAGCGGTCAGAATCATATCAATATTTTCATCCTTAACTACCTCTTCAATTGACTTGCTGCCACACCAAACTTTTATAGGCAGATCACTCAAAGCAGATTTCAGTTGATTATATTTGTTCTCATTAGCAATAACAACTATTTCAGGCATAAAAGTGCGAGCCTGCTTTATAAGCAGATCAACGCTATTATTAGCAACGAGTACATAGGCCTCAAACCTGTCAGGATAATTTGAAATTACATCCAAAGCCTGCCTGCCAATTGAACCGGTAGAGCCCAGGATAGCTATATGTCGTTTATTAATTTGCATATCGGTTTATTTCAGCTAAAAACCCTGCAAAGATAATAAAAAAATCAGTCGCTTTCTATTGGATTGCAGATGATTTACAGTATTGATTTAATTCAGTTATTCCCTGTAATGCCTCTTCAATACTATAGGTTACGATTGATAACTCACCCTTTTTTACGGTCCAGCTACGTTTATCATCATCAACGTATAATTCAACGGGCGCATTATCTACAATTCTGTATCCCTTTCTCGAAAGAGCTTTTGTTGTCCATCTTGCTAGTAATCCTTCCGGTTTATTAACAAAAGTAGAAATGTTTTTATCCAATTGTTTTTGCACCACAAAACTCCCATACTCTTTATCAAACTCATAATTGTGATGTTGAAACACTTTATCGAAATTCCCATTAAGCACCATATCTTCAGGAATACCTACAAAAACACCCCCCCTATTTTCCATAAGCCACAGCTTATCGGCAACCTGCATAGCTGTCTCAAGTTCATGTGTTGAAATCAAGATAGTTTTTCCTGTGTCACGAGCCAGTTTTTGCAGTAAAAGTAAAATATTTATACGATTAGGCAGATCAAGATGTGACGTTGGTTCATCAAGAATTATCAGAGGAGTATCCTGTGCCAGGGCTCTTGCAATAAATGCACGCTGTCTCTCTCCGTCAGAAAGTTCATTAATATTTCTTTCTTCAAAACCTTTTAGATAAGTAAGTTTTAATGCCATAGAAATAATTCTATTATCTTCTTCCGTAAGATTCCCTAACCAGCCCGTATAAGGATCACGACCTATAGAAATCAGTTCTTTTACTGTAAAAGATGCAACCGACTGCTGTTCAGTTAAAACTATTGATAGTAGTCTTGCTCTTTTTGTAACTGACAACTCAGTAAGGTTTTTATCATTAAGCAAGATACTTCCTTCAAAAATAGGCTGAAGACATGAAATAGACCTAAGGAGGGTTGATTTTCCACAACCATTTTTACCAACAAGCACAATAAGCTCGCCTCTCTCCGCAGTTAAATCCAAGCCGGACTGTATAACATTAAGGCCTTTTTTTGTTGTGTACCCAATTGTTAAATTAGAAATTTGTAAGAAAGACATTTCTTATTATGTGAATCTGTTATATTGTCTTAGTTATCAAAAAGTCCCTCTGGAAGATTCATTTCAATAACTTTATTTTCTCGGTCAATCGCAGTAATAAAATCTTCAGTAGCCGGAATCATAAGTTCCTCTTCATCTCTCAAGAGAATAAAAAGCACATTCAATGTAGAATCGTCAACATTTGTTATTGTTCCGAGCACTTCTCCTTGCTTGTCTATAACATCGTAGCCAACAAATAAATGCCAACTTTCAGATCCTTCATGACTCTCAGCCGAAAAAATACTTCGTGATAAGTACACATCTAAATTTACATATTTCGAAGCTTCTTCCAAATCATTCACATCCTCAAATTTCACACGAGCAGAGAGGTTGGTGATTTGTGTGAATTCTTCTACAAAAAAGGGTACGGGAATACCATCTATCATTAAAAAATAACATTCAGATTCAACTTCACCATACTCTTCTCTTGAAAAAAGTATAACTAACTCGCCTCTAACACCATATGGCTTTTGAGTAATCCCTGCCTGAATGATATCTTTTATTGAGATCATTTGGTTTATCTTCTTCGTTGATATTTTATATTCTTCAGCTTAGTGCGACTAGGTGTAACTCTAACTTCGGGTATAGTATAAATTTCACTATTAATATTGAGTTTTCCACCTGACAACTCTCTCAGATCCTCATAGATCTTATCATCGTCAATAGTTTTATTCCACTGAATATAAGACCTCTTCATCTGACTAAGTATCAGCTTAGTAAGTTGATCCTTTTCTTCTCCATCTTCCATTTTTGTGGCAATATCAATTATTTTCTCCAAAATTTTCCCATAATGTCGATACTTCATGGTTGGACGACTATATTCAAGTTTCCCAGGCGAAGAATAAAGTTCTTCTTTTTTTATCACTTCATAAGGATAATCAATATCAAGTTTAAAATCCGACATGATTGCCAAATGATCCCACAGAATATGTTTAAAATTATTTACATCTCGAAGATGTGGAAACATATTGCCCATAACATCAATAACAGCATTAGCACATTTTTTACGTTCTTCGGGGTCTTCAAGGCCAACGCAGTAATTTACCATATTCTGAATATTGCGTCCATATTCAGGCATTATAAGTTTCTCTTTTTGAGTATTGTATTGCATTTTCATATTTTACAACTTTAGTCATATAATTCAAATTGACATAAATTTCATATTAACGTGATAATCAATTAAATCAGTTAAATTAAGAACTCATCTTAATTTAAGCATATCACCCTCCTCGGGAATATATTCGTAGCTTTTTTTATTTAATCTGTACAAGTTCCTCAGTTGAATGCCATAAATTTGAGAAATGCTGTACATAGATTCACCCACCTGTACTGTGTGATAATCATAAGGCTTATCGGCTCTTTTCTTTTTCTTCTCAAAATAAACAATATCACCTTCACTAAGTGGGAAATCCAAAGGTACCTCATTGAATTTCAGTAAATCTTTTTCTTTAAAACCAAACTCATTAGCAATGTTCCCAAAAGTATCACCGTCAACAGCAATCACATAAACAAGTCCGTGTGTTATATATGGCTGATGCACCCACGAAGCCTTTGTAGATTCGGCCGATCGTATGGCTTCACGTTCACGGCGACTCACCCCACGACGGTATTTTTTATCATCAAAACGATATAGCTCGTAATCTTCAATCAATTTTATAAGTTTATTGGCATACGCTCTGTCGGTTGCATATCCCGATTGCTGAAGACCTCTTGCCCAACCTTTGTAATCATTTATTGACAAATCAAAAAGAGCTCTATACCTGGCACTACCAACTAAAAACTCTGAATGGTCCTGATACGAATCTTCAACTCGTTTATAACTTCTGAAACAGTCATTTGGCGTATCATCCGCAGCGTATACTCTGGGTCCTTTCCATCCATGATGACATTTAATTCCAAAGTGATTGTTTGATCTTCTTGCTAAATCACTTAAACCAGCACCCGATTCTAATATGCCCTGTGCCAATATTATTGAGGCAGGAATCCCATATTTATCCATATGTTGTATGGCCAGATCACTATATTTATCTATGTATATCTCGTATGTACTTACCCTTGGTTGTGCTGAGAGGCTCAAATTAATAAATATAAATAACAGTAATAGCGTTGACGATAAAATATATGTATATTTGTGAGATAAATACTGCATTGCGATATGAAAGAAATCAATTTATCTACAAAGATAGCTGTTTATCCGATAGAGGAGTGCACTGACATCGAAAAAAAACTTATTGATGCGGCTAAAAGTGCAACAAAAAACTCATATGCCCCTTATTCGGAGTTTCATGTGGGTGCTGCCGTTCTAATGGCCAATGGCGAAATAATCACAGGCAACAATCAGGAAAACGCCGCCTACCCTTCCGGTTTATGTGCTGAAAGGACAACAGCTTTTTATGCTCATTCTAAATATCCTGATCAAAAAATTGAAGCTATCGCTATAGCAGCTTGGCATAAGGGTGATTTCACAAAAGAGGTTATCACACCTTGTGGTGCTTGCAGACAAGTACTTTTAGAAGCTGAGAACAGGTTTAACTCTCCAATGAAAGTGATTATGTGCAACAAAGAAGAGGTATATGTTATCAATAGTATAAAAGATCTGCTACCACTAAGTTTTGGTGATGAGATGCTTAAAAAATAACATGTAAATTTAAAAGGAAGCCTCGTAAAGTGTTACTAGATACCACTTTCTATCGATAAGCTCAAAGTAATAATCAGCATAAATACCGTTATTAATACCCCTAATCTCTACAACTGCTGTGTCATTGCTAAAACGCACAGCCTGATAATACTGGTCGAAAGTACGAGTTAAAAAAGTGCTGTCATAAGAAAGATCAAGCTGTTCCCATTCATATCTACCTATCGTTTCTTTCATAGGAGCCATACCTTCATGGCCTGTATCAGGAACAATAATACTTATTGGAAATTTAATTCTTTGAAGCTGAAATGATTCTTCCTGACTAAATCTTTCAACAAACTCATCAAATTTTTCTATATCTAACTCGTTAACATCCGTTGATTCAGCTGTCAAAATGCCATTACGCTCATTCTTTCCATCTCTGTTTTGTGTACACGAGATGAGAAATATCAATATAATGAAAGGTATTAAAACAACTGTTTTTTTCATTTGGTTGTAAATAATAAATTGATTCTCCTCTCTTTAGCTTCACAAAGATATAAAATCTTGACAACAAAATAGTAAAAATAATCCTTATCTTTGTTTCAATTTAAAAAAAACATATATGAATTTACAAAACGATATCGAAAATCTTTTCTCAGTTCAACGAGAAGAATGGCCAAAATTAAATGATGCGATTCGCAATCTTGATGATGTTAAGTACAAACAACTTAATTGGGGTAACAAGATCTCTGTTAAAGTTCAATTCAATCAGGCAAGAATTACATCAACAGCAGCAAAAATAGACAAGCAACATATAGAAAAAAGACCTTGTTTTCTTTGCGAACAAAACCGACCTACTATACAAAGGGGAATAACATTTTTAGAAAAATATTTAATCCTTTGCAATCCATTTCCAATTCTAAGAAATCATATCACTATCCCTCTTTTCTCTCATGTGCCACAGCGCATTCGTCATAAAGTGGGTGAAATGCTTACTCTAACTGAAGAGTTACCCGATTATATAGTTTTCTATAATGGACCAAAAAGCGGTGCTTCGGCACCCGATCATTTTCATCTGCAGGCAGGTCTTAAAACGCCGGAACTTACACAGGGTGAAAATGAATTACGTTCATGCCTTATGATAGAAGGGTCTACTGTTTCTGAGTCTATTGAACTTTTTGAAGAAGTTTATCAGTATCTTCGCTCACTTCAGCCTGATGAAGAGGAACCTATGCTCAACATTATTACTTTCATGGAAGATAATAAATACAAGATTCATGTTTTTCCTCGTAAAGCTCATCGTCCAATGCAATATTACGATGAAGGCAGTAAACAGTTGTTAGTCAGTCCGGGCGCAATAGATATGGCGGGACTTATCATAACGGTAAGAGAAGAGGATTTTAATAAAATAGAAAAACAAGATATTGAAGATATCTACCTTCAGGTGTCTTTACCGATTATGTAATTGTAAAATACATGACTAAAAATGAAGAATTCTGAAATCATATTAGCCAATATTAACGGAGAGGATAAACCGGGATTAACAGCAGCTTTAACCGAAATTCTTGCAAAACATGGTGCATTTATATTAGATATAGGTCAGTCCGATATACACAGAAATGTGGCTATAGGTATTCTTTTTAAGTCGATGCACAACAACTCGGGTGAAATACTAAAAGATCTGCTTTTTAAAGCATACGAAATGGATGTGAATATTCGCTTTTCTCCAATCTCAGTTGAAAGGTACTCCAACTGGGTCATCATGCAAGGTAAAAACCGATATATCATCACCCTCTTAGGTAGAATACTAACAGCTGAACAAATAGCTGCAGTTTCTAGAATTATTGCAGATCAAAATCTAAATATAGACAATATGATAAGACTGACAGGGCGTATACCTCTGGATGAGAAGCAACGTGCTGCCAAGTCATGTGTTGAACTTTCGGTTCGAGGAACGCCAACCGACAGGCAGAAAATGCAGCAGTCATTTCTTGAACTTTCATCTAAGCTGAATTTTGATATATCTTTTCAAGAAGAAAGTATGTTCAGACGAATGCGCCGATTGATCTGTTTTGATATGGATTCAACACTCATACAGACCGAAGTTATTGATGAGCTTGCCGAAAGGGCAGGTGTTGGTGAAAAAGTAAGAGCAATTACCGAATCTGCTATGCATGGCGACATAGATTTTGAGGAGAGCTTTAAACAGCGTGTAAAACTGCTTAAAGGTTTAGATGCATCTATTCTTAAAGAGGTCGCTGATAATCTACCCATAACAGAAGGACTTGGTAGATTGATGAAAGTGCTTCAGAAAGTCGGGTTTAAAACAGCAATACTTTCAGGTGGATTCACCTATTTTGGTAATCACTTGAAAAACAAATACGGTTTTGATTATATGTACGCAAATGAACTGGAGATTGTGAACGGTAAACTCACGGGTAATTATTTAGGTGATATTATTACCGGTAAGAGAAAGGCAGAACTATTGTCGCTTATCGCGCAAGTTGAAAAAATTGATATAAGACAAACGGTAGCTGTGGGTGATGGTGCAAACGATTTGCCGATGCTGGGTATTGCTGGTTTGGGCATTGCTTTTCATGCCAAACCCAAAGTTATACAAAATGCCGAACAATCACTCTCTTCGGTTGGGATTGATGGAATATTATACTTCTTGGGATATAAAGATTCAATGCTTGATGGAGAAATGCTGAAAGATTAAAACTACTAATCAATAAACAAAATCTATGGAATCTGTTGAAAACATTTTAAAGAAACCTGTTAATATTCTTGTCTGTTTCACTGACCCTAAAATAGGTAGAGTGTTAAGTAGAATGGCAGTATATTTTGCAAATTTCAGACTTGAAAAATCATCTGTCACCTTTTTACATCTCACCGAAAATAACAATCATGAAGATCAGACACAATTAAATGACTTCATGGACATTATTGATAAGAATAATATTACAATTAGATATTTCTCAAGAAAAAATGATGACTATATAGCGGAAATACTGAAAACATCTAAAGAGCAAAACAGCGACCTAATTCTTGTTGGTATCGGTAACAATGTACTCACTCCGCAAATATATCAGAAATATAACCGTCTAAAGAGTGATCCAACGAATTCTGATGCATACATTATGGAACAGTTTACTAAGGAGGAATCTGTTTTATTAAATAATATTTCTTCTTTATTTGATGTAAACACTATTAATACGGGATTGTTTATATGTAATGACCTTAAGCATATTAAAAAAATATTTGCGCCTATATTATGTATGACTGATATTCAAATGGTTTCATTAGCTACAATACGCTTAGCTCAAAAAGATAATATTGAGTTAATGATTTGGGATGCAATTGGCGCTATAGAATTAAATCCAAAGATGCAAAAACTTCAACAGTCGTTTGTCAAAAAAATTGATGAGAAAATAAACATATGGAATAATGATGAAAAAATTGATACAGATTTTATAATAAAACAAGATCTTTGTATATTTGGCTTAGATGGTTGGAACAAATTAATAAGTACTCCACTGTCTTGGATAAATCAACTTCCTTCCACACTGATTATAAAAGATAATATAATATAAAAATGTCCATGAATCCTTATGAAATAAAAAAACGTGTAAAAGACATTTACGGTTATATTGAGGATAAACAATTAAAAAATGCAATTGGCAAAGTAAAGGAGCTTATTGCATTACAACAAAACTGGTCAATAGCTCAAAAAATTAGTGAGATTGAGAGTAACTACAAATACATGCTTCACTATCTAATTGAAGGTAAGGGTGATCCTGAACAAAATAAAATTTATGACAAGCTTATTCGCGACATTTACTCAATTACTGATGATGCTGCTGAAAATCTGCTGATAAAAGAAAGCACTTCTATTTTCTTCGAGAAAAAAAGAATGATGAATGTTCGTAATCACATCTCTATTGATGAATATAAAGATATTATTACTAAACAGACTGATACTTTTACTTTTCTCGATCTGTTGGATGATGGTCCCGAAAAAGAGTCTCGTCGTAAACAGAATGCCCTTGTACATGAAAACAGCTTAAGTGATATGTTTTATGCTGTATTTGTTTCTCCAAGAGCTAATGCTGATTTTATAAAATCGCTACATAATTTTATTGATGATGAGATAATTCCCATTAATGACAAATCTATGCTCGTCACGGCCATTACATTAAACGTGATGCAGCGTTTTGATTCTGAAAAGGTGTTGTTTTTGCTTGATATTTGTCGCAGACCTGAAACTGAAATTGTAGCACGTGCCATTACAGGTATTATCCCAATCTTTCAGATATACAGTACTAGGTGGCATTTGCATCCTGAATGTATAAACAGATTAAAACTGCTATCTGATGATGCTGATTTCACTCGTCGATTTATGACTACTATAATTGGTTTTATACAAGCTCATGAAACTGAGAAGATTACTAAAAAACTTACTGAAGAAATCATTCCTGAGATGATGAAACTCAGTCCTATAATAGGTAAAAAAATTAAACTTGATGAGTGGATGGGTGAAAGTGGATTAGATGAAAAAAACCCTGAATGGCAAAAGATATTGGATGATAGCGGTTTAACCGACAAGCTTAAAGAGTTTTCTGATCTTCAGCTTGAAGGAGCAGATGTGTTTCATTCTACGTTTTCGAATCTGAAAAACTATTCATTCTTCCGTGAGATGAGTAATTGGTTCCTTCCTTATGACCCTAGTCACAGTAGTTTGCAACGACTGTTTACCCATCAGCAGAAGAGCGACCAGCTTATAATGACATTGTTAGAATCTTCTTTAATGTGTAATTCTGACAAATACTCCCTATCTTTTAGTGTTATGATGATGCCGGAACAATATAGGAGTATGATGATTAATCAGCTTGGAGCA
The DNA here is from genome assembly GCA_964484665.1 of uncultured Proteiniphilum sp. Taxonomy (GTDB): domain Bacteria; phylum Bacteroidota; class Bacteroidia; order Bacteroidales; family Dysgonomonadaceae; genus Proteiniphilum. Next base: position 95,736 of record CAZAFR010000001.1, on the reverse strand, counting down.
GAAAGTGATGAGTTAAAAAATATGCAGGAGGAGGAGTTAACTCTTAAACCTTTTCAAAAGGAAGAGACCATAATTAAGCAATATATTCAGGATTTATATCGTTTCTTTAAACTCTTTCCCAGAAGTTCCGAATTTACAGATATTTTTAATCTACCTCTCAATTATCACGAGATTGAAGCATTTCAGTCTATTGTTCTGCAAACACGCTACCTTGAAAAGATTGCTCTCTATTATTTCGAGAAAAACAATTTTGCTGAAGCGCTTAGTACATATATTATGCTTGCCAACAATGTATCAGCAAAGAGTGAGATTTGGCAAAAAATTGGATTTTGCAGGCAGATGTTGGGAGATATCAGAGGTGCGCTTAATGCTTATCTACATGCAGACCTGATTGAGGAGAATAACACTTGGCTCTTAAACCGTATTGCACACTGTTACAGGGTATTAAAGGAAGCAGACACTGCTCTGGAGTATTATCGAAGACTTGAGCAGTTCAGACCTGAGGATCTTAATATTCAACTTAATATTGGTCACTGCTATCTGGAATTAAGTCAATATGATGAAGCGCTTAACTACTATTTTAAGGTGGAGCTACTTGATAGTAATAACACTCGAGCATGGAGATCTGTAGCATGGTGTGCATTTCTTTCTCGAAAGTTTGATTTGGCAAAGAAGTATTATACGCTTATTATTGAACAAAAACCTAATAAACATGATTTCCTGAATGCCGGACATGTTGAGCTTTGCCTGTCTAACAATGATAAGGCAGTGGAGTTTTACAAATTATCTCAAAAAGAAGCAGGAAGTTTTGATGATTTCTTATTGATGTTGAAGGATGATGTGGAGGAATTACAGGTAGCTGGCGTAAATACGGATATTTTGCCTATTATTGTTGATAAAATGCTTTATGATTTGGAAGAAATGGATAACTGATTAAAATTTGCAATAAAAATAGTAAACTTCTGAAACTATAAATACAAACTGTTCTTCATAATATATTCATACACTTTCTCAGGCACAAATGACCTTATATCTTTTCCTTCGTTTATGCTTTTTCGTATAAATGAGGAAGAGACTTCAATTACAGGTGCATCAACAGGTTGTATATTTTGTCGGTATGAATCAGGAATTAACAACTCAAAGCCACGACGTGGATAAATAAGTATCTTATAATTATTCATAATCACATCGGCATCTTTCCAACGGTTAAAAAGTATCCAATTGTCTGCTCCAATAATTAAAGTAAAGTTTGCATTCGGATTTTCCTCTGATAATTTTGTGAGTGTATTAATTGTATATGAAGGTCGTGGCATATAAAACTCTATATCCGAAACCTTTAGCTTTTTATAGACTTCAAGAGCAATCTTCACCATCTCTAGCCGCACATTATCATTCAGAAGAATAGCAGTGCCTTTCAAAGGGTTGTGAGGCGTAACAACAAACCACACCTCATCCAAATAGGTGAATTCACTTAAATAACTCGCCAACATCAGATGTCCGTTATGAATTGGATTAAATGATCCGGAAAATATTCCTATCTCTTTTTTTTGCATTTTGATTATAATAGTTCAAAGAAAGCAAAGAAATTGGAAATTGAAGGTCGAAAGTGTAAATTTATAACCTGAAGTAAATAATTGAAAAAAACCGATACTCTACTTTTTGAGTATCGATCTTTTTGTATTGTATTTCAATTAGATAATATCTAAGCTCGTTTAAAAAGTGATATAATCCAAAGTAATAAAATAGCTCCTACAAAAGCAGTAACAAGGCTTCCTATAACACCACCTGCAGTTATTCCAAGCAGACCAAAAACCCACCCGCCGATTATTGCACCGGCAATTCCAACTAAAATGTTCACAAGGAGTCCAAAACCCCCACCTCTCATTAATTTACCTGCAAGCCATCCGGCAATTGCTCCGATTATTATCCACCATAACCATCCCATAATGTAATGTTTTTATTTAATAACTTTTGCTAATATAATATTAACACACTTGATAATTAAACAATGGAAACCAAGAAATAGTTTTACATTATTTCAAAAACTGAAAATACTTTTTTAAAAGTTAATAAGCATGTCTATAAACAAAACTTTCGTAAGCCTCATTAACAACAACTTAACTCATCCGATTTTTATAATCCTCGTACCCGAACTTTCTATACAATTTGAATTCACCATTTTTTGTCCAGAGTCCGATTGATGGGTGTGAAACACCATTAAACATAGTTGTTTTAACGGTAGTATAATGTATCATATCTGCAAATACTATTCTATCGCCAATTTTAAGTGGTTCATCAAACGACCAGTCGCCTATAAAATCTCCGCTGAGACAACTATTACCTCCCATCCGATATGTTGGCTTGTTTTCTATAGGATCATTGTAAGCACCAATTATACGTGGCTTATAAGGCATCTCAAGGGTGTCCGGCATGTGGCATGCAAATGAAACATTAAGCATTGCCGTTTTAATACCACTATTTTCAACTATATCATCTATAGTAGCCACCAATACACCGGTTTCCCATACAAATGCACTGCCTGGTTCCATTATAATTTCCAGATGAGGGTATCGTGTTCTAAGACTATTTAGTAATTCTACTAAGTGCTCAATATCATAATCCTTATGTGTCATCAGGTGTCCTCCACCAAGATTCAACCATTGAATTTGATTGAATAGCTTACCAAACTTTTCTTCTACAACCTCAAGAGTCTTTTCTAAATCATACGAGTTGTTTTCGCACAGATTGTGCATGTGCAGTCCTGTTATTCCTTCGGGCAACTTATCACCAATTTTGTCTGCAGTGACCCCAAGGCGCGAACCGGGACTGCTTGGATTATAGAGATCAGTATCTACTACTGAAAATTCAGGATTTATCCTCAGTCCACATTTAATATTTCTTCCTGAAGATAAAATCTGTGGATAGAATCGATCAAATTGTGAAAGTGAATTGAAAGTAATGTGACTACTGTATTTTATGAAAATAGGAAAATCCTCATCTGTATATACGGGTGCATATGTATGCGCTAAATTACCCATCTCCTCGTAAGCTAGTTGAGCCTCTGCCACAGAGCTTGCTGTAGAATGTTCTATGTATTCATTAAATATTGGGAATGATCTCCACATCGCAAATGCCTTGAAGGCGAGGATAATTTCAACGCCTGTACGTTCTCTTACTGATGTAATCAAACTTAGATTTCTTCTAAGTATATCTTCGTCCATTACATAGCACGGGGAGGGAACTGTCAGAAAATCTATCATCTTAAATCTTTATTCTTCTGTTTGTTTTGTATTTCCCAAATCTAAGTCATATTTACCGATATGTACTTTTTCCCAATGAAGGTTGTTTGTGTCCGCAGGCTTTCTATTTGCTTCTTTTTTACCAAAAGCAATCATACATACAACTTCGAGTGGCATGGGTATATCAAGTAATTCATTTATAAATTCTCCTGAAGTAATATTATCAGAGTATAAGCGGTTTCTAACTTGAATCCAACAACTGCCTATATTAAGCTCTTCTGCCTGCATTTGCATATTAATAGCAGCAATTGAGGCATCTTCAACGTACACATCGCTAATCAAAGGATTACCGGCAACTACTACAACAAGGGGCGCCTCTGTTATAAATGAAGCACTATGCGGTTTACATTCAGATAGCTTAGTTACAATTTCTTTATCTTCAACAGCTATAAAAGTCCATGAATGTTTATTTTTAGAAGTGGGTGAAAGCAGTGCAGCCTCCAAAATTTTCTTGGTCTCTTCGGGTGTTAGCAGCTCATCACTAAACTTTCTGATACTACGTCTTTGTATTTGTAATTCTTGGAAATCTCTCATATTTTTAAAACTTAATTTTCAAGAAGATAATATATATCTAAATCTTGATTTGTTTGAAATGGCGTTGCAATAATAATAAAAAAAAAGGAAAATCTAATAGTTGTTCAATTGAAAACAAATTCAAATCAGGCTGCTTAAAGAACCTAATATCATTTATTATATAGAATTACTCTAAATAATCGCCGTTTTTTTCTATTTTTGTAAGAAAATAAAACAAGTATGCATTATTTTACTGCAACAAAAATGAACTCTGCAATGAAAATTGCAGAACAGATTGATTCTAATCCGCGCTTGTTATTAATGTTACAACATTTTAATATAGATTTTAGGGTTCGTGATCTCACTGTTTCCCAACTTTGCAAAGAGTATGATATCAGCGAAACTCTTTTTGTTGATATTGCAAATTTATATAATGGATTCGGAACAAAAAAAAACCATACATACACAAAAAAAGACCTGCTGCAGGTAATAAATTTTCTAAAAAAAAGCCATCACTACTATAGATCGGATATGTACCCGCAGTTAAACTCTTATATCCGATTATTACAAGAAAACCATCCGGAAAGAGAATTTAAAATGCTTGAAAAGTTTTTTAATGAATATTTCATGGAGGTGCTTGAGCATCTTGATTATGAGGATAATGTTGCTTTTCCATATTTTATAAAACTGCTCAAAGACAATAACGAAGAAACTTCACCTGATAAATATTCTGCTATTGAATACAGTGAGCATCATACTGATATCGAACTCAAATTGCATGATCTGAAAAATCTGCTACTGAAGTATGTTAAGATCGACAATGACCTTGATTTACGCAGGAAAATATTTTTTGCTCTTTATGAGCTTGAGTATGATCTGTTTGTGCACTCTCTGATTGAGGAGTCGATACTAATTCCCGCAGGTATAAATATTGAAAAGAAAAAAAATGCTTAACTCACCTCTTAATATTGTAATACTCGAGGGATCAAAAATTATCTTCGAAGGCTTATATTCTATTCTGTATCAATCGGATATAAACTGCCGAATTTATAGAGCAGAAAACCTTGAAGAATCATTGGATATTCTTAATACAGAACGTATCGATATAATGATTGCAAATCCTCTGCATTTTGTAAATCGTGATAAGGAGGTGAAAAGGATAAGAAAAGAGTTCCCTTCAATCTCAATTGTAGGAATTGATTTTGGCATGATGCAAAAAGCTGTAACCGAAACTGATGCTTCGTTTACCCTTTACGATACCCCAGAACATATTTTCAATTTAATATCCAAATTAGACAAAAGAAACAAATCGCTTACTGACAAAAAAAATGATGGCGATAATCTCACCAAAAGAGAAATTGAAGTTCTTACATGCATTGTAAACGGAAAACTTAATAAAGAGATTGCCGAAGACTTAAATATTAGCATACATACAGTTGTGAGACATCGAAAAAATATAACTACTAAAACAGGAATCAGAAGTCAGTCGGGTCTAACAATCTATGCAATATCTAAGAAAATAGTCGAAATTGAGGATATTGAGATATAGTGCTCCAATAAGTATCCTTATTATTTCAGCCATACCTACTCTATATTTTCCATATATCTTGTTTAAATACACTTCAATTATAAACGAGGAGGAACTGGACTATGTATGAGCGATATAAGCACCATGTTCGGTAATACACACTTTAATTATCTATGACTTTAACATATGTGCTACTACATACAATACCTATAAATAACCATAAATGCTAAAATAAATAATAACAAAAAGTAGTTGGTAATAATTAATGAAAGAGTACCTTTGTATTAAAATTGATATAAAGGTTCTACACAATCAATGAAAAAAATACATCTATTATTTTTAGCTATCGCTATCGTTATAAATTCCTATGGTCAAGCAGACAAATCAGAAACTATACTCTATGGAGATGTTAAAGACAAAGCATCTCAAAATGAAATTCCTTATGCAACTATTTTGGTGAAAGGTTCAAGTACCGGTACTGCTGCTAACGAAAAAGGTCAATTCAAACTAGAACATATTAAGGAAGGTACTCATACTATTATAGCACAATTTGTAGGATACAAGCCACAAGAAGTTGAAATAGATGTATCAAGAGATACCACAACACGACTTCTATTTGAGCTGGAGGAAGATGTATTTAATCTGCAACAAGTAGTGGTTACCGGTACACGTACACAGCATTACGTCAAAAATGTACCAATACGTACAGAGGTTGTAACTTCTAAAGCTTTGAAAAATAAAAATGCTTGGAACGTTTTTGAAGCACTAGAAGGAGTTCCCGGAATCAGAGTAGAAAATCAGTGCCAATCTTGCAATTTCACAATGGTGAGAATGCAAGGGTTAGGTTCAGAACACACTCAAGTGTTAATTAATGGTCAACCTGTGTATTCAGGATTAGCTAGCGTATATGGACTTGAGCAAATTGGCGTAGGCGATGTTGAAAGAATTGAGGTTATAAAAGGTGCCGGATCTGCACTTTATGGCAGTAGTGCTATAGCCGGAGCTATTAATATCATTACTAAAGATCCTTCTCCAATTCCTACAATTTCTGCAGATCTACAGTTTGGGAATCATAATTCCAATATTTACAACTTTAATGCCTCAATGAGAAACGAAAAAGGGAATATCGGAATGAGCATTTATGCACAAAAGATAGATCATGGCATTATTGATGAGTCAGGTGAAGGTACAACGTCTGAAGAAATAAAAAAAAGTGATGGGATTTCTGACAGAGTGGATTCAAAAATGCATAATATAGGTGCCAGTATTTTTGTAGATAATCCATTTTTTGGAAGAGATAAGCTTATTTTACGAGGGAAAACTATTAACGAACGTCGTGAAGGTGGTATTATAACAAATGACAACTATAAAAACCCATATACGGAAGGCACTGAGCACATTGCTACAGACCGTTATGAAGCTGAACTGAATTATGAGAAGAATTTTGGGGAAAGCAGTGTGATTAAATTTAACCAAAGTTACATTAACCACAATAGAAGCGCAACTAACGACTCCTATCTAACTGATTATATGAACACTCATGAAGGATTATCGCCCGATGTTACGGAGATGAGACCTTATCTGGCGGAAGAAAACTCACATATCTCGACCCTCACATTCGACACAAAACTAGGTAACCATAATCTGCTTTTTGGTGTACAGCATTATATTACTAATCTTAACGAATCGGGAATGTATGTTGTTGTGGATGAAAAAAATGAGTACTTTGGAGACTCTTACAAGTCCATTGCAAAGAAACATTCACAAGAATTTGGGGGCTTCATACAAGATGAGTGGCAAGTTACGTCCGATTTAATCTTGGTGCCCGGTTTACGAATTGACTATCACTCTTCCGGCGAAGAATATTCGTCGGATCGGCAGATTTTTGATACTGATTTTCCAAAAACATCATTTAATAAAACAAGTCTTAATCCACGTATTGCTCTAAAATACAACTTTGATGAACATTTTACATTCAGAGCAAATATTGGGACAGGCTTCAGAGCACCTTACGGCTTTTCTGAAGATCTGCACCTTTGCAGTGGATCCCCACGTGTATGGAAGTCATCTGAACTTAAGGCAGAGACATCGCGAAGTGTCAATATTTCAGGCGATTACTATGGACATCATATTCAGTTTAGCGCCAATTTATTTTACACCTATCTAAAAGATAAGATAGATTTTACGGATGCAGATGAAAGTGTTAAAAATCTGGGATACACATATCAATGGCGTAATATTGACGATGCAATAGTCAAAGGAATAGAGCTTTCACTACTTCTTAATCCTTTCAAAGCTCTTACTATAGGAGCCGATTACAGCTTAAATAGTGGCGAATATAAAAATCCCAGAAACGACTGGATGAATACTGAGTTTGAGAACGTAAGCAAACAGATTTCACGCTTTCCAACTACCTCAGGCAGTATAAAGATTGAATATACTCCTCTGTTTTGGAATTTTACTGTTTATGGTCTTTATCAGGGTAAATCTTATATCGATTATCTAAGCGAGATTGAGAATAACTCAAAAATAAAAAAAACAGACCCATACATGACGTTCAATGCAAGTATATCAAGAACTTTTGGGAAAATAAGATTATACATTGGAGGAAAGAACATCTTCAGTTACATACAGGATGAAAGACATTTAGATGACGCCGCCTTTATTTATGCACCCTTATATGGCGCTATGTACTATGCAGGGATTTCCTTAGGATTTTAATTCAATATTATTTAAAGCAAAGTAACATCTTCAGTTTATAAATATTTGAACAAAACCGTTTATTAAATGGCTAAAGAAGATTTCTATCTAATTTAGTATCTTAACAAAAACAATAAAGTCGATTTATACGTTTCAAAACCTTTAAAACATTCCTCAAAGTTAAAATTCAAAATACTTTCAGAATATTAAAACATTTATCTTAGATTTACAGAATTGATATTTTCAGATTTCTTTATCATAAAAAAATATTATTAAGGGACCATGAAAATTCATGAATACCAAGCTAAGAAAATTTTTTCGACATACGGAATTCCAGTAGAACAAAGCATAATTTGCCGGTCGGTAAACGATGCAGTAAAAGCTTATACACAAATTGACTCACAAAAAGTTATAGTAAAGGCACAAGTTCATACAGGAGGAAGAGGAAAAGCAGGAGGTGTAAAACTAGCCAATGATGAAATAGAGCTTCGTAAGTATGCCGCTGCAATTATTGGAATGAACATAAAGGGGTTCATAGTTGACCGCATACTCGTAGCGCAAGCAGTTAATATCATAAAAGAGTATTACGTGAGTTATGTTATCGACAGACGCACAAAATCTGTAATTCTGATGCTCAGCAAAGAGGGTGGAATGGACATAGAAGACGTAGCAAAAGAAACTCCGGAGAAAATATACAAGTATACAATTGATCCATCGATAGGTGTCCCCGATTATCTTGCTCGTGAAGCCGCTTTTAAGTTGTTTGACGATATAAATTTAGTGCAACAGGCAGCAATTATCTTTCAGAAACTATACAAACTTTTTATTGAAACAGATTCATCTCTGGCTGAAATAAATCCATTAGCCCTTAGCGATGAAGGTAAAATTATGGCAATTGATGCAAAGATAACATTCGATGATAATGCACTATTTCGTCATCCTAAAATTGCTGCCATAAACGAGCCCACCGAAGAGGAAAAAAAAGAACTATTAGCTAAAAGCAAAGGATTCAGTTACGTACATCTGGGTGGAGAAATAGGCTGTATGGTAAATGGCGCAGGTCTTGCCATGGCAACGATGGATATCATCAAGCTTTATGGAGGGAACCCCGCCAACTTCCTAGATATCGGAGGAAGCTCAAGTCCAACCAAAGTTATTGAAGCAATGAAACTACTGCTCAGCGATAAAAATGTAAAAGTTGTATTGATTAATATATTTGGGGGAATAACACGCTGCGATGATGTAGCAAAAGGCCTATTAGAAGCTTTCCATCAAATAAAATCGAAGGTCCCTGTAGTAATCCGACTTACGGGTACAAACGAGAAAGAAGGTAGGGCATTACTCAAAGATACCGATCTTTATGTTGCCAGAACTATGAGCAAGGCAACCAGAATAGCAGTTGAGCTTGCGGGACAGCAGAGAAACTGACAAAATAGAAGTTATGAGCATTCTGATAGATAAAAACACAAAACTGATTGTTCAGGGAATCACCGGACGTGATGGAGGTTTTCATACTTCAAAAATGAAAACGTATGGAACAAATATAGTTGGTGGCACATCACCCGGCAAAGCAGGCAAATTTGTAGATGATATTGCAGTTTTCAACACCGTTAAAGACGCTGTAACCGAAACCGGAGCAAACACATCGGTAATATTTGTACCGGCCCCTTTTGCAAAAGATGCCATGATGGAAGCCGCTGATTCCGGCATCAAATTAATTGTATGCATTACAGAAGGTGTACCGACCCTTGATGTTGTAGAAGCACTAAGTTTAATAAAAAGAAGAGGAGCCAATTTGATTGGACCAAATTGTCCGGGACTAATGTCACCCGGAAAAAGTCTTGTAGGCATTATGCCATCGATGATTTTTAAAGAAGGCAACACAGGCGTAATAAGTCGCAGTGGCACCCTAACCTATGAAGTAGTTTACAACCTCACCGAAAATGGCATAGGCCAATCGACTGCCATTGGAGTTGGCGGTGACCCTATAGTCGGACTTTATTACATTGAGCTCCTAAAAATGTTTGAGAACGACCCTGAAACTGATTCAATAGTACTAATTGGTGAAATTGGAGGCGATGCTGAAGAACAGGCTGCCGAATATATAAAAAATCATATTACCAAACCAGTTGTTGCATTTATAGCAGGACAGCAAGCACCTTCAGGGAAACAGATGGGCCACGCCGGAGCCATAATATCAAGTGGTTCAGGCACAGCAGCTGAGAAGATAACTGCATTTGAAAAAGTTGGGGTACCTGTGGCCAAAGAGCCAAAAGAGATACCCCAACTACTAAAAAACTTGTTATAATTAATAAGATACATAAAGCAGAGAATACCCCGCCCTATTACCTATAATTTATTCCACGAAAGCGTGACTATAACCATGAACACGATTCCAGTTACCACGAGTAAAATCGGGTACAGCAACAGGAGCGTTATTGTTTTCGATAGATATACGACTCAACTCAATCAGCGAACACCACTCAGCAAGATCATACACATCCATATCAAGAGGCAAACCATTTCTTAGACAGTAGATTAGTCGGTAATCCATAATAAAATCCATTCCACCGTGACCGCCAACCTCTTTGGCCTTTTCCTCCAGTTCCCTATGAATTCTATGCTTATATTTATCCATCAATGCTTTCATATCATCATCGGATAAAAATGAGTGAGTATCAATATTCTTTGCTTTATCTTCAATAGCAAAACCCTCAACAGGATATTTATTAGCAAAGCCCTTTGTTCCACTCACCTGATACATACGTGAATATGGACGAGGAGAAGTAACATCATGCTGAATCTGCATAGTTTTACCATTCTCCGTACTAATCATAGTCATAGTATGCTCCCCATTAGCAAAATCGTATGCAGTCTCATGGTCAGTTCCACGTTTTTCTATCATATGCTCGGGTAGATTAACCGGTTTAGTATCCATTGAAACCAAAGTTTTCATCCTATCCCCACGATGAATATTAAGCACTTGAGCTACAGGACCAACACCATGAGTAGGATAAATATCGCCGCGATGCTCTTTATTATACTGCAACCGCCAATCGTTAGTATACCCTTCCCAAATGTCATTCAGATTATGGATATATGATCCCTCAACATGAAGCACTTCGCCAAAAACACCATGCTGCGCCATATTCAAAGTAGTAAGCTCAAAGAAATCATACACACAGTTCTCCAATTGCATTGCATGTTTTTGAGTTTTTTCAGCAGTATTAACTATTTCCCATATTTCATCGAGAGACATCGCTGCCGGCACTTCACAAGCTACATGCTTTCCCTGCTCCATTGCATAAACCATCATTTTAGCATGATTCTTCCAATCCGTTGCAATATAAACAAGATCTATATCATCACTTTCGCACAACTCTTTCCAAGAATCTTCATTACCACTGTAACCCACAGCACGAGGCAGTCCTGCATTCTCCAGAATTGCTTGAGCTTTTTCTACTTTATCCTCATAAATATCGCAAAGAGCTACTATTTTTGCACCCGGCACATGAATAAAACGCCTCACTGCACCCGGTCCCCTAGAGCCTAAACCAATAAAACCCACTCTAACTGTATCAATTTTTGGAGCAGTTAATCCCAGTACATCCTTCTGTCCTTCTGCACGTTGAGGAACTTCTACCTGAATAGGTTCAGATATATTACTTTCTTTAGTTTTATCGTTTGTAGTACAACCGATAAAAAAAAACATAACCATAAGTATGGCTATCGAAGCTAATTTTTTTTGCATAAGATTAATATTTAAATTTTGATAAATGATTCATGGAAACAGTATATGTTATTCAAGAATGTAAATATACAAATTATATTTAAAACACCTACAAAATTTTTATTATCCAGTCACCTTAGTTTTTATTATCCAGTCACCTTTTTCTTTAGCTTTCGCAATTGACTGAGGATTATCAGCATTAATATCACACTTTAAAATATCAGGTATTATTAATTCAATACCAATAGGTAAAACATTGGGATTTTTAATTTTATGAATATTTTCCAAATAGATATACACCCAGAACTCCTTGTTCCCAAATAACTCAAGTGCAATTGTACGTAATGTTTCTCCTTCACCTATGATTAATGATTCAGGTTGAGAAATTTCAGATTTAGAAGCTGAAACAATTTTATTATCCTCATCAACGATTATTTTTTTCTTGTTCACCAGTTCTGGTGATTTATTCACAGATTCTGATGATTGGTTCACCAATTCTGATGATTTGTTCACACTTTCTGATGATTCAGTTTTTAATTCTTTTACTGTTGTCATCGTTTTTTCGGTTTGCCAAGCCATTGAAAAAAAAAAGTGTTGCCATAACAATGACTACGCCACCTAAAACAGGAAATAATATTCTCGAACCCTCGCGTGGACGAGACTTTGGTCTCGAACATTTATCTGGTCGTAAAACCGGAGTAGGATGACGTTCAGAATCTATTTTTAACTCTGTTAATAAATCTGACTGAGCATAAGCATCAAGGCTCACTTGAAAATCAGAATCTTTACTTTCAATCTCTTTCTCACTCTCGGACACCACCGTTTCACGATCTTCAATCTCTATCACATCTTCTTCAGTAGTAATCACTTCAATTCCAGGGAATTCTACACCTTCATTTATTAAAGTGGGTTCAAAGTTATGAAATGCACTATTTATTTTACTTTTCAACAAATCATCCACTTCAAAAGATATATCAACCAACTGACTATTTGATTCTAAAGATTCATCAACAAAAGGTTCAAAAGAAACAACAACCTCAGGAGGCATAAGAAAACGTTCTCCTGTATTAGAATCCACTAAAATATATTCATTATATTTATGAGTATTGAATATTCCGAAATCCTCAATTTTTATCTCATTGTTGTTTAATATTTGATCGGCTAGTATATTTGAAATAGCTCCCAAAACTTCAGATATTTTAGACTCATCCAACTGAAGTTTACATGCCAATTTTCCGATAAATTCTTTCTGTGTCATATTATAAGTATTTTGTTAAGATTATTCAGGTATTAAAAAATGCTCAAACAACAGTGCCTACTAAATCGAAAGGATAAGCAGAACTGATTCTAACATTATAAAAATCACCAATATTAAGTTTCGACTCCTTACTAATTAAAACTTCGCCATCCACTTCAGGCGAATCAAATTCGGTACGTCCAACATAATAATCAGAATCTTCACTATCAATAATAACCTTCATGATTTTACCAACCTTAGATTTATTAATCGTAAAAGCAATATTCTCCTGAGTTTCCATCAAAATATTCATTCTTTCCTGTTTTATATCAGCAGGCACATCATCAGTATAATACCTATCATTATAAGTACCCTCCTCATGAGAATATGGAAATGCACCTAATCGCTCAAACTTAGTATCCTTAACAAAATCAATCAGTTCATTAAAGTCATCATCAGTTTCACCCGGATGCCCAACCATCATTGTTGTACGAATATGAAGCCCCGGTACCTCCTCACGAAAACGCCGAATCAAATCAATTGTTTGCTGTTTAGAAATATTTCTCCGCATAATCTTAAGCATCCTGTCACTAATATGCTGCAGAGCAATATCAAGATAATTACAAACATTATCCCTCTCGCGCATCACACTTAACAATTCAACAGGGAAATGAGCAGGATAAGCATAATGCAGTCGAATCCAATCAACACCTTTAATATCAGAGATTCGTTCAACTAGTTCCGGGAGCTTCATTGATTTATAAAGGTCTAACCCATAATAAGTGAGATCCTGAGCAATAAACTGAAATTCTTTTACACCATCAGCAACTAAATGAAGAACCTCTTCTTCAATATCCTCAATCGGACGTGATTTATATTTACCAGTAATTAAAGGTATTGAACAATAGGAGCAACCCCTATTACACCCTTCAGATATTTTTAAATAAGCATAATGAGAAGGCGTTGACAATGTACGTACGAATTCAAGATCTTTATTATAAGATTTTCCAAGATCAGAAATTAAATCGCGCCAGTCGAATTTACCATAAAACTTATCAACCTCCGGAATTTCATTCTGAAGTTCTTCTCTATATCTCTCAGAAAGACACCCCATTACGTAAAGCTTCTTTAGCTCTCTCTCCTTTTTAGCTTCAGCAAAAGCAAGAATCATATTAATAGACTCTTCTTTAGCATCTCCTATAAATCCGCATGTGTTTATAACAGCTATTTCACCTTTTGGCACTTCTGGATCGTGCTCAACTGTATATCCGTTAGCTATAAGTTGACGCATCAATAACTCAGAATCCACAAGATTCTTAGAACAACCCATAGTAACGACATCTATCCTATTCTTTATCATATGATAATCGTCCCCCTACTATTACTCTCCAAACAGAGAGTCAACAAACTCTTTTCTTCGGAAGACCTGAAGATCCTCCATTTTTTCACCTAAACCTATGTATTTAACCGGTATTTTAAACTGATCAGAAATACCAAGCACCACACCCCCCTTTGCTGTACCATCGAGCTTTGTAATAACCAGTCCTGTAACCTCTGTAGCTGCAGTAAACTGTTTAGCCTGTTCAAAAGCATTCTGTCCAGTAGAACCATCAAGAATAAGTAAAACCTCATGAGGCGCATCAGGAACAATTTTACTCATTACATTCTTAATCTTAGTAAGTTCATTCATCAAGTTAATTTTATTATGCAAACGCCCCGCAGTATCAATTATAACAACATCTGCATCATGAGCTTTTGCGGAACTAACAGCATCAAATGCCACTGATGCAGGATCTGCCCCCATCTTTTGCTTGACAACAGGTACATCAACTCGCTGACCCCATATGTCGAGCTGTTCAACTGCAGCAGCTCTGAAAGTATCAGCAGCACCAAGATAGACAGACAAACCATTTTGTTTGAACTGATAAGCAAGTTTTCCGATAGTAGTAGTTTTACCAACACCATTTACACCTACAACCATTATCACATAAGGTTTTTTTCCTTTGGGCACACTAAATTCTTCGACGTCAGTCGACTGATTTTCAGTAAGTAGCAAAGTTATTTCATCGCGAAGAATACTATTAAGTTCATCAGTGCCTACATATTTATCTTTTGCTACACGTTCTTCTATTCTATCAATAATTTTCAATGTAGTATCAACACCCACATCAGATGATACTAACACCTCTTCCAAATTATCGAGTACATCATCATCTACTTTAGATTTACCGGCCACAGCTCGTGTAATCTTCGAGAAAAAACTAACTTTAGTTTTTTCAAGACCTTTATCAAGCACATCATTTTTCCTTTTAGAGGATCTGTTTAATAAACCCATGTTGAAGTAATAATTAAATTATTGGCAGAATTGACTTATATGCAAATCTACAAAATAGTAAATAAAAAACTTCCCTGCGTTTTTTGCACAGGGAAGTTTTTAAATATTATTAACGATTATTCTCGTGAAAATAAACTTCTACAATGAATATCCTACTTAAAGTAATCTTTTACAAGATCATTAAGAATCATTTCTTCTTTAAAGCTATATGCACCAGTTTCAGGTGATTTAACCATTTTAATTACTTTAGTGTGGCTTCGTCCTGTAGTGGTTGTCTTATCTCGAAATCCCGCAACTGCTTTCTTTGCCATAATCTATATTGTTTTATTTTATTTCTTTATGTACGGTCATTTTCTTTAGAACCGGATTGTATTTTTTTAGTTCCAGTCTTGCCGTTGTATTCTTTTTATTCTTGGTTGTAATATATCTGGATGTACCGGGCATACCACTTTCTTTGTGTTCAGTACACTCAAGAATCACCTGAACCCTATTTCCCTTAGCTTTTTTACTCATCTCTGCTTTCTCCTATTATTATTCGTTTTAGGTTACGCGTTTAAGTATCCTTTTTCGGCAGCCTTCTTAATTGCTGCATCCAAACCAATTTTATTAACGGTACGCAATCCTGCTGCAGAGATGTTCAGACTAATCCATACATCTTCTTCCACCCAATAAAATTTCTTTTTAAACAAGTTTACGTTGAATTTACGTTTCGTTCTAGCATTAGAGTGTGAAACGTTGTTTCCAACCATTGCTTTTTTTCCTGTTATTTGACAAATCTTAGACATTGCTGTATAGTGTATTTTATTATTTGCTACCTTACGTCCCTATAGAACAGAACATTCCTTACAAATCAGGGCGCAAAAATAAGAAGATAATTTTAATTTACCAAAGATTTTTGAATTAATTTCAATTAGACTCAACTATTTAATTCAAAATAATATTCCCTATAGTTAATTCAAATCTTATACGATTTTCTATCACTGTTTACATTTAGAGTACAATTAAAACAGCGAATTAAGTTCAGAATACAATCCGTTAAAAAAATCAAGAGATGCCTTTCTGAGCTTCGTTCTGAGTTCACCTTCTCTACCGGTCATAGTTACAGACTGATCAGTAATCGTTTGTTCTGCAGTTAATTTTTTAGGAAAAAATGAATCCTCATCTTTTTTCATACTCTGATAAGTAATATCTCTGATAACAAGCATACATCCGGCCCCGGTAATAGAGACATCAAAACGATAGTTCATAGTCATTTCATCTTTTACACCAGAATTATTTGCGGGAAGAGCCAAATTAGTGCCTGCACTTACCGTGATTAAATTTGACTTATCATCAAACCTAATACTCGACAATAAAGGGCTTTCATTATATTTTGACTTGACCCACTTTTGTAATTGTGCATAATCCTGTTCAGCTGATTGTTTTGAATTTATTACAACAAACTGCTCAAAAATAACTTTGCCATTAACGACTGGGACAGAATTAAAACCAACTACGTTTTGACCTATAATGTTAATCGAGATAGCGAATAAAATGCTTATTGTAAATATTGTTTTTTTCATAACCATAAAAATTGATCCTTTCTTCGTGAAATTAGCTCTAAAAACAACTCTTTGACTGCAAACTTACGAAAAAGATTAAATCCTATACTTACTTTTTTTAAAAACTACTAAATAAATTTTATTTATTAGTCAAAAACGCTTACTTTTGCATCTCAAAAAACTAACATAATATTTTTTCAGAAAAGTATGTCTGCTAAAAAAACTAAAGGGTCGAAAGCCGAGAAGAACTTCGAAAATATTGGTGAAGCGTTAACCACATCCGAACAGTTCCTCGAAAATAATCAAAAAAACATTTTAATAGGATTGCTTATTATTGTTGTTATAGTTGGTGCTTTTCTAGCATACCACTATTTACACAGGGCGCCACACAACAATCAAGCGCAAGCAGCAATATTTAGGGGAGAGCGTTACTTCCAGGAAGGCAAAGATTCACTTGCACTATTTGGTAATGGAAATGATTATATTGGCTTTGAGGCGATTATCAATCAGTACAAAAGAACAAAAACAGCCGATTTGGCACATGCTTACGCAGGCTTATCTTACAACCGCTTAGGTAATTACGAAAAAGCACTGGAACACTTAACGAAATTTAAAGGTGGCGATATTTTAATTACACCATCTATTATCGGCTCAATTGGCGATGTATATATGAATATGGGACAAACCGATCAAGCAATATCTCAATTTATGAAAGCTGCAAAAGATGCGAATGACGAGATGCTTAGTCCTATTTACTACAAAAAAGCAGGTATAGCATATATACATTTAGGTAATTACGACAAAGCAATCGAAACCTTTACAATGATAAAAGAAAATTATCAAAATTCACCGGAAGGACAAGAAGCTGAAAAATTTATCAAACAGGCCGAATTGCTCAAAAAAGCAAATTAATATTATGGCTACAGAACTAAAGAACCTTTCTTCGTACGATTACGATTCTGTACCTAATAGCAAAGGAAAAAGAATTGGAATAATTGTTTCAGACTGGAACCGAAATGTAACCAGCAATCTACTAAGAGGAGCTCTCGATACACTGCTTAAATTTGGCGTGTTGAGTGACGATATAATCATTGAACATGTTCCCGGAAGTTTTGAACTCACTTTTGGTGCCAAGATACTTATTGAGAAGACAGATGTAGATAGTGTAATTATTCTAGGATGCGTAATTCAGGGAGAAACACCACATTTCACTTTTGTATGCAACAGCGTAACAACAGGAACAACAGAGTTGAATTTAAAATATAATGTTCCGGTAATTTTTGGATTACTCACAACAAATACCCTTGATCAGGCTGTTGCAAGATCTGGAGGCAGGCATGGCAATAAAGGAGATGAAGCTGCAATTACTGCATTAAAAATGATTGAACTTCAAAATAGGCATAAATAATTCAGAATTAATATTATAATAATAAATGAAGTAGCTTATCGGTTACTTCTTTTTTTTAATCTATGTTTGAATTATCATCCTATGGAAACTTTCCTGCAACTTTCAGAAAAGAAAATAAATCATCCGTATAACTTTGAGAGAACAACATTCAAATATTTCTGTTAGAGATCTGACACAGGGTAAAATTTTCCGTGAACTATTCTCTCTTGCACTTCCATTACTTGCCATAAGTTTTATTCAGATGGCGTATAATCTGGTAGACATCCTTTGGATCGGACGCCTTGGAAGTGAATCAGTAGCAGCTATAGGATCTATAGGCATGCTCATGTGGATGATGAATTCAGTTGCTCTTATTTCAAAAGTTAGTGCTGAAATTTCCATCGGACAATCTATTGGAGCACAGAGATGGGAAAAAGCCTCAATTTACGCCTCACATACAACCACAATTGCGATAATTTTAGGAATAACATTCGGCCTATTATTCTTTATTTTTCCTAAACCTTACGTATCTTTTTATCAACTCGAAAACGACATTGCTTTTCAAGCTGAAGGCTATCTTCGTATTATTTCACTTGGATTACCATTTGTATTCTTAGGACTTAATTTCTCAGGGATATATATCGGCTCAGGCAGAAGTGATATCCCTTTCTATTTTAATTCAGCAGGATTAGTCATGAATATTATTCTTGACCCCTTACTCATTTTCGGCATCGGCCCTTTTCCGCAAATGGGAATTAGAGGAGCTGCCTTAGCCACCATAATATCTCAGGGAACAGTAGTGACATTATTCCTACATCATTTAAAAAAAGAAAAAGGATTATTTGGAGGTTTTTCTTATCTGATTCGTCTCCGTAAAAGCTATACCATTAATATTCTCAAACTAGGGTTTCCTGTAGCGGCAATGAATATTTATTTTGCTTTTATAAACATGAATCTAGCACGCATAGCCTCAGTTTATGGCGGACATCTTGGAATAATGAGTCAAACAACAGGTGGTCAGATCGAAGGAATCACATGGAATTCATCATCTGGTTTTTCCACTGCACTTAGTAGTTTTGTTGCACAAAACTACGCTGCAAGAAAGATGAATCGTGCCAAAACTGCTTTTCGCATTACTTTAATCTTAATGGGGATTTTAGGAGTAATTGCCAGTTTAGCATTCATGGGTTATGGAGAAGAGATTTTTTCGCTTTTCGTACCTGAAAAAAACGCATACGAAGCAGGTGGAAAATACCTATTTATCGTTGGAATTTCTCAATTATTTATGATGCTTGAACTTACCACTCAAGGTATGTTTAACGGATTAGGCAGAACCTCACCACCTGCTATAATCAGCATAGTATTCAATACACTCAGAATTCCAATGGCATTTTTTCTTGGTTCACGCATCGGTGTAACCGGCGTTTGGTGGGCAATTACAATGACTTCACTCTTAAAAGGTGCAATACTATTTATCTGGTATCATTTTTTGATAAGAAAAATATCAAAAGAATCCAGAATTAGATCAATTTAAAACCCCTGCAAATACAGACCTATATCAAACACCGGTAAGTTGAAATGACCGGCAACATATGAATTCACCATTTTGCCCGAAAAGACATAAAACCCAGCTGCAAAGCCACGATCAAAAAGCGCAAAATGGTCAGTTCCTCCTAAATCTCCCATAGCATTAAACAAAGAAACAAAGATATTACTCAAAGCTATTGAAGCAGTTCGGGCTACACGCGAACTTAAACTCATCTCACAGAAATGCAGCACTCCAAACTTCTCAAAGATTGCCGGATGATCAGATAGGCAAGCTTCCATAGTAGTTTCAAAACACCCACCCTGCTCCATACGCAAATCAATAATTATAGCACCTTTTTTCATTTCAAGAACCAAATCTGACGATACTCTATAATAATGTATCTTATTGATATACTGCAAAGCACCTATAACAACATCAGCCGAACGAAAAACATTCCTCAAAACATTTGGCTGAAGAGTAGAAGTGAAAATAGGAGTACCAAGTTCATGACGAATAGTACGTAATTTTAAAATATCATTATCAAAAATCTTTACTGAAGCGCCCATTGCAATTGCAGTTCTGGCAGCCATTGTTCCTGCAACACCAGCGCCTATTATTACAACTTCTGTTGGTGTAATCCCCGGGATTCCACCCAGTAGAATTCCTTTTCCACCATGAGCATTACTCAACAACTCAGCAGCAAGAGTTATAGAAGAAGCACCCTCTATTTCCGAAATTGAGGTCACAAAAGGAGAAGTACCAGTATCGTCATAAATCAGTTCATAAGCAAGCATATTGATTCTCTTAGACATCACACACTCAAGCAGATTTTTCGACAAATTGTGAAGATAAAGAAAAGAGTATACTGATGTCCTCGGACGCATCATATCAACTTCTTCGAGTGTAGGAGGCATAATTTTTAGAATAATATCAGCTTGGAAAACCTCTTTTGCTGTTTCCACAACTTCAGCCCCCGAATCAGCATAATAAGAGTCTGAATAATTTATTGTCAAACCTGCACCTGCTTGGAACAATACTCTGTAACCAGCTGAAACAAGCAAAGAAACACCTTCGGGTGTGATTGGAACTCTTTTCTCAATTTCTTGATTTTCTTTAGGAATACCAATAACAGTGTTAACTTTTCGCTTATCTGTTTTCAGCATAAGTTCACTGACTACATACTGATTTTTTTTTTGAGATTTATATATCATTTTTTTAATATTACACAACTCAGACACATTTATCCAATTCTAACCTTTTAACTATTCCGTTTACAGTTATATAAACTTCCTCTTTAGTTATCATTTTGTCAGTGTGATAAATAATTTTCGCATCCATATAATAACGCTCCCTGACAGTCAAATGTTTAGTTATAAAAGGTATAAGCTCATCCATAGATTTTCCTACAATTAGAGGTCGCACAGTTTTTGATGCCAATAATCGTGCTGCAAGTTCTTCAGGCTTTGCTTCTAAGTAAACAGTTGTTCCTGCCTTATTCATCAAATTCATGTTATCAAAAAAACAAGGTGTCCCCCCCCCCGTTGAAATTATAACATCTTCAATCTGAGAAACATCAATAAGAGCTTTTCGTTCAATTTTTCGGAATTCATCCTCACCCTTCTCAGCAAATATTTCAGCTATAGTTTTCAGAAATTTACTTTCGATATAAGCATCCAGATCGATAAATGAGAGTGAAAGCAACTTTGCCAATTTCCTGCCAACAGTAGTCTTTCCCGATCCCATATATCCAACAATAAAAACTCTATTCATACGATTAAAACTATTCGCATTCAATATGTATTACATAAAACACACATCAATAAACTTACAACAGAATTATTTTAATGTTTATTTCATACAATTCAATAAACAAATTTACACACACATTAATCAAACTACCATTAAGTATTTGATTTCAATATAAAACTCATTATTCTTATTTACCTTTTCCATTTTAATTACCAATCATAAAAGAGGTGCAAAAAGTCGCAATATAGATTCAAAAAAATGTTTTAGTAAAGGTCGTTTCAACCAATCTTTGATAATTACCAGCTCCGAATCATTTTGATCGTTAATAAATATTTCATTTGCACATTTCGCAACCTTTTCATCATATATAAATGCATTCACTTCGAAATTCTGCTCAAAACTTCTTGAATCGAAATTAGCAGACCCAATTAATGTAAGTGAATCATCAAAAACCATCATTTTGGAATGTAAAAAACCCCTTTCATATAAATAAACTTTCACCCCAGCCTTTAGCATATCCTTAATAAAAGATCGAGAAGCCATCTGCACAAGAGGAACATCTGAGCGTCTAGATATCATAAGTCGCACATCAGTACCACGTATTGCAGCAGCTATTAAAGCATTAATCATAGATTCAGGCGGAAGAAAATAGGGCGTTTGAATAAATATTGATTTTTTTGCATCATAAATTGCCTGCATAATTCCATGAGAAATCTCGTTTACCTCGCTTAAGGGTCCACTATTTACTATCTGCATTGGAGTATCGCCAAAATTTTCCAACAAAGGAAAATACTTCCTAGATGTAATAAGTGACTGAGAAACAAAATACCAATCAATAAGAAAGACCGACTGCAATCCCTGAACACCTTTACCTTTGATACGTGCATGTGTATCACGCCAACAGCCCCAATCGAAACCTTTTAAATATCGATCGGCAACATTCATACCTCCAACATATCCAATCTGACCATCAATAACAACAATCTTGCGATGATTGCGATAATTAAGTCTTGAAGTAATTGAATTCCATGAAAGCTTCAGAAAAGGCTCGATTTCTATACCTGCCATTCTGAAATCCTCAATATATTTTTTTTTCAGTTTACGAGAACCAAAGCTATCATAAATAATACGTATCTCTAGACCTTCTTTTGCCTTATTGATAAGAGCATTCTGAAATTTCAATCCAATCTCATCACTTTGCAAAACATAATATTCAATATGAATATGCTCTTTTGCATTCTCAATATCAGTAAACAGTTGTTTGAACTTATCCTCGCCGCTTGTAAAGATTTTAACATCATTGCCACCTAACACAGGGTTATAATCCATATTTTTAAGCAAGCTAACCAGATTCTCATGTTCAACAGGGACCTTAATTTCCACCGGAGTTCCCATTTCGTCGAGCGGTCTTCTTTTTAGCTTACTATACATTCTTTTTGAAATCACATACTTTTTAGAGGTATCCTGACCAAAGATTGCATACCAGATAATCCCTATAACAGGCAAGAAAACAACAGCAAGAATCCATGCTACAGTTTTAATAGGATTACGGTTTTCTGATATCACCACAACCACTATACTCACAACTGTGAAAAAATAAAGTAACTCAATTATAAAAAGTAATGTCGCATGAATCTGCATATCTACTAACGGTATTTACCTTCGTTAATGTCTTCTATAATATTTAAATAAGAGTTATATCTACTTTCACTAATATAATGATTTTCAACAGCTTTCAATACAGCACAGTCCGGTTCATTAAGATGAAGACAATTATAAAACTTGCATTTTTTAGAAGTTTTAAAAATTTCAGGAAAATAGTGTGAAACCTCTTCGACAGTCATGTCGATAGTGCCAAAGCCCTTTATTCCGGGAGTGTCTATTATAAACCCTCCGTTATAGAGTTCTATCATTTCAGAATAAGTAGTAGTATGCATCCCTTTATCATGATATTCCGAAATCTTCCCAACTTTCTGAATCTGTTTCTTCATTAGTTTATTAATAATAGTAGATTTTCCAACGCCTGAATGGCCGGCCAACAATACAGTTTTGTGTGCGGTTATCTCATTCAGCTCATTTACGCCTTCACCTGTTTCCATAGATGTTTTTAGGCATGGATAACCAATTGTCCTATAAAGATTAATTATTGAATCGAGATATTCAACTTCCTCTACGTTATAAAGATCAACCTTATTAAAAATAAGATGTACAGGAACTGAATAAGCTTCAGCAGTTACAAGAAATCTGTCGGTGAAGATAGTAGTTGTTTCGGGGTAATTTACGGTAAAACAGAACAAAGCCAGATCAATATTTGATGCTAATATATGAGAATGCTTTGAGAGATTAGATGCTTTTCGCACAATATAATTCCTCCGGTCCTCTATTTCCGTTATAAAAGCGGTTCCATCGACATTAACATCCATTAAAACAACATCACCCACAACAATCGGGCTCGTGCTCCTGATACCTTTCAATCTAAGGTTACCTTTAGCCTTGCAGACATATTCGTTATTGTCATAATCTCGAACAAAATAGGTATTCCCGGTATTTTTAATTACCAGACCTTTAATACCTTTTCGGCTTCTTTTTTCTCTTTCGTTTAACATTAAACGGTAAGAATTTCTTTCTCTTTTTCGGCAAAAATCTCATCTATCTGCTTTATATATTTATCGTGCAGTTTCTGAAGTTCACTTTCACCATCTTTGCCCATATCTTCAGGCATACCATTCTTAACAGCCTTTTTCACCTCATCTATACCATCCCTACGAGCATTACGAATACTAATTTTAGCATCCTCAGCTTCCTGTTTAGTCTGTTTAACAAGTTGCTTTCTGCGTTCTTCCGTAAGAGGCGGAATACCAAGACGGATAACCTCACCATTGTTTTCAGGCGTTATCCCCACATCAGAATCCATTATTGCTTTTTCCACAACCTTTAACATCGATTTTTCCCAAGGTTGCACCATAATAGTTTTTGCATCAGGTGTAGTTACAGTAGCAGCATTTGTTAGCGGAACAATACTCCCGTAATAATCAACACGTATTCCATCAAGAATATGCGTGTTTGCGCGCCCTGCTCTTATTCGTGAAAAAGTTTCAGCCAAAAACTCTAATGTCATTTTCATTTTATCTTCAGCCTCCTGTTTAATAGCTAATGTATCCATATATATTTTTTTTAATTATTCTATTCTAATTTATTATAAGCAAAAATAGTGAATAAAATCTAATGAACAACTATTTAACCAAAGTGCCTATGTTTTTGCCCTGAATCAATTTTTTAAGATTGCCATAAACATCCATATTAAAAACAACAATCGGGAGGTTGTTTTCCTTACACATAGTTGTTGCCGTTAGATCCATAACTTTAAGATCTCTTTTATAAACCTCGTCGAAAGATATAGTTTGAAATTTGGTCGCTTTCGGATCTTTCTCAGGGTCAGCTGTAAACACACCATCAACACGCGTACCTTTTAACATTGCATCAGCTTCAATCTCTATCCCTCTTAATGCAGAAGCAGTATCAGTTGTAAAAAAAGGATTACCCGTACCACCGGCAATTATAGCAATTTCACCCTTTTCCATAGATTCAACTGCTTTCCATTTAGAATACAATTCACCTACAGGTTCCATACTAATAGCAGTAAAAAGACGATTTCTCTGATTTGCTAAACTTAATGCAGAGCTTAATGCGAGACTATTTATCACAGTGGCCAACATTCCCATTTGATCCCCTTTTACACGATCGAAACCTTTTGATGCACCACTCAAGCCACGAAAGATATTACCACCACCAATCACAACAGCAATCTGTATGCCCATTTGAGCCACTTCATGAATTTGTTCAGCATATTGAGTTAATCTCACTTCATCAATTCCATACTGTTTATCACCCATAAGCGATTCTCCGCTCAGCTTTAATAAAATCCTCTTATATTCCATTATAATACTGCTAATTTAATAAACTAATCAACAAAAGAGACCTCTTTAAATGCATAAACTCTCTCTTCGTCACCCTCTAAAGTTTTTAAGACCAAATGACCCGAAGCCTGCACCTCTTTAATCATTGCTTTAAAACGTCCGACTTTATCCTCAAACCAATAATAATCATTAATTCTATATAAGTCGAGCATATATTCATCTTCTATAGCTCTGACATCTCCAGATTGAAAGTCACGATATAAAAGAAAGAACTCTCTTAGAAATATATTAAATATATAATCCAGGTCATGTTCAGAACCGGTAATTTGTTTGATTGACACAGGATTGGGTATCTCTTCGGGAAACACTTCCTGATTAATATTAATACCAATTCCAATTATAGAGTTCATAATATACTTACCCTGAACATCATTCTCAATAAGCAATCCGGCAATCTTTTTATCTTTCCAGTAGACATCATTAGGCCATTTTATTCGAATATCATCTGTAAACTGATCTAATGTGTTTTTCACAGCCAAAGAAGCGATACGAGAGATTATAAACTGCTTATTTGCAAGTACGTTCTCAGGATATATAAGTAAACTAAATAATAGGTTTTTACCCCTTTCGGAATACCAGCCATTACCCATCTGACCTCGTCCCCGTAACTGAAAATCAGCTATTACTACAGATCCTTCCTCAGGTTGCTGTTCTCTAACAAGAGTTTTCATGTAACTATTAGTTGAATCCAACTCCTTAAGTCGTAAAACAAGTCGATTCTTACTTAATTGATCCATAATATTCTTTTTGTTGTTTTTTTGACAATTTCTTAATTACCTCCTCAACCGAATTATCTATACATTCTTTAAGTTCATCATCCGGCATATCACCATCCAGGAAGATTGTATTCCAATAAGTTTTATTCATATGAAAAGCGCCTTCAACACATTCATATGTTTCGCGTAGAGATAAAGCTTTTTCAGGATCACACTTCAAAGTAATACTGAACCTCTCTGTATCTGTTGGAATTAAAGCGAACATCTTTCCCATCACCTTCATTACTATTGTTACTTCATCAAAGGGCATAGTACTTTCAGCACCAGGCACCAACATACAATAATCATAAAGCTCTTCGATATCCATAGTCAGGTTCAATTATAGAAAAGCCATAAACGCATCCTCAAAATGCTCCAGCTCGGCTTTACCTTGATTCCATGTTATAGAAATGATATCGAACCGCGTTGGTTTATCTATTTTGTTAATTTTTAAATAGTGACTAGCTGAATTAATCATTCTGCGCATTCTGTGTTTGTCAACAGCATCCTCAGGATTACCCCAATTATTTGTTGCACGGGTTTTAACTTCAATAAATATGATAAACCCCTTATATTCTGCAATAATATCAATTTCGTAACCGTGAAATGTCCAATTTCTTTCTACAATTTTATACTCAATACTCTCCAGATAAGCCACTGCTTTATCTTCACCTTTTCTTCCTAACACATTATGATCTGCCATACAAATAATGCAAAAAGCGCTATATACTCTGTAAAAATACAAATTTACGACGTAAATACTTCCTTTTGGCGAAAATATTTTGTTTTTTTGTATGTGAAAAAGGAGACCTTATTTTCATTTATAACTTGATGGAAACTAAAAAATAATCAGATTTTGAACATAAAGACAAAGGCACGAACAAAAAAAGTTGTATTTACACTTGCTGATGAGGAATATGAATTGATTAATTTATATTTAAAAAAATACAAAATCACTAACCGTTCAAGATGGTACCGTGAAACAATACTCACTCATGTATTAAAAAGTATGGATAAGAACTACCCTACTTTGTTTGAAGAAAATGAAATGAGACGTTAAAACAGAAATACCAAATCGTTAATTAAAAGATTAAGACATAGATTTAAAATAAAGTAATTGAAATAATAAATTATATGTTTGACGACGAATATTTTATGCGACAAGCCTTGCTAGAGGCACAGAAAGCTTTCAACAAAAATGAAATACCGGTTGGTGCTGTGGTTGTTTCTGAACAAAGAATTATTGCACGTGCTCATAATCTAACAGAATTACTTAACGATGTTACAGCTCATGCTGAGATGCAAGTGATAACTTCCGCTACGAATATTCTTGGAGGTAAATACCTTATCGATTGCACATTATATGTAACTTTAGAACCCTGTCCAATGTGTGCCGGCGCTCTTAGGTGGGCTCAGTTATCACGATTGGTTTATGGAGCTCCCGACGAAAAAAGAGGATACACTACAGTTTCACCCTTCCTACTCCACCCAAAAACCACAATAACAAGAGATGTCTTAGCAAAGGAGTGCTCTGACATTATGCAAGACTTTTTTAAAAAAATCCGTTGAAAAAAAATCACAATTGATCTAAAGATTAGAATTTAACCTCTAATAAATCAGTTATAAATCAAAGAATAGCTCATAAATATTTCTTATAAAACAAATCAAATTATTAAACGTTTATATAAGTAAATAACTGCTTATAAGTCAAAACCAACTATCCGGTTACCTTCCAATGTGAATCAGATAATTGATTTTACTATAAGTAAAATAACAAACATAGTTAATAAATTAAGATATGAGTAAAAAGAAAATTGCAATTTTAGTAGGAAGTCTACGTAAAGAGTCTTACAACAGAAAGTTGGCACTCAATGCCATTAAAATGCAACCCGATACATTAGATATGGAACTTATTGAAATTGGTCAACTTGTTCATTATAACGAAGATTTAGACGCTAATCCACCGGCAGAATGGATTGAGTTTCGAAAAAAAATTAAAGAGGCAGATGGTTATCTGTTTTTTACACCAGAATACAACAGATCAATACCCGGCGTCTTAAAGAATGCAATTGACTTGGCTTCAAGGCCATACGGACAAAACAACTGGGGAGGCAAACCAGGTGCTGTGATAAGTAGTTCAATCAGCGCACTAGGAGGAGAAGCTGCAAATCATGCATTACGCCAACCAATGGTTTTCATCGACATTTATATGATGCAACAGCCTGAAGCTTATATTGGCAATACAGCAAACCTGTTTAATGAGAATAACGAAATAGCCAATCCTGATACACGCAAATTCTTGGAAAACTGGCTGAAATCATTTGAGATATGGGTGCATAAGTTTTATAAAGATTAAAACTTTATTTTATGTATCGTCCTAAATAACCGTTACAGGTTTTATTGTATCGCCCTAAATAACCATTACAGATTTTATTACAAAATTAAGAGGCAAAATATAGGATTACTATGATTTTGCCTCTTTTGTTTTTTGTTAATTATGACGTTTCAAATATCTTTACTTTCCCCAAAACAGTCAGTGAATTTCATAAATATATTTATGATTTTGATTATCTTTGCAACTTAATTTATACATGATATGTCAAAACAATTTAAACGTACACTAATTACATCTGCACTTCCTTATGCTAATGGTCCAGTGCATATTGGTCACCTAGCAGGTGTTTATGTCCCTTCTGATATTTATGCACGCTACCTGAGACTCAAAGGTGAAGAGGTTCTCTTTATCGGAGGATCTGATGAGCATGGAATTCCTATTACAATAAAAGCCCGTAAAGAGGGTGTAACACCGCAGGATATTGTGAATCGTTATCATGCATTGATTAAAAAATCTTTTGAAGAATTTGGTATTTCTTTCGATATTTATTCTCGTACCACATCTGCTATTCACAGGGAAACTGCATCCGAAATTTTCCGTACTATCTATGAAAAAGGCGGATTTACTGAGCAGGAGAATGAGCAGTATTATGATGAAGAGGCTAAGCAATTTCTAGCTGACAGATATATTACCGGAACTTGTCCTCATTGTGGAAACGAAAACGCTTATGGTGACCAGTGCGAACAGTGTGGTACATCGTTAAGTCCTAACGATCTTATTAATCCTAAATCAACGCTTAGCGGTAGTGTCCCTGTAATGCGAAAAACAAAGCACTGGTATCTACCTCTGAATAAACATGAAGAGTGGCTTCGTAAATGGATTCTGGAAGATCATAAAGAATGGAAGAGTAATGTTTACGGACAATGCAAATCATGGCTCGACCTGGGACTACAACCAAGAGCTGTAAGTCGCGACCTTGACTGGGGTATACCTGTTCCTGTAGAAGGAGCGGAGGGTAAAGTTCTCTATGTATGGTTTGATGCTCCTATAGGTTATATATCAAATACAAAAGAGCTTCTGCCTAATGATTGGGAAAAATGGTGGAAAGATAAAGATTCACGATTAGTACATTTTATTGGTAAAGATAATATCGTTTTCCACTGTATCGTTTTCCCGGCAATGCTTAAAGCTGAGGGTAGCTATAACCTGCCTGATAATGTTCC
Organism: uncultured Proteiniphilum sp.; assembly: GCA_964484665.1. GTDB lineage: Bacteria > Bacteroidota > Bacteroidia > Bacteroidales > Dysgonomonadaceae > Proteiniphilum. Next base: position 65,899 of record CAZAFR010000001.1, on the reverse strand, counting down.
TGCTAATGAGTTTATGAATCTTGAAGGGGATAAAATATCAACATCACGAAACTGGGCAGTGTGGCTTCATGAATATCTCGAAGATTTTCCCGGGAAACAGGATATACTCCGTTATGCACTCACCGCTAATGCCCCAGAGACAAAAGATAACGACTTTACATGGAAAGATTTTCAAGCTCGCAATAATAATGAATTGGTAGCTGTTCTTGGAAATTTCGTGAACAGGGCGATGGTGCTTACTCAAAAATATTTTGATAACAGAGTACCTGCATCAGGTGAATTAACCGACCTTGATCGTGAAGTAATTGCTGAAGCGAAAAAAGTGAAGCAGTCAGTTGAATATAATCTGGATAACTTTCATTTTCGAGAGGGTCAGAAAGAAGCGATGAACTTGGCGCGTATCGGGAATAAGTATCTTGCCGATGCTGAGCCATGGAAAACAGCTAAGACTGATATGAATCGCACTGCAACTATCCTTAATATTTCTCTGCAGATTGCTGTTAATCTCGCAATTGTAATTGAACCATTTTTACCTTTCACAGCTAAAAAGCTACTCTCCTTCCTCAATATTGAACATCTTAAATGGGATAAGTTAGGAAATTTCGACCTACTTTCAGAGGGTCATACTTTAGGAAAATCTGAACTTCTTTTTGAAAAAATTGAGGATGAAGTAATCGAAAAGCAAGTGCAAAAGCTCCTTGCTACAAAAAAACTAAATGAATCTGAATCTGATAAAAAAGAGATTCACGAAAAGACACATACGAAACAAATAAAGGAAACTATTGAATTTGGCGATTTCGAAAAAATGGACATACGTGTTGGTACTATTCTCGAGTGTGAGAAAGTTCCCAAAACAGATAAGTTGCTCAGATTCATTCTTGATGATGGTCTGCAACAGAGAACAATCCTTTCGGGCATAGCTGAATATTATCCTAACCCTGAAGAACTTGTGGGCAAACAGGTGTGTTTTATAGCCAACCTAGCATCCAGAAAAATGAGAGGATATGTGTCTGAGGGCATGATTCTTTCAGCCGAAAATGCAGACGGTTCTCTAGCCCTTGTTTCACCGACAAAAGAGGTTAATCCGGGAAGTCAAGTTATCTGATTCAGTCAATTTAATATGTTTCTAATTGAAATATTACTTTAATTTGAGGACATCTGATGGAGAAGAATTCTTACAAATCATTGCTAATTTGATTTAAATATTTTCAACAACTAATTATATAAATATGAGAACAATAAGCACACTGATTTTACTTATTTTACTGTTTACTTTTTCCGCCAATGCACAGGATAAGAAATATCCCGATCAGGCTCCTATGACTCCTGCTATGAGTGAGTATTGGCAACCACAACCACCGGTGGTTACTCCAAACAACCAATCACAAGAATTAATTCTCGCTCCTTCGGATGCTATTATTTTATTTGATGGCAAGGATCTTTCTCAATGGGAAAACAGCAAAGGTGAAGCAGCCGGTTGGACTGTTCACGATGGTGTTTTTACAGTCAAAAAAGGTACCGGAAATATTCAGACTAAGCGTGTCTTCAACGATTTCCAATTACATCTCGAATGGCTTATACCTGAAGATATTACCGGAGAGAACCAGGCTCGCGGCAATAGTGGCGTTTTAATACAGGGAATGTATGAGATTCAAATACTCGACTGCTATGAAAACGAGACTTATGTAAATGGTCAGACCGGTAGCGTATATAAACAAACTCCTCCTCTTGCAAATGCAATGAACAAGCCGGGTGAGTGGAATACATATGACATTATTTATACTGCGCCAACATTTAAATCAGATAATACATACCGTACACCACCTAAAGTAACAGTTATCCAAAACGGTATACTTCTGCAAAACAATACAATCATACTTGGAACAACAGAGTATATTGGTTTTCCTAAAGTAAAGAAACATGGAGATGGACCAATAGTACTGCAGGATCATGGAGACCCAAGTGAACCTATAAGTTTCAGAAATATCTGGATAAGGGAACTTTAATTAGTCGCTTTACGATAAATTAATTGTAAATTTGTGGTTTAAATATCTAACTGCAAAGGATAAATGATACAAAAAGACAGCAATTTCAGAAAGATTATTCCCGACCTTTTAGTTATAGCAGGATTCATTATTATTTCATTCATATATTTTGCTCCTGCAGTGCTCGATGGACGCATAATATCTCAGCACGACTCACTTGCAGCAATAGGGCAAGGTCAAGAGCAGCGTGATTATATGGAACGTCATGATGGCGAACGAACTCGCTGGAACCTATCAATGTTCAGCGGAATGCCTTCATATCAAATGAGTCCCACTTACGATTCTTCAAAACCGCTGGATAGTGCTAAAAAAATTTATTCTCTTTTTTTACCTAATTACGTTTACCTGCTGTTTATAATGCTTATCGGGTTTTATATCCTGATGCGTGCTTTTAGGGCTTCACCTTTGATAAGTGCACTAGGGGCGGTTATATGGACTTTTTCATCATACTTTTTTATCCTTATTTCGGCGGGACATGTATGGAAATTTATCACGCTGGCTTATATTCCACCCACAATAGCCGGTATGATATATGTTTACAGGAAGAAATATCTATTGGGAGGTCTACTGTTTATGATTTTTGTTGCTTTCCAAATATCTTCCAACCACCTTCAGATGAGCTATTATTTCCTGTTCTTTATGCTATTCATGGTGATTGCTTTTTTTGTAGATGCATATCAAAAAAAGGAATTGCCTCACTTCTTTAAAGCAACAGGTGTTCTACTCATTGCTGGAATTATTGGTATTGCAGCTAACTCAAGCAATCTCTATCACACTTATGAGTATTCCAAAGAAACAATGCGTGGGAAGTCAGAACTCACCCATCACGAAGAAGGGAATACAACGGATGATGGTCTCGAGCGTGATTATATCACAGCATGGAGCTATGGTATAGGCGAAACCTGGACTTTATTGGTTCCTAACACAAAGGGTGGAGCGTCGGTACCTCTTTCTCAAAATAAAAAAGCTATGAGCAAAGCTCGGCCGGAATACAGTCAAATTTATCAGCAGATAGGGCAGTATTGGGGTGAACAACCAGGTACTTCAGGACCTGTTTACGTTGGAGCCTTTGTTCTTACACTTTTTATTCTTGGTTTATTTATAGTTAAAGGTCCGGTTAAATGGGCACTTCTTATAGGCACAATATTCTCAATACTGCTTTCGTGGGGTAAAAATTTTATGCCTTTGACCGACTTCTTTATCGATTACGTGCCATTTTATAATAAGTTCAGGGCTGTATCATCAATTTTGGTTGTAGCTGAATTCTGTATTCCCCTACTGGCAGCACTTACTGTTAAGGAGATAATTCAAAAATCCGAACTGCTAAAAAATAACATAAAGTATCTTTTTCTAAGTATCGGACTTACCGGTGGTATTGCTTTACTGTTTGCCATTGCACCCAAAATTTTCTTTTCCTCTTTCATATCTGCAAGCGAGATGCAAGCTTTTAGTCAAGCTCTTCCACCTGAGCATATTCAACCCTTTTTGGCTAACCTCACAGATATGCGTGTGTCAATATTTACTGTTGACGCATGGAGGAGCTTTATTATTGTGATAGTTGGAGGCGGTTTGATTCGAATGTTTGTTGATAAAAAAGTTAAAGCAGAGTGGATGGTTATCGGAGTTCTTCTGCTGTGCCTAATTGATATGTGGAGTGTAAACAAACGTTATCTTAACGACGATAATTTTGTATATAAATCCAACCAGCAGCAGATGTTCACCTTAACACCTACAGATAAATATATTCTGCAGGACACAACAAAATATTACCGAGTGCTGAATCTTGCAACCAGTACATTTAATGATGGCATTACTCCATATCACCATAAAGTTATAGGTGGTTATCATGCAGCTAAACTTCGTCGCTATCAAGATCTTATCGATGTACATCTATCAAGTGAAATGATGAATCTTCATCAATCTGTAATCTCGTCGCAGGGTATTCTCGATTCAGCAAATGCTGATGGATTTAAGGTGCTCAACATGTTAAATACCAAATGGGTAATACTACCTTCGCAGGATGGATCAACAATTCCCGTAGAAAATCCATACGCAATGGGTAACGCCTGGTTTGTTGATAATATGAATTTTGTGAACAATGCAGATGAAGAAATTACAGCTTTGAGTAGCTACGACCTGCATAAAGTTGCTATTGCCGACAAAAAATTTGAGTCGGTTCTCGAAAACTTTAAACCCGGATTCAAGACAACTGATGCTGATTCTGCATCTACTATAGCACTAATTAATTATGACTCAGACTATCTCATTTATACTACTAATGCAAAAAAAGATGAACTTGCTATTTTCTCAGAGGTATATTATCCCAAAGGGTGGCAAGTAACAATTGATGGTGAGCCGGCTAAAATGTTTAGGGCTAATTATACACTTCGCGCTTTACCAATTCCTAAAGGAAATCACATAGTGGAGTTCCGTTTCGATCCTCAAAGTATAAAAATTACAGATGGAATTGCGTACGCATCCCTGCTTGTAATATTGATCACAGCGATTTACATAATAATAAGTACTATTAGAGTAAAAAAAATCAAGTACGCAAAAAAATAAGAGAAAATACTCTAGAAAACAAAACATATAATAAACAATAATAGAATCAATTATTAAAAAACAAAAACCAATAACTCAAAAATATTAAACAAGATTTTAAAAAAATCAAATCAAATCAAATTAATAAAAGTGTACAATTATGAAGAAAATTATTTTACTACAGATAGTTTTAATTACAGTTCTAAGTGCCTGTAATACAGGTAAAGGTTCCGGAAACTCCAATAATAATAGTGAGACTGATAATCCAGAAATATCTGCGGAATTCAAGTCAGAGCATAATAGCAGAAACTCTGTCGATTGGGCTGGTGTATATAAAGGTACTCTACCTTGCGCCGATTGCGAAGGGATAGTAACTGAAATACGTCTAAATGATGATAATACCTATGAAAAGGTTATGGAATATCAGGGAAAAGGGAATAACAAATTCCGAGAAACCGGTAATTTTCAATGGGACGAAACAAATGGTAAAATAATAATCACTGATGAATCTTCCAATACAAAAGAATGGTATAAAGTAGGCGAAAACCTACTATTAGCACTGGATACCGAAGGTAACAAAATAGAAAGTACGATTCCTGAAGAAATGTACACTCTGATTAAAATCGACAACGATTTTGAAATTACCGAAAAATATTGGAAATTGATTGAATTGAACGGAAAAAGCATTCCTCCTGCAAACGAAGATATGGACAGAGAAGCGCATTTTGTACTGCATAATAATGAAAACAGAGTTTCAGGTAGCACCGGTTGTAACTATATAATGGGAAATTTTGAACTTTCGGAAGAACATGCACAACAGGGCGAAATAAGCTTTTCTCAAACAGGTTCAACAAGAATGGCATGTATTGATGTTGAATATGAGCAAGAATTTTTGAATGTTTTTGATGGCAGCATACATTACTCTATAGAAAACGATACTCTTTCACTCCTTTCTGATAAAGATACTCCTACTGCAGTTTTCGTTGCTGTATATCTTCAGTAAAAGGATCACTTACTTTTCTCTAATCCTAGTCTTATTCCTTCTAATAATTATAAAAATTATCAGAAGGAATAAGACTAAATATTAAAATAACTGAACAAAAGCATTATATTCATGTTCATTTTATATGCTTATGACAGTTTTTTAAACCATTTTATTTGCCATGGATGGTGTAGTTATCAACTCAGAGAAGCCACACTTGAGAGCCATGAATCTATCACTGGAGAAAATACAAAAAGACACAAACCGCATCCCGACCCTTAACTCTTGGGTTTAGTTAAATTTAATACAGATAAAAAGAAGACTTTAGTTATAGAAGAGTCAATAAGCGGTATAAAATCCGTAAAGCGGTAAGCTGTATTGTAGCAGGACTAACGACATCTTTCTCTTCGCATGTGTTGCTGAATGCGGAAGCTGATTTTGTGGTTGACAACTACGTCGAACTACAGTAAAAGATTAATATTTAACCAGTTATTTATTACAGATTCCCTTAAACGCACACCATTTACAATTATTATCGTTTTTAGTTTGAGAGAAAGGAATTTCTGAATCAAATATTTCAATAATTAAATCGTCAAACTTTTCCCTAAACTCAGGCAGTACAACCGATAAATCTTCAACAGGCTGATTTTTTGTAGATATTGTTGGATTAAAATCTTTAAATACTGAACGAAGATAATAAACAGCAGGAGATACTTTTATTGTAGGATTTTCGATAAGATAGAAAAGTCCATACACAAAAACCTGCAGAATCTGATATGGACGATTAACTTTAGAAGCATCAAAAAGGTCGGGAATATCGTTGTAAACTGTTTTACCGGTACCAGTCTTATAGTCGATAATACGTACCGAATCCCTCACTTCGTCTATCCTGTCGATACTACCTTTGAAGTTAATAATAAGCTCATCATTAAGCTTATATTCCCTATTAAAATGATACTCAGAACTGATATATTTGAATGGAGTGAACCGCTTATCTATTTGTAAAGTCTGCTTAACATAACTCTTAAGAATCTCACCTATAAGATAGTACTGACCCTCAAGCGATCGAGGGTTTTCTTTATCTTTAAAGTAATAACGGGCAAATGCCTTTTCTAAAATATCAGTTAGATAAGCATCATTTTTTATAATCTCATTGAGCACATCGGTTGTCACCACCTCATTTTTATACCTCTGATATATAATCTCCATAACACGATGAAAAATTGAACCAAACACATCCGCTTCAACCGATTCTTTTACCTCCAACTCCTCTGAAAGTCCCTCTACGGCAGAAAAATAAAACTTAAGAGGACAATCAATATAGTTATTTATAAGAGAAGCTGAGAGCGATTTCTCACCTCCTACGCGAAAATCATCAAGCTTGTGCATAACATAATCGGTTTTATCAACCTTTACTGATGCTATTTGTGGTGTAGTAACATCGTAAGCCACAACTCGTTCTTCAATATCAAAAAAATCATTGTAGAGATATTTCAACTGATAGAAATAGCGGCTCACCTCTCCTGTTTGCAAACCATCGGTGCGAGTATCATAGAGCATGAAAACTTTTTTGGCACGACTAATCATCCGGTAGAAATGATAGGCATATACACTATCTTGATGCTCATAGACAGGTAAACCAAAACCTTTACGTAAAGTAAACGGTATAAAAGAATTAGCACTGTTTTTAAGAGGAAATACACCCTCATTAAAAGAAAGAATAATCAAATTATCAAAATCAACCGCACGTGTTTCGAGCACCCCCATTATTTGCAAGCCTGACAAAGGCTCGCCCTTAAAAGAGACAGTGATATTATGAGCAAGCTTTTTAAGTAACCTGAAGTAAGTATCCACCGACATGTTCCCCGCTTCAGATAACATATCCTGCAGTCGAGTTACCGTCTTATAATACTGAACGATAAACTCTCGTTCCAAATCGTCAGTTCCTCCTACGCTTTTTTTCTTAGTTGAAATAGTTTCTGAGTTAATTGCAACCTCTATAGCATCTATCTTTTTTATATCAGTAGTCTCAAAATCAGTATATTTATCGGCAGTCAAACTTTTATACAAAAAAGCGAGAATAGCGTGTAGATAATCGCCAATCATATGCCAATCCTCAATTGGAGTAAAAATCAACTTTAACAAAGGATTTGAAGGTATATCGGAGACAGGAACAATTATGCGATTAAAATTGAGAATAATATTCTTCAGTTGTTCAGCTTCTGATTTTGCTGACTGGTTAACAAGCGGGTGATTTAATACAGCATTCACATACCTATGATAAAATGCAGGTTGACCATTCCATTTTCTGATATTTTGCTGCATCAAGGCAATATGCTCAACAAGTCCCGCTATTGATGAGTTTGATAGGCTATATCCCATCGTAACATTAATCTTACCAATCTCTTCAGGAATTGAATAAAGCACCGGCAAAAGTAGATTTTCATCAGGTAGCACAATTGCCGTATTAATTGCTTCACTCGGATCAGGAATACCATTGGATTTTATCAAGTCCTGAATTATCTGAGTAAGAAATTTTGCTTGACCCACACCTGAAGGCACACCAATAACTTCAATCTTTGGTTTTAATAAGATATGCTCAGTTTCCCCTGAATTATTATTATGTGAATCTAAATTATAACCATCAATCAGATTCAATTGATCCTTTTTATTAGAATTTACATCTTCTATTTTTTTGTGAGAGTAAAAAGTCTTTTTATCAAAAAAATCATTAATATCAAACCTCGATGGAAAGCGTGTAAGATTCTCCTCTACCCTTAATGAAGCACGATTTAGTTCATCGTGAACAAAAGGAGAATCATAGTCCCAATAAAAATCAGCTTTCCCTATATTTTTCAGTTGAGTCAGCAATACTATTTCAGAAGGAGTTAGTGCATTTAATCCAACGAAAACAAAACCTTCAGATTTAAAATCACTAATTTCTCTTTGCTTAATATTTTCTGCCACTTCACGAAATATCATCCCCTCGTATGCATGTCCTTTTTTGAATAACTCATCTCTAAACGAATCATAAAGATCATAAAGAATTTTCCATGTCTCCTGAAACTTCTCTTTTGTAGGGTTACCCTCTGAAGGCATAAAGTTTATCCAAAATCTACGAATAGCTTCTATCTGCTTTTCATCCAGATGAGACAGATCATCATCAAGCAATCTGAAATTATGCACATTTCTAAAAAGCTGCTGAGCATCCACCAAATACTTATCCACATCATCAAAATCATTTAGCAACATCTCTCCCCAATATATAAAATCGTCAAACGATTCATCAGACCCACTTATATTTATAAAATGATTATACAACATTACAATCATCTCGATTCTATCGGCCGGTTGTAAAGGTGAAAGTGATGCAAAAAGCTCTTGTATAGTAAGCATTGTAGGAGAAAACAACGGTCTACCAGCTATCTCAGAGAGATACTTCTGGAAAAACATTGCAGCACGATGATTTGGAAATACAAACGTATGTTTATACAAATCAGAGTCAAACTCTTTTATAAAAGCTTGAGCCACTTTATATAGAAATGGAGTCATATTAGGTTAGATTTTGTTATGCTCAAATTTCGTTTCCTTGTACAAAAAAAATGATGGGATGCTATTTCTAATCTCCTTTTTGTACAAACTTAAGTATTTTTTCCATTACTGTCCGGCAAAAACTAGTTTTAAATAATTCAAATTGTAATGCATCATGCAAAAAGGAGCTAGAGTAGTGAATATACCTACTTCCAGTCTAATCACATGTAGATAACGATGAATAACAGGCAAAGGAAGAACTCCACCACAAAAGAGACACTTCACCTACGAGGTTCCGTCATTATTTCTTATCAATGAAAAAAATAACAAATACAAAAACATTAAAGTTATAAAAACATGAATATATTACAAACGTCTAAAGTTGACTATAATTCACTTACGTGTTATTATAAGTAGAAGAAACCGGATAAACTTATATGTTCACTATTAATCTTTATATAGGAAATAATTGTGGCATGATCTAGAATCAAAATAATAAATCAGATAATAGAAAACCACTCCACCTTTTCAGAAGTAAAAAATAGAGTGGTTTACTTTTCAGGTTGATTATTATGCTAATGTAATATCATCATCGAAATAAACATCTTGAATAGTTCTAATTAGCTCAACACCTTCATTCATAGGCCTCTGAAAAGCTTTGCGACCAACTATTAATCCAATTCCACCCGCACGCTTATTAACCACCGCAGTATAAACTGCTTCAGCAAGATCACTCTCACCACTGGATGCGCCTCCTGAATTAATTAATCCGATTCGCCCCATATAACCGTTAATAACTTGATATCTACAAAGATCAATCGGATGATCTGAGCTCAATTTATCATACATTTTAGGATTAGTTTTAGCAAAACCAATTGCTTTAAACCCTCCATTATTGGTTGGTAGTTTTTGTTTTATAATATCCGCCTTAATTGTTACACCAATGTGATTAGCCTGACCTGTCATATCTGCTGAAGAATGATAATCAGTGCCATCTTTCTTAAAATCACTGTTACGCAAATAACACCATAAGATAGTGGCCATACCAAGCTCGTGTGCATATTCAAATGCTTCGGATACCTCAACAATTTGTCTACGACTCTCTTCTGAACCAAAATAGATAGTAGCTCCAACCGCCGATGCTCCCATATTCCAAGCATCTCTAACTGTTCCAAAAAAGATCTGATTATATGAATTGGGATAAGTTAATAACTCATTATGATTCAGTTTAACTACAAATGGAATTTTGTGTGCATATTTTCTTGCAACAGAAGATAAAACACCAAAAGTAGAAGCAACTGCATTACATTCGGCCTCAATTGCAAGTTTTATTATATTTTCAGGATCAAAATATTGAGGATTTGGAGCAAAAGAAGCACCTGCTGTATGCTCAATACCCTGATCTACAGGAAGAATAGATAAATACCCTGTATTTGCTAAACGACCGTGCCCAAACATTCGCTGCAAATTATTTAAAGTAGGGATATTCCTGTCACTATTAACCCATAATTTATCAATCACATCCGGTCCTGTGGTATGAAGCATCGACTTGTCAATTGTCTTACTTTTATGATTCAAAAGATACTCACTCTGATCTCCCAACAATTGTGTTATTTTAGAATTTGCCATAATACATATAATTTTTATAATTGAAATTTAAAATATTATAGATAAAACAAATAGTATATTGATTAGTTCAATAAAATCACATATTAATTGCAGTAATTGTTAAAAATTTAATTCAACTTACGAGATGATTTATAATCAAATGACAACGAAATTGATATCATGTATCGACTTTATTACAATTCTTTTTTCTGTCAACAATCTGCGCAAATTTCACCAATAATTTAAAGATAAAAATCCTCCGAATAGAGTTTTTGCTCTAAAATCCGGAGGATTACAATACTTATGCTGTAGAAAATACAGCAATATTCTCTGTTTTATATTAGTTACAATCTTATATTCAAATAGTCAAAAAAAGTTCTATACAATCCCCTGAGCCATCATTGCATCAGCTACTTTCATAAATCCGGCAATATTCGCACCCTTAACATAGTTGATATAATCACCTTTCTTGCCATATGTAACACACTGCTCATGAATATTACTCATAATCTGATGCAGCCATCTGTCCACTTCTTCATTATCCCAGGAAAGATGCATAGCATTCTGTGTCATCTCCAACCCTGAGCAGGCAACACCACCAGCATTAACCGCCTTACCCGGTGCAAAAAGCATCTTATTTTCAATAAAGAAATCAACAGCTTCTGAAGTACATCCCATATTAGAAACCTCTGCAACAAGTATTACACCATTGCTTTTTAATAACTTAGCATCTTCCACATTTAATTCATTCTGAATAGCACATGGCAAAGCAATATCGACTTTACATTCCCATGGTTTTTTACCAGCATGAAATTTAGAACTCGGAAATTTATCAGCGTAAGGTGCCACAATATCCTCACCCGAACTACGTAGTTTGAGCATATAGGCGATTTTATCGGGAGTATTTACACCATCAGGGTCATAAATATAACCATCAGGTCCCGAAATTGCTACCACCTTAGCACCAAGTTCAGTAGCCTTGGTTACAGCGCCCCATGCTACGTTACCAAAGCCGGAAACAGCTACAGTTTTGCCTTTCAGGCCTATATGAAATTCATCACACATCTTCTGAACAAAATAGAGAGCTCCAAATCCCGTAGCTTCAGGACGTAATTTTGAGCCACCAAAGGAAAGCCCTTTTCCAGTAAAAGTACCGGTATGCTCTCCGGCAAGTTTTTTATACATGCCGTACATATACCCAACTTCTCGGGCTCCTACACCAATATCTCCCGCAGGTACATCAGTATCGGGACCAATAATTTTCCACAGCTCCATCACAAAAGACTGGCAAAAACGCATTATCTCTGCTTGAGATTTTCCTTTTGGGGCAAAGTCAGAACCACCTTTACCACCTCCCATAGGTAGTGTCGTTAATGCATTCTTAAATGTTTGCTCAAATCCTAAAAACTTAAGTGAAGATAATGATACAGAAGGATGAAAACGAATTCCACCTTTGTATGGACCTATCGCACCATTGAATTGTATACGATAACCGATATTCACATGCACTTTCCCATTATCATCAACCCAGGGAACTCTAAATGTGAAAATACGATCGGGTTCAACAATACGCTCAACAATACTAGCTTTATCAAATTCAGGATGTTGATTATAAACATCTTCGATAGAGATTAGCACTTCCTTAACTGCCTGTAAGTATTCTGACTCACCGGGGTGTTTTGCTTCCAATTGAGTCATTACATCATTTACTCTCATGTTAAATAGTTTGTTTATTAAATTTTATTCTTACAAAAGTACATATTAATTTGATATAAACTAAGAATATGATAGAAAAAAACTATTTTTCTTCGCATTTTAATTATTCTAGGTTATTTTTCATTGACATTTTTATTTAGTTGAATGATTAAAAGTAATCAATTTTAAATTTGCTACTTAATCTATAAACTAAAATTTCCGTTTTTAACGTTTAAATGTTACTTTTGCTTTGTATTTGTTTAGCAGTTAATCGAATTTAGTCGCAAATGGCAAAAAACAAACTGGCCAAATTCGCCGAAATGGCAACATACAGCAATGTATTTCAATTTCCTTTTAAAAAATTGGAAACAGATGGTTTTCCTTTGAAAGGCAGTTGGAACACTTATTTTAGAAACAATAATCCCATCATACTGGAACTAGGTTGTGGTAAAGGTGAATATACCGTTGGTCTTGCCCGTAAATTTCCTGAAAAAAATTTCATAGGTATAGATATCAAAGGAGCACGTATATGGAAAGGCGCCACTCAAGCTCTTGATGATAAACTGAATAATGTTGCTTTTATCCGTACTAACATTGAGCTTATAAACTATTTTTTCTCAAAAAATGAGGTCTCAGAGATTTGGATTACATTCCCTGACCCACAAATGAAGAAAGTGAATAAACGACTAACCTCCACGAGGTTTATGAAAGTTTATAACAATATCATCAAAGATGATGGAGTAATTCATCTTAAAACAGATAGTAATTTCCTATATAGCTATACATTAGCAATGATTGAAGACAACAGGTTACCCGTACTGTTTGTCACTGATGATCTGTACAATTCTGTACCTGAAGATGAAATACTAGGGATTCAAACATTCTATGAACAACAGTGGCTTGAACGTGGTTTATCTATAAAATACATCAAATTTATCTGTAGAGAAAAAAACAATTGGATAGAACCGAACATTAAGATTGAAAAAGATGATTACCGCAGCTTCGGGAGAAGTAGAAGAAAAATAAATGAAATAAAAAAAGATAATTGATTAGAGCTTATATTTATAAACAGACCGTTCTAAAAAATTTATCAATAAAAAAACTTTTAATTATGGCAATATATCCACAACTCATAATAGATGCACTAAAAAATGTGCGCTATCCGGGAACAGGACAGGATATTGTATCTGCAGGAATGGTTGCAGATAATATACGTATCGAAGGCAACAAAGTGAGCTTTACACTTATAACTGAAAAAGCAAATGATCCTTTCATTAAATCACTTGTAAAGATGGCCGAACAGGCTATTATAAACTTTGCTGATAAAGATATCGATATTATTGGGAACATCTCAGTTAAATCAAAACAGGCTCCAAGACCCGATCTACCCGATTTACTGCCGGGTGTAAAAAATATTATTGCTGTTGCCTCAGGAAAAGGTGGTGTTGGTAAAAGCACCATTTGCACTAATTTAGCTGTAGCCTTGGCACAAAAAGGTTATAAAGTAGGTCTTCTTGATGCCGATATTTTTGGTCCTTCTGTTCCAAAAATGCTTGGTGTTGAAGGGTCTGCACCCGCCTTAGCGAAAAAAGGAGGCCGTGACCTTATAGTTCCCATTGAAAATTATGGCATTAAAATGCTTTCAATAGGATTCTTTGTTAATAAAAATGATGCCGTTGTATGGCGTGGAGCAATGGCAAGCAATGCTCTCAAACAGTTGATAGGAGATGCCGACTGGGGCGAACTCGATTATTTTCTTATTGATTTTCCTCCCGGTACAAGTGACATACATCTAACGCTTGTTCAAACTATACCTATTACAGGAGCAGTTATAGTTAGTACACCTCAGGAAGTTGCTCTGGCGGATGCACGCAAAGGTATCAGTATGTTCACAGGTGATAAAGTGAATGTTCCAATATTAGGACTTGTTGAAAATATGTCATGGTTTACACCTGCAGAATTGCCAGAAAACAAATACTACTTGTTTGGAAAAGATGGCTGTAAACAATTAGCAAAAGAACAAGGTTATGATCTGCTTGGTCAGATTCCTATCGTTCAGAGTATTCGTGAAGCAGGCGATGACGGTCAGCCCGCTGCTATAAACCAAGACAGCATAACCGGAATCGCTTTCAACCAATTAGCCGATAATCTGGTTGTGGCAATTGATAAACGCAATCGCAATCTCCCACGAACATCTATAGTAAAAATGAAAAGTAAATAATAGGTAAGTAGATGCAACACCCTCTCCATCAGTTTATTTACTGTCCCAAGTGTGGCTCAGCTAATTTTTCAGTTAATAATGAGAAATCAAAAAAATGTGCCGATTGTGGATTTACTTACTATTACAACTCATCGGCCGCTGTTGTAGCACTAATTGAAAACGCCAAAGGAGAGATATTAATTGCCCGACGTGCTAAAGATCCTGCAAAGGATACATACGATCTGCCGGGAGGTTTTATAGACATGCATGAAACTGCCGAGGGAGCTATAAAAAGGGAAGTTTTCGAAGAAACATGCTTAAATGTTATTTCATTAAACTACCTTTTCTCAATACCAAATATTTATGTATATTCGGATTTTGAAGTTCATACAGTAGACATGTTCTTTAAATGCAAAGTGAATGATTTCAGCAACTTAAAAGCTCAGGACGATGTTTCGGAACTTAGATTTTTTGCTTTAGAAGATCTTAATCCGGACGATTTTGGACTGACTTCTATACGTAAAGGAATTAAAATCTTGACTGCACAAAAAAAATAATTCAGCTTAACACTCATATATTTAAATAATTGCTCTCAAGAGACTACTTTTCAAAAAATGTATATCTGAACTGAACAAAAACTTAATTCGGCAAAATAAACACTATGAATAATAATGTGAAAAGTAAATTTATTATATTCAAAAATATGAAGAAAATCATCTTTGTTTTTACTCTGACCTTAATAGCAAACATTTCCTTTGCACAGAAATCTGTGTATAATTCTCAACCGGACCGTCTTTTTAATCTAGGAAAAGAGATGTTTCTCGAAGGAAATTATATTGGTGCACAGGATATTTTGCTTGAATTTACTTCCAGTAGCAACGACAAATTCCTCAAAGAAGAAGCTACTTATATGATGGCGGTATCGTCATTCCGACTAAAGAATGAAAATAGTGGTGATATTCTTAAAGAATTTTTAGAAAGTTACCCTGAAACCATTCACAGACATCAGATTAATTTTCTTGTTGCTTCACAATATTACGACAATAAGGAGTGGCAAAAAGCTCTACTTTGGTTTAACATGGCCGATTTGGATTACCTTTCTCTCGAGGAGCAGGAAGATTATAGTTTCCGTATTGGCTATACTCATTTACAACTAAATAACACGGAAAAAGCCGAACAGTATTTTGGTTTACTATCTCAAAACAGCCGAAAATATCGTGACGCTGCAGATTTCTATCTGAGTTATATTGAATATGTAAACGGTAATTACAAACAAGCTTTAAGTCGCTTCGAAAGGCTCAGAAATCATCCTGAATATCAAGAAGATATTGCTTTCTACACTGCTCAGTCAACATTCTTCGATGGTAAAATTGATGAAGCAATACGGCTTTCAGATGCTTTCTTAATAAGATTTCCTAGTAGTGAGCACAATACAGAGCTAAACCGAATAATTGGGAATAGTTACTACCGTTTAGGTCAACCCACTCGTGCAATTCCATATTACGAAAGATATGTTGCTAGTACCCAAAAGCCACTTCGAGGAGATGCTTACTTCATGGGGTTATCATATTTTGAAACAGGAAAATATAACGAAGCTCTACAAATGTTTCAACAATCTGTTGGCGAGTCTGATGAATTATCACAAAATGCACAGTTACAGTTGGGACAAACATATCTGAGACTCAACCAAAAACAGCAGGCACAAATGGCATTTGAGGCAGCTTCAAGAGACAATTACAATCCGCAGGTACGCGAAACAGCAATGTTTAACTATGCCCTACTGGCACATGAGACCAACTTCTCAGTCTTCAGCGAGTCAATTTCACTTTTTGAGAATTTCCTTCAGCAATATCCAAACTCACAATACACCAATCAGGTAAATGACATTCTCGCCGAAACATTCCTTACAACCAAAGATTATCAAGCTGCACTTAATGCTATTAACCGTATAAGTAATCCGGGAAAACGAATCCAGGAAGCCAAACAGATGGTTCTTTTTCAGCTTGGCGCACAGGATTTTATAAATGGCAACATGAATCAAGCAGTGCAGTATTTCAACAATAGCATCGGGATGGGTAATTACGATAATAAAGCTCGTAATAACTCATACTATTGGCGAGGTGAAGCATATTACCGTATGGCAAATTATATCAATGCTGCCAATGATTTCAAACAATTCACTCAAAATGCATCGCCATCAGATGAAAACTATGCTCTGGGATGGTATAATCTTGGCTACTCTCAATTCAAACAACAGCAATACACACAGGCAGTCGGTTCTTTCCAAAAATACATATCATCTGAAACCAGTCGCAACAAAAGCGAATATGCCGATGCACTAAACAGAATTGGCGACAGTTACTATTTTAACCGTAATTTTAGTGATGCAGAACGATTTTATGGTCAAGCGGCTGATGCAAATCCATCCGCAGCCGATTATGCCGCATATCAACGCGCATTTGTATTAGGGTTACAACGTAACTATCAAGGCAAGATTACAGCTCTGGATAACCTTATGAATAAATATCCCAACTCACAATATTTTGACGATGCGTTATATGAAAAAAGTCGCGCTCTTACAATGCTCAACAGGGAAAGTGAGGCTATCAGTGTACTTCAAAGGCTAGTTAACGATTTCCCCGGAAGTCCGCTTACAAGTCAAGGTGGCGTTCAATTAGGACAACTTTATTACAATAATGGCAATTATCAGCAGAGCATCCAAGCTTATAAAAATGTTATAACACATTTTCCCGGAACAGATGATGCACGCAATGCTTTAATTTCTATGGAGACAGTCTATCGGGATATGAATGATATACAAACATATGTTGATTATGCCAATTCGCTACCCGGCGGACTGCGAATTTCAACTTCCAAACAAGACTCGCTAACTTATCTTGCCGCAGAAAGTGTTTATATGCGAGGCAACCGTATTGAAGCAGAATCAGCGATGAATCGTTATCTGCAATCCTATCCAAACGGAGCATATAATAGTGATGCACATTATTATCTTGGTTTGATCGCTGACGAAAAAAATAATAAACAAGAAGCACTTTCACATTTTAGAAGAGTAATTGATGCAGGCAATATCAAATTTCTTGATAATACATTGATTTATACAGCACAGACTGAGTATCAAAATGAAAACTGGCAACAAGCATTGGCAGATTATTCACGTCTGGCTAACTCTGCAAGAAATGCAACTAATAAACAAATCGGTCAAATAGGTGTAGTTCGTACACAATCCAAGTTGAACAACCATTATGAGGCTGTAAAAGCAGCAACAGACTTGCTTGCAAACAGCTCTATTTCACCTGAAATAATTACTGAAGTTAGATATTTGCGAGGTAAGGCTTATCAACAGACAAACGAGATAAATAGTGCAATTAAAGATTTTCAATTTGTGGCAAACGATACCAGAAGTGTTTATGGTGCCGAAGCTCAGTTTATACTCGCTGACACGTTCTACAAACAAAACGCCTACGACAAAGCTGAAGCTCAGGTAAAAGAATTTATGCAAAAAGGAACCACGCATCAATACTGGATGGCACGCTCACTTATAGTTCTCTCTGACACTTATCTTGCAAAAGGTGATGAATTTCAGGCAAGACAATATCTCGAGAGCTTAAGGAATAATTATAAAGGTAAAGAAGATGATATTCAGCAGATGATAAATGCGAGACTAGGCAATTGAAGAATTACTGCTTAAAGCAAATTACTGACAAAACAAACTGACAACAAAATATGAAAAAGATATATATTATAATTGCTGCATTAGCATTGTCTGCCGGACTACTTGCCCAGACACAGGACTCCTTGTTAAGAAGGCAGATGGAGCTTGAAAGAGAATTCAACCCTACCCTTCTGGATGCTGATAAGATCAATTCATTGCCGGCACTTCGTGAACCTACTATTCAAAAGGCCAATACAAATTACTCTACTTGGGCAGAACGAATTGCACCTCCACTGGAGATTGCACTACCTCATCCGGGAGACATAATGACTAAGATCCCCTATAATCTTCAAAGAGGGTATCTATTTTTCAACGCAGGTAATTATGCAAACTTAAATGGAGCACTGGGATACCGATTGGTTGATAATAAGAATCATAACCTTTCATTTAATTTCTTGCACAGCTCCACAAATGGTAATATAAACTATGTGCAGGAGTTATCGGATCCTGCCGGAAACACTGCTTCTTTGATGGATAACCTGGGCAAATTAAGCTACAACCATTTAGCAGATGCTCTTAAATTAAATATACAGCTCTCTTATCTCCACTCATCCTTTAATTATTACGGTAACACTTTTGGCAATACCCCCCTTTTCGAAAATAAGAAAAACAATTTAGGAGTGCTAAATGCTAAATTAGGGTTAGAATCAGTTGAGAACAACATTCTAAATTACAGAGGATTTATCGACTTCAATAATTTTACAACAAAAAAAAGTGAGAGTCCGGCTTACGACTGGATGAAAGGTAGTCAGATTCATGGAGGTGTAGGATTTGATAAACCTTTTGGTGGCAGCAATACAAGTAGCAACAAGATTGGCATTAATGGCTCAATTTTAACTACAGTGTATAATGGCGATCACAAGAACTACTTTCTGATCAATGCATCACCTTTCATTAACTTCAACGGACTTAACAGACATGCTAAACTTGGGGCTGATGTTCTATTTCAAACAGCAGGTAGCTCAAAAATAAGAGTAGTCCCTAATGTCGACCTACAGTTAGGTTTTAGTGAGTATTCATCTGTTTACGCAAAAATTCATGGAGGATTTGATAACAACACTCTGTTAGATATGATGGATGAATCAAGGTATTTCCTATTAGATGAACCTGTAAAACCTTCTTTTTCACACATCGATTTGGAAGCAGGATTCAAAATTGGAGAGCTTAGCGGATTCCGGTTTGACATCTTCGGCGGTTACAAGAAGACAGATGATGAACATTTCCTTGTACGGAACGGTCGCAGTATTAGCGAAAAAGATACATTTGAACCTTTTAACGAATCGCTTAAACCAATTTATGGAAACCTTTCACACTCTTTTATAGGTGGTATGATTCAGACGAATATATGGACACCTCTGAATATTTCTCTTCGTTTAAAAAAGAACTTCTATGATGTAACTGAATTAGTATCAAATGATAACGAAATAAGTGATCCATTGGCATATAACAAACCCGGATTTGAAGCAGATATCAGAGCTACTCTGGAAATAATCAGTAATTTAAAATTAACACTTAATTATTATTTGGCTGGTGATAGATGGACTTATTCTGATAGGATTGTAGATCTGGAAAGAAAAAATATCAAAATGGATAATATTAACGATCTTAATGTGGGTGCTGTTTACGACATAAGTAACTCATTTTCTCTTAACGTAAAGGCAAACAATATTCTCTCTCAAAAATATGATATCTGGTATGGTTATCCAGCTCAGGGCATCAATGTTGCCGGAGGTTTTACCTTCAAGTTTTAAGAGCTACTAACACAAAGATGATTTGACAATAGTTGATTTAACAAATCCATAGTATAAGAAAATATATCTAGGAGTTTCTAAATAAGCAAATAATACACAAAAACTATTTTTAATATTACTTCTTTCTTCTAGTCGTTGGTTTTGTGTACTTTTGCGCAATCTACGCAACAAAAAAATATCTTGATGAGACTCTTCTGAATTATGAGTAAGAAAATAACAAAAAATAACAAAAAAACCAAAGCAGGCAACAATAATAAAAAACGGAGTATAATTTCGGCTCTGTGGAAGTTATTCGGACTGATGGTTGTTGCAGGTGTACTGTTTTTCGCTTTACTATCAACCGGTGCTGTTGGATATCTGCCTAATTTAAATGAGCTTGAGAACCCTATCGACAGATATGCATCTCAGGTAATATCATCGGACAACAAGTTGTTGTTCACCTATTCACTAAGCGACGATAATCGTATTATGGTGGATTATTCCGATCTCTCTCCTCATCTTATTAGTGCACTTGTTTCAACAGAAGATATACGTTATTATTCACATTCCGGTATTGATATTATTGGTCTAGGAAGAGCAATTTTCAAAACGATAATACTACAAAAAGAAGAGAGTGGTGGAGGTAGTACAATCACTCAGCAACTTGCCAAACTGCTTTACTCTCCACGTGCAAGCAACAAACTGCAACGAGTATTCCAAAAACCCGTTGAGTGGGTAATTGCTGCAAAACTTGAACGTTATTATACAAAAGATGAAATCATTAATCTTTATCTGAACAAGTACGATTTTAACTACAACGCTGTTGGTATTGAGTCGGCCACCCGCACCTACTTTAACAAAACGCCCAAAGAACTTAATATTGAAGAAGCTGCAACCATTATGGGAATGCTTAAAAACTCTTCGCTTTATAACCCTGTTCGCCGTCCCGAAATTACTCTTGAAAGACGCAATGTTGTTTTAAATCAGATGCGTAAAGCAGGTCATATCACACGTCATGAATTAGATTCGTTAAAGCAGCTACCTTTGGAAATCGATTTCAAGCGTTCAAGCCACATTGATATCTCTGCTCCTTATTATCGTCAACATCTTGCAAAAATGATGATGGCCGTTAAACCTGAAAGAAAGAACTATGCTTCATGGCAAAATCAACAATTCTCTGAAGATTCATTATCTTGGATTGAAGATCCTCTTTATGGCTGGTGTAATAAGAATTTTAAAGCCAATGGCTCAAGTTATAATATTTATACAGACGGACTCAAGATATATTCTACAATAGATTCGCGTATGCAAAAGTATGCTGAAGATGCTGTAACAGAACATATGGGAGGATATCTACAGGATGAATTTTTCAGAGAAAAAAAAGGGAGAGCATATGCTCCATATTCCAAGGAAGTTAGCGAGCAGGTAGAAGACCTTATGCTGAGGGCTATGAGACAAACCGATCGCTATCGCATTCTAAAGAATGAAGGAGTTTCTGAAGCTGAGATTATCAAAAACTTCAAGGAAAAACCTGTTGAAATGAAGGTCTTCTCATGGAAACATCACGAAATTGATACAATAATGACCCCATGGGACTCAATTCGTTATCATAAAAACTTCCTCCGCACAGGCTTTATGGCCATGGATCCCTACACAGGTCATGTTAAGGCCTATGTTGGTGGACCAAATTATCAGTTCTTTAAATATGATATGGTGACTACAGGCAAACGGCAAATTGGGTCAACAATCAAACCATACCTCTACACGCTGGCAATGGAAGAAGGAATGACTCCATGCACTCCTCTTATTCATCAGCCTATAACGCTTATGGATGAAAATGGCAACCCCTGGACACCAAGGAACCCGGGACATACAAGTGGAGAGACAGTAACAATTAAATGGGGATTACAACGCTCAAGTAACTGGGTCACAGCATATATTATGAGTCAGTATTCACCATATGCATTTGCAAGAATGTTACAGTCGTTCGGATTAAAAACGCCAGCCGATCCTGTTGTTTCACTTGCATTAGGTCCAAACGATGCCTCTATTTACGAGATGGTTGGAGCCTATTCATCTTTTATAAATAAAGGTATTCGTGTAGAACCTGTTCTTGTTACACGTATTGAGGATTCATATGGAAACGAAGTAGGTCCAACATTAACTCCAAGGGTGAGAGAGATTTTTAGTGAATCAACATCTTACAAGATGCTTGATATGCTAAGGGCAGTTGTGGATGGAGGTACGGGAAATCGCCTTCGCTGGAGATACAACCTAAAAGGACAAATGGGTGGTAAAACAGGAACAACAAATAATAACTCCGACGGATGGTTCATGTCGTTCACCCCATCACTAGTTGCCGGTGCCTGGGTTGGTGGTGAAGAACGCTCAATCCATTTCGATCAGATGGCCTACGGTCAGGGTGCCAGTATGGCGTTGCCAATACACGGATTATTCTACCAAAAGGTGTACGCAGATCCGGATCTTGACTATACCGATGACGGTACTTTTGATATACCTGCCGATTTTGATCCATGTGCAGAAACGGAACGATATTCACCTGATTTCTACCGCAATACTGAACCTGTGGAGAGCGAGGGTATTGATGATATTTTTAATTAATAAATTCATCAGTATCCTAATTTCAAAAGCCTCAGTAAACATTTTTATATAAGTAAGAAACTTCCTAAATTAGGAAGTTTCTTACTTATATACGTTGTAAAATATAAAAACACATGGTCTTTTAAAATCTGTAATTATTGAAGACCATAGCCAACTACAACAACAGCATTGTCGGGTCTTGGACCATCATAAGACACAACATTCTCCCCCTGCAAACGGAAAACAAACGGCAGCTCTGTTGTTATCTCATTAGTAGAAGAATCAAGCCTGCTCAACACAAGTTCCCTTGTATCGAAACCTACAAATGAAATAGACAAAATATTCTCTTTTGAAGGAACTTTTATCATGAAATTACCATTTGAATCAGTAATCGTTCCAACGTTAGTTCCTTTTAAAATAACAGAAGCTCCGCGAATAGGTTTGCCATCATCATCTGTAACTTTTCCGGAAACTAAAAACAAGTCTTCTCTATTCAATTGTGCCACATCTTTGAGCGCTCCTTTTAGCACTCTAAGCACCTCATCACTTAGTATAACCTCTTCTTCCGTCTCAGGCTGAACTATTAAACGGACAACTTGCCCATCACTACTGAATCTCATTGAAGCAGTTATTAATCCCTGAACACCTTTTTCTTGAGCGGCTACAGGATATTTTATATTCTGAGAGAGATATCTAAGAACATTTTCATCACTCACTTGTAACACAGGAGATTTCTGAATTCCTGCTGTAACAGACAGGTTTCCCTTAACCATCATTAATTCATCAATTATCACCTTAGACTCCGATCTTACCGAGGTATCATCATCCTTATCTGAAGCAGCATCCAACCTAAATACCACCGGTAATGTAAACCTTACATTTACTGCTTGTCCACGTTGCCTACCCGGTTTCCAGTTAGGCATAGATTCCAGTACTCTCACAGCCTCTGCATCTATTATAGGATCAACACCCCTAACTATATTTACATCAGCAATACTTCCGTCACTCATAACTACAAAGTTACAAATCACTCTCCCTTGGATTCCATTTTCTTTAGCTATTTCAGGATATACAATACTATCAGATAAAAATTTCATCATAGCTTGATTTCCTCCCAAAAACTCAGGTTGATCTTCCACAACCACAAATATCTCTTCTGTAACATCTTTTTTAACAGGCGGTGGCTCCGGCAAACTTTGCTCTTTTTCTCCGGCAAACATACTATTTGCCGCGATAAGAATAAAAAATAGAGGAAGCATTAGTAGATATTTGGTCAACTTCAGTGAAGAAGATTTGGTTTTATTCATCATCATAATTCTCTGTTTTAATTGTGATACATTAAAGTTATTTACTATCTGAACTGCAGTTTCATGATAAGTCAGTCTTAAAAGGTGGTATTGATAATCTCTACTGTCTACGCCCTCTCTAAGCACTCCATTATCGGCAAGATACTCAAGGTTTATTGCCATCTCACGCTTAAATAGCCATACAAAAGGATTCCACCATGAAAAAAGTATAATTAATTCCACGAGCATAATATCTAAAGAATGTTTTTCTTTAACATGCGTTTGTTCGTGTAAAATTATCTGCTCTAATTCTTCATCTGAGTGCATTTTGGAATTTATAAAAATCATTCTAAAAAACGAGAAAGGGGTAACGTCCTCTACAAGATTATAAACCTCAACACCCGAGATCAGCATCTCTTCACTTTTTAATCTTATTCTAAAGATTGAAATCAGCTGCCATAAAAGCCTAAAAAAGAAGAAAAGAGTAACAGCTGTGTAAAGTATAATCAGAATTTGCTCCCAGTGAATGTTTAAAAAAGCAACCGTCTCCTCAGGTTCTTCATCAATAATTTCAAAAGTGGGAGTTTCAAAGAAAACAGCAGTTTCAACCGACTGAGGTTCCTTTATATTAAAATTCCAGACATTGCTCAATCCGGGCACAACAAACAGCGGATAAACAATAGAAAAAACAATGGATGACAGGAAGTAAAATCTCCTAATTTTCAGAAATGTATCTCTTTTAAACAGTACTGTATATAAGAGATAGAATAGCACTAACGCAATATTCACCTGAATTATGTATAAAAATATTGGTTGCATGATCATTTAATTAATTGAATATAAAATAATTATTTCTTACTCTTCTCAATCAATCGCACAATCTCATTAAGATCTTCAGCACTAATTTTTTGCTCTTTAGCAAAGAATGACACCAACTCTTTGTATGAGTTATCGAAATAACTTTTCACTACGCCGGATAGGAAATGTTTTTTGTATGCTGATTCTGTAATCTTAGGCTTAAACACCTTCACATTACCAAATCTTCGTTTTGTTAGATAACCTTTTTTCTCAAGATTATTGAAGATGGAAGCTACTGTTGTGTATGGCTGGCGAGGCTCCTCGAGTCTATCAACTACATCCTTAATAGCACATTCGTTCAGTTGCCAAACTTGCAGCATTACATTTTCTTCCTGTGGGGTTAATCGTTCCATATCTATATATTTCATCTCGTTTACTCTAAATATTTAATATCATTACATCACAAATATACGATACTTTCGTAATAATCAAATTAAATCGCAACTTTTTTATAGTTAAATAATTATAATGACAAAAAATATGGTCCTCCCACAGCTTCAAAACATATTTTAATTCAGAGATGGAAAGACAATATTAAATTCTAATATCGTCCTTATAAAATTCTAAGATGGCTTATATAATTACGAGGATAATTAGAACAAGGTTAGAACAAGGTTAGAATAAGGTTAGAACAAAATACTATTAATGTATAACCAATTTAAAGGCTACACATGTAAAAAAAGGGAGGATCATCTAAATGAAACTCCCTTTCTCAACAAAAACTTTAGCTCTATTTCTTAATTCTGTGCTTCAAAATCCTGCATACATTTAATCAATGCTTCAACTGCTTCTTTGGGACAAGCATTATAGATTGAAGCTCTAAAACCGCCAACTGAACGGTGTCCTTTAATTCCGACCATACCTTTTTCGGTTGCAAATTTAAGAAATTCTGCTTCTTTATCTTTATACTCTTCGTTCATCACGAAACATACATTCATAAGAGAACGATCCTCTTTTGCGGCTGTTCCTACAAAAAGTTTGTTTCTGTCTATTTCATCATAAAGCAAACCGGCTTTTTCTTTATTCAGTTCGTAAATTGCTTCTACTCCACCCTGATCCTTGATCCATTTTAGCGTTTCGTGCATCACAAAAATTGAAAATACAGGAGGTGTATTAAACATTGAAGAATTTTTATATGAATCACTTATATGAGTGCGATAGTCAATCATCGTCTGGATTGGGCGATCGGTCTTACCAAGTATATCTTCGCGAACGATAACAAATGAAACGCCTGCAGGACCCACATTTTTCTGTGCACCTCCATAAATGATACCATACTTTGATACATCTATGGGGCGACTCATAATATTGGATGACATGTCGGCAACCAATGGAACGGGACTATCTATGTCTTCCTGAATTTCAGTTCCGTAGATTGTATTATTACTTGTGATATGGAAATAATCAACATCGGCAGGGATACTATAACCTTTAGGAATATAAGAGAAATTTTTGTCAGCTGATGAAGCTACTATCTCTACTTCACCGTAAAACTTAGCTTCCTTAATGGCTTTCTTTGCCCAGGTACCTGTTTCGAGGTAAGCAGCCTTAGTTTTCATCAGGTTTGCAGCAACATCTAAAAACTGTGTACTGGCACCTCCACCAAGAAAAAGAACATGATAGTTGTCGGGAATATTCAAAAGCTCCTTCCACAAATCAGAGGTTTCTTTCATTATTCGTTCCCATCCAGGGGTACGGTGTGAAATCTCAAGAACGCCTATTCCTGTGTTGTCAAAATTACGGATTGCCTCTATAGCAGACTCCACTGCTGGTCTAGGAAGCACGCAAGGTCCGGCATTAAAATTGTACTTTTTCATTGATTTTTTTTTATAAATTATATTCAAATTATTTTATAAATTATATTCGAATTCTCATATTATTATTTGTCTGACTATAAGCAGATTAATTAACTCGGAAATGATCATCTCCGTTTTTAAAAAACATCACTGCCTGATGAGCAGCAGCAATTCCTGCATTTCGGTTAGCCTCTTTAGTTTGTGCTCCGGATTTCTTTAAAGTAGAAAAATAACGTTTTGGAAATTTCTCAAGAAAAACATCATGCTTATCAGGCATAATATCTGTAACATACTGAAATTCGGGACGCTCCTCCATTATTCTTATTAAATCATCCTCTACAATAAGTTCTTTGCGTGCTGTATTGACTAACAATCCATCCTTCGGCATATATGCAAGGAGATTATAATCTACGCAATTTTTAGTTTCTTCCAGCAAAGGCATATGAAGAGAGACAATATCACTATTCTCAAAAAGCTCCCTGTTACTATATGAAGTAATTACACCATATTCACCCTCTTTTCTGAGATCATCGTGCGTTAAAGCCGGAGAGTATGCATAAACCGCCATATTGAAACCACGGGCTATACGTGCAACCTTCTTAGCTACATTACCGAATGCATAGAGTCCAAGTCGTCTATTTATCAGCTCTCGACCAACATCTCCGTCAAACTGATTACGTTGCATAAAAATCATCATACCAAACACCAGCTCAGCAACAGCATTGGCGTTTTGTCCGGGCGTGTTCATTACACAAATATTACGACTTGTAGCAGCTTCCAGATCAACATTATCATATCCTGCGCCAGCTCTTACGATAATCTTGAGTTCTGAAGCAGCATCAATTACCTCTTCATCGATACAATCACTTCTAACTATCAAAGCATTAGCATCTTTAACGGCATTAATCAGCTGCAATTTATCAGTATAATTTTCTAATTTTTCAAATTTTAATCCGGCAGTCTCAACTACATTTTGTATCCCTTGCACTGCCTGCAAGGCAAAAGGCTTTTTAGTTGCCAAAAGTACTTTCATATTTTGTTTCACTTGTTAAATAAAATTGGAATCACACATAGACATCGAAAGGTAGATTGTATTGACAATTTTACCAAAAATATCATATAAATGATTACAAATTTACAAACTTAAACGTTACAAAAAACGAAAATGGAAGAAAAAATCGAGACAAAGTTCACAAATGGTTCATATTTAAAAGATATTTGCTCAAGAAATCGTTTCATATTATCTTTGTGACAGTGCACCAAAGATTACTTTATGAACAGTCATTATCCTTCCTCTTTATTAGAAAATGCAGTTAATGAATTTGCCAAACTTCCCGGTATTGGGAAGAAATCTGCACTAAGATTAGTATTACACCTCCTCAGGCAGGATGAAGAAAAAGTGACTGTTTTTGCAGACACCATCTTAAAACTAAGGCAAGAAATAAAATATTGCAATATTTGTCACAACATCTCCGATATTGATATATGTGAAATTTGCTCTGACAAATCTCGTAACAGTCATATAATCTGCGTTGTAGAAAATGTAAAAGAGGTAATGGCAATAGAAAAGACCGATCAGTTTAGAGGGCTTTATCACGTTTTAGGAGGAATTATTTCACCAATTGATGGCATTGGACCTTCGGATCTTGAAATAGCCAGTCTTGAAGAGCGAGTGAAATTGGGTGAAGTAACAGAGGTTATTTTAGCTTTGAGCGCCACAATGGAAGGAGACACAACCAATTTCTATATATACCGCAAACTACAATCGTATAACATAAAAGTGAGTATTATTGCTCGTGGTGTATCAATAGGAGATGAGATTGAGTATGCAGATGAGGTTACACTCGGACGCTCCATTTTAAACAGAACGCCGTTTGATGAATCTTATAAACAATTACCTAAATGAATGAAAGCAAAAACATATTTGATCACACTATAAGTTACCTGAAATACCAATATTGGCTAAGTATAGTTGTTCTGGCTCTCTATTTTATATTAATTTTTTTTGATCTAATCCCCTATCCTTTTAAAGGAAAAGAGGTTAGTATTATTCTAGAAAGATATGTCATAGTAATTACTATAATTGCAATCCCTGTAGCACTTAAACTTTTTGCAGAAATGCTTAAAAAAACACCTCCCTCATCAAGTACAAATTTTGTTGTAGGTAAGTACAAAAAAGCAACAGACATTCGTTTAGCAATTTTAAACACAGTAACTTTAATGAACATTCTGCTGTATGCAGTTTCAAAAAACATGAACTTTTTTTGGTTTACTATTATACTCTTTATTATTTATATATTCTGTAAACCGTCGTATCCTGAGCTTATAAGTCTGATCAAGACAGAGAAAGCTAGAAAGGAAAATAATAACGAAATTCTGCCTGGCGAGAAGGAACAAGAACAAGAACATGAACAGGAACAGAGACCAGTACAAGAGAATGGTGATAATCCTGAGAAGTTATAACTAAAGAGATAATATGAAAAAGATTCTTGAAAACAACCTACTTCGACTTAGAGCTACAGAGCCTGAGGATCTTGATCACCTATACAGGTGGGAGAACGATACGTCATTATGGGAATTTGGAGCTTCTGTAACGCCTTACTCACGTTTCGCAATAAAACAATATCTAATTGACTCCAAACAGGATTTATATGCAGATAAGCAGTTGAGGCTAATGGTTGAAATTAAAGAATCCAAAGAGGTGGTAGGTACCGTTGATCTTTATGATTTTGATCCGTTTCACAAAAGAGCAGGTGTAGGTATTTTAATTGATGAAAAATTTCGTGATCAAGGTTGTGGACTACAGTCGTTACAACTACTTGAAGAGTATGCATTTAAATTTTTAAAAATCAAACAACTATATGCTGTTATACCTGAAAACAATCTCGGCAGCATTAAGTTATTCAATAAAGCAGGCTATTTTAAAACCGGCAAACTGACCGAATGGCTATCGATTGGCGATAGGTTTGAAAATGCATTAATCATGCAAAAAATAAACAGTGTATTAATTTGATAGAAAATGCAGGAAGACATAAAAAAAGCAATTGAAGTTTTAAAATCAGGTGGAATCATTCTCTATCCTACCGACACTATCTGGGGAATTGGTTGTGATGCCACTAATGAAGAAGCAGTTAAACGAATTTATAATTTGAAACAGCGCGACGATAATAAATCTATGCTCATTCTACTCGATAATCCTGACAAACTACAGACCTATGTTCAGGATGTTCCTGATATTGCATGGGATCTGATAGATTTGACGGATAAACCATTAACCATCATTTATGAAGGTGCCAAAAATTTAGCAACAAACCTTATTGCAGCTGATGGGTCGATTGGGATAAGGATAACTGACGAAATATTCTCCAGAGAATTGTGTAAGCAATTCAGAAAACCAATAGTTTCAACCTCCGCAAATATTAGCGGCGCCCCTTCCCCTTCACGGTTCTCTAAAATCTCTCCTGAAATTAAAAATGGCGTTAATTATGTAGTTACTTACCGACAAAAAGAGAGTGTTGAAGTAAAGCCATCAGGAATACTCAAACTTGGGAGAAATGGAACAATCCAGATTATACGGAAGTAATATGATTCATTAAATAAAGTCAATTCTCTATTTTGTTTAAAAGCTATAAAGATTAACTTTGTTGAAGTGATTCAATTTTTGACCGATGAGATTTAACGAAATACATAATATGTTACTTCTATGGCGCAACAAACATATAAAAGAGCGCCATTTTTTACTGTTAGTATGTTTTATCGTAGGTATTTTAACAGCTTTTGCTGCTTATGTCCTTAAAATAGCCATAGAATCTATTCAAGTATTCCTAACAGAAAATTTTAGTCAGGTCAATCACAACTATTCATATCTTCTTTTTCCCATTGCAGGTATTCTTATAGCGGGACTGTATGTGAGATTTATCGTTAAAGATGACATAAGTCACGGCGTTACCAAAATCCTTTTCTCTATCTCACAGCGAAAGAGCAGGATAAAGCCACATAATATGTACTCCTCACTTATAGCAAGCTCCATCACCATAGGATTGGGTGGATCTGTAGGAGCTGAGGCACCTATTGTATTAACAGGCTCAGCCATAGGATCTAATCTTGGAAGATTTTTTAAACTGGAACAGCATAGTCTGATGATTCTTGTTGGTTGTGGTGCCGCAGGAGCTATAGCAGGCATTTTTAAAGCTCCTATTGCAGGAATACTTTTTGTAATTGAGGTTCTACTACTCGACCTTACCATGTCTTCCATAATGCCGCTATTAGTAACAGCAGTAACTGCAACAGTGGTTTCATATATGCTTACCGGGATGGATGCAATGTTTGCGTTCACTCTAGTTGAACAGTTTACTCTAAACCGTATACCTTATGTAATTTTGCTTGGAATTTTATGCGGATTAATCTCTCTTTACGTAATACGTGTTATGAGCTGGTGCGAGGATATCTTTCATAAGCTTCCGCCATGGAGAAAATTTTTATTAGGCGGAGTGACTCTAAGTATACTCATATTCTTTTTTCCTCCACTTTTTGGTGAAGGGTACAATACAATAGGTACACTTCTTGATGGAGGTGACTCATTTCAAACACTTACCAATGAAAGCTTTTTCTATAATTGGGAAAGTAAATGGTCGGTTATAGTCTTTCTTACCCTCATAATCTTCTTTAAAGTATTTGCCACAAGTGCCACAAACGGGGGTGGTGGTACTGGCGGAGTTTTTGCGCCCACACTATTTCTGGGTTGTATTACGGGTTTTATTTTTTCTTATACAATGAATCAAATGGGTGTTTCTACCTATTTGCCACAAGAGAATTTTGCGCTTATGGGAATGTCGGGGCTCATGGCAGGAGTGATGCATGCACCACTGACTGGTATGTTCCTAATCATAGAGCTAACAGGTGGATACGACCTTTTTTTACCACTTATGATTGTCTCATTGGTATCCTATGCCACAATACTCCTCTTTGAGAAACACAGTATTTATGCAATTAGACTGGCAAAAAGCGGAGAACTGATTACACATCATAAAGACAAGGCTGTACTTACTTTCCTAAAGGTGGAAGACCTGCTTGAGAAAGAAATACCAACCGTTACTCCCGAAATGACACTGGGTGACATGGTTAAGGTAATGACTAACTCCAATCGAAATATATTTCCCGTTGTAGATGATGAAAATAAATTGTTGGGCATGGTGCTGATGAATGATATACGCAATATCATGTTCAGATCTGAACTATATGACCGTTTTACTGTTGAAAAATTTATGGTTGGCTCACCTGTCAAAATAAATATCAATGATAGCATGGAAGATGCGATGGCTCAGTTTGAGGAAACCAAAGCATGGAACCTGCCGGTGGTTGATGACAAAGGAATTTATCAAGGACTGCTTTCTCAATCTACGGTATTTAATTCATACAGAGAGGTATTGCTGGAGAACTATTCTGATATTGAAGAATAGTTGTTCTAACTATACGTAATTTGAAAAAGATGAAAAAAGAAGATTTAAGAATAGTTTTCATGGGCACACCCGTGTTTGCAGTAGAATCACTGAAGACACTGGTTGAGAATGGCTACAATATTGTTGGCGTTATAACTATGCCCGACAAGCCTGCAGGAAGGGGTTACAAGCTGCAACCATCACCAGTAAAGCAATATGCAATAGAAAAAGGGCTGCATCTTCTTCAGCCAACAAAGTTGAAAAATGAGGATTTCTTAAAGGAACTAAGACTACTAAAAGCTGATGTTCAAATTGTTGTAGCATTCAGAATGCTCCCCGAAGTTGTTTGGGATATGCCTTCGAAAGGGACTTTTAATCTGCATTCGTCTTTACTTCCACAATACAGAGGTGCGGCGCCAATCAATTGGGCAATTATTAATGGTGAAAAGGAAACCGGGGTATCCACATTTTTTCTTTCGCACGAAATAGACACAGGAGAGATTATTTTTAGGAAAAAAACTGAAATAAGCGATACAGATAACGCTGAAACACTGCATGACAGGCTTATGGTTATGGGTGCGGAACTAGTAAGGAAGACTGTTGACGTAATTCTTGAGGATAATATCTCTGCAATACCACAAAATAAATTACTTAATAAAGACACTATCCTTAAACCAGCACCAAAAATATTCACTGAGACCTGCAGGATAGAATGGAGTAAACGCAAAGAAGATGTATATAACTTTATAAGAGGACTATCGCCCTACCCTGCTGCATGGACTGAATTAAAGCGCTTTGAAACAAACGAAACACTTCGTGTGAAAATATATTCAAGTGAAAAGATTGAAGAAATAAATAGCAACTTGTTGAATTCACTAACGCCAGGCTCGTTGCTTACTGATAATAAAACCTTTATAGATGTGTTTACAGGTGATGGTCTATTACGAATAACAGATTTACAGCTTTCAGGCAAGAAGCGCATGAAAACCGTTGATTTTCTCAACGGTTATAAGTTAAATAAAAACGACAAATTAATCTGAATTCCGGAATATAATAAAAATATACTTATCCTTTTATAATAAAGAAAGTAACATTCAAGAAATATTTAAAGGAGCTCAAGTAACTATTTTACCATTTATAATTTAGCCCGAAACTCAAGGTCTGGTTATATTGCAAGTATTTTAAATCGGGATGTGGCGGTACTCCATCATCAAACCTCAAATTTAAATATATCCTAGTAGAAAGCGCATTGCTTAATGCCATATTAAGACTATTCTCGAATTCAGTCTCAACATTATCATAGCTTGTAAAGTAAGTTAAACGTGAATCCCACGTAATATATCGTGTAATATCAAATTTCAGAATAGATGTAATCGTAGTACCCAAATCAAGATTCCAAGTCTTGTCTTCAGGAATACCAAAACGCACAACGTTTACCGAATCGTTACCTACATATTTAAAGTTAATAGAGACCGGTGCTATCGCAAGATCCAAGCGTACACGACGATTGCGCACCTTTTCCGATTTTTTATCCAAGTTATATTTCAAACCTATACCGGCATTTACATAAAGTGGAGAGAGAAAAGCTGAACGGAGTTGATTTGAGTTAGGAGGATATGATTTGAACATCTGAGATTTAACCTCTAAGTTCATCGAGTAAGACCACTTTTTCATGAAAGCATCAAGTCCAAAGTCGCCGTAATAACGAATAAGGTCATTACCTATCCTGTAATTTCTTAATGAATCCTCAGGAGCATTAGTGACTGAAAGTCTCCACTCCAGCATATTATTGAACTTAACCTTATCCTTATTATAATTTATTCTGAACACATTATAACTATTAATGTTCAAGTTATTAGTACCTCCTTTGTGCCAGTTTTCAGAAAAAGAGTTTTGTGCAAACTGAAATGAATGCTCACCCGAACGTACCCAATATTTACGGTCAATTGTTTTTAATTCAACTCCCGGAGCTTCTAAAGAGTAAGCAGTCTCAGACTTCAATAATTCGCGGAAAGGGTTGAATGTCTCCCTTATAACCTCATCACCATCTTCTACCTTAGGGATAGAATCTAAGTTTAGAATAGAATACCTTACTCTGTCAGGATATTCCATATAATAATCTCGACGTATATTCTGAATAAAATCCAAGTGTTTTAATTTTGGTGCAAAAGTTTCATCCTGATTAATCAGTTTGCCCGGTTTATAGTCTTTATCAGGATCATAAAATGAGATATCGCGTGGGAGCATCCTGCCATTAAAAATCATTGGAAGAAACAAAGGATTGTAAAAAAGAGTATCCCTAAAAGTTAGTCCACGCAACAAGTCAGGATTAAAATAATCTGCAGGTAACTGTAATATACCTCTTTCATTACGGAAATAAATTGAGTCGAGAGGATTTTGCTTAACAAAATCCCGATTTCTGATTAGTTCCGGCATGATGTAATCTGTAATTCTCTCCCTTGGTATAATAGTATCTTTTGGGGATATTAATTCTAATGGAATAATTGTGTCTTGCATTGATTTATCTTCTGATGCCCTCTGCTGTATCAAACGACTAATGTCGGTGATATCTTCAAAAAGCTCCAAACTATCCGTTACTTGATAAGTTCCGGATGCAGTAACAACCAATGAAAATAGGGATATAATAAATGAAAAATACAGTCGTTTCATACTTAACAATTTTTGGTTAAGACTTCCGTAGGCACACAGCGTCATCCGAACACAAAGATATATAAAATAAATATATATAAAGAATGATGTTAGGAAACCTTTAGTTCTTTTAAAATGTTATTTGTACCCTATGTAGAAGAGACTATCAGACTATTCATTTGTAGGATATCTTTTTGTTCAGCAAAAAAATGATACATTTGCATAAAAATTATACGAAAAACGAATTATTTAAAGTTATGAAGAAAATTTCTTACCTTTTGTTGATTGTTGTAGGTGCAATCACGCTCTCAAGCTGTTCGGGTTATAACAGAATGGTAGAAAAGCAAGAAGCTGTTACTGCTCAGTGGGGTAATGTGCAAAATGCATATCAGCGCAGGGCTGATCTTATTCCTAATCTGGTTAACACAGTGAAAGGTTATGCCCAACATGAGCAGGAAACCTTTACCCAAGTTACCGAAGCAAGATCCAAAGCCACACAAACAACAGTGAGCCCGGAAAACCTTACAGCGGAGAGTTTACAAGAGTATCAACAAGCTCAAAACCAATTGAGTCAGGCATTGGGTCGACTATTATTAATTCAGGAGAATTATCCTGAACTAAAAGCAAACCAGAATTTTTTGGCACTACAGGATGAGCTTGCCGGTACAGAGAACAGAATCTCGGTAGAACGTAATAGGTTCAACCAAATTGCACAAGACTACAACTCCTATATAAGGAAATTTCCTCAAGTTATTTATGCAAAGTGGTTTAATTTTGAAACCAAAGCGTATTTTGAAGCATTACCTGAAGCACAAACAGCCCCAGAAGTGCAATTTTAGTTTATGCAAAAAAATCTTTATAAGATATCTAAATCAATAGAACGACATAAACAAGCCTAACAATGAAGTTGTTATTGAAGAGTAGATTTCTTCTGATATTTATACTATTATTATTTACTTCCGAAATTTCGGCACAAGATATTCCGGATCCGATGGTTCCATACCGTTTGGTGAACGATTTTGCCAATATCTTTTCTAGTACTGAAACTCAAGCACTGGAACAAAAGTTACTAGCCTACAATGATTCTACATCTACCCAAATATACGTTGTAACCGTCTCTGATCTTGAAGGCTATTCAGCTTCGGACTATTCGTTTCGACTGGGTGAGAAATGGGAAATAGGTCAGAAAAGTAAGGATAACGGGGCTGTAATACTTATTAAACCCAAAATCGGGTATAGCAAGGGGCAAGCTTTTATAGCAGTAGGTTATGGCCTGGAAGCAAGAATTAATGATGCTTACGCCGGGAGGATAGTCAGGGATATAATGATCCCTTATTTTATAGATGATGATTATTTTGGAGGTGTAAATGCTGCTGTTGATGTCATGATTGAAAGATTGTCAGGTGAGTTTGACGCTGAAGAAAGTGAAACAGGAGGATTGCCATGGATAGCAGTTTTTATAATAATCATCGGAATAATTATTATCCTTATAATAATTAGTGGAAGCGACCAGAATACAGGTAGCGGAGGTCATCATACTTCAACTTTTCCTCCAATATTTTTTCCTCCAACGTCAGGTCGACACGGCAGTAGTTTTGGCAGTGGCACGGGTGGTTTTAAAGGAAGAGGCGGCTTCGGAGGTGGTGGAGGTGGTCGTTTCGGCGGTGGAGGAGCAGGCGGAAGTTGGTAAAATGAAGAACAAACTTATAACAATTCTTGGACCAACAGCCAGCGGTAAAACCACCTTTGCCGCACATTTGGCATATAAGTTGAATGCTGAGATAATCAGTGCTGACTCCCGTCAAGTATATCGAAAGATGGATATTGGCACAGGCAAAGATCTTTCTGAATATAATATCAATGGTACGTTAATACCTTATCATCTCATTGATATTCAGGAGCCGGGAGATAAATATACTCTTTTTGATTATCAACACGATTTCCATAATGTATACAATGATATCTTATATAGAGGAAAAACACCTATACTTTGCGGAGGTACCGGCCTTTATATTGAGTCCGTTTTAAAAGGATACAATCTTCCTAATGTGCCTGCAAATGCAAAACTGAGAGATTCTTTAAAAGATCGGTCGCTTGAGGAGCTTACAAAAATACTAAAAGGTTATCGTTCTTTACATAATATAACCGATACAGATACAAAAAAACGAGCAATACGTGCTATAGAAATAGCTAATTTTAAATCGAAACAAGATTTATCAAAAATTGAATTTTCTCCGATAGAAAGTACTATTTTAGGAATAAATATTGGGCGAGAACTTCGTCGCGAAAAGATTTCAAAACGACTAAAAGCAAGGCTTGAAGAGGGAATGATTGATGAAATAAAAAGTATTCTTGAATCGGGTGTATCTCCTGAAGATCTTATTTATTACGGATTGGAGTACAAATTTGTCACACTTTATGTAATCGGTCAAATAGGATATGATGAAATGTTCAGTCAGCTGGAAATTGCAATTCATCAGTTTGCAAAACGACAAATGACATGGTTTAGAGGAATGGAGCGACGAGGTTTAACTATTAACTGGATAGATGCAACTCTACCTATTGACAAAAAGCTGGAGGCTGCTAATTCTTATATTTAAAGAATAAATTGTATTTTTGCGATCGTTTCCATTACAATAATTATATAAACAGATAATTAATGATCAAAGGAAAATTTCCAAATGATAAATTTGAGATGCTTGAGACTCCTTTTTATTATTATGATATGGAGTTATTGCACAAAACACTTGATGCTATAATAAAAGAGTCTGAGAATAAGCCATTTTATGTACATTATGCTTTAAAAGCTAATTCTAATCCTCGTATTTTAAGAGAGATTGCTTCTTATGGTTTTGGAGCTGACTGCGTAAGTGGAAATGAAATTTTGAGAGCACTAGAATGTGGCTTTGATTCTTCTAAAATTGCATTTGCAGGTGTTGGCAAAACAGATAAAGAGATAAATATTGGACTTGATAACAATATTTTCAGCTTTAATGTAGAGTCAATTCCTGAAATTGAAGTAATTAATGCACTCGCAGAAAAGAAAGGGAAAACGGCATCTGTAGCTTTAAGGATAAATCCTAATGTGGATGCACGAACACATAAATATATTACTACGGGACTTAATGAAAATAAGTTTGGCATAAATGAACAAGATCTCCCGTTGACTCTAAAAACAGTTAAAGCATGTTCAAATATTCAACTAATTGGTATACATTTTCATATCGGTTCGCAAATTACCGATCTAACATCTTTTGAGGACCTTTGTGTAAAAGTAAAAAAGATACGTAACTGGTTTAATCAAGAGGGAGTTGATCTACCGGTTTTAAATGTTGGCGGAGGATTGGGAATAAACTATCAGCATCCAAACCACTATCCAATGGCTGACTTCGAATCCTATTTCAGATTGTTTGAAAAATATTTGGATTTGTGGGATAATCAGACTCTACATTTCGAATTAGGCAGGTCTGTTGTTGCACCTTGCGGAACATTAATCAGTCGCGCACTATTTATAAAAGAGGGAATTAAAAAAGATTTCCTTATTATTGATGCAGGTATGACCGATTTAATAAGACCCGCTCTATATCAAGCTTTTCATCATATTGAGAATATAAGTTCTGAAAAGGAATACGTTCCTTACGACGTTGTAGGGCCTATTTGTGAATCAAGTGATCTGTTTGCTGAGCATATGATGCTCAATAAAACAAACAGAGGCGACATAATAGCAATTCGTTCAGTAGGTGCTTATGGTGAAACAATGGTTTCAAAGTACAACTGCAGGGACATCCCGGCATCTTATTTTTCTGATACACTATAAGCTATTTATTTTAGCCGGAATTAATACATAAGTAGGTCTAATGCCTATATATTTAGTAAATTCAACAAAGATGGATTATATTTTTGATTATGTTGCCCTATTCTCTATTTATGAATGGATCTTGGGAGCAGTTATGCTATTTTTCTTTTTAATTCTGCTATGCTATAATCTTACTGTTTACAGAAGACCTTACAGGTATGCGTTGAAGAAAGAAGATATTTGTGTAGATAATAGCAGCCTGCCTAGTATCTCTGTTATAATCAGTTCTAAAAATGATTCAGAACAATTAGAGAAAAATCTTCCATTTATTTTGGAGCAAAATTATCCGAATTTCGAAGTGATTGTGATAAACTGCGGCTCTTCGGATGAGACAGATACCGTTTTAAAAGCGGCGGCACATAAATATCCCCGATTATATCATACTTTCATTCCTGCCGAAACTGATGATATAAATGAAAAAAAACTAGCATTGACAATAGGTATAAAAGCTGCAAAAAACGACATACTCCTTTTTACTGAGTCATATTGCAAACCATGCTCTTCAGAGTGGATAATGGAATTTGGAAAACAGTTCACTTTAGGTAAAGATATTATATTGGGTTTCAGCAACGTGCTAGTACCTAAAGGAATAATTTGCCGCAATTTTATAAGGTATGATAACCTAATTCATCATATTAAGTTTTTATCTCGTGCCATTTCAGGCAAACCATTTATGGGATCCGGAAGGAATATGGCATATAGAAAAGAGCTTTTTTTTAATAATAAAGGTTTTTCTTCAATTTTGGGAATAGATGGAGGTGAAGATGACCTTTTTATAAACCGAATATCCAACAAACAAAATACTGGTGTTGTAGTGTCGGCTGAAAGTATGACAGAAACAGATAGTATTGAAAATTTAAAATCCTGGAAGTCTCTTAAATCCAAGCACCTATATACAAAACAACTTTATAAAGGTTTTTCTTCTTTATTTTTTGGATTTGAAAATTTTTCGAAATATGTTTTTACACTGTTGCTGCTTGCTTCATTAGTTACAGGCTTGTTATCATATAACTATATATTACTGGCTTTTACATTTTTACTTTTTATTATTAAATTCCTAGTTCGTTTTTCAGTAATAAATAAAAACAGCAAGTATTTTACCTCAGAGAAAATTAATATTCAGTTGCTTTTATTCGATCTTATGCAACCCATAAGCAATCAGTGCTTTACTAAATATGCAAACAATCGAAATCGCGCCATTATGTCAGTCCGCAAGTGGTATAAATAGCCCATTTAGGTTAAATCGGGTTAATCAGATTTTTTTTCCGTTAAAAGTGTTAAAAGCGGCCTCCACAGAAATATTTTTGTACACAATTTGCGTTATATTTGAAAGAAAAATATAACAGTCATTTAAAAAAACGGAATATGAATGCAAATAAAACAAAGAATGTACTTTTCATCGTACTAATAGCTGTTGTCAGTTCTATCGTTACTTTATTTGGATATAATGTTGTTAATAAGAATAACACTATAAATGACACAGGACGAACTGTAATGTCTGAAGAGATAGGAGCTTATTCGGCATCTTTTGATCAGGATAATAATGTAGTACTAACAAACCTAACTACCTCAGAAGGTTATCCCGATTTTACAGAAGCTGCTAAAAGATCAGTTGATGGCGTAGTTCACGTTAAAACAAAAACTGTTAGTCAGCAACAATACATAAACCCATTTGATTTCTTCTTTGGATTTGGTGACCGCACACCTTCACAACCTCGTGAACAGGTGGGTTTTGGTTCAGGGGTTATTATTTCAAACGACGGATATATTATAACAAACAATCACGTAGTTGAAAATGCCAATGAGGTCTCTGTATCTCTTAACGATAACAGAGAGTTTGTGGCTAAAGTAATAGGAACAGATCCACAAAGCGACATAGCTCTTATTAAGATAGAAGGTGATAATTTTCCATACTTAACATTTGGGAACTCGGATGCTTTACTTGTAGGTGAATGGGTACTCGCAGTTGGAAATCCTTTTAACCTTACTTCAACGGTAACTGCCGGGATTGTAAGTGCTAAAAACCGAGGGAACGTGATGAGTGGTGGTCTTCAATCTTTCATCCAAGTTGATGCAGCTGTGAACCCCGGGAACAGTGGTGGAGCTTTAGTAAATACTCGTGGAGAATTAGTAGGAATAAATACAGCGATATTTTCAGAGACTGGTAATTTTACCGGTTATGCATTTGCAGTTCCAATCTCTGTTGCAGGAAAAGTAGCAGCGGATTTAAAAGAATATGGATCAGTTCAACGTGCTTACTTAGGAATTCAGGTGCCAAATATTGAAAATATCAGACGAGATGATCCTGAAAGAGCAAAAGAATTATCACAGATAAAGGGGGTACTGATTGAGGATTTTTCTGAACGAAGTGCTGCAAAAGCTGCAGGAATGCAAAAAGGAGACATCATCACTGAAATAAATAATGTACCTATACGTAATTTTAGCGAATTACAAAATCAGTTGAACAGATACAGACCGGGTAACAAAATTAGCGTTACGATTGAAAGGAATGATAAAGAACAAAAATTCAACATCGAACTAAAGAATGACGAAGGTAATACAGAAATTACTCGAAGTTCAGATGCCTTGAGCAATCTTGGGGTTACTTTCAAACCATTGACTGACGAAAGAAAAGCAAATTTAGGTATCTCAAGTGGCGTTGAAGTTGTAAGTGTAGAGTCTAACGGATTGTTTAGAAAAGAAGGTATTAATAAAGGATTTATTATTATGAGAATTAATAATACTCCTGTAAATAATGAAGACGAAATAAAAACGATTGTAGTTGCTACACAAAAACGGCAAGACAAGGTACTGTTGGTGGCAGGTTTCTACCCTAACGGGAGAACGCAATATATTGCTATTGACCTGTCGACACAATGACCATCTAAGTTAAATATAGTTAATCACTGCTTTTCTAATAACAAAAAGAGCAATATAAATGTTTCTATAGCAACAGAATTAGGTGCATAACCTAATTCTACTGCTATAGTCTTTTACTAATATGGATTTTACCAATGGAATGACAAAAATATTTTATATTTTTGCGTCCCCAAAAGATTATTAACGACAAAATATGCAGAAAGATAAGATATAAATGAGACAATTAAAAATTACAAAATCAATCACTAATCGCGAGAGTGCTTCTTTAGATAAATATTTGCAGGAGATTGGTCGTGAAGATTTAATCACTGTGGAAGAAGAAGTGGAATTGGCACAAGCCATTAAAAAAGGTGATCGCCAAGCATTGGAAAAACTAACCAAAGCAAACCTCAGATTTGTGGTTTCAGTGGCAAAACAATATCAAAATCAAGGGTTAAGTTTACCTGACTTGATAAATGAAGGAAACCTTGGATTGATAAAAGCTGCTGAGAAATTTGATGAAACCAGAGGATTTAAATTTATTAGTTATGCGGTCTGGTGGATTCGTCAATCGATTCTGCAGGCACTTGCCGAGCAGTCTCGTATAGTGAGACTCCCTTTAAATCAGGTTGGATCACTTAACAAAATAAGCAAGGCTTTTCAAAAATTTGAACAGGAAAATGAACGTCGCCCTTCAGCGGAAGAGCTGTCTGTAGTTCTTGATATACCGGTAGAAAAGGTAACTGACTCACTGAAAGTATCAGGTCGTCATATTTCAATGGATGCACCGTTTGTTGAAGGTGAGGATAACAGTTTGCTGGATGTACTGGTAAATGATGACGCACCTGTAGCTGACCGTACACTTATAAATGAATCGCTTCAAAAGGAGATTAACAGAGCATTATCAACTCTAACAGAAAGAGAGAGTGATATTATAAAAATGTTTTTTGGTATTGGATGTCAGGAAATGACACTTGAAGAGATTGGGGATAAGTTTCAGCTAACTCGTGAACGCGTACGCCAAATTAAAGAAAAAGCTATACGTAGACTTAGACAAGATTCAAGAAGTAAATTACTGAAAAGTTATTTAGGCTGATTAATCTATGTTTTCGACTTTTTTAGTGTGAGTGAAAGGTGATAATATATAAAAGCCGCGCATATTCACTGATTTTTGGAGATTTTTTACACAAAAAGAGATAATTGTGAAAATTAAGTTTTATATTTGCGTTCAATAGTTTTAATGTTAAGTAAAATTGCATGGCTATTTAATGCGGAATTATGGAACTATTACAGTTTTACATTAATTTTTCCGAACATTTTTATAACGAGAGCGTTATAAATAAAGCATTAAAAAAGGTTCTGTACTAATGCACAGAAGAACCATGACAAAAAAAATATCGAGTTATTGTAATAAAAATGTTTAATTAGAATTGAAAATTTATGAAAAAGTTTAGTTTACTTTTGTTTACTGCTCTTGTTGCGTTTAGCATAAGTGCACAAGAAGTACAAAACGTTTCTCAAGGTACAGTGTATCTGAAAAACAAAGCAAGTGATAATTGGTATATCGGTCTAGGCGGTGGAACCAACCTTTACATGACAAAGGCTGAAAACGACGCCGACGGTGATTTCGGAGATCGTCTTGGATGGATGGGACAGATTGAAGTTGGTCGTTGGAATTCTCCAAACTGGGGAGCTCGTGCGGTTATCGATGGTGGTAATATCAAACATATAGCAGATGTACCACAAGGACCAAAACAAAACTGGCTTGGCGGTCACGTAGACTTAATGTACAATGTAATTAACGCATGGGGTACATACAATCCGGATAGAGTATACAGTCTTATACCGTACTTAGGTATTGGATACATGTATGGACTAGATAAAGATTGGAAGAAACCAAATCCTGATGGTGACTTGTTCAAAAAACAAAACCAGACTCTTACATACAATGTTGGTTTAATCAACAATTTCCAAGTATCTAACACCGTAGCAATTTTTGTTGAGTTAGGCTGGAGAGTTATGCAAGAATCTTTTGATGGATCAACTATTAACGGTAATTATGAATATGACAGCATGTTCACAGGAACTGCAGGTGTTAAATTCGGTTTAGGTGGAAAACAAAATTTCACACCGGCTGAACTTATGGATTATAACCTAATCAACGACCTGAACAGCCAGATTAACAGACTACGTGCTGAAAATGAACAGCTGAGACAAAGACCAGAATCTTGCCCGGAATGTCCTGAGATACAACCAACTGTAACTGAAGAAGTTTATATACCTAACGTAGTATTCTTCCGTATTAATTCTTCAACTATCGATAGAGGACAACAAGTAAGCGTATACAACACTGCTGAATACATGAAGGCTAACGGAAATGCAAAAGTAAATATCGTTGCTTATGCTGATAGACAAACAGGTACTCCTGAATATAACTTTGCACTTTCTGAAAGACGTGCTAGAGCAGTTGCTGATGCACTGATCAATGAATATGGAATCAACAGTAATCGTATCTCTATTGACTGGAAGGGTGATACCGAACAGCCATATGCAGAAAATGACTGGAACCGTGTAGCTATCTTCTTTGTTGATTAATTCAACAAAAACAAATATTAATAAAAAAAGCATCTCTCGCGAGATGCTTTTTTTGCTTTATAGTTAATCTGTAAAAGAATAAATTAATTCAAAATATTCTAAAACATCATCCTTCAATCTAAATATTACTCTTTAAGGTAAATGCGTTTAACTCGAGGTGAAACTGATGTAAGAATTTCATAGGGAATAGTTCCAATACTTTCAGCTAATTCAGTTACTGCCAATCCATCGCCAAATAATATTACCGTATCGCCCTCCTCAGCCTTTAATCCTGTTACATCAACCATAGAAAGATCCATACAAATGTTTCCTACTATAGGTGCTAATTGGCCATTTATAAGTACTTTACCTTTTCTGTTACCAAACTGCCGATCCATTCCGTCAGCATAACCAAACCGAATAGTTGCAATACGCGCATCATGATCTAGCCTCCCTTTCCTCCCGTAACCAATTGTTTCACTGTTTGGGATTTGCTTAATTTGCAGGATAGTACTTTTTAATGTGCACACGTTTTTAAGCCCTTTCAGACCAATTGGACTTACGCCATAAAGTCCGATGCCCAATCTTGCCATATCCCACTCATATTCGTGAAATCGTTCGATTCCGGCAGAATTAAGAATGTGCTTATAAACCGGATAGCCTAGCTGACTCTCAACCTTTTCAGCAACTTTTCGGAAAGTATCTATTTGTTGTTGTGTGAAATCATCGAATGCCCAGCTTTCACTTGCTGAGAGATGAGAAAAAAGAGAACAAACTTTTAATCCTTTCTGATGCTTTAATATATCCACCATTTCTTCTACTTGCTCAGGAAGAAATCCCAAACGATGCATCCCGGTATCTATTTTAAGATGTATAGGATAATCAGTTATTCCACTCCGTTCAGA
The DNA here is from genome assembly GCA_964484665.1 of uncultured Proteiniphilum sp. Lineage (GTDB taxonomy): Bacteria > Bacteroidota > Bacteroidia > Bacteroidales > Dysgonomonadaceae > Proteiniphilum. The sequence goes on along the minus strand of CAZAFR010000001.1, from coordinate 21,012 downwards.
TTTATTTATAAATGTCTCAAGTATACGAAAATTGTAAACTTCAGGTTCAAGACTATTAGTAATAAGTTCATCAAAACCATTAACTTCAGGGTTGAGAACAATGATTGGAAGAGATATACCTTCATTTCTAAGGGATATGGCCTCCTCTGTTACAGCAACTGCAAGATAATCACAACGATGATACTGAAGAGTTTTGGCAATTTCAACCGCGCCGGCACCGTATGCATTTGCCTTAACCATACATATCAGCCTGACATCTGGTTTAAGTTTAGCCTTATAGTAATTGAAATTATGCACAACGGCATCCAAATCTATTTCAAGTACTGTTTCATGAATTCTTTCTTTTAAAAGATTATTTATTTTCTCGAAATGAAATCGTCTTGCTCCTTTCAGAAGTATAAGTTCATCATGGAAAGATTCAGAAATATTTGAATTAAGAAACTCATCAGTAGTTAAAAAGAAAGTTTTCTCCGGCATAGTGAACAATTCAGCATTTGTTAATATATCTCGACCAATGCCAATGATTCTTTCTACACCACTCTGCTCAACCATTTCGGCTACTCTTTTATAAAGACTTTTTGGCGGAACACCTGACTGTAGGATATCAGAAAGAATAAGAGTTTTCTTTAGTTTACGATCTGTTTTACGTTGATTTTGAAAATCAAGGGCAATCTTAATTGAATTAACATCAGAGTTATAGCTATCATTGATAATCAAAGATCCACGTTTGCCTTTTCCAACCTCGAGTCGCATGGCAACTGGCTCAAGAGCGCTCATTCTAATTGAAATATCATCTGGTAATACATGCAAGTAAAGCACAACTGCCAGACAATTTATAGCATTCTCGATAGATGCATCATCTATGAACGGAATTTCAAAATGATAATCGAAATTCATGAATGAATAGCTAATTTTAGTACTACTATCATTTTTCTTAATTTCGGAAATAAACAGATGAGCTTCTCTATTTTTCCTTGACCATGAAAAGGTTTTTTGAGAAAGTACTTTAAGGTCAACACATCTATTCACCAATTCATTGTCCTCGTCATATATAAAAACTTCACAATTCTTGAATAACTCCAGTTTTTCCATAGTTTTTTGCTGCAATGAACTAAAGTTCTCCTGATGTGCATCCCCTATCTTGGTTAATATCCCAATAGTCGGCTTTATCACAGGTTCAAGATACTCCATTTCGTCGGGCTTAGATATACCTGCTTCAAAAATACCCAACTCTGCATCATTATACAGTTGCCAAACTGATAAAGGTACTCCAATTTGTGAGTTATAACTTCGTGGTGATCTAACAATATTAAAATCTTGTTCGAGTAATTGATATAGCCACTCTTTAACGACTGTTTTGCCGTTACTACCTGTTATGCCAATTACAGGAATATTAAATTTTGATCTGTGATATTGAGCTAGTTTCTGCAATGCAGACAAGCAATTTTTAACTTTTAATATATTTGTGTTTTGAAAAGATTTCCATTCATCTAATTGCTTTGAAACAACAAAATTTCGTACGCCTAAATTATATAACTCGGTAATATAATTATGCGCATCGTTATTTTTTGACTCCAATGCAAAAAATAGAGTGTTAGAAGGATTTGTAATCTTTCGACTATCCGTTAATAGTGTGGTTATTTCAGCATAATTCAAATTTTTGGGTGATAAACCCAATATAGAAGCAATTTCTTTTATTTCGTATATCATAAATAATAGCTATTTTTTCAGTTAAACTAATTTCAATACTATGATTTCAGTATAGATGAAATTTTTTGAATTTCTTGTTCACAAGATATATATGGATATTTTAATGCAAACTTTTTAAGATTTTCTGAAGTCTGGATCATAAAGTCTCTGAAAGAGTTTGTATCCGGAAACAAAGCTTTGTGATCAAGTGATTTTCTGATTTGAGTCCACTCCTTATTTATTGACATTGTAAAATCAGAAAAATAAGTCTTTGAGAAAAGCATCCATATATAATCCACAGCAAATTGTGTAGGATGATTCATATCCTCTTCATAAAACCTGTAATCACGAAGCTCATCAATCATTATTTCATACGCAGGGAAATATGATAAATCGCTACCAAAAAAATTTATTAACCGGTCAATTGCCAAATGCAGTATAGATTTACTAATTTGATTCTCATGTGCCCCATCCTTCCAATGACGTATGGGACTAACAGTAAAAATAAACTTAGCATTTGGATTAACAGTCTTTAATAGTCTTATAATATATTTCCAATCATCGAAAATATCATCAATCGATAATCTTGTTCGTTCAAACTTATCTGCCGAAAATTTGTGACAGTTACTTACTATTCCATCTTTATCATTTTCAGAAGTTTTCTTTAAACGATAAACATAAGCTGAGCCAAAGGTTATGAAAAAGATATTAGTACTCTCAATAAATTCAGCAGCTTTATTATATCGATTTGAGATATTTTTCAAACAGCGGTTTTTATCTGTATCAGAAAAACTTCCATGATGCTTAAAACTATGATACATCTCATTATTATACACAAGATCCGATTCGGTAAATTCATCTTTTTGCAAAAGTCTTCGGATTGATGAAGAAACAGACATTGGATTATAAAGTATCCCAAATGGATTTAAATCGACTTGGAACTTGTTCTGTTGAAGCTTCCTGCCAATATTTTCTGAAAAGCACGATCCAAACAACATCACTTTGTTATGGTGATCTATTTTGAAAGTAGCCTCCGGAATCTGTATACGCGTTCTGAAATCCATTACTTTATATTTATCAATACAAAAATAGAAATAAACGTACCAATTATCTAATTGAATGTTTTAAAAATGTAAAACTGAAATATGAATGAAGAGAATGTTAAGTATATAAAAAAGGAATGGTTGTCTCACGACAACCAATCTTCATTGTTAACCTTAAATCTAATACCATGAAAAACACGATGCAAATATAGCACTTTTTTGAATACGTTGCATCATATTTGAAAATAAAATACTATTTTACACTGTTTAACGAAAAAATAAACAGTATTTTAATCGTTTTATATTTTTGGTTTTAGTCTACTCCACGTATAACACCAATCCTTTTAGATATTCTCCTTCCGGGTGGTATATATTAATAGGATGATCTGCAGACTGTGTGAGTTGATGGAGTATTCGCACCTTTCTACCACTAATAGCTGCAGCACTAAATACTGCAAGTCTGAACTGTTCTTTTGAAATAACCTGAGAGCATGAGAATGTGAAAAGTATACCACTTTTTGCAATTCGCTCAAAAGCTGAAAGATTCAATTTTTTATAGCCCTGTAGTGCATTATTAACCGCACCTCTGTGTTTTGCAAAAGCAGGAGGATCAAGCACAATAAGATCATATCTATCATTAGGAATATCACTCAGGAACCTAAACGCATCTTCAGAGTATGATTTATGACGAGGTTCATCTCCAAAGTTCAAATAGACATTATGATCAGCAATAGACATTGCTTTTGACGAACTATCTACAGAAACCACTTCTGCAGCACCACCCCTTAGTGCATAAACAGAAAATCCACCAGTATAACAAAACATATTAAGAACATTTCGTCCTGCAGAGTATTTTTCGAGAAGTTGACGGTTGTCTCTCTGATCGATAAAAAAACCGGTTTTCTGACCCTTTAGCCAGTCGATTTGAAATTTTAATCCATTTTCTATCACCTCTTCACTAACATTCTTTCCACCTAAAATATAGGAATCCACAGGTTCAATATCAGCCTTAAAAGGCAAAGTTCCTTCTGATTTGTAGAAAATGTTTTTCAAAGAATCAGAGCTATAGACAGATTGTAGAGCTTTAGCGATATCAGCTCTGTCAAGATGCATACCAACTGAATGTGCCTGGATTACTGCAGTATTGTCGTAGATATCAACTATTAGCCCCGGCAAATTATCTCCTTCACCATGAACAAGTCGATAAGCATTATTATCATAACGTATTAATCCTATCATCTGACGCATTTTATATGCTTCAGAAAGACGCCTTTTATAAAATTCAACATCTATAACTTCATCATTGAACGATAAAATCCTGACTGAAATACTTCCAATCTGATAATGCCCTATACCCAAAAATTCTTTCTCGTGAGATAAAACTCTAACTACTTCACCTTCTTCGAAACCATCAAGTTTTGAAGCTACTGCACCAGAAAACACCCAGGGATGGAATCTTTTCAAGAATTCGTCCCGCTTAGGTTTTAATACAATCTCTTTGTATGTATTCATAAACTATTCTGAGTTAGATGATTATATATCGTAAGACAAGCCCATGCATCTATTGCTGCATATGACTGTTGTGCGAGAGACAGTGTGTTGGCCTCCCAATTTGACAACCTCTGACTTTTAGAAATCTTTTTCCCAAATATAATTGCATATATTTTCTGCAGACTGTTATCTTCAATACCAAACTCATCTACAAAGGATTGAAGGTCGATAAAATTTTGTGGCTTTTTTCCATTTCGTTTTCCAAGAGCTGCAAAATCATCTCTGAGTGAAAGACCAATTTTTTTAATTAAGTTATTTGTCATAAGCTCTTCAAGAACAGTGGGGTATCCAATCTTATTCAACCTAAACAGAAAACAATCATCTTCTGTTGCAAGTTGCAAAAGAGCAACTTTATTTATTTGCCCTCTTTTAAAAGCAGGTTTGGTCTCAGTGTCAAATCCTAGAGCAGGTTTAGTAGATAGGTAGGCTACAGCATCTTCAACCTCTGACTTATGATCAATGACATAAATTTCGCCCTCGAAAGTTACTTTATCCAATTCGGCCAATTCTTGCTTAGTAATAGTTAATCCCACAACTCCCCCCTATTTAATAAATCTTCATTATCAATATTTTCAAATTCTTTGCTTTTGAGTGAATGCAAAGGACGTAAAACATTTACAAGTTTCTGTCCCCAGTAATTCCAAAAGTTAACAGTACATATATTAATTGCACTCTGCATCTGTTCCGTGAGCTCTAACTGATACACTGAGACAAAATTTCTTACATCCTGATATATATCTGCAATGTTTTCTGATACAGTTGCAGAGATAGGCCTGTCGCTATACTTCATTTCTTCAATAAAAACATCCAGATAAATATCATCCTCTCCCATAATCTCACTTACTATATGTGACACCCTAACATAATCCTCTTCACGTACAAAAGATGCAGGAAACTCTTCAAAAGTATCAACTACATCCGGAAGCATTGATGCCTTCAAGTACATAAGTGGAAGAATTTTAAGCATTTTATTAATCCAATCTGAACGTGACAATTGCTCATCAGATTCAAGAGATGAACAGAAATTTACTGCCACAGTTAAGAACTCAATTACATTTTTATCATAAATTATTTCATCTATGTCACGTTTTTTCATATTATTATAATCGTTATGTAATACATTATAGGGTCAACCTCAACATGAACAAAAGTACATAATATTTTCGATTATGAAGTAAAGTACACATTAACTATCACCTTAAAACATTCTTGCTGTTAAAAAAAAAGACAAACATTTTGTGAATCCGTTTGAAAACAATATCTTTGTATTCGAAATGAAAGAGAGGAAGCAGGATATCGCTTCCTTTTTTATTCATTACACACCAAATTTATGATTGATAAAAACGAACTTGTCAAAATTACTGAAGAATATCTTAAAAATTCATCGAATTATCTGGTGGACATATCCTTGGGTGCAAGCAATTCAATTACAGTTGAAATTGATAACGATGATGGTGTGGACATTGACTATTGTGTAGCACTGAGCAGACATATTGAATCCAAACTAGATCGTGAATCAGAAGATTTTGATCTAACGGTAACTTCAGTGGGGTTGACATCTCCATTTAAATCACTGCGTCAGTATAAAAAATTTGAGAATAAAGAGGTTGAGGTTCTGTGCAAAAATGGCACTAAACTGACAGGCGTTCTAAAATCATCCAACGAAAAAGGATTTGTTTTAACAATTGTAAAACAGGTAAAACCTGAAGGAGCCAAACGTAAGGTGGATAAACAAGAAGATGTTTATTATACGTTTGATGAAATAAAATATACAAAATATCTTATAAGATTTAAATAACTCATGGGCAAAAAGAAAGAATCCATAAGTCTCATAGATACATTTTCTGAATTTAACGAGCTGAAAAATATCGATAAGGCTACACTTATCAGTGTTCTAGAAGAAGCATTCCGGACTGTAATTTCGAAATCTGTAGGCACTGACGAAAATTACGATATAATCATCAATCCAGATAAAGGTGATCTAGAAATATGGCGTAACCGTGTTATTGTTAAAGATGATGAATTGGAAGATCCAAATATGGAAATCAAACTCACTGAAGCTTTAAAGATAGACGAAGATTTTGAAGTAGGTGAAGAGGTAACTGATGAAGTTCCACTAGATCATTTTGGACGACGTACCATTCTCAATCTAAGACAAACACTATCTTCAAAAATACTGGAACTTGAGAAAGACAATCTTTACAACCAATACAAAGAAAAAGTTGGTGAGATTGTATCAGGTGAAGTTTATCAAGTTTGGAAAAAAGAATTGTTGCTTCTTGATGATGATCATAACGAACTTATATTGCCTAAAACAGAACAAATTCCAAGTGATTTTTTCCATAAAGGTGAGCATGTTCGCGCAGTAGTAGCAAGGGTGGAAAATAAAAACAATAATCCAAAAATTATTCTTTCACGCACATCATCAGTATTTCTAGAGCGATTATTTGAACAAGAAATTCCAGAAATTGCAGACGGACTGATTACAATTAAAGGTATCGCCCGTATTCCGGGTGAGCGTGCTAAAGTGGCTGTTGAAGCTTACGACGACAGAATAGATCCGGTTGGAGCCTGTGTAGGAATGAAAGGATTTCGAATTCATGGAATTGTACGTGAACTACGTAATGAAAATATTGACGTTATAAACTATACAAATAATACATCTCTTTATATACAACGTGCTTTGAGCCCTGCTAAAATCAACTCAATAACAGTTAAAGAAGAAGAACATCGTGCTGAAGTTTTTCTCAATCCTGAGGAGGTTTCACTAGCCATTGGAAAGGGGGGTGCAAACATTAAACTTGCATCTATGCTAACGGAGTATAACATTGAGGTGTTTAGAGATATTGATGAAGTTGATGAAGAAGACATCTATCTTGATGAATTTCGCGATGAAATTGATGGCTGGGTAATTGATCAACTAAAGAAAATTGGATGTTCTACTGCCAAAAATGTACTTGCAACCAGCAGAGAAAAAATAATAAAAGAGGCTGATCTTGAAGAGAGCACTGTAGATGAAGTACTTGCAATCCTACGTTTTGAATTCGAGGATGATGAAGATTCTGAAGAAAATAACGAATCAATAACAGTTGATATTAATACAGCTGATGAAACAGAAATGGAAAATGATGATGTAGAAGATTCACACTAACATTTCATATTACAAATTCAACAAAAAAGAGTAAGGTTAGAAAATTTATATATGCCTATTAGACTAATTAAAGTTTCGAAAAATTTAAATGTGGGAATTAACAGCCTTGTAGAATTCCTTCATAAGAAGGGTATTGAAATAGAAGCAAATCCCAACATTAAGATTGAGGATGAGCATTATGATATACTGATTGCAGAATTTGGCAAGGATAAAAATATTCGAAAAGAGGCTACCGAAACACGTGAAAAAATGCACCGACGCGATGAAAAACGTGAAACAATAGCTATAGAGGGTTATGAACTACCGGAAGACAATGTCCCCCAAAAAGTTCTTGAAAAAGAAACTATTGAAACTGAAATTCCGCAAGAACTGAAACCACAAGTCAATGTTGTTGGCAGTATCGATCTTGACACTCTGAATAAAAAGAAAATAGAACCTAAAAAGAGCGAAATCAAGACTGAAAAGACTAATGAAGAAAAAGTTAAAGTTAAACCTGATGTAAGCATTCAACCTAAAAAAGAAGAAATTATAACAGTGACTCCTGAGAAACAGGAGCCCAAGATTGAAGTTTCTGCTAAAAAAGTTGTAGAGACAAAAAAAGAACCTATTATTGAGACTAAAAAAGCAGAAATAGATATTAAACATAGAACTGAAGTAAAGTTGGATGATGAGATAAAATCTGAAGAGAAAGAGAAAGAAAAGGGAAAGGAGAAGGAGAAGAAAGAAGAGAAGAAAGAGGAAAAAGAAAAACAGGAAGAAAAACAGGAAGAAAAACAAGAAGAAAAACAAGAAGAAAAAGCCACTATAAAAATAGAAAAAGAATTAGGAACAGACAACAAAACTGATGATAAATCGAAACTTTCAATAAAAACGGAGTCAATAAAAGATCAAGAAAACCATACTAAGGCCGAAGAAAAAGTGAACATAAAAACAATTGAATCAAAAGCTGTTAAAAAAACAGAGCAGTCAGTAGATAAAAAAACATCAGAAGATCAAGAAACAGTATCAGAAGATGCTATACCAAAACCTGAAGGTTCCAGATCTGAAAAGGTGTTCCGCTTACACAAGAATAAGCTTGAATCAAACATTGTAGTAAAAGGCTCCATTGATCTTAGTGCAATAAACGACCGTACCCGCCCCCCAAGGAAATCAAAAGCTCAGCGTAAGAAAGAACGCTTAGAGCGAGAAAATAAAAATATCGACAGTAAAAAACTTAAAGAAGAAAAAGTTAAACTTCTAAAGAAAGAAGCTATCGATGAGAAAAAGAAGCATACTAGTAGTGTTGAAAGTATAGATGACAATAAAAAGAAAAAACGTAAAAGAATACGTTCCAGTAAAGTAAACATCGATAAACCGGCTACTTATAATCAGGGACAAAGAAGTGACAGAAGGTCCACTCTTAGAAAACCCGTGAAAGCAGACGTGAGTGATGAGGATGTACAAAAACAGATAAAAGAAACCCTAGCGCGCCTTACTGCGAAAAGAGGTAAGAAAGGCGGCGCAAAATATCGTCGTGAGAAACGAGAAGCAAGTGCAACAAGACAAAGAGAAGAGTTAAAACAACAAGAAAGAGAAAGTCGCGTGTTGCAGCTTACAGAATTTGTTACTGCAAATGATTTGGCAAATATGATGGACGTAACCGTTACCGATGTAATATCTACCTGTATGAGTTTGGGTGTTATGGTAGCCATTAACCAACGTCTTGATGCGGAAATTATAAATCTTGTTGCAGAAGAATATGGATTTAAAACTGAATATGTAAGTGCAGACGTTATCGAAGCAATCGCCGAAGAAGAAGATAATCCGGAAGATCTAATCCCCCGTTCTCCAATTGTGACTGTTATGGGACACGTAGATCATGGCAAGACATCACTTCTAGACAGCATAAGGAGCACTAACGTAATTGCGGGTGAAGCAGGTGGTATTACTCAACATATTGGCGCTTATAACGTACAACTTCATGACGGAAGAAAAATAACTTTCCTCGACACACCCGGTCACGAAGCATTTACCGCTATGCGAGCACGTGGTGCTAAAGTTACCGACGTTGCAATCATCATTATTGCTGCTGACGACAATGTTATGCCTCAAACAGTTGAAGCAATTAACCATGCCGGTGCTGCAGGCGTTCCAATTGTGTTTGCAATCAACAAAGTAGATAAACCAGGCGCTAATCCTGAAAAAATTAAAGAGAAACTTGCCGAGATGAATTATCTTGTTGAAGACTGGGGTGGAAAATATCAGTCACAGGATATCTCTGCAAAGAAAGGAACAGGAATTCCTGAACTTCTGGAGAAGGTTCTTCTGGAAGCAGATTTACTCGAACTAAAAGCAAATCCAAATCGTAATGCTACGGGTTCAATTATTGAATCGGAGCTTGATAAAGGACGCGGATATATTGCAACTATACTAGTTGAAAACGGAACATTAAAACAAGGAGACATCGTAATTGCAGGTGCTTTTTTCGGACGTATTAAAGCAATGTTTAATGAGCGTAATCAAAGAATTGAAGAAGCGGGCCCTGCCGAACCGGCACTTATCCTAGGCCTCAATGGAGCGCCTCAAGCCGGTGATACATTCAATGTAATGGAAACTGAACAGGAGGCACGTTCAATTGCTAATAGAAGAGAACAGCTACAACGAGAACAATCGATGCGTACACAGAAAATGCTTACACTTGATGATATCGGTCGAAGGATTGCAATCGGAAACTTCCAGCAATTAAACATCATTGTCAAAGGAGATGTGGACGGTTCTGTTGAAGCTCTTTCAGATTCACTGATACAACTTTCAACAGAAGAGATTCAGGTAAATGTTATTCACAAAGCTGTGGGGCAGATATCGGAGTCTGATATTACACTAGCTGCTGCATCTGAAGCAATTATAATAGGATTCCAAGTGCGACCGTCACTAAATGCACGCAAGGAAGCTGAAAAGGATGGTGTTGATATTCGCCTTTACTCAATAATTTATGACGCTATTGAAGAGGTTACTGCTGCTATGGAAGGAATGCTTTCACCCGATATTAAAGAAGAGATTACCGGAAATGTTGAAGTTCTAGAAGTATTTAAAGTATCTAAAGTTGGTTCAGTAGCCGGTTGCATGGTTCGCGACGGAAAAATAAAACGTTCAAACAAGATTAGACTCATTCGCGACGGAATTGTTGTCTTTACAGGTGAACTTGATTCTTTAAAACGTTTTAAAGATGACGCAAGAGAGGTTATTTCCGGATATGAATGCGGCATAACGATACATAATTTCAACGATATAAAAGTGGGTGATATTATTGAAGCTTATGAGGAAGTAGAAGTTAAGAAAACTTTATAAGAAAAAACATTCATTTCATAAAAAATATGGTTATGACAAAAATAAAATTTTTAAGTATTTGCTTATTTATTCTTATTTCAGGTGGTGGTGCATATTCTCAAAATTTTAGCCAACCACAAGACCTGGGTCAGCAACAAAATGCCCAGCAAATAAAAATAGGATATGTGAACTCAGATGATATTCTTAATGTTTTCCCAGAAAGAGAGCAAGCAACCAAGCAATTACTTGTCTTAAGTGAAGAGTATAAAGCTGAATTGCAGCTGATGCAGAGTGAATACAATAAAAAATATTCTGATTATATTACATATCAATCTTCACTTGCAGAAAACATCAAATTACGCAGGATGCAGGAGTTGACCGAACTGGAAAACAGAATGCAAGAATTTATGGTAATGGCTCAACAGGACATTGAGTATCAAGAAAAAGAAAAACTTGAACCATTACAAGAAAAAATTAAAGAAGCAATACGATTGGTAGGCATAGAACGTAATTATACAGTAATCTATGACTTGGCCAATCCGGGAATAGCTTTTGTTTCTCCTCTATCTGAAGACGCTAATTTTTATGTAAAACAGAAGTTGGGTATCCAATAAGTAATAATAAGTGAAAAAGTCAGATCCTGATAAAGCAGGTGCAGTCGGAATATTTGATTCCGGCTATGGTGGCCTTACGGTCTTATCAAAAATAAAAACACTTTTACCTGACTACGATTACATCTATCTTGGAGATAATGCCAGATCTCCCTATGGAAACCGTTCATTTGAAAGAGTTTATGAATTTACACTCGAAGCGGTAAAATGGTTCTTCGATCATGGATGTCATCTTGTTATCTTAGCGTGTAATACAGCATCAGCAAAAGCACTTCGCACCATTCAGCAGGTAGATCTGCCTAAAATGGATCCTGACAAAAGAGTACTCGGTGTTATACGACCTACTGCAGAAGATGTTGGTTGTATTTCGAAAAACGGACATATTGGTATAATGGGCACAGAAGGAACGATTCAATCAAAATCATACGAGATAGAGATTGCGAAACTGCATCCTCTTACGACTGTTATCGGAGAAGCGTGTCCAATGTGGGTACCTCTAGTTGAGAACAAAGAGTATGATAAACCAGGAGCCGACTATTTCATTAAGCAGCATGTAAATAGATTACTACGTAGAGATCCAGAAGTAGATACAATAATACTAGGATGCACACACTATCCACTTTTGATGGATAAAATTAAACAGTATCTACCTAAAAATATTAAAGTTATTTCTCAAGGGAACGTGGTTGCAAATAGTCTAAAAGATTATCTGAAAAGACACCCTGAAATAGATACAAAATGTACAAAAGGAGGTACTGTGCGTTACTTTACAACCGACTCACCTGATAAATTTATTAACCAGGCTTCAATATTTCTCGATGAACAAATAGTTGCCCAGAATATAACATTATAATTATAAATATGAATTGGTTTGATATAACTATACTAATTCTCCTACTAATAGTCTTGGTAAAAGGTTACAGAAAGGGTTTTGTAATGCAGCTTGTTGGGCTTTCAGTTATTTTACTCGCAGCAATATTCGGTGGTAAATTGGCGTCTATTATCTTACCTGAAATTAATCGGTTATTAGATATCTCAGCAAATTTTGCGCGAGTTCTCTCTTTTTTAATATCATTTAGTTTAATTGCAGTAACTATTTCTCTAATAGGCAAACTTGTCGAAAAATTCATAGATATTGTTTCTCTCAGCTTTTTCAATCGTGTACTGGGCAGTATTATAGCCGTAGGCACAATGATGGTTGTATTAAGTATTGTCTTAAACCTAGTACTCATGCTTGATAAAAGAGATAATATAATCAATAGTGAAACAAGAAAAGAATCGTTTTTCTTTGAACGTGTCGAAACTGTAATTCCTACCATAGTTCCCTATCTCAATAAAGAGTTTTGGGAAGAATACGTCCCTGAAAATTACAGAAATGAAATAGAGAACAAAAGAGATAGCATGCTTTATAACACACCAGGTTATAAAAATATTGATTCTACATTTCAGCAACAACATTTTAAAGTAGATTAATCTTATGGCAATTCATAAAGAGGGGAAAAAACCACTTGTTAGAATTTTTATCTCTATGTTACTAATTAATATTGTAACATTTTATTTTCTGCCTAATACCCTTTTTGCAGTAATTATATTAGTCGTATCACTAGTACTATTTGCAATGTCGGTAAACTTTTACAAGAAGCCCAACCACGTATATAAAGGAGATCTGCATGGCTTAGTCAATGCACCAACCGATGGCAGGATTGTAGCAATTGAAAAAGTATTTGAGAAAGACTTCTTTAAAGAGGACCGAATAAAGATTTCCATTTTCATGACATTTTTCAATGCCCATTCAAATTGGATTCCGGTTTCAGGCATAGTTACACACACATCTCATGTGCCGGGCAATTTTCATGCAGCATACCTGCCAAAATCAAGTAGCGAAAATGAGCACTCGAATATATTAATCAAAACACCTAATCACGGAACAATTCTTACAAAACAAATTGCCGGAGCAGTAGCCAGAAGAATAGTTACATATGTAAAAAAGGGTGAAGAAGTACATATTGGATCCCCACTAGGATTTATTAAACTCGGCTCCAGAATGGATGTTTACCTTCCACTTAACAGTGAAATACTTGTAAATATTGGCGAAGAAGTAATAGCTAATGTAACTTTCCTTGCCCGTTTAATCAAAGAAAACAACAAATGAGAAAACATCTCCCAAATTTACTAACACTATTAAACCTTTTTTCGGGCTGTATAGCTATAACTATGGCATTCAAAAGCAATTTTGAAGGAGTAATAATATGGGTTGCAATTGCAGCTATGTTCGATTTTCTGGATGGAATGGCAGCTAGAATGTTAAAATCATATTCTCCTCTAGGAAAAGAACTCGACTCTCTTGCCGATGTTGTTAGTTTTGGAGTAGCACCTGCTGCGACATTATACATTCTGATGCGTAACTGCTTTTCATTTAACGAATTATTACCTGAAATAAGCAATTTTGCCCCTTATTTGGCTTTTATAATTCCAATGTTTTCTGCTTACAGACTTGCCAAATTCAACCTAGATGAAAGGCAATCAACCTCTTTTATTGGATTACCTACACCAGCAAATGGACTCTTTTGGATTAGCTATTGTTATAGTATGCATAAAATGGCTCCACTCAACAAGCCTATTTTATTCCTTACGATTATGTTGATCTTTCTTTTTTCCTGGCTGATGATTTCAGAAATTCCGATGTTCTCTCTCAAGATAAAAAAAATTGCTTTTAAAGGAAACGAAAGACAGTTACTACTAATAACTCTTTTTATTATATTCATAGCACTATGGGGAATTTCAGGCTTAGCATGGGTAATTATTGCATACATAATTGTATCCATATTCACCCCCCAGCATTCACGACCCAAGCGTTAAATAATTCAAACAAATAGAACAGGTTCAAAGGATTAATTGTATCTTTACCTATTATTCAAGCATTTTGTACCACTTATGGGTTTTCTAATTAAATTTTTCTTATTCTTCGTAGTTATATACCTGTTACTAAAAAGCTTGGTGGCTTTCGTAGTAGGAGGTAAAAGATCTGGAAGATCTGGAAGATCAGCAAATAATTACAGGCGACAAAGACCTCGTCCTGAGCAACCTAAACAACCTGAAACGCAAGAAGATAGAATCATCGAGTACCAGAAAAAATCTTTTGAATCAACTGAAGCTGAAGATGCCGACTTTATAGAAATAAAGGATAAGTAAAAAGAATAAGTGATCAAAAGAAACAAATATTATATCTAATAGGAAAAACAGTAACATTTTAAATAAACATAATTGATATTTTTGACAGGCTAAGAAGCGTGCAAGAACCACTTGAGCAATATAGGAGAAAAGCTAAAGGCTATTTTATGTTTCCTAAATTAGAGGGCGAAATTGGACCTAGGATGATATTCCATGAAAAAGAAGTTATAACTTGGAGTTTGAATAACTACTTGGGATTAGCTAACCATCCCTAAGTAGTGAAATTGACGCAAAAGCAGCAGCTGATTGGGGTATGGCCTATCCAATGGATGCCAGAATGATGTCAGGACAAACAAAATATCACAAGGAGCTTGAAGAGCGTCTTGCTAAATTCGAAAAAAAAGCTGCTTATCTTCTAAATTATGGTTACCAAAACATGATTTCAGTTTTAGATTCACTTGTTTCAAGAAACGATGTAATCGTCTATGACTTAGAATCACATACATATATTATGGATGGCATTTTTTTACATAAAGCCAAAGGCGGCAAGAGCTTTGTTTACCCGCATAACGATATTGAACGTTACGCCAAAATGCTTAGTTTTGCAACGCACAATGCTGAAGAGACAGATGGAGAAATTTTACTAGTGACTGAAGGCGTTTTTGCAGCAAAAATTAAAAGCAAAGACGTTAAAAAGACCTATGAACAATTTAGTAAAAAATCCAACATCAATCTTTTAAAAAAACC
>CAZAFR010000001.1:0-5643 GCA_964484665.1 uncultured Proteiniphilum sp. | reverse complement strand
AAAAGACCTATGAACAATTTAGTAAAAAATCCAACATCAATCTTTTAAAAAAACCTGAAACTTTAAAATAAAATAACCTACTTTCCTATTTCTATAAATCGTCTGTCCAAAAAACATATCTACCAAGACAGTCCGCAGATTGTAGTCTGACCAAGACAATCCGTAGATTGTATTCTGTCTGAATCCGACTCATAGATTCAAACTTTACATATTGTTACAATAGATCCTTCTCTACACAATTTTTTGATTTTTTTTCTGTTATTATATTAATGATAAAGTATCGATTCTATTACATTATTATAATCCTATTGTGCATAGCAAGCAAATCTCACGCACAATGGGAAACATCCTTTAGCCACTATTGGGAAGTAATAGGATATTACAACCCCTCATTTGCAGGACAGACAGACAACGTTAGATCTGCTGCACTTTACCAACTTCAGCATACAGATTTAAATAATGCTCCTTCTAAAGATTTCTCACAGCAATTTGCAATTACAGTTGACATGCCATTTCAATTCATGCAAAGAAAGCACGGAGCTGGAATAATTGCTTACACTGAATCTTACGGAACATTGCGTAACTCACTTATAGCAGCACAATACTGTTTCAAACAACAGCTTGGCAGAGGAACATTTAATATTGCCCTACAAGCTGGCGTCTATAATCTTAGTTATCAGGTTGCTGATCTAAATGCAGGCATATCATGGATAGGCAGCAGGTCCTTTGCGGGACTATCATTAATGCATTTTAATCGACCCGGATTTTATATTGATTCAACTCAATCACACATACCTACAACATATAATTTTATTGCCGGATACAATATCGCTCTTTTTAATTCGTTAGAAATACAACCGATGGTGTGGTTGCTTCACGATCAAAACCAAACACGAACGCAAGCGACCGTGCGACTTAATTATGATAAAAGATTCTCGGGGGGCTTTTCTTTAATATCGGATAATGGATACTCAATATTTGCAGGTGCAATGATACAAAACCTCCGTTTTGGCTATGCTTATTCCGCTTATAATAAAGGAGTTTGGAAAGATAGTAAAGGAAATCATGAGATGTTTCTAAGATACGACTTCACCTTAGACAGTTTCAAACCAAAAAAGCAACCTCACAAGAGCATTCGCTTATTATAAAAAAGTTATATAATAAGAAAATTGATGATAAAGAAAAAGAAAAGAAACTACTAACAGAGAAAAAAGAGAAACTAACAAATAGCTCCATTATAAACTGAAGAAGAAATATAAACATGAGAAAATATTTATTATTACTGCTGATAATCATACTAACCTGCTCATGTGGAGGTAGTCGAATAGGCACAACAGGCGGAGAACTAACCGGTGTTCCCACTGGTAGAGTTTGGAATGAGCCAACTCCCTATAACATGGTACTAGTCTCTCGTGGAGCCTACACAATGGGTCCAGGAGAAACAGATTCGCTTTGGGGAATAAATATCCCAACTCGCGGGGTGTCAGTAGATAACTTCTGGATGGATGAAACAGAAATAACCAATTCGCAGTACAAGCAGTTTGTCTATTGGGTGCGCGATTCAATAATACGAGAACGAATGGCCGACCCAGCTTATGGAGGAGATGACTTCTATTTGATTACCGAAGACATCTACGGCGATCCCGTTACACCACATCTCAACTGGTCTATTCCAATACCATGGAGCCGCAACACAGAAGAGGAAGAAGCAACCATCAATAGTCTATACAAAACACATCCCATAACAGGCATGAAGATGTTAGATGCCAATCAGATGAACTTTCGTTATGAGTGGTACGATACAGGAGAAGCAGCAAAAAGCAAATATAAAACAAATCCTGATAGGCTAATTATTTCAAAGGACACAGCCTATATCGCGCAGGATGGTAGAATAATCAATGAAAAGATAACTCGACCGTACAGCAGTCACTACGATTTCGTGCACACCTACATAGTGAACATCTACCCCGACACAACAACTTGGGTAAACGATTTTCAGAACAGCAACAACGAAATATACATGCGCAACTACTTCTCAAACCCCGCCTACGCACATCACCCTGTAGTCGGTGTATCGTGGGAACAAGCCACAGCCTTTTGCGAATGGCGCACACTATTCCTCCGCAGAAACATTAGCAGCTCAGGAGTTCAAGTAGAAAAATATCGCTTACCCACAGAAGCCGAATGGGAACTTGCAGCCCGCAGCGGTAGTTCCGACAATATATATCCCTGGGGATCAGACGGAACGATGACCGAAAGCGGTTGCTATCAAGCCAATTTTAGTCCCGGTGAAGGCGCATACGCTGCCGACAATTTTCTCATCACATCACCTGTAAGAAGCTTCAAACCCAACAACATCGGACTATACGATATGGCAGGCAACGTGGCCGAATGGACCTCAACCGCCTACAGCGAATCAGGTAACGAACTTATGAGTAATATCAATCCCGAATATAATTACAACGCATCAGTCGACGACCCCGACTTTATGAAAAGGAAAGTAGTTAAAGGCGGTTCCTGGAAAGATAATGCGACCTTTATTCGTGCCGACATGAGAGACTCAGAATATCAAAACAGAGGTCGGTCCTATATAGGATTCCGTTGCGTGAGGACTCAGATACCTGGGTCAAAGTAAACATATAAATCAAAAAAATGCTCAAAATATGAATGCATATAAAAGATATAAAAACCGATTAGAGAAATTCCTACAAACTGAGCGAGGCAAACGTTTCATCAACTTCGTCTATAGCATTGGGGCAGCAATCGTCATCCTCGGCGCCATGTTTAAACTACTCCATTTCCCGTTTGGTAACGAGCTTCTTTTAATAGGAATGATCACAGAAGTAATAGTATTTACCCTCTCAGCCTTCGACACACCCATCAGAGATTACAACTGGGAAAAGGTGTTCCCTGTGCTAACATCAGAAAAGAAAATTAAAAATAATATTAGCAATCAATTCAATCAAATATCAAATCAAGGGGATCAACACCACCAGATCAACCCGTCACCCCAAACCGAGAAGTACAACAAGCAGTTAGAAGACCTCGCAATAGAGACCGAAAAGATGACAAAACAGATTCAGGAACTCAACGACATATATTCAAGAATGCTCAAGGCGATGTCAGTCAACCATGACAAATAATTTAGTCCTCAACAAATGGCAGTAAACAGTCCCAACTCTCCCCGTCAAAAGATGATAAACCTAATGTATCTGGTGTTCATCGCAATGCTAGCACTCAACGTATCGGCAGAAGTACTCGACGGCTTTGGTCTGGTAAACAATAGTCTGCGCGATTCATCAGGTACCATGACCGATAGGAACGATCTGATCCTTAACGAACTGACCCAATACAACAAGCAAAATCCGGGGAAAGCCAAAGAATGGTACAACCGAGGACTCGAGGTGCGCAAAATGACCGACTCACTAACGGCATACATTCAAGAGCTCAAATACTTGATGGTCAAACAAGCCGACGGTCGAAAAGCAGATATCGACAACATAAAACACAAAGATGATCTCGATGCAGCATCAATAGTGATGCTTTCGCCCATGAGTGGAGAAGGCAAGAATCTTAAAAAAGCAATCGATAATTATCGTTACAGTATCACACAATTTGTTCAAAACCCTGCGCGTAGAGAAATAATTGAAAGAAGCCTTAACACTCAAACAACTAGCAGTAAAAGCTGGGAAGCAACACAATTCGAAAACATGCCCCTTGCGGCCGCAGTCACCATGCTTACAAAAATTCAGAACGATGTAATTTCAGCCGAAGGCGATGCACTAGAAAACATACTCAACAGCGTAGATATAAGCGATTTTAAAATAAATGAACTCAATGCATACGTAATTCCTGAGTCGGATATAGTTTTTCGTGGAAGCGATTACAAAGCCCGTGTAATACTTTCAGCCGAAGACACAACCAAAAATCCGTTACTACAATTTAATAACATTAAGCCCCATTTAAATGGCAACAGGGAATTCTCTTTGCCAACAAGCTCCACTGGCACTTTCCCCATCGAAGGCTACCTCGAAATAAGCGGAACTGACGGCACAACAACACGTCGCGAATTCCAAAGCAGCTATACAGTTATAGAACCAATGGCAACAATCGCACCTTCGCTCATGAATGTACTTTATGCCGGAATCGATAACGAAGTTAGCATCTCAGCACCGGGCGTATCTCCTCAAAATATAAATGCAAATATGACCAACGGCACACTTTCAAGAACAGGAAATTTGTGGACTGCAAAGCCCTCTACCATAGGTGAAGATGCAATAATAACAGTGTCAGTCAGGACACCTGAAGGCACAACCCGACAACTCACCTCACGAGAGTTCAGAGTAAGAGCACTACCCGACCCTACTCCATTTATTTCTTATAGAGATATAAACGGCAACCCTGTTACATTCAAGGGCGGAAGCATCTCAAGATCAGTACTAATAAATGCTGAAGGCATACAAGCAGCTATAGACGATGGAATACTAAATATACCTTTCCGTGTTACCGGGTTCCGTACACTATTCTTTGATTCCATGGGGAATGCCATCCCCGAAGTTTCTAAAGGCAATCACTTCTCGCAACGGCAGAAAGAGCAGATACAACGACTTGCCAGGGGAAGCTATTTTTATGTTTCAGGCATTCGTGCTGTAGGGCCCGACGGTGTTGAACGCGATATTGCTATTATTGAAGTACAAGTTAATTAATATATTCCTCAATGAAGTCAATCCTTTTAATATTAATACTCCTCCTAACAATGACAACTCAAGTTGCTTACTCACAAGAGACAGCAAGAGAGAGAATTGCACAGCGACAGCAGACAGAAGCCGAACGGAACACTTTCAACGCAACAGTCGGCATGAACGCACCTGAAGATCAGCTAACTGAGATACTTGAGAACTCAAGATGGTCACGCATAATCTACCGCTATCTTGATCTCTCGAAACCCGAAAATAGCGTACTCTGCTATCCCGAAACTCCAATGGAAGAACAAATGAATCTATTCACAAAGATCTTCACCCTATTACAAAACGGAGATATCAAAGCATATGAGTACCTCGATGGGCGTGAATTATTTACCGACGAGTACCTGATAAACCTACCGGAATTTTTAGATAGATTCGGAATAAGCCAAACAGATATTATCTCAAACGAGGTACAGGGGTACTATCTAAAGGAAGTATATTACTTTGACACACCAACATCAAGTCTACGCATACAACCCATAGCGATCTGTCCAATAATCTACAGATTCGACAACTACGAAGGCACCACCCGCTACCCGCTTTTCTGGGTACCCTACACACAAATTGCACCCTATGCCAAGCAGATGCCCATCATGCTTTCCAGTCTTAACAATAGCATCAGAGGCACAATAGATGATTTTTTCAGAACAAGAAGGTACTCGGGAGAAATAGTACTAAGGCACGCCACCTCACCCGAAGAGATGAAAGTAGAACAGGATAAGATAGAGCAAGAACTAATCGAATTCGAAACACGCCTCAGGCAACAAGAAGTTGGTCAGTCACAACAAAACAATCAGAGATCTACAAGCCAAAGCAAAAGAAGAAGCGTTAGATCTACAGTAAATACTTCAGGTTCAAATCAATCCATGCGCAATAGAAGGTACTAAACAATTTTTTC